>CADCFG010000012.1 GCA_902800625.1 uncultured Eubacteriales bacterium | reverse complement strand
TTTTTGTTGGTCTGGGTGGAGAGATTTGAACTCTCGGCCTCTTGAACCCCATTCAAGCACGCTACCAAACTGCGCTACACCCAGATATGAAGCTGTCTGCGAGGGGATTCCCTCGACAACACAAGATATTATACTACGCCGGAACGGTTTTGTCAATACGCGCGGGCGGATTTTTCCGGGAACGGCTGTAAAGTTTTGCGCATGGGAAAGTGAACAAAACAAGGCTTGCGGGCGAGGGGAAAACTGTCTATAATGGAAGGGACACAGAAACGGGAGGGCGGACGCGCCTTGAAGATCACACATGCGCAACTGACGAATTTCCGCAGCTACGAGGCCTGCGAGCTTTCGCCCTGCGAGGGCGTGAACGTGCTGCTGGGCGACAACGGCCAGGGCAAGACCAACGTGCTGGAGGCGCTGTACCTTTGCTGCGTCGGTCGGTCGCACCGCACGCGGCAGGATCGGGAACTGATCCGCTGGGGCGCGGATTTCGCGGACGTGAAGTTGGAGGCCCTCAGGCGCGACGGCTCCCACGAGGTGGAGATCGTGCTGCCCAGCCTGGGCCGGCGTAAGACGAAGATCGCGGGGCAGGAGGTGTCCCGCACCGGTGAGCTGATGGGCCACGTCACCGGCGTAATGTTCAGCCCGGAGGACCTGCGCACCGTGAAGGACGGCCCCGCCGAGCGCCGCCGGTTCGTGGATATGGGGCTTTCCCAGGTCCGCCCGGCCTATTTCTATGCCCTGCAGCGCTACAACCGGGCGCTGAAGCAGCGGAACGAGACGCTGAAGGCTGCGGCGGTGCAGCCGCAATACCTGCCCACGCTGGACAGCTGGGACGAGCAGCTCTCCGCCGCCGGGGCGGAGCTGATGCGCCACCGCCGGGCCTACATCGAAAAGCTGAGTGGCGTTGCCGGGGCGACCCACAGGGAGATTTCCAGCGACCGGGAACGGCTGGAGATCCGCTATCTGCCCAGCGTGTCCATGGGCGACGACGCCCGGGACATCGCCGAGGCGCTGTTCGGTGCGCGGGAGACGGACCTGCGGCGGCTGACCACCTCCGTGGGGCCGCACCGGGACGACGTGCAAATCCTGGTGGAGGGCCGGGACGTGCGCGCCTACGGCTCCCAGGGCCAGCAGCGCACCGCGGCGCTGGCCATGCGGCTGTCGGAGCTGGACGTGATGAAGGAGGAGACGGGCGAGTGGCCCATGCTGATGCTGGACGACGTGATGAGCGAGCTGGACCCCGGACGCCGCC
The DNA here is from genome assembly GCA_902800625.1 of uncultured Eubacteriales bacterium. Taxonomy (GTDB): domain Bacteria; phylum Bacillota; class Clostridia; order Christensenellales; family Aristaeellaceae; genus UBA2862. The sequence continues at coordinate 88,581 of CADCFG010000012.1, read as the reverse complement.
GCCAGCTGGTCAGCCGACTGCGGGGCATCCAGACCTTCATCACCTGCACCGACGCCGAGGACCTGGCCGGGGCCGAGGTGGGCCAGGCCTGGAAGGTGGAGAACGGGGCGCTGAGGGTGGTCGAGTGAGATTGGAACAGCAGCGTTTTCACGCCTCGGCGGCGAAATCACGGCGGCTGCGGAGCCGATCCATCATGCCTGGGGAATCGTGGCAGCGCCATCAAGAAGGAAGTCCTGATAGAAAGGGCGGGGGAACCCGCCCTTTTTTGCGTTAGCACAAAAAACACATAAAGGGCCTTGCAATTTACGGCGGGTTGTGGTAACGTAATTGCAGGATGTCCGGTTTTGTGATTCACATTTTTTGTAACATCCATTTATTATGACGCAAAAACTGGCAATGAATGAATCAAAATGCTGCGATTCCTGCAAAATTGAAAGGAGAAGCCGCCATGAAGCCCTATATTGACATGACCCGCGAGGAGCTGACCGAGGAACTGAACAGGCTCAAGGAGGAGTACCGGCGCAAGCAGGCGCTGGGCATGTCCCTGAACATGAGCCGCGGCGCGCCCTGCCAGGACCAGCTGGACCTGTCCATGAAGATGATGGACGTGCTGGATTCCACCTCGGATCTGACCTGCGAGGATGGTACCGACAGCCGCAACTACGGCCAGCTGACCGGCATCGAGGAGGCCCGGGAGCTGCTGGGCGACATGATGGAGAACAATCCCAAGGACATCGTGATCTATGGCAATTCCTCGCTGAACGTGATGTTCGACACCGTCAGCCGCTGCTGGACCCACGGCGTGATGGGCAACACCCCCTGGTGCAAGCTGGACGAGGTGAAGTTCCTGTGCCCGGTGCCCGGCTATGACCGCCACTTCGCCATCACCGAGTACTTCGGCATCCAGATGATCCCCGTGCCCATGACGCCCACCGGCCCGGACATGGACCTGGTGGAGAAGCTGGTGGCCGAGGACGAGGCCATCAAGGGCATCTGGTGCGTGCCGAAGTATTCCAATCCCCAGGGCATCTCCTATTCCGACGAGACCGTGCGCCGCTTCGCCCGGCTGGAGCCCGCCGCGCCGGACTTCCGCATCTTCTGGGACAACGCCTACGGCATGCACCACCTGTACGACGACCGGCAGGACTACCTGATCGAGATCCTGGCGGAGTGCAAGCGGGCCGGAAACCCGGACCTGGTGTACAAGTTCGCCTCCACCTCGAAGATCACCTTCCCCGGCAGCGGCATCGCCGCGCTGGCCACCAGCCCCAACAACATGGAGGACTTCATCCAGCACATGCGCCGCCAGACCATCGGACACGACAAGGTGAACCAGCTGCGCCACGTGCGTTTCTTCGGGGACATCCACGGCATGGTGGAGCATATGCGCAAGCACGCCGACATCCTCCGGCCCAAGTTCGAGGCCGTGGAGCGCACGCTGGAGCGGGACCTGGGCGGCCTGGGCATCGGCACCTGGACCGAGCCCCTGGGCGGCTACTTCATCTTGTTTGACTCCCTGCCCGGCTGCGCCAAGGACATCGTGGCCCGCTGCAAGAAGGCGGGTGTGGTGATGACCCCCGCCGGGGCCACCTGGCCCTACGGCAAGGACCCCAACGACACCAACATCCGCATCGCGCCTTCCTTCCCGAGCCTGGCGGACCTTCAGAACGCGGTGGACATCTTCACGCTGAGCGTGCGCATCTCCAGCGCCAAGAAGCTGCTGGCGGACATGCAATAAAGGGCATTTATGGGAGCGACCAACGGCCGCTCCCAATTCTTTTGCGCACCTCGCGAAATTTTAACGGGAATTCCCTATTGAACTTGTCGATGGCCTGTTATAATGTCGAACAATAAATATGTGGACGTATTTATACGGTCACAGAAAAATACAGGAGGGTGAGGCATATGGCGATCATTCGAGAAGGCTTGACTTTTGACGATGTGCTGCTGGTCCCCCAGCGCAGCAGCGTCCTTCCCCGGGAAGTGGATCTCTCCGTACAGCTGACCAGGAACATCAAACTGAATATCCCGATGCTCAGTGCCGCGATGGACACCGTCACCAACTGCAACATGGCGATTGCGATGGCGCGCGAAGGCGGCCTGGGCATCATTCATAAGAATATGTCCATCGAAGAGCAGGCCGGGCAGGTGGACAAGGTGAAGCGTTCGGAGAACGGCGTCATCACCGACCCCTTCTTCCTCTCCCCGGAGCACAAGGTCTCCGACGCCGAGGAGCTGATGCGCAAGTACCGCATCTCCGGCGTGCCGATCACCGAGAACGGCAAGCTGGTGGGCATCCTCACCAACCGCGACCTGCGGTTTGAGACCAACTTCGACCAGCCCATCCGCAACGTGATGACCCACGAGAACCTGATCACCGCGCCGGTGGGCACCAACCTGGAGCAGGCCAAGGAGATCCTGGCGAAGCACCGCATCGAGAAGCTGCCCATCGTGGACGGGAATTTCATGCTGCGTGGCCTCATCACCATCAAGGACATCCAGAAGAGCGCCAAGTATCCCAATTCCGCTCGCGATGCCCGCGGCCGCCTGCTGTGCGGCGCGGCGGTGGGCGTGACCGCCGACACCATGGAGCGCGTGGCCGCGCTGGTGGCCGCCGGCGTGGACGTGATCGGCCTGGACACCGCCCACGGCCATTCCCAGGGCGTTTTGAAGATGGTGGAGAAGATTCGCGCCGCCTATCCAGAGCTCGAGATCATCGCCGGCAACGTGGCCACCGGCCCCGCCACCGAGGACCTGATCAAGGCTGGCGCGGACGTGGTCAAGGTGGGCATTGGCCCCGGCTCCATCTGCACCACCCGCGTGGTGGCCGGCATCGGCGTGCCCCAGATCACCGCCATCATGGACTGCGCCGAGGTGGCCGACAAGTTCGGCAAGACCATCATCGCCGACGGCGGCATCAAGTACTCCGGAGACATTCCCAAGGCCATCGCCGCCGGCGCCACCGCCGTGATGATGGGCAGCCTGTTCGCCGGCACCGAGGAGGCCCCCGGCGACACCGAGATCTACCAGGGCCGCAGCTACAAGGTCTATCGCGGCATGGGCAGCCTGGCCGCCATGAGCGAGGGCAGCAAGGATCGCTATTTCCAGGAGGGCCAGAAGAAGCTGGTGCCCGAGGGCGTCGAGGGCCGCGTGCCCTTCAAGGGCCCCCTGGCTGACACCGTGTTCCAGCTGATCGGCGGCCTGCGCGCCTCCATGGGCTACTGCGGCACCGAGAACATCCAGGCCCTGCGCGAGCGCGGCGAGTTCATCCGCATCACCAGCGCCGGTCTGGTGGAGAGCCATCCCCACGACATCAACATCACCAAGGAAGCACCGAACTACTCTTTGCACGTCTGATGCACAACCATGGCGGCCCGCTCATCGAGCGGGCCGCCTTTTCACGACACAATAAAAAATATTTTGGATAATTAGTAAAATATACTTGACATTTTGTCCGGAGCGTGCTATACTCCTCTTGTCAACAGGAAAACCGCCCACAAAGCGCGGGCATGACATCAGAGGAGGAAACACTATGAATACGGCAATGGCACTGGGTTTTGTGACGGGCATACTGGTCGTGGCGATCGTCTGCACCGTGCTGGCAAAGATGGCAAAGAAGAAGGGCGCAATCGGCAAGGGCGAGTACGACGAGCGCCAGCAGATCGCCCGGGGCAAGGCGTTCACCACGGCCTACGCGGTGCTGCTGGTCTACCTGGCCGTCTGGATGGTCCTTCGCTCCATGGAGATCCCCTTCTTCATGGAGGGCATTTCGGTGATGATCGGCGCTCTGCTGTCCATCGCGGTGTTCGTGGCCAGCGCCATCTTCCACGACGCCTACTTCAAGGCTTCGGAGAGCCCGCGCACCTGGCTCATCATCATCAGCGCCGTCAGCCTTTTGAACATCGCAATTGGCATAGGCAGACTGTTCCGGGGCGAGACCATCGCCGAGCGGCTGTACGACAACATGAACCTGTTTGTGGGCGCGCTGTTTGTGGTGGTGCTGGTCTGCGTCGTCGTCAAGCGGGCCATGGACCGGCGCGCTGTGGAGGATTGACATGAAGAACCTGAAATTGAAGGCCGCCCGCGCCGGAAAGGACATGTCCCAGCAGCAGCTGGCCGACGCGGTGGGCGTGTCCCGCCAGACCATCAACGCCATCGAAAAGGGCGACTACAACCCGACGATCAGGCTGTGCATCGCCATCTGCCGGGCGCTGGACAGGACGCTGGACGAGCTGTTCTGGGAGGAATAATCAGCCTGTCAGCCTTCCCCTCGGGGAAGGCTTTTGTTTCGCCCGGAATTGTTCACTTGACATCACCATCCATTTCAGGGATAATTATTTACGGGCCTGGACCCGCTGCCGGGCGGGCGCGGTTTCGGCCTCGCGCGCACGGGAATGCCGCGAATGGACGCGCCGCGAGGGCTGCGGCATCATTTTCTTTTGACATGATTATTTTTTGCCGTTATAATGTAATCAAGGGAGGTGGGCTCTATGCGTGGAATGAGGCAAATGTTCGCGCTGCTGCTGGCGGCGCTTCTGGCGTGTGCGGGCCTGCCTGCCGCGCTTACGGAGGGCGCTGGCGACGAAGAAACGCCCCAGTGGGTGGAATTCGAGGAGCAGGCGGCCTGCCCGGATCTGGGCTTTGACAGCGATGCGGCCGCCGCCGGCTTCATCAACCGCGCCATGGCCGTCAATCAACAGGGCAGGGTGATGTTCCGGGCCGCCTATGGAAGCGTCGCGGGCCGCCGGCTGACGGGAATCGACTACAATATCTATCTTGCGGTCAAACCGATGATTGCTGAAGTGGCCCGTGGCGAACGCTCCAGCACGGAGCTGGAGATACCGCTGACCGCGATTTACGACAAGGCGAGCTACACGCCCGCTGATTTTGAACTGGAGTCCTTCTATGATGAAGACGGAGCGGTTACTGCCGAGGCCCAGGCGGCTGTCGATGAAAAGCTGGAGCTGAATGAGGACAGGATCAATCGGGTTCTCACAGCGCTCTTGGTGGATTGTCCCTATGACCTGTATTGGTATGACAAGACGCTGCGCTTCAAATGGACCCGCTATAACAACGCCTTCAATGGCGAGAGCTACACCATTAATTATCGCAGCAAGGGAGTGTCCAAATTCAAGTTCTGGGTCTCCCGGGATTATTCCACCAGCGGCAATACCGGCACGCTGGAGATGGATACCTCCAAGGCGGCCGCCGTTCAATCCGCCGTCCAGAACGCGGGGCAGATCCTCGAAAGCAGCGCCGGCCTGAGCGACATGGACAAGCTGACCAGCTACAAGGAAGCCATCTGCGATCTCGCCTCCTACAACAACGCCGCCTCCGGGCCGGGTGATTATCCCTATGGCGACCCGTGGCAGCTGGTGTGGGTGTTCGACGGCGATCCCGACACCGAGGTGGTCTGCGAGGGCTACTCCAAGGCCTTCCAGTACCTTTGCGATATGAGCCAGTTCGACGAGGATATCAGCGTCATCAGCGTCCAGGGCAACATGTATTCCACCGGCGGCAATTCCGGCCTGCACATGTGGAACCTGGTGAACATGGGCGGTGTGAACTACCTGGTGGACCTGACCAACTGCGACAGCGGATACTCGGGCTATCCCGACAAGCTGTTTATGAAGGGCTATTCCTACATGGATGACGCTGGCAATTACTGCTTCGAGACGGGTAAGGCCACAATCACCTACAGCTTTGATATAAAAATCACCAACCTGTTCAAGGCCGAGGACCTGACCTATACCGACGATCCCAGCATACACGCCTGGAGCGGCTGGACATACATCGAGGAGCCCACCTGCGTGGATGCGGGCAGCCGCAAGCGCACCTGCGATACCTGCGGCAAGACGGAGACGGAAGAGGTCCCGGCGACGGGCGTGCACACCTGGGGCGAGTGGGAGACTACGCAAGAGCCCACCTGCGTGGATACGGGCACCCGTGAGCACGTGTGCAGCGTGTGTGCGGAAATCGAGACGGAGGAGATCCCGGCGACCGATTTGCACAGCTGGGGCGACTGGGAAATCGTAGATGAACCCGGCTGCACCGAACCCGGCGCCCGGGAGCACGTGTGCGGCGTGTGCGACGAGAGCGAGACGGAGGAGATCCCGGCGACGGGCCACAGCTGGGGCGACTGGGAAATCGTCGAGGAACCCGGCTGCACCGAACCCGGCGCCCGGAAGCACGTGTGCGGCGTGTGCGACGAGAGCGAGACGGAGGAGATCCTGGCAACGGGCCACGATTGGGAAACCCTGAAGGGCGTCGCCGCCACCTGCACCGCCGACGGGATGACCGATAAAATCTACTGCGCCGTCTGCGGCGAGGTATCCCAGGAGCCTGAGCCCCTGCCGATGCTGGGCCATCACTATGCCGTGAACGGCGTTCCGCGGTCGGACTGCTATCCCGGCATTGCCTGCGAGCGATGCGGCGAAGTGCTGCTCCCCGCTGCTGATATAGGCGCCGGAGATGTATTCACGCTGCCCCGGGCGTTGACGGTGATCGAACCCGAAGCCTTTGCCGGGGATGCTGGCATTCGGGCGGTGGTGGCGCCTGAGGGATTGACAGCCATCGGCGCGAGGGCCTTTGAGAATTGTGCCGAGCTCCGGCTGGTATTCATTGGCAAGGACGTCCGTCAAATCGGCAGCGACGCCTTCAAGGGCTGTGATCAGCTGATACTGGTCATCCAGGGGGAGAATCCCTATGCGTTGAAATACGCCGAGGACAACGGCATATACGTATACGTCGACGGGAACTGACCCGCGCGATAGCTGAAGAGATTTGAAATCGAGCACGGCGACGGCCTTTGGGCCGCCGCCGTGCTTCCTCGCGTGGCGGGTTTTCTAAACGGTCCGTCGGTCTGTTGACGTTTGTAACAACACGGGGCCGCCCCGAAAGGGGCGGCCCCGGTTCGGTCTTTTATCGCCAGTGGCAAAACGGGCGCGGGCGCGCCCTATAGTTATACTGGCTGCACCAGCACGGCAAACAGCCAGAACGCCGCGGCGCAGGCCAGCGCCAGCAGCGCCATCAGCACGCGGCCTACCACCCGGGAGACGCGGTGGCCGGTGACTTGCGCGCCGTCGGCCTCGGCCTCGAAAGCACGGTACACCTGGGAGGGCTGGGGGATGCCGGGGCCGCCCTGGGCCAGCAGCCGCTTGAGCCGCCGGGCGATCAGCTGCTCGGCGCGGGCGCGGTCCTGTCCGGACAGGTTCCGGCGGCAGCGGGCTTCAAATCGGCTCAATTCCGCGCGCACCTGGTTCTGGCCCATGCCGGTCAGCCGGGCAATGGCCTTCGCAGGCAGGCCGCAGCCGTGGCGCAGCACCGCCAGGCGCTGGATCTCCACCCGCTCCTGGGCCAGCTGGCCGAGCACGGGATCGTCGCTGGCGTCGGCGTAACCCGGCCAGGTGAACTCCGCCCGGTCGGCGTCCTCGGACAGCGCCGCGTCGAAGGCCTCCTGGCGCAGCGCGCCGCGGAGACGCTCCCGGAAGCCCATGCCGCCGGAGGTGTTTTGCAGCCATACGTCCAAGATGGCGCTGCGCAGGGCGTACTCCGCCAGGTCGTAGTTGCCGCACATGGCGTGGGCGGCGTTGAACAGCTCGGGATAGATGGGCTCCACGTTCCGGAACCAGGCCCGGAGCTGTTCGGAGGTCTGCTGCTGCATGGTCAGGCTCCTTTGCGTTTGTCGGTCCACAGCGCCTTGCCCCGCTGCACGAGCACATGGCCCGCCGCCGCGCCGATCAGGGACAAAAAGGCGGTCAGAAGCCCAGCACCGGCCGGCGGCGCGAATCCCCACAGCGCATGGTGGGCGACGTAGAGGCAGGGGGCGGGGGCCAGCCAGGCCAGGTAGTTGTTCAGGCCCCGGCGCGTGGCCTGGCAGGCGGAAAACAGCCCCGCCAGGGGCATGCCGCCCCACAGCAGGATGCCGCCGGGGATCGCGCCCCAGCCCACGGCCAGCGACGCCAGCAGCCCTGCCAGGAACATCTCGACGGCCTGAAGAAGCCAGGCCAGGATCCATCTGTGTTTCATGGTGTTATTATAACCTGAAACCGCGGGAAAGGCAATAGCCGGAATGATGTTGCTCGGCTACCAATGGTGTAAAAACACAATCCCCGGATAATTCATTTTTGGGACGAAACAGGTTACACTATTGGTAGTGAACACGCACGGGAGGACGATAACATGGATTATGAGAAGCTGGGCGTGCGGGTGCGCCAACAGCGGGTGCTGAACCGGCTGACCCAGGAGCAGCTGGCCGAAAAGACCGGGGTCTCCAGCTCCTTCATCGGCCATATCGAGCGGGGCGAGAAGAAGGCCAGCGTGGAGACGGTGGTGGCTCTGTGCAACGCCATGGACATCTCCCCCTCGGTGCTGTTGCAGGATTCCCTGTCCGACGCCGTGCTGCACAGCCAGCTGAACTTTGAACAGGGCAACCAGGAGCTGCTGGAGGGCCTGATGCACCTGCTGCGCGAGCACAACCAGAAGACCCGGGATTATTGATTTTTGCGAACAGACGAGAATAGCGCGCGCGGCGCTTGACGTTTGCGCGTTAGTGTGGTATATTATTAATACGCGTACCTGAGAAATACAATACACGAATGTGGGGGGTTGAGGCATGTTTTCATCCAGACTGCAAAGCAAGCAGACCGACAACCTGGCCAAGGCGTTCCTGGCCTTGGAAAATGTGGAGGACTGCTACCGCCTGTTTGAGGATCTGTTTACCATCCGGGAGATTCAGGACCTGTCCCAGCGGCTGGAGGTGGCCCAGCTTTTGAAGAGCCAGGCGACCTACACCGAAATCGTGGAAAAGACCGGCGTCTCCACCGCCACGATCGGCCGCGTGAACCGGGCGCTGAACTATGGCGCGGGCGGCTATCAGAAGGTGCTGGAGAGCCTGGACAAAAAGGACGCCGATTAAATGATCAATCTGAACGATTTGAACCCACAGCAGCGCGCCGCCGTCGAGCAGACGGAAGGGCCGCTGCTTGTTTTGGCGGGCGCGGGCAGCGGCAAGACCCGGGTGCTCACCTATCGCGTGGCTTATCTGATGGAGAAGGGCGTGGCCCCGTGGCACATCCTGGCCATCACCTTCACCAACAAGGCCGCCCGGGAGATGGCCGACCGCGTGCACGCCCTGGCGGGAGAGGCCAGCGAGGACGCCTGGATCTCCACCTTCCACTCCTGCTGCGCCCGCATCCTGCGCCGGGACATCGAGAAGCTGGGCTACAAGCGGCAGTTCGCCATCTACGACGAGGACGACCGCATGACGGTGATCCGCGGCGTGGCGAAGGAGCTGAATTTGAGCGACAAGGAATACCCGCCGAAGCAGATTCGCGCGGTCATTTCCGATGCCAAGAACCGGTTGCTGACGCCCCAGGAGTGGCTGAAGGAGTCGGAGGGCGACTTCAGAAGCCGCAAGCTGTACGAGGCCTATCGCCTCTATGAGCAGGCGCTTCGGGGCAACAACGCGCTGGACTTTGACGACCTGCTGATCCGGACGCTGGAGCTGCTGACGGAGCATCCGCCGGTGCTGGACTACTACCGGGACAAGTTCCGCTATATCCTGGTGGACGAGTACCAGGACACCAACGCCGCCCAGTACATGCTGGTGCGGCTGCTGGCGGGGGAGCGGCACAACCTGTGCGTGGTGGGCGACGACGACCAGTCCATCTACGGCTGGCGCGGCGCGGACCTGCGCAACATACTGGACTTCGAGAAGGACTTTCCCGAGTGCGTGACCATCAAGCTGGAGCAGAACTACCGCTCCACCGGCAATATCCTGGACGCCGCCAACCAAGTGATCGCCCACAACAAGGGTCGCAAGGATAAGGCCCTGTGGACGGAGGCGGGCAGCGGCGAGCGCATCGCCCTGTACCACGCCATGGACGAGCGGGACGAGGCGGCCTTCATCGCGGCCATGAGCCGCAAGCTGATCGCCGGGGGCGAGAACCCGGGCAGCATCGCCGTGCTCTACCGCACCAACGCCCAGAGCCGCGTGCTTGAAGAGGCCTTTGTGCGCGGCGGCACGCCCTACCGGGTCTACGGCGGCCAGCGCTTCTATGAGCGCAAGGAGGTCAAGGACCTGGTGGCCTACATGCGCGCGCTGGTGAACCCGGACGACGACGTGTCCACCCGGCGGATCATCAACGCCCCCAAGCGGGGCATCGGCGACGCCACCATCGACAAGCTGGCGGAATACGCCGCCGAGAACGAAATGCCGCTGCTGTCCGCGGCGCTGGACTGGGAGAACACGCCCCTGGCCACCCGGCCGAAGAAACTGCTGGGCGAGTTCGCCGCGTTGATGATCGACCTGACGGAGCTGATGTACGAAAAGAAGCCCAGTGAATTCGTGGAGGAGATGATCGAGCGCACTGGCTATGTGAAGGCGCTGGAGGCCGACAAGAGCGAGGAGAACGAGAGCCGCATCGAGAACATCCGCGAGCTGCAGGGCGCGGTGAGCGAGTTTGAAAAGCTGAACCCCGAGGGCGATTTGAACGCCTTCCTGGAGAACGTGGCGCTGGTCAGCGACCTGGACGCCATGAACGAATCCGGCGGCGCGGTGACGCTGATGACGCTGCATTCCGCCAAGGGCCTGGAGTTCAACGAGGTGTTCCTGGCCGGCATGGAGGAGGGCGTGTTCCCGCTGACGCGGGCCATCTTCGACGAGGAGCTGCTGGAGGAGGAGCGCCGCCTGGCCTATGTGGGCATCACCCGGGCGAAGGTGCGCCTGTTCATGAGCCACGCCCGCACCCGCGCGCTGTACAACACCCGAAACGCCAACGAGCTGTCCCGGTTCGTCACCGAGATCCCCCAGCGGCTGATCGTGGACGGCATGGGCCGCATGGACACCCGCAGGGTGCCCCCGCCCAGCCAGTCCGGCTGGAACCAGCCCACCCGCTCGCCCTACAACAACAGGTACCAGTCCGGCAGCTCCTTCGGAAACAGGACCAGCACCGGCAGCGCCGAGCTGGACCGCAAGCTGGGCCTGACCGGCGCGGCGAAGGGCCCTGACAGGCCCCTGCCCAGCTGGAACGCCGGCGCCGCCACCCGGGTCAGCCGGCCCGCCGCGGTGTTCAGGGAGGGCGACGCCGTGTATCACCGCGTGTTCGGCAAGGGCGAAGTCCTGGCCCTCACCGGGCAAGGCGCCGAGCAGCGGGTGAAGATCCGCTTTGCCAATGGCACCGAGCGCACCTTCTCCGCCGTCGCCGCCCCGATTGTGAAGGTGGAAAAATAGGAAACAGGGGACAGGGAAACAGGAATGGTTGCGGGGCCGCCTCGAATGAAGCGGCCCCGTTTTTTTGCGCCAAAATCCATTTGTCTATTATCCCCCGAATGTGGTATACTGTTGAAAGACAAACGACGGGGGGAATGACCGTGGAGCGCATGCAGCAGCTGGTGGCCTATCTGAACGAGATGGCCTATCAGTATTATACTTTGGACAACCCGACCATCGCCGACGCGGAGTACGACAGGCTGTACGACGAGCTGGTGAAGCTGGAGAGCGAGACGGGCGTGCGCCTGCCGGATTCGCCCACGCGGCGGGTGGGCGGCGCGGTGCTGCCGGGGTTCGAGCCCCACACCCATCTGGCGCGGCTTTGGAGCATGGGCAAGGCCCAGTCCATCGAGGCGCTGGAGGACTGGGCGCGACGGGCGGAGAAGCTGCGCGCCGACGCCAACGCCGCCGGGGCAAACCTGCCGCCGATCAGGTACGTGGTCGAGCACAAGTTCGACGGCCTGACCGTGAACCTGACCTATGCGGGCGGGCAGCTTACGCAGGCGGCCACCCGCGGCAACGGCGTCACCGGCGAGGCGATCCTGCCACAGGTGATGACCATACGCTCCATCCCGCTGTCCATACCGTTCAAGGAGCGCATGGAGGTGCACGGCGAGGGCTTTATGCGCATTTCCGTGCTGGAAAAGTACAACGAGACGGCGAAGGAGCCGCTGAAGAACCCCCGCAACGCCGCCGCAGGCGCGCTGCGCAACCTGGACCCGAACGTCACCGCCGCCCGCAAGCTGGACGCCTGCTTCTACGACGTGGGCTACATCGAGGGCAGGTCATTCGCCAGCCAGCATGAGATGCTGGACTTCCTGCGGGAAAACCGATTCCCGGTGTCCGACTGCGAGATCGATGCCGACAGCCTGGAGGGAGCCATCGCCGCCGTCAGGCAGGTGGAGGAGAGCCGGGGCGGCCTGGACTATGACATCGACGGCGCGGTGATCAAGATCGACGACTACGCCACCCGCGAGGCCCTGGGCTACACCGACAAGTTCCCCCGCTGGGCCGTGGCCTACAAGTTCGAGGCCGAGGAGATGACCACCCGGCTGCTGGACGTGACCTGGCAGATCGGCCGCACCGGCAAGCTGACGCCCGTGGCGAAGGTGGAACCGGTGGAGCTGGCCGGTGCGACGGTGAAGCAGGCCACGCTGAACAACTGGCAGGACATCCAGCGCAAGCGGGTGAAGATCGGCGCGCGGGTGTGGATCCGGCGCAGCAACGAGGTCATCCCGGAGATCATGGGCCGGGTGGACGAGTTCACCGAGGACGAGCGGGACGTGGTGAAGCCCGAGGTTTGCCCCAGCTGCGGCGCGGCGCTGATCGAGCGGGGCGCGCACCTGTTCTGCCCCAACCGGGACGGCTGCAAGCCGCAGATCGTCATGCGCCTTTCCCACTTCGCCAGCCGGGACGCCATGGATATCGACACCTTCTCGGAAAAGACCGCCGCCCAGCTGGTGGACGCGGGGATGCTCCAGGAGGCGGACCAGCTGTATTCGCTCACGAAGGAGCAGCTCTGCGGCTTGGAGCGCTTCGGCGAAAAGAAGGCGGAGAACCTGATCGCTGCCATCGAAAAGAGCAAGACCCGCAAGCTGGACAGCTTCATCTACGCCATCGGCATCCCCAACATCGGCACCAAGACCGCCCGGGACCTGGCCGAGCGGTTCGGCAGCGTGGACGCGCTGCGCCATGCGGAGCGGGACGCGCTGATCCAGATGGACGACGTGGGCGAGATCGTGGCGGATTCCGTGGCGGGCTTCTTCGAGGACGAGGCCAACAACCGCCTGGTGGACGCGCTGCTGGCCGCGGGTGTTTCGCCCCGGTGGGAAAAGAAGGACACCTCCCAGGGGCCGTTCGCGGGCATGACCGTGGTGGTCACCGGCACGCTTGCCTCCATGGGCCGCAAGGAGGCAGAGGAGGCCATCCGCCAGGCCGGCGGCAAGGCCGCGGGCAGCGTTTCAAAGAAGACCAGCCTGGTCGTCGCCGGGGAGAGCGCCGGCAGCAAGCTGGCCAAGGCCCAGAGCCTGGGCGTCGAGGTGATCGGGGAAGAGGAGTTTTTGAGACGGTTAAGCCTTCCTCTTCGGGAGTAGGCTCGGTGCTGGCTTCAATAATCCCTGACCTGGTCTGGAAACGGGGTCAATTCCGGAATTTTAGGTTTAATTTTCCGCTACCCCATAGGCAAGCGCAGGCTATTGTGGTATAATATGTTTGGGATTTTATCATTCGCCATAGAGGCGAGCTGGGGGACGGAACTATGTTGAGCATGACGGGTTATGGCCGCGCGGCGAAGGAGATCGACGGCCGCCAGATGACGGTGGAGGTCAAGAGCGTGAACCACCGCTTCCTGGACCTCTCGTTCCGGATGCCCCGGAACCTGATGTTCCTGGAGGACGCGGCGCGCAGGATCATCGGCCGGCGGCTGTCCCGGGGCCACGTGGACGTGTTCGTGACCTATCGGAACCTGCGCACGGATTCCCGCAAGGTGCTGGCGGACGAGGCGCTGTTCAACGCCTATGCCGAGGCGCTGCAGCAGCTGAGTGCGGCCTCCGGCGGCGGGCTGCGGGACGACCGTACGCTGATGACCATCGCCCGGATGCCGGACGTGCTGACGGTCACCGAGGCAGAGGAGGACCAGGATGCCGTGGCGGCGCTGATGGAAGCGGCGCTGAACGAGGCGCTGGACGGCCTGATCGCCATGCGCCGACGGGAGGGCGAGGCCATGAAGGCGGACCTGTCCGGCCGGGTGGACGCCATCAAGCGCATGACCGACGCCGTGGAGGCGCGCTATCCCCAGACCGTCGAGGAGTACACCCAGCGGCTCAAGGCCGCCGTGCAGGAGCTGGTGGGCAGCGAGGTGGACGAGACGCGGCTGATGATGGAGGTGGCCATCATGGCCGACCGCAGCGCCATTGCCGAGGAGACGGTGCGGCTCAACAGCCATGTGCAGCAGCTGCGGGAGCTGTTCGAGAGCGATCAGCCCATCGGCCGGCGCATCGACTTCATCGTGCAGGAGCTGAACCGCGAGGTGAACACCATCTCCTCCAAGTCCCAGGACATCCCCATCACCCAGCTGACCGTCGACCTGAAGGCGGAAATCGAAAAGCTGCGGGAGCAGCTGCAGAACGTCGAGTGATACGGATCTGAACCCCGGTTTTCCCAATACATAAGAAAAAGGGGCGATACCACATGGCCAATCGAGGCAGGCTGTTCGTCATCTCCGGCCCGGCAGGCGCGGGCAAGACCGAAATCGTCAAGAAGCTGATCGAAAAGCACCCGGACGTGAAGCTGTCCGTGTCCTGCACCACCCGCGCGCCGCGCCCCGGCGAGGTGAACGGCGTGAATTATCACTTCGTCAGCGACGAGCGCTTCACCCAGCTGGTGAACGAGGGCGCGTTCTATGAGTGGGCCCACGTGCACCAGAACCGCTACGGCACGCTGAAGAGCACCGTACAGGACGAGCTGGCCGAGGGCCACGACCTGATCCTGGAGATCGACGTGCAGGGCTGCCTGCAGGCCATGGCCCAGGACGACACCGTCACCGGCATCTTCGTCTGCCCGCCCAGCCGGGAAAACCTGGAGCGGCGGCTGCGGGGCCGGGGTACCGAGACGGAGGAATCCATCCGCGTGCGGCTGAACAACGTGGCCGGCGAGGTGGCCACCGCCTACAAGTACCACTATGTGATCATCCACCAGGACTGGAGCGACGTGCCCAACGCCCTGGAGATCGCCGCGGATGAGGTCTATGCCGTCATCGCCGCCAAGCGACTGGAGATCGGGAACCGAAGGGATTTCCTGGATCAGCTGAGCGCCTCGCTTCTCAATTAGGAATGAGGAGTGAGGAATGAGGAATGAAAAGTGTTCGCTGTTAATTCCTGACTCCTCATTCCAAATTCCCCATTCAAACACCGACATTTGATTTGAACAAGGAGGATATATCGTTATGATGACCGAACCCCCCATTGGCGAGCTGCTGGAAAAGGTTGACTGCCGCTACACCCTGGCGGTGGAGGCGTCCAAGCGCGCCCGCGAGATCATCGGCGGCAGCCTGCCGCTGATCGACACCAAGGAGACCAAGCCGCTGTCCATCGCCATCGAGGAGATCAACCGCCGGCTGATCACCTATACCCGCGACGAGGAAGCGGAAGCCGAGGAATAATTGAACCGCGAGGTTATTGAAACCATCTGAACCCAGACAGCGAAACCCGACGTTTGATCGGTTTCGCTTCTTTGGGTTGTAAGGGAGGCAGGAAAGTGCTGAAGGACAAGCAAATCGTGCTGGGTGTGACGGGCGGCATCGCGGCCTACAAGGCCTGCGACTTGACCAGCCGACTGGTGAAGGCCGGGGCGAAGGTGCGGGTGGTGCTGACGGAAAACGCCTGCAAGTTCGTGCCGCCGCTGACCTTTGAGACCCTCAGCGGGAACGCCGCCTCCACCGACACCTTCGCGCCGCGGCGGGAGCTGGAGCACATCGCGCTGGCCAAGTGGGCGGACGCCTTCGTGATCGCCCCGGCCACGGCCAACTGCCTGGCCAAGCTGGCTGGTGGCATCGCCGACGACCTGCTCTCCACCACCGCCCTGGCCATGACCGCGCCGCTCCTGATCGCCCCGGCGATGAACAGCAACATGTGGCGGCACCCGGCCACCCAGGCGAATTTGCAGACCCTGATCGAGCGCGGCGCGAAGACCGTGGGCCCCGGCGTGGGCCGCCTGGCCTGCGGGGACGACGACGTGGGCCGCATGGCCGAGCCCCAGGAGATCGTGGAGGCGCTGGACGCGCTTTTGAACGCGAAGCGGGACCTGGAGGGCGTGCGCGTGATGGTGACGGCGGGGCCAACCGTGGAGCGCATCGACCCGGTGCGCTACATCACCAACCGCTCCACCGGCAAGATGGGCTATGCCATCGCCGAGGCCGCGCGGGACCGCGGGGCGGAGGTGGCGCTGGTGTCCGGGCCGGTGAACCTGGCCGCGCCCAAGGGCGTGGAGCTGGTGCCCATCCAGTCCAGCGCGGACCTGTGCGCGGCGGTGCTGGCGCGCGGGGAATGGGCGGACGTGGTGATCCAGGCCGCCGCCCCGGCGGACTTTACCCCCGAGACCACTGCCGCCAGCAAGATCAAGAAGACGGGCGAGGGCATGACTCTGCGCCTGAAGAATACCACCGACATTGCCGCCGAGCTGGGAAAGCGCAAGCATCCCGGCCAGGTGCTGGTGGCCTTCGCCGCCGAGACGGACGACATGATCGAAAACGCCAGGGGCAAGCTGTCCAAGAAGAACGCGGACCTGGTGGTGGCCAACGACGTGAGCCGCACGGACGCGGGCTTTGGCGTGGACACCAACGCCGTGACGCTGATCACCGCCCAGGGCGAGACGGCCATGCCGCTGATGAGCAAGCGGGACGCGGCCGACGGCATACTGGACGCGGTGGTGAAACTGAGGCAGGGGAAATGACCTACGCCAACGTGATCGTGGACCTGTCCGCCGAGGCGGTGGACCGGCAGTTCAGCTATGCCGTGCCCGAGGGTATGGACGTTCAGCCCGGCCAGCTGGTGCAGGTGCCCTTCGGCCCACGGACGCTGGAGGGCTTTGTGGTGTCGCTGTCGGACAGCTGCGACGTCCCGCCGGAGAAGGTGAAGGCCGTTCGCGGCGTCGTCCGCGAGGAGCCGGTGGTCCTGCCGGACCTGATGGAGCTGGCGGAGTGGATGCACGTGCGCTACCTGTGCAACCTGGTGGACGCGCTCCGGCTGATGCTGCCGGCCCAGATGCGGGGCGGCCGCGTGCGGGAGCGCACAACCCGCTGGGCGCGGCTGAACCTGACGGACGGGGAGTTGGAAGCCTTCATCGCCGCCAACCCCCGGGCGAAGAAGCAGATCGAGCTGCTTAAGGCCCTGAAGGACGGCGACATGGAGACCGCCAGGATCGAGGCGAAGTCCGCCCTGAAGGCACTGGTGGACAGGGGCGCGGTGACGATCCGCGAAAGCGAACAGCGGCGCACGCCCCACGCGCTGTCAAACGACGAGCGCACCGCCGACCCGGCGCTGCTGCCCGAACAGAAGCGGGCGGTGGAGACGCTGACGGCGGCGCTTTCCGGCGGCGGGCGGTTCCTGCTGCACGGCGTCACCGGCAGCGGCAAGACGGAGGTCTATATCCGCCTGATCCGCCGAGCGCTGGAGATGGGCAAAAGCGCCATCGTGCTGGTGCCGGAGATCGCCCTGACGCCCCAGATGGTGGCCTGGCTGCACGGCCGCTTCGGCGGCGACGCCGCGGTGCTGCACTCGGCCCTGTCCGCCGGGGAGCGCTTCGACGAATGGCGACGCATCCGCTCCGGCGAGGCCCGGGTGGTCATCGGGGCGCGCAGCGCCGTGTTCGCGCCGGTCCAGAACCTGGGCGTGATCGTGGTGGACGAGGAGCACGAGACCACCTACCAGTCCGACCACCGCCCCCGCTACGACGCCCGGGAGGTGGCCTGGAAGCGGGCGCAGCAGCACGGAGCCGTGCTGCTGCTGGGCAGCGCCACGCCCTCCATCAGCACCTACATGCGGGCCATGCCCGGGGTGCGGCCGGAGAACCGGCTCACGCTGATCGAGCTGCGCCAGCGGGCCAACGGCAGGCCGCTGCCAGAGGTGGAGATCGTGGACATGCGCGGCGAGTTCGAACGGGGCAACCACTCCATCTTCTCGGCAAAGCTGGCCGCGGAGCTTCGCGCCTGCCTGGACGGCGGGCACCAGGCCATGCTGTTCATCAACCGCCGGGGGCACTCCACCTTCGTCAGCTGCCGCAAGTGCGGCTATGTGGTCAAGTGCGACCAGTGCGACGTGTCCATGACCTGGCACCAGGCGGAAAACGCCCTGCGCTGCCACTATTGCGGCAAGACCCTGCCGCCGCCGAAGACCTGTCCCAACTGCTCAAGCGCCTACATCAAGTACTTCGGCGCGGGCACCCAGAAGGTGCAGGAAGAAGTGCGCCGCCTGTTCCCCGACGCCCGCGTGGCGCGGATGGACGTGGACACCACCCGGGAGAAGGACGCCCATGAGCGCATCCTGAACCGCTTTCGCAGCGGCGAGGCCAATGTGCTGGTGGGCACCCAGATGATCGCCAAGGGGCTGGACTTCCCCAACGTGTCGCTGGTGGGCGTGGTGGCGGCGGATCTGTCGCTGAACCTGCCGGACTTCCGCAGCGTGGAGCGCACCTTCCAGCTGATCACCCAGGTGGCGGGCCGGGCAGGCCGGGCGGATGTGCCCGGGCGCGTGGTGGTGCAGACCTACGACCCGCAGCACTACGGCATCCAGCTGGCAGCGGCCCAGGACTACCGCGCCTTCTACACCAAGGAGAGCGCCTATCGCCGAGCCGCGCTGTACCCGCCGTTCACGGTGATCGCCCGGATCATCTACAGCGGCCGGGACGCCGACGCCGTGCAGGCCGCCGCCCAGACCGCCGAAAAGGCGCTGGGGGCCTACCTGGACGACACGGGCGCGCGCGCCGACACGATACGCCTGGGGGCCATGGAGGCCCCGATCAGGATGATCCGCGGCGAGACGCGCTGGCAGGTGCTGTTGAAGCTGTACTTCAAGGCGGATCTGGAGGCCGTGGCCGGGAAGATGCAGGCCCTGGCCGACGGGGCTCCCGCGGGCATCCGGGCGGAGCTGGAGGTCAATCCGAACAATCTGTTTTAGGGAGTGGGAACAGGACGGCGAGGCCGGAAGAGGTCGCCGCCCGCCCAAAGGCATCCCGCTGCATGCATTGATACACGGAGGTTATTGTAAAATGGCAATTCGCAAGATCGTAGAACTGGGCAAGGATGAGATACTGCGCAAGCATGCCCGCAAGGTGACGAAGTTCGATCACCGGCTGGGCGTGCTGCTGGACGACATGGCCGACACCATGTACGAGGCCGACGGCGTTGGCCTGGCGGCGCCCCAGGTGGGCATACTCAAGCGCGTGGTGGTCATCGATGTGGGCGAGGGCCTGATCGAGCTGGTGAACCCGGAGATCCTCTGGAGCGAGGGCGAGACCATCGCCACCGAGGGCTGCCTGTCCGTGCCCGGGCGGCGCGGCACCGTGAAGCGGCCGGAGAAGGTGCGCGTCCACGCCCAGGACCGCAAGGGCAACCACATCGAGGTGGAGGGCGAGGGCCTGCTGGCCGTGTGCCTGTGCCACGAGCTGGATCACCTGGACGGCGTGCTGTACGTCGACAAGATGATCGAGGACGTCACCGATAAGAGCGAGGAAGAAAATGAGTAAGTACAGACTTGTATTCATGGGCACCCCCGACTTTGCCGTGCCCTCCCTGAGAGCGCTGGCGGAGGACGGGCGCTATGACATCGTGGGCGTCGTCACCCAGCCGGATCGCCCGGCGGGCCGGGGCAACAGGCTGACCGCCTGCCCGGTGAAACAGTACGCCCTGGAGAAGGGCCTGCCGGTGTACCAGTTCGAGCGCATCCGAAGGCCCGAGGGCGTGGAAAAGATGCGCGAGCTGGCCCCGGACGTGTGCGTCACCGCGGCGTTCGGGCAGATCCTGACCCAGGAGCTGCTGGACATACCCGCCCACGGCACGGTGAACGTCCACGCCTCGCTGTTGCCGAAGCACCGCGGCTCGGCCCCCATCAACTGGTGCATCCTGATGGGCGAGACCGTCTCCGGCGTCACCCTCATGCGCACGGACGCGGGCATCGATACCGGCGACATGCTGCGAAGCGCAGAAACGCCCATCGGCGAGCTGGAGACTGCCGGGGAGCTGACCGCGCGGCTCTCCGAGCTGGGCGCGCAGCTGCTTGCGGACACCCTGCCGGACTACCTGGAGGGAAGGGTTGAGCCCGTTCCCCAGGACGCGGACGAGGCGTCCTACCAGCCCATGCTGAAAAAGGAGATGGGCGAGGTGGACTGGACGATGGGCGCCGGTGTGATCGCCTGCCGGGTGCGGGGGCTCAACCCCTGGCCCTGCGCGTATACCGACTTGGACGGCGGGCGGCTGAAGCTGTACCTGGCCCGGGCGGTTGAGTCGGATTCCGACGCCCCCGCCGGCACCGTGATCGCCTCCGGAGCCAAGGAGGGCCTGGTGGTGAAGTGCGGCGACGGCGCGCTGGAGATCCTCGAAATGCAGGCCCCCGGCGGCAAGCGCATGGCCGCGAAGGCGTATCTGATGGGAAAGAAGATTGCGGTTGGAACGGTTCTTGGAAGGGCAGGAGAAGATGAGTAACGGCAGAGGGAACAGGGAGCAGGGAACAGGGAACAGGAATGGCGGTCATACCCAAAGGCCTTCCCCTTCAAGGGAAGGGGACCGAGCGGAGCGAGGCCGGAAGAGGTCGTTTTCCGACAAACCCCAGCAGCGCGGCTTTCATGGCCATAAAGCAGATCGCCCCCGCCTCACCCCCCGGGACGCGGCACTGCGGGCGCTTGAGGACGTGGCCCGGGGCGACGCCTTTGCCAACCAGGCGCTGGATCGCCGCTTGGAGGAAGCCCGCCTGAAGGACGACGACCGCCGCCTGGCCGCAGGGCTCTTCTACAGCGCGGTGGAGAACCGGCTGTACCTGGAGCATATGCTCGCCCGCTTCCTGGAGAGCAAGCCGGAGCCCGTCGTGAACGACATCCTGCACATCGCGGCGGCCCAGCTGCTGTTCATGGACCGCGTGCCCGACCACGCGGCGGTGGACGAGGCCGTGAAGCAGGTGCGCGCCGCGCGGCGCGAGGGCTTCACGGGGCTGGTGAACGGCGTGCTGCGAAACCTGATCCGCGCGCGGGACGCCGGGGAGCTGAACCTGCCCGACCGGGAGAGCGACCCACTGGGCTGGCTGTCGGTGAAGCATTCCATCGCCAGGCCCGCGGCGAAGCGGCTGATCGACGCCTACGGACTGGAGGCTGCCGCCGCCATTGCGGGCTGGACGCCGCCCCGGCGGGAGCAGACCGTGCGGCCGAACCTCACCCGCATGGACGCTGCCGGGTTTGAAAAGTGGCTGGACGGGCAGCAGTTCAAGTGGCATCCCGGCGTCGTACCCGGGGCCTGGGTGATCGAGGATGCGGGCAACCTGGCCGCCACGGACGGCTATCGCCAGGGTCTTTTCTCCATCCAGGGTCAGAGCGCCATGCTGGCTGCGCTGGCGGTGGAACCCCGGCCCGGCATGCAGATATTGGACGCCTGCGCCGCGCCGGGAGGCAAGAGCTGCCTGCTGGCGGAGAAGATGGGCACCTCCGGGCGCGTGCACGCCTGGGACGTGCATCCCCATCGCGTGGAGCTGATCCGCGCGGCGGCGAAGCGGTTGGGGCTTGAAAACGTGCGCCCCGCCGAGCGCGACGCACGCCGGCTGCCGGAGAATATGAAGTGGGCCATGGACGCCGTGCTGGTGGACGCGCCCTGCTCCGGGCTGGGCGTGATCGCCGACAAGCCGGACATCAAGTACCGCCAGACGGAGGACAGCCTCACGGCCCTGCCGCCCATCCAGCGGGACATCCTCCAGGCCTGCGCGGAGGCAGTGCGCCCCGGCGGGCTGCTGGTCTACGCCACCTGTACCATCCTGCCGGAGGAGAACGAGGCGCAGGTGCGAGCGTTCCTGGACAGGCACCCGGAGTTTGAGCCGGATACGGGCGACAAGTGGCTGCCGGAGGCGCTGAAGCCCCGGCTGAGCGGCGGCATGCTGCAAATCCTGCCCGACCGGGACGGCCTGGAGGGCTTCTTCATCGCCAGAATGAGGCGGAAGTAGGCGGCAGGTCGTTCCCCAATGAAAGGACACACATGGACAAGATACAACTCCTGGGCATGACCCCGGAAGAGCTGACCCGCTTCGTGGTGGAGGACCTGGGCGAGAGCAAGTTCCGGGCCGGCCAGATCGGCCAGTGGCTGAACCGGGGCGCGGACATCGACGGCATGACGAACCTGTCCGCGGCGCTGCGCGCGCGGCTGAACGAGATCGCCGTGGCCAACCCGGTGCGCATACTGGAGAGCTACAAATCGAAGATCGACGAGACGGAGAAGTTCCTGTACGCCCTCACCGACGGCAACCTGATCGAGGGCGTGCTGATGCGCTACCACCACGGCGACACGCTGTGCGTGTCCACCCAGGTGGCATGGGCTGCGCCTTCTGCGCCAGCACGCTGGAGGGCCGGGTGCGCAACCTGACGCCGGGGGAGATCCTGGGCCAGGTGGCCGCGGCCAACCGCCACATCCAGCAGCAGGACCCTGAGCGCCGGGTGCACAACATCGTGCTGATGGGCAGCGGAGAGCCCCTGGACAACTACGACAACGTGGTCAAGTTCCTGCGTCTGGTGAATGACGAAAAGGGGCTGAACATCTCCCTGCGCAACATCTCCCTGTCCACATGCGGGCTGGTGCGCCGGATGTACGACTTCGCCGCCGAGGGCCTGCCGGTGACATTGAGCCTGTCGCTGCACGCGCCCAACGACGAGATCCGCCAGAAGATCATGCCCGTGGCCCACGCCTATCCCTACAGCGAGGTGCTGGCCGCGTGCAAGTACTACGTGGAAAAGACCGGGCGGCGGGTGATCTTCGAGTACGCGCTGATCAAGGGCGTCAACGACGACGTGCGCTGCGCGGAGGAGCTGGCCCGGCGGCTGCGGGGCCTGCAGTGCCATGTGAACCTGATCCCCCTCAACGACGTGAAGGAGCGCAACCTGGAAGCCCCCGACCGCCGCGCCGTGGACGCCTTCTTAAAGCGCCTGGAGCTGAAGCACATTTCCGCCACCATCCGTCGGGAAATGGGCGCCGATATCGAGGGCGCCTGCGGGCAGCTGAGGCGGAAGGTGCTCAGCGCTTCGCGCAATGAGGAATGAGGAATTAGAGTGTGTTTCTAAAATACCTGAAACGCATTTTCGGCGTCTCAGGTGCATCATCCCAATCCTTCGGATTGCAATGACACAGTCAGCGCAAGCGCACCGCCAGTAAACCTGCGGGAAATCGCCTTGAAATGCAGTCAAATCCACTCGAAACTGCATCTCCCGGCATTTAGAAACACACTCTAGGAATGAGGAATGGAAAATGCCAGATTGTTGAGCGTCAGCAGCACTATTCATTCCTAATTCCTCATTCCTAATTCCTAATTGTTTCATGGTTGAACACTGAAAAAGGAAGCAGACGATTTACAAAGTACAACCCAACTGGAGGTCAACGCCCATGAAGGTCTACGCGATTACGGATATCGGCAGGATGCGCCCGATCAACGAGGACTCCTACTACGCGCCCCTGGAGGGGGAGCGGTTCTGCGCCGTGGCGGACGGCATGGGCGGGCACAACGCCGGCGAGGTGGCCAGCGCCATGGCGGTGCAGGTGTTCTCCGAGCAGATGCGCAAGGCTGAGCGCATCACCGCGGAGACGCTGCACAGCGCGGTGGAGCGGGCCAACGAGGCCGTGTACCAGCAGGCCCTTGAAAACGCGGGCATGAGCGGCATGGGCACCACCTTCTCCGCCCTGGCGGAGGAAGGCGACACGGCCTACCTGGCCCACGTGGGCGACAGCCGAATATACCTGGTGCGCCGGGGAGCGATCATGCAGGTGACCACCGACCACACCCTGGTGGAGGAAATGGTGCAGAAGGGGCTGATCACGCCCCGGGAGGCCCGCGTGCATCCCAAGCGCAACATCATCACCCGGGCGCTGGGCACCGAGGAGACCGTGCAGATCGACATCGTGCAGATGGGCCTGTGCCCCGGCGACTCCTTCTTCCTGTGCAGCGACGGCATGACCAACTATGTGGACGAGCGGGAGATCCTGCGCACCGCCCTGTCCGAACGCGACTGGCAGGACAAATTGAAGCACCTGGTTTCCATCGCCCTGGAGAACGGCGGCGCCGACAACATCACGGCGCTGTTCGCCGTGTTTGAGGAGGCAGACGGTCAATGATCGGACACGTCATATCGGGCCGATATGTCGTGCAGGCCGTCGTGGGAACCGGCGGCATGGCCGTGGTCTATCGCGCCTTCGATAAAAAGAAAAACCGAATCGTCGCCATCAAGGTGCTGCGTCCGGAGTATGAGTCGGACGAGGAATTCGTGCGCCGTTTCAGCCGCGAGGCCGAGGCCGCCAGCAAGGTGAGCCACGAAAACATCGTGAACATGCTGGACGTGGGCATCGACGGCGACATGCGCTATATCGTCATGGAGTACGTGGACGGCCAGACGCTGAAGGAGATGATTCGCCAGCGGGGCACCATCCACCCGGACACCGCCATCCGCATGGCCATCCGCATCCTGGCCGCCGTGGACCACGCCCACCGCAACGGCATCGTCCACCGGGACATCAAGCCCCAGAACATCATGGTGGACAACCAGGGCCGGGTGAAGGTGGCCGACTTCGGCATCGCCCGGCTGAAGGCCTCCCAGGCCACCACCACCGAGGAGGGCAGCAACGGCTCCGTGCTGGGCAGCGTGCACTACTTCTCTCCGGAGCAGGCCAGGGGCGAGGTGGCCGACGAGAAGAGCGATTTGTACTCCGTGGGCGTGGTGATGTACGAAATGCTCACCGGACGGGTGCCCTTCGACGGCGAGACCAGCGTTTCCGTGGCGCTGAAGCACGTCAGCGAGGAGCCGAAATCCATGCGCGACCACCAGGAGGGCATATCGAAGGCCCTGGACGAGGTGGTCATGCGCGCGCTGTGCAAGGACGCCTCCAAGCGCTATCAGACCGCCGCGGAGATGGCCGCCGACCTGCGCAAGTCCATCTCCCATCCCCAGGGCGGGTTCGTGGTCTATCCCAAGGACCCGGAGGAGATCGAGCGGGAGAAGGAGGAGCGCCGCAAGAAGCGCGCCCGGGACCGCAAGAAGCTGAAGCGCACGGTGATCGCCTGCGGCGTGGCGGCGGTGGTGCTGCTGGTGGCGGGGGGCATCTGGTACTTCCTGAACACCTCCAACACCTATGTCATGCCCGATCTGATCGGCCAGGAGCAGCTGCTGGCCCAGGACGCCCTGGAGCGGCTGGGCGGCAGCAGCGAGCTGGAATACGCCTACAGCGAGGATTATGAGGAGGGCATCGTCATCGCCCAGTCCCGCCGCATGGGCGGCCGGGTGCGCACCACTGCGCAGGTGACGCTGACCGTCAGCCTGGGCACCCGCTGGTACTATATGTATGACTGCGTGGGCCAGAGCCTGGAGGAGGCCACCGAGTCGCTGAAGGCCCTGGGTGTGGAGACCGTGGACGCGCTGTACGTGGAATCCGACGCGCCGGTGGGCACGGTGATCGCCGTGTCGCCCGAGGCGGACACCACCCAGGCCAAGGACACCCCGGTGATCTTCACCGTCAGCGGCCAGCGCATACTGATGCCGGATCTGTCGGGCATGCCCATGGAGAACGCCCAGGCGCTGCTGGAGGCCGACGGCCTGGCGCTGGGCAGCGTCACCGAGGAAGCAGCCCCGGACGCCCAGCCCCGAACGGTGGTGGGCCAGAGCGTCTCCCCGGGCGAGGCGTTGATGGTGGGCACGACCGTGGACATCACGATCTGCCAGGGCCAGGAGACGCTGTACTACCCGGCCTCGAAGCTGTCCGTGGTGGTGCCGCTGAACGGCAGCGACGTGCTGCTGACCATGACCGCTCCCTCCGGCCAGGTGCAGGAGGTGTATCACGGCGTGCTGAACGCCGGCACCTATCGCATCGCCCTCTCCAGCTCCGAGCCCGGCGACCACACCGTGCAGATCACCATGGACGGGGTGGAGATGGAGACGCAGACGGTCAGTTTTGAGTGAGGAGTGGGGAATGGAATATGCCGCGCAGCTGCTGTTTATTCCTGATCCCTGACTACATGCTGGAGGTATGAATGTCTGAAGCAACGGCCTTGACCGGCACGATCCTGCAGGGCATCGGCGGGTTCTACTATGCCCGGGACGACGCGGGCACGGTGCACACGCTGCGCGCCCAGGGCAAGCTGCGCCGGGAGCGCATGAAGCCCAAGGTGGGCGACGTGGTGGAGCTGACGCCCAGCGACGGGGAGGAGCACGGCTGGATCCTGCGCATCCTGCCCCGGCGCAACGAGCTGACGCGCCCGCCGGTGGCCAACATCGACGTGATCGTGGTGGTGGCTGCGGCGGCCACGCCCGACCCCGACCTGATGATGGTGGACCGGCTGCTCTTGAACGCCCGGCGCGCGGGCATCGCGGCGCGCCTGGTGATCAACAAGAGCGACCTGGACGCGGCCCGGGCGGCGGACATCGCCCGGCAGTACCGGGGCGCGGAGGTGGAGCCCATGCTGGTCTGCGCCGACACCGGCGAGGGCCTGGACGCGCTGCGTGAGGCCCTGCGCGGCAAGGTGCACGCCCTGGCGGGGCAGTCCGGCGCGGGCAAGTCCACGATGATCAACGCGCTGTACGGCCTGGACCTGGAGACGGGGGATCTGTCCCGAAAGATCGAGCGGGGCAAGAACACCACCCGGCACTGCCAGCTGATCCCCGTGGAGGGGGGCGGGATGGTGCTGGACACCCCCGGGTTCAGTTTGCTGGAGACGGAGCTGTTCGACCCGGTGGAGCTGAAGGACAGCTGGCCGGAGTTTGCGCCCTGCGAGGGCCGGTGCTATTTCCAGCCCTGTTACCACGCCACCGAGCCGCGCTGCGCGGTGCGGGACGCCGTGGCGGCGGGCGAGATCGACGGGCAGCGGCACGAGCGCTATGTGGCGCTGTTGGACGAAGCAAGACAAAGATGGAGGGATCGCTATGATTAAGGTTGCCCCTTCCCTGCTGGCGGCAGACTATCTGAAGATCGGCGAGGACATCCGGCGTGTGGCCGAGGCCGGCGCCGACTACCTGCACTTTGACGTGATGGACGGCAGCTTCGTGCCCAACATCAGCTTCGGGCCGGATATGTGCCGCTTTGCGGTGAAGTGCGGCCTGCCTGTGGACGCCCACCTGATGGTGGTGAACCCGGAAAAGCATATCGAGACCTTCGCCAAGGCCGGCGCGAAGATTATCACCGTGCACGCCGAGGCCACCGTGCACCTGCACCGCTGCCTGCAGCAGATCCGCTCGCTGGGCTGCCTGGTGGGCGTGGCGCTGAACCCGGCCACCAGCCACGAGGCCCTGCGCTACGTGCTGGGGGATTTCGACCTGGCGCTGGTGATGACCGTGAACCCCGGCTTTGGCGGGCAGAAGCTGATTCCCGCCTGCATCGACAAGGTGGCTGCCGTGCGCGGCATGCTTGAGGACAAGGGCCTTTCCGCCATCGTGGAGGTGGACGGCGGCGTGAACGTTCAGACCGCGCCGAAGCTCGTCGCCGCCGGGGCGGACATGCTCGTGGCCGGCAGCGCGCTGTACGGCGCCGAGGACGTGGCCGCGTTCATCCGGCAGGTGCGGGGATAAGAGTAGAATAAAGAGTTTAGAGTTTAGAGTTGAGAGTTCAGATAAAGTTACTGATGGGTGCCTGTACGCCGGATATATCAAAACAAATCCGAGGGATTTGCACCAAATCTGAACTCTAAATAAACTGTACCCTGGAGAATGGACTCTGAACTCTCAACTTACTAACCGACAGGAGGTACGAATATGCGCAAACTCATCGCGATCCTGCTCATCCTGCTCCTCTGCGGCGCGGCCCTTGCCGAAGACACGCCGGGGAACCGGCTGGGCTACAAGGTGCTTCTGCAGCTGTCCGGCGGCGAGCGCAACGCCTTCGTCTCGCCGGTGAGCCTGGCCTGGGCGCTGTCCATGGCGGCCGACGGCGCGGCGGGGGAGACCCGGTCGAAGCTGCTGGGCGCGCTGGGCGCGGAGAACACCGACGAAGTCACCGCCCTGGCCGCGCCGCTGGTGGAGGCGGGCGTCCGCTGGGCCAACGCCGCGTTTGTGTCCGACACCCTCAAACTGCTGCCGGAATACGAGGCGCGGCTGGCCGACGCCTACGAGGCCGAGCGATTCCCGCTGACGGGGGCCGAGGGCGTCTCCGACTGGGTGAAGGAAAAGACGAACGGCCTGATCGAGGACATCCCCCTGGCCCTGGACGAAAGCGCGCTGCTGGTGCTGGCCAACGCCGTGGCCATGGAGGCGGAATGGGCGTCTCCCTTCGAGGCGGAGGACACCTGGGAGGACACCTTCCACGCGCCGGAGGGCGACGTGAGCGTGCCCTTCATGCACCAGCTGACCTACGCCCAGTACGGCGAGAGCATGGGATGCCAGCTGATCTGCAAGGCCTACCTGGACGGCAGCCTGGCGCTGATGATCGCCCTGCCGCCGGAGGGTGGGCTGAAGCGGGCGCTGAACAACCTGGCGGAGAACCCCAACAGCTTCTTCACCTTCAAGCCCATGCCCCAGAACGTGGCCCTGAGCCTGCCGAAGCTGGATCTGTCCACCGAGGAGAGCCTAAAGGACGCCATCGTGGCCGCGGGCTGCTGGGTGCCCTTCAACGCCGAGTATGCCGACTACTCCGGCATCAGCGACACGCCGCTGGTGATCTCCGACGTTTTGCAGCAGGTGCGCTTCCAGCTGGACGAGGAGGGCACCCGCGCCGCCGCGGCCACGGAGGTGGTGATGGTGGAGGGCGCGGCCCCTCCGGATGCCAACGAGCCGGAGCCCATCGCCTTCAACTGCGACAGGCCCTTCATCGCCGCCGTGGTGGACCGCTCCACCGGCGCGATCCTGTTCGCCGGCGCGGTGGTGGATCCGACTTCTCACTGATTGCGTTTCGTCACATTTTTAACACAAATCGCCCTGTAAGTTTTCAGTGCGCCGCTATAATAGTCTGCGGTCGGAACGGAGGTTCCAACCAGGCTCTCCTTTAAGTCGATCCCGTGAGGTCGGCAAGGCGGCTGAAACGCATGGAATCCGGCGCGATCGCGCGCGCTTGTCATGCCCCTGCCCTGCCGGCGGGGGCATTTTGTTAGGCGAAACTCCCTCAGTCAGCCTGCGGTTGACAGCCCCCTCGGGGAGGGGGCCTCAACAGACGCAATTCAGCCTCCCTCTCAGAGGGAGGTGGCACCGCGAAGCGGTGACGGAGGGAGTTCCTTCGCGGATGGAGGCGTGCACCGTGCAGAAAAAGACCCAGCTGATGGACGAGGCCCAGATGCGGCGCACCGTCACCCGCATGGCCCACGAGATCATCGAGCGCAACAAGGGCGTGGAGAACGTGGCGCTGGTGGGCATCCGCCGCCGGGGCGAGCCCATCGCCCGGATGCTGGCGGATGCCATCGAGCGGGTGGAAGGCACGCGGCTGCCGGTGGGCACGGTGGACATCACCTTCTACCGGGACGACCTGACCCACCTGTCGATGGACCCCACCCTGAACCGCACCGACATCCCCTTCTCCATCGAGGGGCGCACCGTGGTGCTGGTGGACGACGTGCTGTACACCGGGCGCACGGCCCGGGCGGCGCTGGACGCGCTGATGGACGTGGGCCGGGCGCGCAGGATCCAGCTGGCGGTGCTCATCGATCGGGGCCACCGGGAACTGCCCATCCGGGCGGACTTCGCCGGCAGGAACGTGCCCACCGCCGTGAGCGAATTCGTGCGGGTCGCCCTTGAGGGCATCGATGACGAGACGGGCGTGTGGCTGTGCGATAAATGATGCAAAGGGGGACTCCGTCCCCCTCCGCTGCCACCCCCTGACAGATTTTGCTTGAACCCGGGGGGTTCCGGCCGCAAAATCTGCAAGGAAGCCTTTTTCGCTCTGGTCGGCAGGCTCCCTGCCACGAAAAAGGCCCCGTGTCCGCCGTACATGCCGCCGGACACGATGGAAAATCGAGGCACTGCCACCCCGATACCCCCGGAAAACCAGCTGATTTCGACCTTGAGGTCGTTATCATAGACGGCGGCGCCGCCGCCAAAGCGCGCACGGGTGTGCGCGGGACAAAAGAAAGGTGGATGAATTCACATGTCTGAACAGGGTATTCGTGACGCCAGGACATTGGGCGCGCCCAAGATGATGCTGCTGGGCTTCCAGCACATGTTCGCCATGTTCGGCGCGACGGTGCTGGTGCCGGTGCTGACCGGCCTTCCGGTGGCTACCACGCTGCTGTTCGCGGGCCTCGGCACGCTGCTGTTCCATCTGCTCACCAAGGGCAAGGTGCCCGCGTTCCTGGGCAGCTCCTTCGCGTTCCTGGGCGGCTATGCCGCCGTGGCGGGGCTGTTTGAAGGCACGGACGTCAACTGGATTCCCTACGCCGGCGCGGCGGTCGGCCTGGCGGGCCTGACCTACGTGGTGCTGGCCGGGTTCTTCAAGGCATTCGGCCCCATGCGCGTCATGCGCTTCTTCCCGCCCATCGTCACCGGCCCGGTTATCATCTGCATCGGCCTGTGCCTGGCAAACTCCGCCATCAACAACTGCGAGCAGAACTGGTGGATCGCCATCCTGGCCATCGCCATCGTGGTGGTTTGCAACATCTGGGGCAAGGGCATGATCAAGATCATCCCCATCCTGCTGGGCGTGGTGGGCAGCTATGCCGTGGCCGCCATCTTTGGCCAGGTGGACTTCACTCCCGTGAAGGAAGCGGCCTGGTTTGGACACGCGATCAGCTTTGAAAATACCGTGCTGGGCATGCGCGGCAGCCTGGATACCGCCAAGCTGATCAGCGCCTGTGTCATCATGGTGCCCATCTCCCTGGCCACCATGATCGAGCACATCGGCGACATCTGCGCCATCTCCTCCACTGTGGGTGAGAACTTCGTGGCCGATCCCGGCCTGCACCGCACCCTGATTGGCGACGGTCTGGCCACCACCCTGGCCTCGCTGTTCGGCGCTCCGGCCAACACCACCTACGGCGAGAACACCGGCGTGCTGGCCTTGACCAAGGTCTATGACCCGAACGTCATCCGCATCGCCGCCGTGCTGGCCATGCTGTTCTCCTGCTGCCCGAAGTTCGCGGCGCTGGTCTCCTGCATGCCTGCCGCCACCATCGGCGGCGTCAGCCTGATCCTCTACGGCATGATCTCCGCCGTGGGCGTTCGCAACGTGGTTGAGAACCAGGTGGACTTCACCAAGAGCCGCAACATCGTCATTGCCGCGATGATCATGGGCCTGAGCCTGGGCATCAACTTCTCCAATACTGGCGCTATCGTGCTTGGTCCCGTCAGCCTGTCCGGCCTGGCCGTGGGCGCTCTGGCGGGCATCCTCCTCAACGCCATCCTGCCCGGCAACGACTATGAGTTCGGCGCCAACCAGCTGGGCGACACCTCCGTCAACTTCCAGCAGGGCGTCGATCGCGCCGGCACGAAGAAGAAGTAAAAAAGGGAAAAGGGAACAGGGATTAGGGACAGTGAGACTGGTCCCTGTGAAGCTGCCCTTTCCAGATACCGGGCAAAGCAATCGCCCCCGCTTCGATTTGAAGCGGGGGCGTTGTATATGGGGATCATGGCCTGTCCACACGCCCGGTCAAGTAGTCCAGTGAGACGTGGTAGTAGTCGGCCAGCTTGATCAGCAGTTCCAGAGGAATGGTCTGATAGCCGCGCTCATAGCGGGAATAGACCGTCTGCTGGATGCCCAGGTAGTCCGCAATGTCGGTCTGCTTCAGGTCGGCGTCCTCGCGCATATCTCTGAGCCTGCGAAAATACACGCGCAACCACCGCCCCTCCATGCAAAGTATCAATGAACTGAAAAGTACTATTGACATTATTACATAGATTATGCTATGATAATCGATGTAGAACTTATAAGTACTATGGCGCTTGACCAGACAGAGATATTTGAGGGGGATTGAAGATGTACTGTAAGAACTGCGGCAAGGAAATCGGCGATGCTGCCTTTTGTCCATCCTGCGGCGCGGCTCAAAGCGGTGGACAAAACCAGCCATCCCAGCCGGTGGTGGTCAATGTGGTGAACAACAACAGAAACCAGAATACCAATATCAATGGCGACGGGGGAAATTATCCCTACAAGAGCAAGTGGGCGGCCTTTTTCCTGTGTCTGTTCCTCGGAGAAATCGGCGTGCATCGCTTCTATGTGGGCAAGACCGGAACAGGGCTCATTTGGCTGTTTACACTGGGCCTGGGCGGCGTGGGCTGGCTGATCGACCTGATCCTGATTCTCGTGGGTTCGTTCCGTGACAAGGCAGGTTATCCCCTTAGATAACAATACGCGACCCGCTTCCACTGGAGGCGGGCCGCGTGTTAGGACGTTCAAGCTTTCTTGTCCAGTCCCAGAAAATAGTCGGCGGACACATGGTAAAAGGCGCACAGCTTGAGCAGGTGATGGATGGGCAGCTCGTTCGCGCCGCGCTCATAGCGGGCGTACATGGTTTGCGAGGTGCCGAGCAGGTCGGCCACCTGCTGCTGGGTCAGGTCCGCGTCTTCGCGCAGATCGCGCATGATTTTGATATACTCGATGCGGCTCCCTCCCCACGGCTGTCAGTTTACGCCTGTATTATAACCAATTTGGAGAGGGTCGCTTGACAATAGTAAATATCTTTACTATAATGAAGGGGATATTGTGAACGGCGGCGATAGGTATGGAGCAAACAGGAATCATTCAGTATACTGCCATCGGCAGGCGCATCCGTGCCCGCCGCGTGGAGCTGCGCCTGACTCAGGAGAAGCTGGCTGAAATGGCGGGCATCTCCGCTTCGTTTGTGGGACATCTGGAGCGGGCCGAGAAGATTCCCTCCGTGGACACGCTGGCGCGGCTGTGCGTGTGCATGAAGTTGAGCATGGATTATTTGGTCATGGGCAAGCGGCAGGCGTGCGACAGGGAAGCGTGCGCGCTGTATGAGGATTTGCAGCGGGTGCTGGCCTCCCATTCCAGCGGGCGAATGGAACGGCGGTAATGTGCAGCCTCGGCCTCTTCCATGGTGCGTGACTGGATGGCGCAATGGACAGATCCTTCGCTCTGCTCAGGATGACACGTTCAGTTTCGTTGTCATCCTGAGCAGAGCGAAGGATCTGTACTTTTCAAATGACGACTATGAAAGATTCCCCGACCCTGAATCAGAGGGGTCGGGGAATCGCTTTATTGTCCTGCGCTCACCGCCACCGCGAGGTTCGCGCGCTGGAATCAGTGGCGCGCGAACCTCGGGTAGAAAGGCGGCAGCGAATGGGGTTGAGCGCCCCGCGCTCAGGCGGCAGCAAATGGCAGCCGGCCCTGTCGGCTCAGTAGCCCAGTTCAGCGCTCTTGTCGTACACGGGCTTCAGGGCGTGATACAGCATGTTGTAGACCTCATAGGTCTTGTTGTAGGCGGGCTGGTTGGCGGGATCGGGATGGGTCTCGGTCTCGGGCTTGATGACCTGCACGGCCTCGCCCAGATCCTTCCAGACGCCAGCGCCCACGCCGGCCACCAGCACAGCGCCATAGGCACCGCCCTCGTTGGCCCCGGCCATGGTGTACACGGGCAGGTTGAAGATGTCGGCCTGCATCTGGCGCCACAGCGCGCTGACGCTGCCGCCGCCGGAGGTGTAGACCTTTTCACCGGGCACGAAGGAGCCCATGATATCCACCAGCTGCTTCAGGGAGTAGGTGACGCCCTCCATGACGCTGCGGGTGATGTCGGCCTTCTTGTGGGACAGGGTGAGCCCGTAGAAGGAGGCGCGGGCGTTCGGGTCCGGATAGGGGCAGCGCTCGCCGGTCAGATAGGGGGTGAATACCACGCCGTTGGCGCCGGGCACGGACTGCTCCGCGGTCTCGCCCATCACGTCGAACACGTTGCGGCCCTCGGCCTTGGCCTTGATGGCCTCGGCCTCGCACAGCTCGTCCTTGTACCAGCGATAGCCGCCGCCGGCGGTCAGCGTCACGCCCAGGGCCATCCAGCTGCCGGGCTCGTTGCCGCAGAACAGCTGCAGCGCGCCGTTGGGGTTGTCCTCATACTTGTCAAGCGCCATGGCCACGTTGCCGGAAGTGCCGATGACCACGCCCATCGTGCCGGGCTTCACCATGCCGCCGCCGGTGGTCTGGATCACGGCGTCGCCGCCGCCATAGTAGCAGGCAAGGCCCTCGGGCAGGCCCGTCAGCGCCGCGCACTCGCCGGTGACGGTGCCGGCCAGCTCGGTGGACTCGTGGGCTTCGGGGAAGATGGACTTGTCCAGGCCGGCCAGCGCGATCAGCCCGTCGGACCAGGCACGGCTGCGCACGTCGAAGAAGCCGGTGCCGGAGGCGTCGGACACGTCGATGCCCAGCTTGCCGGTCATGCGGAAGCGGATGTAATCCTTCGGGCACACGAACAGAACCATCTTCTTGAAGTTCTCAGGCTCCTCGTCACGCAGCCACAGGATCTTGCCGCCGGTATAGCCGGTGAGCATGCGGTTGTTGGTGTAGGTCAGCAGGCCCTCCAGGCCGCCGGCCTTCTCGGTGATCCAGTCGCACTGGGCCTGGGTGCGCTGGTCGCACCACAGGATGGCCGGGCGGATGACCTGGCACTTGTCATCCAGGGCCACCAGGCCGTGCATCTGGCCGGAATAGCTGACGCCCGCGATGTCGGCGGGGTTCACGCCGGACTTCTCCAGGATCACCTTCAGGCCGCGCACGCAGGCCTGCCACCAGTCCTCGGGGTTCTGCTCGGCCCAGCCGGGCTTGGGGGTGTACAGCGGGTACTCCTGGGTGGAGGAGGCGACGACCTTGCCGTCGCTGTCCGCGATGATGCACTTTGCGCCGGAGGTGCCCACGTCCAGGCCGATCAGGTACTTCTTGCTCATGGGGATCGACTTCCTTTCGTTTGTTTATGCTGAATGGATGGATTCCATTGGGTGTGATTACTTGTTGCGCTTCATCTTGTCCATGACCTTCCTGGAGATCGCGGAGATCTTCTTGAAGTCCAGGGTGTTCTCCTTGCCCTTGATCAGCCGGTCGATGTTGGAACGGTGGCCGAACAGTGCCAGGCAGGACGTGGCGATGGAGAACGCCAGGAACAGCGGGAAGTTCGGCCGGCCGCGCTCCATGAAGGCCACCAGCACCGGGAAGGCCACGGTGGTGATCAGCGAGGCGATGGACATGGTGCGGGTGATGGCCACGGCGATGATCTGCACCGCCAGCTCGCCCAGAGCCAGCCAGGGGTTGATGGCGATGATGAGGCCAAGGGACGTGGCGATGCCCTTGCCGCCCTTGAAGTCCATGAACACGGGGAAGTCGTGGCCCAGGATGGCGCAGAAGCCGCCGATGAGCATGCCCAAATCGCCGCCCAGCAGCCTTCCGATCAGGCAGCCCAGGTAGCCCTTCAGGCAGTCGCCCACCAGCGTCAGCACGCTGGGCAGCCAGCCCAGGGTGCGCAGCACGTTGGTGGTGCCGGAGTTTCCGCTGCCATGCTTGCGGATGTCCCGCAGGCCGTAGGCCTTGGACACAAGATAGCCGGAGGAAATGTTCCCCAGCAGGTAGCCGATGATGCCGGCAAGGATGCATTTGAAAACCATGGTTTCACCTCCAGATTAAGGTGAGAGTTTGGAGTTTGGAGTTGGGACGGCGTTTGCCGCACGCAAATCGGGAGCGAAACAAAGCCTTCGTTCCCGCGAAGAGCCTGGGATGCCTGGCCGGCAACGCCGCCTTGCTCTCGGGCATCCTTAATCCAAACTCTCAACTCTGAACTCTATTCTATTCGTCCTTTTTCTTCTTCTCCCGCAGTATGAATTTGATGGGCGTGCCGTCGAAGCCGAAGGCCTTGCGGAACTGCTTTTCCAGGTAGCGCTCGTAGGAGAAGTGCATCAGGTTCTGGTCGTTGACGAACATCACGAAGGTGGGCGGCTGCACGGACTGCTGGGTGGCGTAGTAGATCTTCAGCCGCCGCCCGGAGGTGGCCGGGGGCTGCAGCGCCGCCTGGGCGTCCGCCAGGATGTCGTTGAGCAGGCCGGTGGTCACGCGCCTGGTGGCCTCGGCGTGGGCGGCGCGCACGGCTTCCAGCACCTTGTTCACCCGCTGGCCCGTCAGCGCCGATATGAACAGCACCGGGGCGTAGGCCATGAACTTCAGGTTCTCGCGAACTTCCTTGACGAACTTGTCCATGGTCTTGGTGTCCTTCTCCACGGCGTCCCACTTGTTGATGATGATGATGGCCGCCTTGCCCTGCTCATCCACGTAGCCGGCGATCTTGCTGTCCTGCTCGGTGACGCCCTGGGTGGCGTCGATCAGCATCAGCGCCACGTCGCAGCGGTCGATGGCCGCCAGCGCGCGCACGATGGAGAAGCGCTCCAGCGACTGGTACTCGATGGCTCGCTTGCGGCGGATGCCGGCGGTGTCGATGATGACGAAGTCCTGCCCGTCGTCGGTGAAGCGGGTGTCGATGGCGTCCCGGGTGGTGCCCGCGATGTCGGAGACCATCACCCGGTTCTCGCCCAGGATGCGGTTCACCAGGCTGGACTTGCCCACGTTGGGCTTGCCTACCACGGCGATCTGGATGGCACCCACGCCCTCCTCTTCGGCGTCGGGGTCGGGGAACAGCTTGCACAGCTCCTCCAGCAAGTCGCCGAAGTTCAGGAGGTTCACGCTGCTCACGCCGATGGGGTCGCCGATGCCCAGGTTGTAGAACTCGTAGATGTCGTCCATCCGCTTGACATTGTCGATCTTGTTCACCACCAGCATCACCGGCTTGCCGCTTTTGCGCAGCATGTCGGCCACGTCCTCGTCGTCGGCG
The DNA here is from genome assembly GCA_902800625.1 of uncultured Eubacteriales bacterium. Classification (GTDB taxonomy): domain Bacteria; phylum Bacillota; class Clostridia; order Christensenellales; family Aristaeellaceae; genus UBA2862. The sequence goes on along the minus strand of CADCFG010000012.1, from coordinate 51,861 downwards.
GTCAGGCCGGCCTTGCCGTCCACGAAGAACAGGATCACGTCGCAGGTCTCGATGGCGATCTCCGCCTGGCGGCGCATCTGGGAGAGCAGCGGATCGTCCGAATTCGGGTCAATGCCGCCGGTGTCGATCAGGGTGAACTTATAGTTTTGCCATTCGCAGTCGGCGTAAACGCGGTCGCGGGTGACGCCGGGGGTGTCCTCCACGATGGCGATGCGCTTGCCCACCATCTGGTTGAAGAAGGTGGACTTGCCCACGTTGGGGCGTCCCACGATGGCAACCAAGGGCTTTGACATAATTGTAATCCTCCAACATCAAATAGATGTAAACTTGTATTACTCAACCCGTATTTCCGACCCGCTCAGCTCCAGAATGGTGTTGAGCAGATCCTCGCCCCGCCGTCCCACCGGCACGATGGGCTTGCCCAGGCGGGCGATGGCCTCGGTCAGCGTCATGTCGTCCAGGAAGATCTCGTTGTCCCGGAGCATGACGGTGGTGATCATGATCGCCTCGCAGTCCACGCCAGCCATCTGCTTTGTCAAATCGCCGCCGGTGATCAGGCCGGAGACGGTGACGGTGGGGCCGAACCAGGTGTTTTCCAGCGCGTATACGGAGATATTCGCGCCGGAAACGGGATAATCCTGCAACATCTGCCGGATAAAGTCCCCGGCGGACTTGCCGCAGGCGATGGCCAGCTTTCTGCCGTTTGGCGTGTGTTGGTGCATCTGATCCGGCAGCTGCCGCCAGGCCTCCCGGTACTCGGTGTCCAGCAGCCTGAGCAGGCCCACGCCGTCGTCGATCTGCTCGTAGCCCTCATAGGCCTCGTCCGGGGGGATGGGGCAGCCGCCCTGGAGATAGAACTCGTCGGACGGGAACACGAAGCGGGTGCCGCGCTCAATGAGCAGGCGCTCCCGCCAGACCTCCGCCAGCTCCACCACGGCCCGGGCCTCCTCCGGGCGATAGGTGCGCAGCGCCGTCAGCCCCTCCCGGTGGCCGGTGAGCCCCACGGGCACCAGCGCCAGCGAGCGGGCGCCCTTCAGGGCGGACAGCTCCCGGATGGTGCGGTCCAGCGCGTCCCCGTCGTTGATGCCGGGGCAGAGCACGCACTGGCAGTGGAATTCGATGCCGCCGTCGGACAGCCTCTGCAGCTGGCCCATCAGCCGCCGCGCCCGGGGCGTGCCCAGCACGTGGGTGCGCAGGTCCGGGTCGGTGCAGTGCACGGAGATGTACAGGGGAGAGCAGTGCCTTTCGATGATGCGCTCCAGCTCCGCGTCTGAAACGTTGGTCAGCGTCACGTAGTTGCCCATCATCAGGCTCATGCGCCAGTCGTCGTCCTTCACCCGCATGGTGTCCCGGGCGTCGCCGGGCAGCTGGTCCACGAAGCAGAACAGGCACTTATTGCAGCACAGCCGGGTGCCGGACATCATGGGCGTGGAAAAGTTCATGCCCAGGGGGGCATACTCGTCCTTGCGGATGGACACGTCCAGCGGCATGCCGTCCCTGAGCACCTGCACCGTCAGACGGCGCCGGGCGGACAGGGCCTGGTAGTCGATGAAGTCGATGACAGTGACGCCGCCGATGCGCGCGAGCCGATCGCCCGCGCGGATGCCGGCGCGCTCCGCCGGACTTCCCGGATCCACCGATACGATGAGGTGCGACATGCTGTCCTCCGCAAACAAAAACTCTTCCAATTACCATTATGCCCCATTTTTCCGCCTCCGTCAACGCCGAAAGGGTAAAAAGGACCGGCTTTGACGTATTTTTGACGCAGAATGGATAAAATGGCGATTATTTACTGAAAGATGCTTGCATACAGTCGCTCCTGGGTGTATAATGAAGTGCTTTTAAGTAACCCTTTGCAATAAATATCGGGAGGATGACAGACCATGCAGAAGTATGTGTACCTTTTCAGCGAAGGTAACGCAACCATGCGCAACCTGCTGGGCGGCAAGGGCGCCAACCTGGCGGAGATGACTTCCCTGGGCATGCCCGTGCCCCAGGGCTTCACCATCACCACCGAAGCCTGCACCCGCTACTACGAGGACGGCAAGACCATCGGCGCCGACATCCAGAAGCAGATTGACGAGGCCCTGGCCAAGATCGAGCAGATCAATGAGAAGAAGTTTGGCGACGCCAAGAACCCGCTGCTGGTGTCCGTGCGCTCCGGCGCCCGCGCCTCTATGCCGGGCATGATGGACACCATCCTGAACCTGGGCATCAACGACGAGGTGGCCGCGGGCCTGATCGCCGGCAACCCCGATCCCAAGTTCGAGCGCTTCGTGTACGATTCCTATCGCCGCTTCATCCAGATGTTCTCCGACGTCGTGATGGAGATCCCGAAGAAGACCTTCGAGGTCATCATCGACGAGGTGAAGGAGAAGAAGGGCGTCAAGAACGACATCGACCTGGACGTCAACGACATGAAGGAGCTCGTCGCCCGCTTCAAGGAGTACTACAAGGAGCAGAAGGGCGAGGATTTCCCCACCGATCCCAAGGTGCAGATGATGGAGGCCGTGAAGGCCGTGTTCCGCTCCTGGGACAATCCCCGCGCCAACGTGTATCGCCGCATGAACGACATCCCCTATTCCTGGGGCACCGCCGTCAACGTGCAGCCCATGGTGTTCGGCAACCTGAATGACAAGTCCGGCACCGGCGTTGCCTTCACCCGCAACCCCGCCACCGGCGAGAAGGCGCTGTTCGGCGAGTACCTGATCAACGCCCAGGGCGAGGACGTCGTGGCCGGCATCCGCACCCCCAACAAGATCGCCCAGCTGGAGCAGGATATGCCCGAGGTGTACGCCCAGTTCAAGACGATTGCCAACAACCTGGAAGCCCATTACAAGGACATGCAAGACATGGAGTACACCATCGAAAATGGCAAGCTCTATATGCTGCAGACCCGAAACGGCAAGCGCACCGCCGCCGCCGCGCTGAAGATTGCCGTCGACCTGGTGGACGAGGGCATGATCACCGAGCGCGAGGCCGTGCTGCGCGTGGAGCCCAAGCAGCTGGATTCCCTGCTGCATCCCACCTTTGACGCCAAGGCGTTGAAGGCCGCGACGCCCATCGGCGAAGGCCTGGCGGCTTCTCCCGGAGCGGCCTGCGGCCAGGTTGTGTTCTCCGCCGAGGACGCCAAGCGCTGGGCAGAGCACGGCCATCGCGTGGTCCTGGTCCGCCTGGAGACCAGCCCCGAGGACATCGAGGGCATGGTGGCCTCCCAGGGCATCCTGACCGTGCGCGGCGGCATGACCAGCCACGCGGCGGTGGTCGCCCGCGGCATGGGCACCTGCTGCGTGTCCGGCTGCTCCGAGATCAAGATGCGCGACCATGAGTTCGAGCTGGGCGGCCGCACCTTCAAGGAGGGCGACTGGATCTCCGTGGACGGCTCCACCGGCAAGATCTACGGCGAGGCCATCCCCACCGCGGAAGCCACCATCTCCGGCGACTTCGGCCGCTTCATGGCCTGGGCGGACGCCGAGCGCAAGCTGCGCATCCGCACCAACGCCGACAACCCCCGCGACGCCATGCAGGCCGTGAAGTTCGGCGCTGAGGGCATCGGCCTGTGCCGCACCGAGCACATGTTCTTCGAGGGCGACCGCATCAAGGCTGTGCGCGAGATGATTGTGGCCAAGGACGTGGAGACCCGCAAGAAGGCGCTGGCCAAGCTGCGTCCCTATCAGCAGGGCGACTTCGAGGCCATGTACGAGGTCCTGCAGGGCCGTCCCATGACCGTGCGCTATCTGGATCCGCCGCTGCATGAGTTCCTGCCCAACAAGGAAGAGGAGATCGTGGAGCTGGCCGCCGAGATGGGCATCACCGAGTTCAACCCGATGATGGGCCACCGCGGCTGCCGCCTGGCCGTCACCTATCCCGAGATCGCCGAGATGCAGACCGAGGCCGTCATCTCCGCCGCCATCAACGTGAACCGCAATCATCCCGAGTACAACATCGTGCCCGAGATCATGATTCCGCTGGTGGGCGAGGTGAAGGAGCTGAAGTTCGTCAAGGACGTGGTGGTCGCCACTGCGGACAAGCTGATCAAGGCCGCCGGCGTGGACATGAAGTATCACGTGGGCACCATGATCGAGATCCCGCGCGCGGCTGTCACCGCCGGCGAGATCGCCAAGGAGGCCGAGTTCTTCTCCTTCGGCACCAACGACCTGACCCAGATGACCTTCGGCTTCTCCCGTGACGACGCCGCCAAGTTCCTGGGCGCTTACTACGACCACAAGATCTACGAGTTCGATCCCTTCGCCAAGCTGGACCAGACCGGCGTGGGCGCTCTGGTGAAGATGGCTGCCGAGGCCGGCCGCAAGACCCGCCCGGACATCCACCTGGGCATCTGCGGCGAGCACGGCGGCGATCCGTCGAGCATCGAGTTCTGCCACAGGATCGGCCTGGACTACGTGTCCTGCTCGCCGTTCCGCGTGCCGATCGCCCGCCTGGCCGCCGCTCAGGCCGCGATCCAGAACAAGTGATCGTGAAACCTTAAATGTAGGCCGCAAGTTACGTGACTTGCGGCCTTCCAGCATACAGCCGCGGCCGGTCGCCCTGGGCCCGGACCGCAAACCGTCCCCCGCAATCATGCGCCTCTTGCAATTTGAAAACGGGGATGCTGCCGCGAGATGAAGAAGGGCGAATAGCGCCGGGCGAAGCGGGCCGCGACCCGGAGCCCGCTTCCGGGAAAGCCTGGACGGAGCGTCAACCGAGGGCAATATCGACTGAAACGGGAGGGAATTACTGATGTTGAACACGGCATTGCGGTTTATGAGCGAGTGCGACAGCGCCGGTTTGAAGTACCGGGACAGCCGGGACCTGGACGACGGCAACAGCCTGGTGGTCTGCGGCATCAACGGCAAGAACAACGCGCGCTATGACATAGTGTTTATCTTCGACAAGGACGGGCACAGTGTGCAGCTGCGCGTGTTTGGGCTGGTGTCCTTCCCCGGGGAGAAGACCGATGCCATGCTGAAGGTGGCCAACGAGATGAACGTGCGGTATCGCTGGCTCAAGTTCTGCGTCAACGACATGAAGGTCAACATCCATGGCGACGCCATCATCAGCGAGGAGAACAGCGGCAAGATCTGCGTGGAGCTGTTGGTGCGCACGGCGAACATCGTGGACGGCGCCTATCCCGACTTCATGCGCACGCTGTGGAGCTGAAGACCTCGAAGCTCAGCACAAAGCGCAAAGCGAAGCGGCGGATTTACGAATGTAAATCCGCCGCTTCGCTCTGCTTGGCACGCGCGGGTCAGCCGCGCATTCCCGGCATCAGGCGTCGCCCTGCATGGGGGAGTAGACCACTTCCGCCACGGCCACCAGGTCCAGACCGTCCGGGTCCGTGGTGTAGACGGACAGGGAGTACATCAGGCCGGGCGCGAGGTCGTACCACATGCACAGTTCCACGAAGTCCTCGCTGCCGGTCTGGGCCTGGCCGATGGTGCCGTAGCAGCCGCCCACGGTCACTTCCTCTTCGTTCTCCCACTCGAAGTACATGCCGGAAATGTTTTCCAGCTGGCCGGCCTCCAGCGCGGCGGGTTTTACCCGGGCGCAGTACTCGTCGCCGTCCAGGGTGAAGTCCATCTCGGCCAGACCCTCATCCGGCAGCCAGCGGAACGCCGTGGCCTCCGCGCCTTCCGGCAGGTTCAGGTTCACACCGGCGGTTTGCCACAGCTCATCCTCGGCCATGTCCACCCAGGGATTGGCGATCTCCGAGCCCTCCAGGTCGCCTTCCTCGTATTCATAGCCCACGAAGCCGCTGTCATAGCTCTCGTCAGCCAGGAACCAGCTTTCCAGCACGGTGGGGTCGTCCTGCCAGGGCATGTGTGCCCACATCTGCATCTCTTCGCTGAGGGAGCTCGCGGGGGTGCCCGGCGCGTAGAGCAGCAGCTCGTCGCCCTCGCTCAGGCCGTAGACCTCGGCGGTCACATAGCGGATGTCGTCCTCGATGGACTCCTGATTCGGCTCGCTCTCCATGCTCAGGCTGTCCACGCGCAGCTTCCAGGCGCCGTCGTCCGCCTGGCCCTCGATGGACAGCTGGCCGTTGAAGTTGCAATAGTAGAAGGAGCCGTTGGGATAGCCCTCGCCGGTCTCGCCCATCTCGCTGTCGTGGTACGTGCCGGAGAAGCTGCCGTCTTCGGCGATGTGCATATCCGTGCTCCATCCGCCGGCGCCGCTGGAGAAGCTCCACTCCATGCCTGCGAGCTGTTCGAAGGTCAGCGCCTCTTCCTCGGCGCAGGCGCCCACGGCCCCCATCAACAGCGCCAGGGCCATCCATATCGCGGTCAATCTTTTCATATCTGTTTTCCTCCTGTTGTTTGTTTTTCCGGATTTTGGACGGAAAAGCTGGAAGCATTGTTCCATACCCCGGAATATTTCTATACCGGCAGGGCGTCCACCTGTCGGGATGAGCGTTAATTGTATGTAAACAATATAAAAGACACCCATTTATAGCCGTTTTGGAGGACAACGACGGGATATATTGTGATAGAATAGGCATAACTTGGGGGAGGTGTCGGCTGCCGCACGGAAAGCGCCGGCCGGCTTTCCCGGGCCGCGCCGAAAGCAGCGCGGAATACACACAAGAAGGGGTATGACAATGGATATCCAATATCTGCTCTGGCTGCAGAATTTCCGCAACAGCATCAACGACGCCTGGACCCCGTTCATGGAGTGGGTCTCCATGTTCGCCGTGGACTACCTGATCTTGCTTCCCGTGTTCCTCTACTGGTTCTGGGACAAGAAGAAGGGCTTGTACACCCTGGTTTCCTATTACTTCTGCATGGTCATCACGCCCATTGTGAAGCTGACGGTGTGTTGCTACCGGCCTTGGATCCGCGACAGCCGCATCCTGCCCGCCGGCGACGCCATCACCACGGCCACGGGCTATTCCTTTCCCAGCGGCCACACCACCACCTGCGGCCCGCTGGCCGGGGGCATGGCGGTGACCGCCTGGCAGGAGAAGAAGACCCGCTGGCTCTCGCCGATCCTGGCGTTCTGGGTGCTGCTTACCGCGTTTTCCAGGAACTATCTGGGCGTGCATACCCCGCAGGACGTGTTCGTGGCGATCTGTGTGTCCGTGTTGTGCCTGATCCTGACAGCAAAGCTGTTTGAATACCTGGACAAGCATCCCGAGAAGGAAGACCGCCTTCTGCTGGGCGGCTTCATCTTCTGCTGGGCGGCCATCGCCTACATCACCTTCAAGCCCTATCCCACGGACCTGAACGCCGAGGGCAAGCTGATCGTGGATCCCCAGAAGATGATGAACGACGGCTATGGCGACCTGGGCAAGATGATCGGCTTCATCATCGCCCGCTACATCGAGAAGAAGTGGATCCGCTTCCAGCCCATGAAGAAGGACTGGCTCAGCGCCGCCATCTGCGCGGCAGGCCTGGTGCTGATGGCGTTGCTGAAGCAGTATGTCAGCCCGATCATGCGGGATTGGCTGGGCTCCCACTGGGGCAAGCTGGTCTTCTCCGTCATCTATACCGGCTACTACATCGCCCTGTTCCCGCTGGTGCTGAAGCTGGTGGGCAAGGCCCGGGAACAGCAGGCGTAAGTGCCTTCCCACGAAACGATTGGAGAAGCGGCGGCGTTGTCCATATTTTGCCAAAATTTCTCCCACAGTTACCTGTCATTGTCATAGGGAAATGTGGTATAATAACTCAATGAGTCAACAAAAGCTGTGAGCTGCGGAAGATGAAGAAAGCAACGATACAAATCGCCGTGTTGGCGGTGGCGCTGCTGGCGCTCTGCTTTGGATGCCGACTGGCCATGCGCAATACCTATACGGCGACCCTGCCCATAGGTGCGGGGACGGTCGCGCCGGAGGCCATTCGCTTTGAGGTCGAGACACCCGGCGTCGTCGAATACGGGGCGCCCCGGGTCGAGAAAGGCTATATTCGCGTGCCGATCCGCCCCGGAAAGCCGGGCGAGACCTTTGTGGATCTGATGGACGGCGCGGGCCGCGACATCGGCATGCTGCGCCTGCGCGTGGGCCGCTTCGGCACCGTCTACGACTGGTCCACCGGCGGCTTCACCGGCGACAACGTCGCGCTGATCGCCTTCACCGTGTTCTGCCTGGCTGCGTCGGCAATCATGTTCCGCGCCTGGCGCGGCGCGAAGGGGCCGGCGTTTTACGCATATGGCACGATTCACGCGGCGGGCTTCTCGCTGTTCTCGCTGCTGACGGGGCTGGCGATGCTGGAGGTGACCCTTCGGCACATCCTGCGCCCCGGGGATTTCAGCATGCTGTCGGCCTACAGCGCCATATCCGGCGCCAGCTGGCGGTTCATGATGGCAACGGCGGTGCCGGTGCTGGCGTTCGCCGCCGCCATGGCGGTGAGCAACATCGCCCTGGTGCGCCACGAGGGCTTCCACCCGAAGAACGTGCTGGGCGTGGGCATCGCCCTGGCGCTGGTGGCGGGGGAGGCACTGGCGTTCGTGCTGTACGGACGCGATATGTCCGGCTCAGAGTGGGAGATCAGGCTGTGGGATACGCTGTGCAACGTGTATGCCACGGTGTTCGCCGGGTTTGAGTGCGTGCTGGCGGGGGCCATCGTCTGCGGGCTGAAGGCCGCACGGCATGTGCCCGAGCCGGATGCCGACTACATACTGATCCTGGGCTGCAAATTCCGCCGGGACGGCACACTGACGCCGCTGTTGCGCGGGCGCGTGGACAGGGCCATTGAGTTTTGGAAGCACCAGCGCCAGACCACCGGGCGGGAGGCCGTGCTGGTGCCCTCCGGCGGGCAGGGCTCGGACGAGCCCATCGCCGAGGCTGAGGCCATGCACCGGTATATACTCCAGCAGGGTATCCCGGAGGACCGCATCGTGCTGGAAAACCAGTCTCGCAACACCTACCAGAACATGCAGTATTCCCGGGCGCTGATCGAGAAGGCGGCTCCCGGGGCGAAGGTGGTCTACGCCACCACGAATTACCACGTGTTCAGAAGCGGCGTTTGGGCGAACCTGGCGGGCCTGCCCTGCGAGGGCATGGGCAGCAAGACCAAGTGGTGGTACTGGCCCAACGCCTTCATGCGGGAGTGCGTGGGCCTGATCCTGAACCGCATCCCCCAGGAGCTGGCGGTGCTGGCGGTGCTGGTGGCGTTCTTCGGCGCACTGTCCGTGGCGCTGGGATAGCCGGGCCATGGTCACAATAAAGCCGCGTCCTGCGCATGGAATTGTGCGGGTTTCCGTGCGTGTGACAGCGGGCCTGTTATGCTTTTGTACGCCTGCAAGGATAGAATACTGTATGGATGAAATGATGTCGCGGTGTTTTGGATGCTGGAATGCCGCTGTATCGAGGAGGTTGAACCATGAAGAAGTTGATTTCAATGCTGGCGATCCTGGCGATGCTGTTGGCAGTGTTCGCCTGCGCCGTCGGCGAGGAGACCGTGGAAGAGGTCATGGAGGCCGTGGAAACCGGGATCGAAGAGGCTGAGGCGGCCGAGATTGAAGAGGCCGTGGAGGAAGCGCTGGAGGAAGCCGACGGGGAGGTCGTCGAGGAGCCGGGCCTGCGCAGGCTGCGCCTGGGCAGCTCGGTGTACACCTTGATGATCGCCGACGACTTCGTGGCCGGGGAGCTGACCGAGGCGGACATCGCCGCGGGGCAGATCGGTTGCTGGCAGAACGACGAAACCGGCCTGGACATGGACGTGTTCCAGATCGCGAAGGACGACGCGTCGCCGGAGCTTTCCCACTTCGCCCTCCGGCAGGCCGATGCTGAGGAGGCGGTGGACATGGTCTGGCCCGCGGATAAGATCGGCGAGATCGACGCGGCCTGGTATTGGGCGAGAAACACCGTTGACGGCGAAGAGCGCGAGTCCATGGTCTACCTGCTGGACAGCGGCGACAGCTTCCTGAAGCTGGCGTTCCGCCTGGCGGGCGAGGACAGCAGCAGCGAGGTCTGGGACATCATGGATTCCCTGGACTACATGGAGCTGAAGCAGATCCCCCTGGGCACCTCCAGCTTCACACTCACCGTGCCGGACGACTATAAGCAGGGCGAGATCAGCGACGAGGACATCGCGGACGACCAGGTGGCCTACTGGTACAGCGACGCGAGCCTGCTGGACTTCGACGTGTACCAGTTCAGCAAGGAGGGCCTGAGCCCAACGCTGGCGGAGTACGTCGTGGAGGAAGCCTCCACCTATCCCGCCGTGACCGAGCTGGTGACCGACGGCGAGATCAACCTGATCCCCGTGGCCTGGTACCGCGCGGTGGACGAGTGCGAAGAGGGCGAGTACGACACCATCACCTACATCTTCGAAAACGGCGACGAGTACATCGACGTGGTGTTCTGGCTGGACGGGCCCACCGCGGAGGCGGAGGCCGATTTCATCATCCACAACCTGATCGACGAATCGATGGCGGAATGATGGTAATTTCCGGAACCGAAATGAGCGTGGAGGAGTCAAAGAAGTTATGATGAAGATGAAGAAGATTCTGGCGGCGCTGCTGATGGCGGCGATCTGCCTTTCCATGGTGGCCGCGCTGGCGGAGAGCGGCACGGTCTGGACCACCGGCAACGTGAACATGCGCAAGGGCCCCGGCCTGGGCTACGGCTCCATCCGAACCATCAGCTCGGGCAAGCAGCTGGACTACGATGCCACCGACAAGGACGACCGCGGCGTGACCTGGTACCGCATCAGCTATAAGGGCCGCACCGGCTGGGTGTCCTCGAAGTACGCCTCTTCGAAGAAGCCCTCCGGCGGATCGAAGGGTTCGTCCTCCGGCTCGTCCGACGGCAAGGTGACCACCACGGCCAGCGTGAACCTGCGCAAGGGCGCGGGCCTGGACTACAGCGTCATCCGCACGGTGCCCGAGGGCGTGTCCCTGAGCTATGACAAGACCGCCAAGGACGACCGGGGCGTCACCTGGTATCGCGTCACCTACAAGAAGCGCACTGGCTGGGTGTCCTCGAAGTACACGGGCAAGGGCGGCGGCAGCTCCAAGAGCAGCGGCGGCAGCAGCAAGTCCTCCGGCAGCAAGGTCAAGACCACCGGCAGCGTGAACCTGCGCACCGGCGCGGGCCTGGATTACCGGGACATTTGCAGCATCCCCAAGGGCAAGACCCTCAGCTATGACGAGACCCGCAAGGATGAGCGTGGCGTGACCTGGTACCACGTGTCCTACGACGGCCAGAGCGGCTGGGTGTCCTCGAAGTACGCCAAGAAGAAGTGACGCCCCTTTCGGACGTCCGATCAATGCAAACCCGCGGCCGGAAGGCCGCTGGCGATAGAGTATACAATGGTTCATTCAGAACGACGAGGAGGAAGAGACATGAAGAGACTACTGACCATGGCCATCGCTCTGGCGCTGGCGCTGATCCTGGCGCTTCCCGCGCTGGCGGATACGGACTACACCGGTCCGATCCCGCTGTATGTGTGCAAGAACAAGTGCAACATCTACAAGGAACAGAGCCGGGATTCCAAGGTCCTGAAGAAGCTGAAGGGCGCCGACTCGGTGATCCCCCAATTGATCAGCGACGACGGCAAGTGGATCGGCGTTTTGGTGGAGGACACCAAGAACGGCGGCCAGAAGATCGGCTGGGTGCTGGAAGTGAACCTGGTGGACTACGTTCCCCAGAGCGTCTGCTCCCACGATTGGGGCGACTGGACCGTGGACAAGCAGGCCACCTGCACCGAGAAGGGCTATCGTTGGCGCTTGTGCAACAAGTGCGGCCTGCGCGATGAGCAGGAGACCAAGAAGAAGGACCACGACTGGTCCAAGTGGAAGGTGACCAAGGAGGCCACCTGCGCCAAGAAGGGCTCCCGCACCCGCACCTGCAAGAACTGCGGGAAGGAAGAGACCGAGGAGTACTACGACGACCACACCTTCGGTTCCTGGGAAATGACCAAGGAACCCACCTGTACCGCCGAGGGCGAGCGCCAGCACACCTGCAAGGTCTGCGGCACCACCAAGACCCAGGTGCTGGACAAGCTGCCCCATGATTATGAGTACCAGGTGACCGTCGAGGCCACCGACCACTCCGCGGGCGTGCGTGCCAAGATCTGCAAGGTCTGCGGCGCCAACGGCGGCGAGGAAGAGTTCGATCCCGAGGGCACCATCCGCCGCGGCGAGCGCAGCGAGGCCGTTGCCCGCATGCAGCAGCTGCTGGTGGAGCAGGGCTACCTGAACGCCGGCGGCGCGGACGGCATCTTCGGCGGCGGCACCGAGAAGGCCCTGGCGAAGTACCAGGAGGACCGCGGCCTGACCTCTGACGGCATCGGCTGGCCCCAGACCCTGAAGGACCTGGAGCACGACTTCGGCCCCTGGACCGTCGTGAAGGAAATGACCCGCATGGAGTCCGGCGAGCGCGTGCGCGTGTGCCGGGGCTGCGGGTTCGAGCAGCACGAGACCGTCGACGCCGGCACCGTGTTTGAAAAGGGCCGCCGCGGCGAGGACGTGCGCGCCTTGCAGCAGATCATCAAGGAAGTCGGCTACGACGCTGGCAGCTTCGACGGCATCTACGGCGGCAAGCTGGACAACGCTCTGGCGGGCTTTGCCGCGGACAACGGCATGGTCGTGGAGACGGGCAAGGTCCGTCCCACCGACATCGACGCCGTGGTGAACGCATGGTTTGCCAAGATCCCCGACGAGCAGTGGAAGGGCGAGGGCAGCACGGCCACGCCCGTGAATCTGGCCCTGACCGTGGAGCCCATGGGCGAGGCCGACGAAAGCGGCGTCACCTCCTATAGCTGGTCCCTGACCAACCTGGGCACCGAGAAGGCCGACTTCACCACCCTGCTGCTGACCTTCGGCGAGCCGGACTTCCGGCAGGAAAACATCGTGATGGTGCTGGATGGCGTGCAGCTGGCTCCCGGCGCGGGCAACAGCGCCTCCGGCAGCTTCAACGTGGACGCCGACTGGGGCGAGGGCAACCTGCACTTCGCGGCCATGGCGGTCTCCGAGGCCGACGGCGCCAAGTGGCTGAGCAACACCGTGAGCTTTGAAAACGCCGAGCATCCCGAGTTCAAGACCATCGCGCCCATGGCCAATGCCATCGACGTGAACGCCCTGCCCGACGGCACCTATCCCGTGTCCTTCAACAAGGGCGACGTGCTGGGCGGCGCCACCGCCACTTACATGAACGGCGTGCACGTGTTCACCCAGGATTGGTATGACCTGGTGGACGTGGCCGGCCTGAAGGTGGGCGACAGCATCGTCGTCGAGGGCGAGACCGTTCCCGTGCTGAGCCTGGAGGAGACCGAGTACGGCATCTCTGTGAACGAGGGTCAGGAGGCCCGCGCGTTCACCCTGGCCACCCAGGAGGACACCAACGGCTACTTCGTCCAGGGCCTGGATGACTTGACCACCTACACCGACCAGGGCGTGACCACGCTGACCGTGGACGCCGCCGCCACCTTCACGGATGCCTGGGACATCGAGAAGGAGCCCGTCACCGTGAATGCCGACGGCATCGCCGAGGCGATCCAGACCTCTGAGAACGACTGGTTTGTGCCCCAGAACACCACCGTGCGCGTGGAGGGCGGCAAGGTCGTGGAGATCAATCGCGTGTACGTGCCGTAATCCAATCGGATGCCATGCGCGCAGCGGCGGCCCGTCAAAGACAGGCCGCCGCTGCGCGGGCTATCGTGTGACAGTTCTGTGACGGCTCAGGGGTTATAATGGCCATGCAAACGAGCGAAACGCAGATAAAAATGGAGGAAGACAACATGAAAAAGCTGATTGCGATTTTGATGACCCTGGCACTGCTGGTGTGTGGCCTGACCACCGTGGCGATGGGCGAAGAGGCGGAAGCCGCTGTCGGCCACAAGTTCAACGATCTGATCGAGGACGGCGAGTTCATCATCCAGGTGGACGCCGGGGATGACATGGGCTGGATCGCCGACGACATGGCGCAGGATTCCTCTGTGGTAAAGCTGGTCAACGCGGACACCCTCGACGGCACCTTCGTGGCCCGCTATGCCCCCGTGGGCGACGGCGACGTGACCGTGGGCGTGCGCCACTACGCCGGCTATGCCTGCGACGAGATGATGACCTGGGATCTGCACGTGGAGAACGGCGCCGTGACGGAGGTCACCGGCGGCTCCTACACCGCGTCCGGCGACGAGGCGGACAGCGATCCCTACCTGTTGGGCGAGTGGCTTGAAAAGGACACCCAGTTCACCCAGATGACCATTGAGAAGAACCCCGAAAAGGGCTGGGACGTGGAGATCGCTTCCCCGATGACCCACGGCGCCTACATCTTTAAGACCACCATCCAGTTCGACTGCGAGCGCAACGGCTTCGTGTACGACAAGGGCAAGTTCTGGAACGTGCCGATCACCGACTCCGATGAGGAAGTGGAGCTGGGCGAGGCCGCGGTTGCGGGCACCACCGGCATCTTCACCTTCGTCGGCGATCCGGTGGACGTGCTCCTCGAGTGGTGCGATGACCAGAACCCCGAGAATACCATCGTCTTCGAGCCCTTCAAGGCCGAGGAGGAAGCGGCTGACGAGGCCGCGACGGCGAACGACACGGCCTATGTGGACCCCCACGGCGACTTGCAGTTCAGCTACGATCCAGAGGCCTTTGAGATCGCCAGCGACGAGGACGTGGAAGACCTGCACCTCCTGGTGCTGCAGGGCATCCGCGCGGAGTGGGACGAGTACGCCATCGCCTTCGCCATGCGGGAGCTGGAGGACGGCGAGACCGCGCCCAGCCTGGACAACCCCGGCGACTTCGTTGAAGACGGTGCCACGCTCGAGCAGGGCGAGTGGAACGGCTTTGAGAACGTCATCATGTACACCACCGAGACCGACGATACTCTCCAGCAGGTGTTCGTGGTGCCGGTGGAGGACGACGGCGAGGTGGAGGACGTGCTGGCCATCACCGTCACGACCAAGAAGCTGGACGACGAGGAGGCCGCCATGGCCCAGTCTGACGCCATCAGCGCCGTGCTGGATTCCCTGGTGATCGACGACTGAAGCATTAACAGTAAATTCAGTATCGGGAAGCGAAATACTGTCGCTTCCCGGTATTTCAATCCAGCTGCTTTTGTGATATAATCGATATACTGATACTGTTTTCAAATTGAATTTGGGAGATCCCTTGCTTCGCTCAGGATGACAGGCTTTCGACGCGACGGCATCATTCTGAGCGGAGGCGAAGCCGCAGACGAAGAATCTTTCCCATTTTTAATTTGAGAAGCGTATTAAACTGGAGTCGATGACAAAAACGAAGGGTTTGAAACACGCATGATTAAAAAGCTGGTTGGCCAGATGCTGGCCGCGCAGATCCTCTCCGCGCTGACGGTGTCCCTGTGCCTGCTCATCGACAACCTGATGATCGGGCGCTTTCTGGGCGAGAAGGCGCTGACGGCCTATGGGCTGGCGAACCCGGTGCTGCTGGTCATCGGCGCGGTGGGCAGCATGCTCTGCGCCGGGGCGCAGGTGGCCTGCGGCAAGTCCCTGGGCCGCGGTGACCGGGAGGAGACGGACGTGGGCTATTCCTCCGCCATCGCGGTGGCGGCGGTGTTCTCGGTGGCGTTCACGGTGGTCGTGGCGCTGATCCGGGTGCCCCTGGCGCGGCTGCTGGGTGCGGACGAGCCGGCGCTGCTGGCCGACACCAGCAACTACATGGCGGGCTTCGTCATCGGGGCCCCGGCGTCCATGGGCGCGCTGATCCTGGTGCCGTTCTTGCAGATGGCGGGGCAGGGGAACCTGCTGATCGCCGCAGTGCTGGGCATGACGGTGGCGGACGTGGCCTTCGACCTTCTGAACGTCACGGTGTTCCACGGCGGCATGTTCGGCATGGGCCTGGCCTCGTCGCTGAGCTACTACGTGGCCGTGCTCATCGGCGGCGGCTACTTCCTGTCGAAGAAGTGCGTGTTCTCCTTTTCCGTCAAGCGGGTGCTGAAGCGCAAGCTGAAGGAGCTGCTGGAGGGCGGCGTGCCCACGGTGTTCGGCATGGCGTCCAGCGTGGTGCTGATCTTCGCGGTGAACAAGCTGCTGCTGGGCTTCGGCGGCAAGGCGGCCGTGGCGGCCTTCGCCGTGATCAACACCATCATCAACGCCTCCAACTGCATCAGCACCGGTACCGGCGGCGTGGCGCTGACCCTGTCCGGCGTGCTGTACAACGAGGAGGACCGCGGCGGCATTTCCGAGCTGTTGAAGGTGCTGACCCGGTGGGCCGTGGTGCTGGGCGCGGCGGTGATGGCGCTGCTGATCGTCTTTGCCAGGCCCCTGGCCACGCTGTTCGTGCCCGAGGCGGGCGCGGGCCAAACCATGGCGATCCAGGGCCTTCGGCTGTTCGCACTGGGCATGATCCCCTGCTGCGTCAGCAATTCCCTGCGCAACTGCTACCAGGGCACCGGGCGGGTGCACATGATGGAGATCATCTGCGTGCTGGCCAACGCGGTGCTGCCCACGCTGGCGGCCTGGCTGCTGGGCACGGCCATGGGCGTGAAGGGTGTGTGGCTGTACTTCATCACCGGCGAGACGCTGACGCTGATGGGCGTGATGGGCTATGTGTGGCTGAAGAAGGGCGGCGTCACCTGGCGGCCGGAGGACATCCTGATGCTGAAGCAGGACTTCGGCGTGTCCGAAGCGGACCGCCTGGAGGCGGGTCTGGCTGACCTGGACGGCGTGATGGACTTTTCCCGCCGGGCGGGGGACTTCTGCCGCGCGCACGGCGGCTCCGCGCGCATGGCCAGCCACCTGGCGCTGTGCGTGGAGGAGATGGGCGCGAACATCGTCACCCACGGCTTCGACGCCAGGCGCAAGAACAGCCTGTCCATCCGCCTGCAGGTGAAGGACGGCCGCTGGACGCTGCGCTTCCGCGACGACTGCATGGCCTTCGACCCGGTGAGCCACATCGAGCAGGGCGAGGACGACAGCCTGGGCATCCGGCTGGCCATGCGCATGGCCGACGAGGCGCGCTACACCTACTCCATGAACCTGAACAACCTGACGCTGGTGCTGCGGGACATCTAAGGCATGATGCGGATAAAAGCACAACCACCCGTTTGGCGGGTGGTTGTGCTTTTGTGTGACCCGGCTTCGCGTCAGTTGGCACCGCACGAGATGTCCTCGCCCTCTTCCCACTGAAAGGGGGCGTTCTTGCCGCCCGCGCAGGCGGGGCAGGGGGCCTTCCCGGCGGCCACGGCGTCCGCGATGGCCCACTCATGGGGCTCCTTCATGCCGGAGCATTCGCGCTCCAGGTGGTAATAGGTTCCCTTGTCCGTGGCCCAGACGGTGATGTCCGCGTCGCCCGGCTGCCAGCTGCCCGCGGCCTCGCGCAGGGCGAGCGCGGCGGCCTCCTCCTCGGCGGCGGCGGTGTCCAGGATGGGCTTCAGCTCCGCCACAACCTCGTCGACGATCTTCTCCCGGGTCTCCTCGTCCCAGTGGCAGACCGCCAGCTCCAGCGACTCCAGGTTCCCCAGGGGGATGTAGTCGTCGCAGCGGTAATCCTCGCGGTAGCCCCGCACGCCGTCCTTCATCGCCTCAATGCCGCCGAAGAACCCGTCTGAAAGGTTCTTGCCGTTCACGTAGAATTCCATGCCGGGGAACCGGTCGAAATAATCCGCGCCGACGTCCTCCGGCACGCCCTCGTCCGGCAGCATCCAGATCCTGGCGGTCAACTGAAAATGGGTCATGTGGAAGTCCTCGATGACGATGGTCATGTCCCTGTAGCGGAAGGTGTCCTCCTCCAGGCCGTTGTACAGGTCGTGGGACACCATGTCCTCGCTCAGCGGCAGCGAAACGCTGCGCTCGGCGACCAGGGTCGCCACGCCGGTGCTGTCCAGCCCCGCGGGGGTGAGGCACGTCTGGGGCCAGCCCTCGGCATCATAGGTGACGGTGACGTGCCCCTTCTCCTCGGCGTCCTCTGCCGCCATGGCCGTGAGCACCTCGGGAAACATGCTCAGGTCGATCATCGGCGTGCCGCTCTCGGATATCCACCAGTAGTACAGCGTGTCGGCGCTGGGGTAGATCTCCTGCTCGATGACGCCGCCGTCCCAATGAACCAGCAGCTCCGGATGGTTGTATTCGCCCTCCGCGTCGAAGAAATCCGGGATGAACTCAAGGGGCCGATCCGTGGAGAAGAACGCGGCGCTCACGCTCAGCTCCATGTCCTTCAGCTCCAGCTCCCGGGAATCCGCCAGCACGGGCAGCACGACGGTGTCCGTGGCGGGATAGTCGCCGCCCAGGGCCGCGGCCATGCAGGAAAGGTCATCCATGTAGCGGCTCGACCTGTAATTGACCGGCTCGCCGTTGATCCGGGGCTGCATCAGCCCCACCAGGTAGGTGTTCCCATCCTCCGGCACGGACAGGGTGTAGGAGATGTACAGGTCGTCGCCCTCCCATGCCACCTCGTCGATGGAGAAGCCGAAGCCGTCCGAGGCATCCGCCAGGTGCACGTCCTGCACGCGCTCGGCCATGTCCGTCGCGCCGCTGTCGCTCAATTCCCGCTTCAGCTGGTTGTTGCCGATCACCGCCGCCACCGCGCCGACGGCCAGCAGCGCGACCAGCGCGGCCACCAGCGCCGCGGTCAGCTTTTTGTAACGCCTGTTTTGCCTCCTGTCCATATCCTCCAGCGCATGAAGCGTCTGCTCCACGCGGTCGTGGAAGCCCCGGGGCGTCGGGGGAAACGGGTCCTTCCAGCGCCTCATACGCGCTCCTCCCTTCCGCTCAATATCTGTTTCAGCTGGGCGCGTCCCCGGCTGAGCCGCCACTTCACCGTGCCCTCCGGCAGGCGCAGGATCCGGGCGGTCTCGGCGACGCTGTAGCCCTCGATGTAGTGCAGTTCCAATGTCACCCGCGACTTCTGCGGCATGGCCGCCAGCGCGTCCAGCAGGGCCGCGTCCCCGCCATCGGGCCCGGGGATGTCCTCGGTCAGCTGGGCGGGTACGGGCGGGCGGCGGCGGTAGAAGGTCCTGCACTGGTTGATGAGTATGCGCATCAGCCAGGTCTCGAAGTATTTCTCCTCCCGCAGCGTGTCCAGCCGATCCCACGCCCGCAGCAGCGCCTCCTGTACCGCGTCCTCGCAGTCGCACTCCCTCGGGAGCATCGAGCGGGCGACGCGGTACAGCCTGCGCTCGCAGGCGCGCACGCGCTGGGTGAAGTCGGCTTGCAGCATTGGTGAATCCCTCCATTGTACCGGTACACTGATTAGACGCCCCGGGGCCGGGAATGGTTGGCAGCGGGATGTTAATTGTTGGGTGAAGGACGCGGGGCAGCGGCGGATGCTTTTTTGTCGGGAAGTTGTGACGCGGGGACGGGGCAAGCCCCGCCTTCCGGCCTTGTCACGTTTCATCCCCAAATTGTCGGAATAAAGCGCTATTTGGGCGGGGGAATCGCGTTGACAGGGCGCCTTTGTAATGTTATGATTAAATACTGAATTATGAGCATCATTTTGGGCGTCCAGCGCGTCCAATAAACAGAATGAGTGGAGAAAAGCGGTCTCCGCACCGAAAGGAAGCCAAACGCATGAAGAAACTGATATATATCCTGGCCCTGTGCCTGTGCCTGAACGGCGTGGCGCTGGCCGCGGAGGTGGAGGAGAGCACTGCCCCCGTCGAGCCCGCCGCCCAGCAGGAGCAGCAGCCCGAGCAGAAACCGGAGCAGCAGTCGGAGGAAAAGCCTGCCCAGGAGGAGTCCTCCAAGGAAGAACCCGCCAGGCAGGAGACCAAGGCCGACGCGCCGGCCAAGGATGTCAGCACCGACAATGGCGGCGAGCCCCCGTCTGAAAGCGACAAGAAGGACGGAAACGTTGACGCGCCCGCTTCCGACGACAAGAAGGATGGGACCACCGAACAGCCCGCCACCGACGACAAAAAGGACGGGACCGTCGATCAGCCCGCTTCCGAGGACAAGAAGGACGGGACCGTCGAACAGCCCGCTTCCGAGGACAAGAAGGACGGGACCGCCGAACAGCCCGCCGCCGCCAACAAGAAGGACGGGACCGCTGAACAGCCCGCTTCCGACGACAAGAAGGACGAAACTGCCGACGCGCCCGCGGCTGACGAAAACAAGGATGCTGCCGGCGACAAGCCCGCCGCCGATCAGCCGCAGGACGGCGAACCCGCCGTTGCCGCCGAGCCGGAAGCGCCGGGCGATGAGCAGCCCGCCCAGACTGAGGAGACTCCGGGCGAGACGCCCGAGGACAATGCCGAGGCCCGATTTGAGACGGCCTCCGGCACGCTGGAGGAGCTCCTGGAGCAGATCAGCGGCAAGGGCACGATCTACCTGCGGGTGGGTCGCAAGGACTGCATCTGCATCAAGGCCGCCCCCCTGAAGAAGCTGTCCGACCTGAAGTTTGAGGCGGACAGGGAGATATTCAAGGACGGCGAGGTGGCCTACATCTCCACCGAGGCCCCCGACAGGACCACGGCCAGGACCCTGGTGGACGTAGCGGATTACAGCGACAAGGCCCCGGAGGAGACGGCGGAGCTGTACTTCTGGGCGGACAAGAAGGACCTGTACAAGGAAGAGGAGCCCGCCGGGACAGAGCCGGAGGCGACGCCCGCGCCGCAGATTTCCGTGGCGGCGGAGAATTGCACCCCCGGCCAGTGGAGTGCCGAATCGCCCACTTTCACCCTCTCCGGCATCCCGGAGGGCGCGACATACACCTACGCGGCCATCGTCTACGACGAGCGCATCATCCCCCTGTCCGGCAACACATACGTGCCCGAGGCCGAGGGCCAGTACAACGTGCGCTTTGCCATGCTGGATGGCATCGGCGATATCGTCAGCGCCTCAGATACCTACGCGGTGTGGCTGGACTTCACCGAGCCGGAGGATATCGTTGTCGAGTATGACGAAGAGACGGACTACACCTTCCACATCACGGCCAGCGACGGCATCAGCGGCGTGGCGGGCATCTCCCTGGACGGCGGCGCCACCTGGACGGAGCTTGGCAATGACGAGACCTTCGATTATACCGCCGCCCAGGAGACCACCCTCTCCGTCGGCGCGGTGCAGGTAAAGGACGCCGCGGGCAACATCTGGCGCAGCACGAGCGAGATCGTGCTGGAGGCAGTGAAGAAGGAAGAAAACGGCGGCTACGGCGGCTATGGCGGCTATGGCGGCGGCGACGGCGGTGAAAAGAAGGCCGCGCCCAGCCACGCCAGCGGCGACGGAGAGGAAACCCCGGAATACGAGACCGTGGAGCTGGAGCTGCCCGAGGAACCCATGACCCGGCTGACCGTGGGCGGCGCACCCATGGAATTGACGCTGGTGCTGGACGCCGCCGAGGCGGACGACGCGCCGGTGGGCGAGGACCAGCCCTTCACCGCCCAGCTGCGCTCCTGGTGCCCGGCCCCCGCGGATGAGGACGCCCATGAGAACGTGCTCAACAAATCCGACGCCCCCCGGCAGGACACGCTGCTGCTGACCGCCGTGCCCGGGCAGGAGCTGGGCGACGAGTATACCTACACCTGGCACTTCAACGGCGAGGTGTATCGGCTGCTGGCCAACAGCGGCATCAAGTACGTGGCGCTGCAGGTGGGCGACGACATCGCCGCCTTCCCCACGGAGGGCTTCATCGGCGGCACCCGGTACACGGAGCTGAAGATGCTGGGCGTGTCCACCCGAAAGTTTGACTACACCCTCACCATGCGGGTGAACCGCAGGGAGGGCTTCGTATCGGCCATGTCCGACAGCGACTTCTCCCAGGCCTGCGACCTGTCCATCCGCGCCGAGGTGGAGAACATGGCCTATGAGCTGTCCAGCTCCACCAACAGCATCATGTACTTCTACGACGTGTATCTCGGCCCCGAGGACATGCTGACGCAGCCGTTCGGGGCTTACAGGGCGGAATAAACCATCGATCATACCAACCACGGGAGGGCTGACTATGAGTATGAACAAGCGCGTTGCCGCCGTGCTGGCGGCGCTGCTGGTGCTGGCGCTGGGCGCGCCGGCGCTGGCGCAGGTGACCTTCACGGGCACCGTCGTCTCCCGGGAGACCATCTCGGTCAGCGCCCCCTTCGGCGGCCTGATCGATGAAATCTCCCTGCGCAAGGGCGATCCCATCCGCGTGGGCGACCCCGTGGCCACCATCAAGACCACCAAGGTCTATGCCGAGATGGACGGCGTGGTCAGCGGAATCTTCGCCCGGGAGGGCGACGAGAGCGAGGGCATCATCGAGCGCTACGGCGGGCTGATGTACCTGGAGCCCATCAACAAGTACCTGGTGGCCGCCACCACCGAAAAGGCCTACAACAGCAGTTCCACCAAGTACATACACATCGGCGAGAAGGTGTACCTGTCCTGCACCAAGGACGGCACCCACGTGGGCACGGCGCTGGTCACCAAGGTCAGCGAGGTGGACGAGTCCGGCAACACCCCCTACACGCTGGAGGTGATCGGCGGCGAGTTCTACATGGGCGAGACCGTGGGCATCTATCGCGACAGCAGCCATTCCTCCGAGAGCCGCATCGGTCGGGGCACCATCCAGCAGAACGCCGCCGTTCCCGTGAAGGGCTCGGGCAGCGTGCTGAAGCTGCACGTGCAGGTGGGCGACGTGGTGGAGCGCGGCGAGGTGCTGTTCGAGACGGTGGAGGGCGTGCTGGATGGCATGTACGCCGTGGACAACACCATCTATTCCCCGCTGGACGGATTCGTGGCCTCCGTCGAGGCCACCCAGGGCAGCGCCGTGGAAAAGAGCGGCAAGCTGATCACCGTGTATCCCAAGGATGCCATGCAGATCGAGATCAAGGTCTCGGAGCTTGACCTGACAGAGATCCACGAGGGCGACAAGGTGTCCATCGAATTCGAATGGGACGTGGACAGCCTGCGCCAGCTGGAGGGCGTGGTCGCCGGCATCTCCAGCGTGGGCGACGAAAAGGCCGAAGGCAGTACCGGCGGCGACGCCAAGTACTCGGCCTACATCGACTTCACCCCCGACGACACCGTCCGCCTGGACATGTCCGTGATCGTGTACGTACAGGAGGACGGGCCCGCATCAGAGCCTGAACCCGAGGTCGAATCCGAAGCCGGGGACGAAGCCGAGGATGAAACCGAGGAAGATACCGCGGATGAAGCCGAGGATGAAGCCGAGGACGAGACCGATGTTCAGGCCGGGGAATAACCCCGGGCGGACAGACGCTTATCAAACGACAAATCAGGAGATATATTGAACATGAAAAAGCTGACGAGCATCCTCATCATACTGGCACTGGCGCTGGCAGCTGTGCCTGCGCTGGCAGCGGAGGGCGACGCCATACTGGGCCGCGAGGAGGACAATACCAGTTATTTTAATTATGGCTTCCTGCTGGGCGATACGTTCTGCATGGCCAGCGGTTCCACCCTCTACACCTATCACGTGGGCGATGCCGACCTGGAGGAGAGGGACATCGAGGCACCGGAGCGCGACGACGTGAACATCAACGACGAATTCCTGCCCTTTGCCGACGGCGAAACGCTCTACGCGCTGGATTTGATGACCAGCTACGACGAGCATTCCCAGTTTGGCGGCGCGCAGCTCTGCCGTCTCACCGAGGGGCCGGAGAACACGCTGGTACCCGAAAAGATCGTGGACGTGGACTGGGGCGACCTGGTGGAGTACTATGACGAGGATTCCTATCCCACCCGTCCGGACCTGATGCTCGGCCTGGCCGGCAAGGTCTACTTCCGCGCCTACGACGATTCGGGCAACTACCAGTTATACGCCCTCGACCTGACCACCGGCACGATGGAGCAGCTGTCCGAGCTGCGGGACGCCTATGCGGTCACATACTACAGAGACAGTGCGTTGCTGGTGGAGCAGTACAGCTATGACCATCCTGACCAGGCCCGCCTGGTGGTCTATGACACGGCGGATGAGAGCGTCATGCCGCTGGCCGAGATCACCGTAGATGAGTACAGCCCCCTGACCGGCCTGGCTTACGACGCCGAAACCGACACCATCTACTGTGCCAAGGGCGGTGAGATCCACCCGTTGGATCTGCAGACGGGCGAAATTGGCGCCGGTGTCACCGACATGCCGCTGGAGATCTACAGCAATACCGGCGCTTATGTGATGCCGGGCGGCTACTATGCGGCCTGCTCTGAAGGTGCCTGCGTGCGCAACCTGGATCCCGGCCAGCGCGCCGAGGTGCGCCTCAAGATCAACGACAGCGGCTGGAACGACTGTGTGAACACCGCCTATTATCGCTTCTCGAACGCCCACGGCGACGTGAGCACCGTGCTCTCCCGTGACGGGAACGAGACTCAGAACTTGCTGGAGAACATGATGAACCGGGACGACAGCATCGACATCTATATCCTGAACACCTCCAGCACAGTCTATGACGCGCTCTATCAGCGCGGCTACCTGATGGAGCTGGACGGCAGCGAGAAGCTGTCGAAGCTGGCCGATGGCATGTATCCGGACATCCGCGAGGCCCTCTGCTATAACGGACGCCTGGTGGCCATTCCGGTGGAACTGAACAGCTGGACGCTGGGCGTGAACGAAAAAGCCCTGGAAAAGATGGGCATGACCCTCTCCGACGTGCCGGACAACTGGATGGACTTCCTGGACTTCCTGACCAGCCTGGAGGAGCCGCTGAAGGAGAGCAAGCTGCACCTGTTCTACTCGGGCTACAGCGCCCGGGATGCCCGCAACGACCTGTTCAACGCCATTTTTGAGGACTACCAGCGCTATGTCACCGCCACGGACCCCGCCATGGGCTACAACACCGACCTGCTGCGCGGCCTGCTGACCAAGCTGGAGCAGATGGACTTTGTGGCCCTGGGCCTGCCCGAGGAGCAGGAGGAGGAAGACGACGGCCACATGGGCGGCGGGATCTCCTTTGACGACTACGGCGAGGACAGCACCCTGATGCAGACCAGCGTGGGCTGCACCATCGGCGGCTTCTACAGCAGCTACACTCCGGTGCTGATGGGCCTGGACGCCAACACGCCCATGCCGCTGGTGCTGCGGGCCGATGTGGCCGTGGTCAATCCCTTCACCAGGCACCCGGAAACGGCAATTGCTTTCATGGAGGAGTTGGCGGACTGCCTGAACCTGTCCACGCGCTATTGCATCGATCCCAGCCTGAACGAGCCGGTTCGCGGCGAGCAGAACGAGCAGAGCATGGCCGATGCCCAGCAGTGGCTGGACGACGCCAAGGCTGATCTGGCGGATGCCGACGAGGCGGACAAGCAGATGCTGGAGGAGAACCTGAAGTCGGCCGAGGAAAACATGAATTACTGGGACACCTACGGCTGGGATGTGGCCCAGCGGGACATCGACTGGTACCGCAGCCACGACGACAACATTGCCCTGGCCGGCGTGGAATGGCTCTATGCCGACGAGAGCGGCGAGGGCTGGGAACTGATCAACCAGTATCTGCAGCGCAACATCAGCCTGGACGAGATGCTCACCGGCATCGACCGCAAGGTGCAGATGATGCTGCTGGAGGGGAACTGAGAAAGAGTGAAGAGTGGAGAGTTTAGAGTGGAGAGCCAGGAGTGCTGGATTACAGATACGGGTCTTTCAGCAGGCGCACCCCGGGCCATTCAATCTGAACTCTCAACTCAAATTTGTTTCCGTTTTTTCGGAGGGAATAGTGTTTACTCATAAAAAATCCGTCTGGCTGTTCCTGCTGCCCGGAGGGTTGGGGCTGATGCTGTTTTACATCGCACCCTTCCTGGGGGGTATCTGGTACAGCCTGACCGACGGCAGCTACCGCAACGCCTTTGTGGGGCTGCAAAACTACATCAACATCTGGAAAAACCCCATGTTCATGCTGGGCCTGAAAAACACCATGGAGCTTTCGCTGGTGTGCGCCCCGCTGGTATGGGTGCTTTCCTTTGCCATCGCGTCGCTGCTGAACCGGCTGCGCCCGCGGGGGGCCTTCTTCCGCAACAGCGTGCTGCTGCCTTATCTGATGCCCTCGTCGGCCATGCTGCTGATCTGGCTGGTGGCCTTCGACTACGGCGGGGTGTTCAACCGGCTGTGGGTGGCGCTGGGATTTGGACGGGTCATCTGGTTGCAGGGCGTTCAGCTGCGCTTTCCCATCATACTGATGTTCGTTTGGAAGAACCTGGGCTTTGCCGTGATCATCTTCCTGGCGGCGCTGCAGGCCATCCCCGAGCCCCTGTATGACTATGCCAAACTGGAGGGCGCGGGCTTCTGGCGGCAGACCTTTGGCATCACCCTGCCCATGATCGTGCCCACGGCCTTCCTGGTGATCATACTGGAGTGGATCAACGCCTTCAAGATCTTCAAGGAGGTCTACTTCATCGGCGGCGCCTACCCGGACGAGGCGGTGTACACGCTGCAGAATTACATGAACAACATGTACGGCAAGCTGAACTACCAGAACGTGACCACCGCGGCCTACAGCTTCGCGCTGATCGTGTTTGCGCTGTTCGGGGTGCTGTTCCTGACGCAGAGCAGCCTGCTCAAGAGGTTGAACGGATGAGGAACGGGAAAGACAAGCTGATATACCGGCCGCCGGGCGGGTCGAAGTGGCTCACGCGGGGATTGCTGATGCTGCTTGCGCTGCTGATGCTGATCCCCGTGGTGGTCACGTTCCTGTATTCCTTCTTCTCCCCGGAGGAGATCAAGGCCTTCATGCAGACCCGCGGCAGCTACGACGATACCCAGTGGATGGACGTGAAGCTGTCGCCGATGATGTTCTCGTTGACGCAGTATTACGAGATTCTGATCCGGGACACCTCCATCCTGCACATGTTCGTGAATTCCGCCCTCTACACGGTGGCGATCCTGCTGGGCCAGGCGGCGGTGATCCCGCTGATGGCATACGGGCTGAGCCGGTTCAAATTCCGGGGCCGGGACGCCATCTTCTTCGGCATCATCATGCTGATGCTGCTGCCCTTCCAGGTGACGATGGTGCCCAACGTGCTGACGCTGCGGGCCATCGGGCTCTTGAATACGGTCTGGGCGGTGATCCTGCCCATGTGGTTCGCGCCGTTTTACATCTTCCTGATCCGCCAGTTCATGCTGGGCCTGCCCAACGAGCTGCTGGAGGCGGCACAGGTGGACGGCGCGGGCACCTTCCGCTGCTATGCCCACATCGTGCTGCCCGTCTGCCGGCCCATCATCGGCGCGGCGGTGGCGCTGTCCTTCGCGGACTGCTGGAACCTGGTGGAGCAGCCCATGACCTACCTGAGCCAGCGCATGGAGCTGCAGCCGCTGTCGGTGATGTTCAACCAGCTGGCCTCGTCCTCCAGCGGCATCGAGTTCGCGGGCGCGTCCATCTACATCCTGCCGGCGCTGTTCATCTACCTGTACTTCCTCAAAGATATTCTCGCAGGCGTACAGCTGACGGAGCTGAAATGATCGACTAAGAGGTTGTTTGTATGAATCTGAAGAAGTTTGCCATACGGGGCATCGTGATCCTGGCCATCTGCGTGGCGCTGTGCATGTTCTTTTCCGGAACGGTGCGCACGATCACCACGCCCAAGGTGCGCCTGACCGCCGCCAAGCGGGGAAAGCTGGAGGAGCGCGTGGAGCTGGCCTGCAAGCCCGCCTTCCCGGAGGTGGAGGAGATCGGCTTTTCCCTGGACGACGACGCGTCGCTGACCATCGTGAAGGTGAATACCCGCGAGGGCTACACCGTCCAGGAGGGGGACGTGCTGGTGGAGGCGAAGGTGGCGAACTACGACCAGCTGCGCAAGACCGCCCAGGAATCCTACGACAGCGCCAGTGAAGCGCTGATGAGCCTGGAGAACAAGAGCCGGGGCATCCGGGTGAACCGCCGGGACGAGGCCTATGCCGACGCCTACTTCGCCCTGCGGGACGCCCGGCGCGCCGCCGTTTCGCTGGAGCTGAGCATGGAAACCCAGCTGAGCCGCGAGGGCCTGGAACGCACCGATGAAGGTTATCCCGAGGGCGCCAGCGACGCCCTGAAGGAGATGATCGATGCCTGGCGCGAGGCGGATGCGGAGCGGGCGAAGGCCCAGGCCGCCATGGATTCCGTCTCCCGCTACACCGTGCCGGAAGAGGTTTGGAGCTACATCACCGAGCAGCGCGAGCAGAACGAGAAGAAGGAGGAGGCCGAGGAGGAGCTTCGGCGGCTGGTGGCGCTGGACGACCAGGCCAGGGCCATCGTCGCGCCCCACGCGGGCTATGTGGCCACCGTGGAGGTGAAGGAGGGCGACGTGTACGACGGCAGCCATCCGATGCTGACCATCACCAAGGCGGACGTCCTGCCCACCCTGCGGGCGGACACCTCGGAGCTGGAGCGAGCCGTCAGCGAAAACATGACCGCCACATTCAACCCCGACAGCTACGACGCCGTGGAGACGAAGGTGATTGCCACGGGCACCGACGACGAGGGCAAGAAGTATGCCGACATCGAGATGACCGAGCAGCTGATCAAGGCCCGGGGCAGCGTCTACTCCATGACCCAGGAGGACACCACCATGACCCTGATCTACCGCGCCCGGGAGGCCACCAGCCTGCTGCCCACCAGCGCGGTGCGAGGCAGCGGCGACGACCGGTATGTCTATGTCACCGAGCAGAATACCGCCGCCTTCGGCGGGGACACGCTGAAGGTGCACAGGATGGACGTCACCGTGGCGGGCGAATACGGCGGCACCACCTCCATCAAGGAGGACATCAGCTATTACACCATTGCCTACGGCGAGGATCGGGCCATCAGCGACGGCGACGCCGTGATGGAATACCTGAAATAGCGGGAGGCGGCCATGAAGAAGGAAAAGAGGCGCAGGCTGCCTCTGGTGCTGATGGCGTTGGGCGCGCTGATGGCGCTGGTTGCCCTGGGCATGCTCTCCCGGACGCCCAATGCCCTGCAATACTGCGCCGTCGCTCCCCAGGCCGGTGAGAAGGGCGAGAACTACGCAAGGCTGGCCGCGGACGCGGTGAAGCTGGGCGAGGGCATGAAGGACACCCTGGCCTGGACCGCCGCAGGCGGCACCAATGCCAGCGTCAACGTGAACGCGGGGGACAGGTCCGCGCAGGCCGCGCTGTTCGCCATCGGCGAGGGCTGGCTGGAGGTCTATCCCCGGTTCATTGAGCAGGGGCGCAGACCGGGCGAGAGCGAGCTGGCCTCCGGCGCGAAGGTGGCCATGCTGGACGCGAATCTGGCCTTCCAGATGTTTGGCGAGGACCTGCCCGAGGACGCCGCCGTGCAGATCAACGGCGTGAAATTCAGCGTGGTGGGCACCGTGCGCCACGCAGGGAGCCTGTTCGGCGGCCGCGGCGTGGGCGACGGCCAGCTGTATGACGTGTATGTGCCGCTGCTGGCCACAGGCACGGCGGAGCTGCCGCTGGAGACGTTCACCCTGTCGGCACTGCCGGTAGGCAGCGGCGGCGGCGCGTCCCAGCTGTTCGAGGAGGCCGCGCGGGAGTGGCTGTCCGGCGGCACGTTGATCGACCTTCAAAAGGAGGCCATGCGCCGCACGATCCTGCTCCGGGTGCTGGGGCTGATCGTGGGGCTGTACGCCATGGTGGGCCTGTTCAAGCGGATGACCGCCTTGGCCGCGGGCTGGATCCAGGGCTTCCGGGCGGCGCTGAAGCAGAGCTACATCAAGGCGCTGATCCCCCGGCTGCTGGGGCTGATTGGCCTGATCCTGCTGGGCTACGGTGCGCTGATCGCGCTGACATGGGGACTGATGGTGTTCTCGGCCCAGCCGCTGTACGTGTTCACGGAGTGGGTGCCGGAGAACATCGTGGACTGGTCGTCGATCTCCAAGGTGTTCTGGAGCCTCACCGGCGCGGCGTCGGCCCTGGTGCGCGTGGGCACCCGGGAGCTGCGCGTGGTGGAGTTCTGGGGCGGCCTGGCCCGCTGGGGCATCGTGCTGTTCCTGCTCGGCGCGGCGCTGCGGGGCAACAGGAGATCAGGGACCGGGGACGCCTGAGCGCGGCCCTGCACACCGAAAACAGGCAATTTGAAACCAGAGAGGTGTTTGGAATGAAGCGAACCGTTGACGGCGCTCCGTGCGAGGCTTGAGGACGGCGCACGGAGGATCGGCGCACGGCGCGGCCGCGGCGCGTCCTCGGGCTTTGCGAAATTGATTGACCCAAATCAAAGGAGCAAAGCATATGAAAACGGAATATCGGAAATTGAAGCCATGGCTGATGCTGTGGGGCACGCAGTCGCTGTCCGAGCTGGGCAGCGGCATGACCAGCTTCGCGCTGGTGATCTGGCTGTATCAAAAGACGGGCTCGGCGATGCAGACGGCGCTTTTGAGCATCTGCTCCTACGCGCCCTATGTGGCGATGAGCGTGTTTGCCGGCGCCATGAGCGACCGCTGGAACAAGAAGCACACGATGCTGGCCTGCGACGCCATCGCGGCGCTGAGCACCGTGGCGGTGTTTGCGCTGCTGCGGCTGGGCTGGCTGCGGCCCTGGCACCTGTACGGCCTGAACGCGCTGAACGGACTGATGAACACGGTGCAGCAGCCCGCCAGCGAGGTGGCGGCGACGCTGCTGATCCCCAGGGAGCACTACCAGCGCACCAGCGCACTGCACTCGTTCTCCCAGTCGCTGAACTCGATCCTCACGCCCATACTGGCCGCGGCGCTGTTCGCCTTCGGCGGCATGTCGCTGGTCGTGGCGGTGGATCTGACGACCTTTGCCGCGGCGTTTCTGACGCTGTGGCTGGGCATTGAAATCCCCGAAGCGGCGGGGGAGGAGAAGCCCTCGGAGCGCCTGATGGACGCCGCAAGGACGGGGCTGCGCTGGCTGCGGGGCAACCGGCTGGTGCTGACGCTGATCCTGTTTCTGGCCTGCATCAACCTGGTGGCCTCGGCCTACAGCGCGGCGCTCCCGGCGCTGGTGCTGCCCAAGGCCAACGGCGGCGAGGCGGTGCTGGGCATGGTGAACGCCTGCGCGGGCTTTGCCACGCTTCTGGGCAGCGCCGTGGTCGCGCTGCTGCCCGCGCCCAAGAACCGGGTGCGGGTGATCACGCTGACGCTGATGCTGTCCATGAGCACCGAGAACTTCATGCTGGCCCTGAGCCGCTCGCCCGTCGTCTGGTGCCTCGGGGAGGTCCTGGGCTGGCTGGGCATCCCGCTGATGGGCGCGAACCTGGACGTGATCCTGCGCACGGAGATCCCCGCGCCGCTGCAAGGCCGGGTGTACGCCTGCCGGAATACGCTGCAATTCTTCACCATCCCGCTGGGCTACCTGCTGGGCGGGCTGCTGGTGGACCGGGTGTGCGAGCCGCTGATGGCGGCGCAGACGCCGGGAAGCCCGCTGGCGCGGCTGTTCGGCCTGGGCAAGGGCTCCGGCGCGGCGCTGCTGTTCATGGCGCTGGGCTTCGCCGGGGTGCTGGTGTGCGCCGGATTCGCGCTGGGGCTGAAGGACTATCGATGGAACAAGGCATAAGGGATGAAACAGAAACGCAGCGGCGCCGAAAAGGCGCCGCTGCAGGTTTTTTGTATTTTTTGGCCGCTATCCCGCCGTGGGGGCGTCGGCCAGGGGCGCGTCGTCGAAGCGCTCCTCCAGCGCCGGCTGCGGCTCGGGCAGGGCCTGCTTGGCCTCGCCGAAGACCATCTGGGGCTTTTCCTCGCCCATCACGGCTTCCTTGGTGATGATGCATTTGCGCACGTTCTCCATGCTGGGCAGCTCGAACATGGTGTCGGTCATCACACCCTCGATGATGGCGCGCAGGCCGCGGGCGCCGCTCTTGCGGGTCAGGGCCTGCTGGGCGATGGCCCGCAGCGCGTCGGGGGTGAACTCCAGCTCCACGTCGTCAAAGCTGAGCAGCTTGGCGTACTGGCGCACCAGGGCGTTCTTCGGCTCGGTGAGGATCTTCACCAGGGCCTCCTCGTCCAGGCTGTTCAGGGTGACCAGCACGGGCAGCCTGCCGATGAACTCGGGGATCAGGCCGAACTTGAGCAGATCCTCCGGCCGCACCTGGGACATGATCTCCACGTTGGTCTGGTCGTTCTTGCTCTTCACATCCGCGCCGAAACCCATCACCTTCTTGCCGATGCGGCTCTCGACGATCTTCTCGATGCCGTCGAATGCGCCGCCGCAGATGAACAGGATGTTGCTGGTGTCGATCTGGATGAACTCCTGCAGGGGGTGCTTGCGGCCGCCCTGCGGGGGGACAGAGGCGATGGTGCCCTCCAGGATCTTCAAAAGCGCCTGCTGCACGCCCTCGCCGGACACGTCGCGGGTGATGGAGGGGTTCTCGCTCTTGCGGGCGATCTTGTCGATCTCGTCGATGTAGATGATGCCCCGCTGGGCCAGCTCCACGTCGAAGTCGGCGTTCTGGATCAGGCGCAGCAGGATGTTCTCCACGTCCTCGCCCACATAGCCGGCCTCGGTCAGGCTCGTGGCGTCGCCGATGGCGAAGGGCACGTTCAGGATCTTGGCCAGCGTCTGGGCCAGGTAGGTCTTGCCGCAGCCGGTGGGGCCGAGCATGACGATGTTGCTCTTCTGCAGCTCCACGTCACTCTTCTTGTTGCCCATGCAGCGGATGCGCTTGTAGTGGTTGTAGACGGCCACGGACAGGGCCTTCTTGGCCTGTTCCTGGCCCACCACGTACTGGTCCAGAATCTCCTTGATCTCCTGGGGCTTCTTGATCTCCGGCTCGCCGGCGCTGGTGATGGATTCCACATCGTCGGACACGATCTCGTTGCACAGCAGCACGCACTCATTGCAGATGTAGGTGTTGTTGGGGCCGGAGATCATGCGGCGCACGTGGTCCGCGGTCTTGCCGCAGAAGGAGCAGCGCACCTGCTTCTTGAAAGAATCCTTGTTGTTTGCCATGGCTTATCTCCTGGGGGCGACGATCTCGTCGATCAGCCCGTAGTCCTTCGCCTGCTCGGCGGTCATGAAGTTGTCGCGGTCGGTGTCCTTCTCGATGGTCTTGAGGGACTTGCCGGTATTTTTGGACAGCAGCTCGTTCATGGTCTTCTTGATGCGCAGGATCTGCTCGGCCTGGATCTGGATGTCCGAGGCCTGGCCCCGGGCGCCGCCCAGGGGCTGGTGGATCATGATCTCGGCGTGGGGCAGGGCCTTGCGCTTGCCCTTGGCGCCGGCGGCCAGCAGGAACGCGCCCATGGACGCCGCCAGGCCCACGCACAGCGTGGAAACCTCGCACTTCAGGTACTGCATGGTGTCGTAGATGGCCATGCCGGCGGAAACGGAGCCGCCGGGGCTGTTGATGTAGAGCATGATGTCGGCGTCCGGGTCCTCCATCTCCAGGAACAGCATCTGGGCGACGACGCTGTTGGCCACGTCGTCGTCGATCTCGCCGCCCAGGAAGATGATGCGGTCCTTCAGCAGTCGGGAGTAGATATCGTAGGAGCGTTCACCGCGGTTGGTTTGTTCAACAACATAGGGCACCAGGTTCATGGGCGCACCTCCTTATGGTCAATTAGGAATTAGGAATGAGGAATGGAAGAAACCGATGGGTCGTCAACATTCCGTTTCCCATTAGTATGTGGCGGGATCGGGCGTTTATTCGGAATGAATGGAATGAGGAATCGGGCGTGAGAGGCCAGGACGGAATCAATCGAAGAAGTACCGACCGGCCAGCTCAATTCCTAATTCCTCATTCCTCATTCCTAATTGGGAATAATGTCGCTTCGCGACATTATTCCGCATTCGCCTTCAGGAAGTCGATGGTCTTGCGGACCGCGGCGGCCTCGGCAAAGTATTCCTTGTCGCCGTCCGCGAGCATCTTCTTGAACTCTTCCAGGCTCTTCTTGTTCTGCTCGGCGTACTTGCCCATCTCGGCGTCGATCTCTTCCTCGGTGGCCTCGATGTTCTCGGCCTTCTTCACGGCCTCGATCACCAGCTGGCCCAGCACGCGCTCCTCGGCCTGGGGCTTGTACATCTCGCGCACCTGTTCGCGGGTCTGGCCGGTGTACTTGAAGTAGTCGTCCAGCTTCATGCCCTGGTACATCATGCGCATCTCCATGTCGCGCAGCATGCTGTCGATCTGCTCGTCGATCATGGCGGCGGGGATGTCCACCTTGGCGTTCTCGCAAACCTTCTCCAGCACTTCGTTCTCGAAGTTGGCCTCGGCGCGGTCGTCGGCAGCCTTCTCCAGCTTCTCGCGGATCTCAGCCTTGTACTCCTCCACGTTGTTGGCGGTCTCGGACACCTCGGTCACGAAGTCGTCGTCCAGCGCGGGCATTTCCTTCTCGCGGATGCCGTTGATCTTCACCTTGAAAACCACGGGCTTGCCGGCCAGCTCCTCGGCGTGGTACTGCTCGGGGAAGGTGACGTTCACGTCGAACTCGTCGCCCACGTTGTGGCCCACCACCTGGTCCTCAAAGCCGGGGATGAAGCTGCCGGAGCCCAGGATCAGCTCGTGGCCCTGGGCGGTGCCGCCGTCAAACTGCTCGTCGCCGTTGAAGCCGGCGTAGTCGATGTTCACCTGGTCGTCCAGCTTGGCGGGACGGTCCTCGATCTCCACCCAGCGGGCGGAACGGTCGCGGGCGCGCTCGATCTCGGCGTTCACGTCGTCGTCGGTCACCTCGTCAACGGTCTTGACGATGCCCAGGTTCTTGTACTCGCCCAGCTCCACGTCGGGGCGCACGAACACTTCCACGGTGAACTTCAGTTCCTTGCCGCGGCCGATCTGCTCCACGTCCAGCTCGGGACGGTCGACGACCTGCACGTCGTGCTCCTTCAGGGCCTCCTGGTAGATTTCGGGGAAGATGGCGTCAAAGGCGTCCTCATAGAACACGCTCTCGCCGTAGTGGTTCTCGATCACCTTCATCGGGGCCTTGCCCTTGCGGAAGCCGGGGATGTTGATGCGGCCCTTCAGCTTGTTGTAAGCGATTTTCAGGCCCTCGTCGAACTTCTCGGGCTCGACGACGAAGCCCAGCTTCACCTTATTGGAAGACAGCTTTTCAAAAGTCGTGGTCATGGAATAACCTCCTGATCTTTCTATGGAAATTGATTTTGACACAATCACCAGTTTATCACAGGCACCCGGTATTTGCAACACGGATAGGTAAATTTCGGTTTATCTTTTTATAGATAAGTAGCTTTATTTTGATCTCCTGCGCAGCCGGGGCACGCCGAGCAGGATCAGTGCCGGGAAGACGATGGCGGCCAGGAGGCCCTTTTTCAAATCGCCGCCCAGGGCGTTGGCCACGAAGCCCACCAGCGTCGGCCCGCCGGAGCAGCCCACGTCCCCGGCCAGGGCCATCAGCGCGTACATGGCCGTGCCCGCGCCGGGCAGGGCCACCGCGGCGATGGAGAAGGTGCCCGGCCAGAAGATGCCCACCGAGAACCCGCACACCGCGCAGCCGACCAGGCCCAGCACGGGGCTCTGCGTCAGCGAAGCGAGCAGGTAGCAAAGCACGCACAGCGCCGCACAGCCGATCATGGCCTTCTTCAGCGGCAGCTTTTCGCTGAATTTGCCGTAGAGCGCCCGGCTGGTGCCCATCAGCAGCGCGAACAGGCAGGGGCCGGCCAGGTCGCCCACGGTCTTGGAAAGGCGCAGCGCCGACTCGGCAAAGGCCGAGGCCCACTGGCTCATGCCCTGCTCCGCAGCTCCGGCGCAGACCATCAGCACCATCAAAAGCCAAAATACCTTCTGGCCGAACAGCCTGCCGATGGACAGCGGCTCCTGGCCCCCGGTGACGGAGTAGAGGGGCACCTTCGCGAAGTAGAAGCAGTTGGCCAGGGGAATCAGCGCCCACAGCGCGGCCAACACCGGCCAGCGCTCGATGCCTGCCAGTGTGAAGAACAGCGTGGACAGCAGGATCACCGCCAGGTGTCCCCAGCAGTAGAAGGAGTGCAGCAGGCTCATGGCGGCCTCCTTGCGCTCGGTGGGGCAGGACTCCACGATGGGGCTGATGAGCACCTCGATCAGCCCGCCGCCCACGGCGTACAGCACCACGGCAACCAGTATGCCCGCGTAGGCGTCCGGCAGCAGCCGGGGCAGCACGGCCAGGCCGACGAGCCCCGCCGCGGACAGCACGTGGGCGGCCACCACGCAGATGCGATAGCCGATTTTGTCCACCACCCGCGCCGAGGCCAGGTCCACCAGCAGCTGCACCGCGAAGTTGATCGTGGTGATCAGCGCCAGCTTGTCCAGCGACAGGCCGAACTGGCGGGAGAACGTCAGAAACAGAAGCGGCGCGAAGTTGTTGACAATGGCCTGGGTGATGTAGCCGACGTAGCTGGCGTAGATCGTGTGGTTGTAGTTGTCGCGTATGCTCATTGAAAACACTCCGTTGCGTGGATTTCATTCGCATTATAGGGGACAAAGGGAAATGAGACAAGGGGGAAGGCCGTTAAGATTTGGCGGAAGGCGAAGAATGAAGAGCGGCTCGCTGCCCTCTGTTAAGCTTTGTGAGTGCGTATTGACAATTCGGCCGTCCTTTGGTACAATAGTTCATGGCTTTAAAAGCTCTGTGCCACAGACAGCGAGCACGCAAGTTCAATGACCTTCGGGTCGCTCGCCGAGGCGCAACGGTTGGATTCACACCACCCTTGCGTCTGCGCAAGGGTTTTTAAATTGCCGTCACGACCGGGAAACCGGTCGATCATTGGACGGAATGTGAGGTGTAAGTAAATGTCCAAGAATTTAGAGATCAAGAAGGGCGTCGTGGCCGACATCAAGGAGAAGTTTGAGAAGGCCCAGTCCGTCGTCCTGGTTGACTATCGCGGCCTGAACGTGGCGGAGGTCACCGACCTGCGCAATCAGCTGCGCAAGGCGGGCGTTGAGTATGCGGTTCTGAAGAACACCATGATCAACCTGGCCGTCAAGGATATGAACCTTGACGACATGAAGCCCCACCTGGAAGGCCCCACCGCCGTGGCCTTTGGCTACGAGGACGCGGTCGCTCCCGCCAAGATCCTGGCCGATTTCGCCAAGAAGAACAAGAACGTCACCATCAAGTGCGGCGTTGTCGACGGGACGTACATCGACGAGAAGGGCGTGCAGGCTCTGGCCAACACCCCCAGCCGCGAGGTTCTCATCGCGAAGATCATGGGCAGCATGATGAGCTCTGTGTCCAAGTTCGTCTACGCGCTGGAAGCCATCCGCAAGAAGCAGGCCGGCGAGGAATGACCGCCGCCTGAACCCACTCAAGACATCATAAAATAATTTGGAGGAAATAATCATGGCTAACAATGCTGAAATCATCTCCGCGATCGAGAGCATGACGATCCTTGAGCTGGCCGACCTGGTCAAGGAAATGGAAGAGAAGTTTGGCGTGTCCGCTGCGGCTCCCGTGGTCGTGGGCGGCGCTGTCGCCGGCGGCGAGGCCGCTGCGGCTGAGGAAGAGAAGACCGAGTTCGACGTGATCCTGAAGGCCGCTGGCGCCAAGAAGCTGAACGTCATCAAGATCGTCCGCGAAGTCAAGCCCGGCCTGGGCCTGAAGGAAGCCAAGGACCTGGTGGACGGCGCTCCCTCCACTCTGGCCGAGGGCATCACCAAGGAAGCTGCCGAAGAGCTCAAGAAGAAGTTCGAGGAAGCTGGCGCCGAGATCGAGATCAAGTAATTCAGGCGCGCTCGACGAAAGACCATGCGCGTGAGCGCATGGTCTTTTTGGAACTGTGCACGATCAGCGGACGGACCGCCAAGGGCGGGCGATTGCCTCTTCAGGCAAATAGACCGCGCGGTCCGGCGGTGGCCGCAGGGCT
Source organism: uncultured Eubacteriales bacterium (assembly GCA_902800625.1). GTDB lineage: Bacteria > Bacillota > Clostridia > Christensenellales > Aristaeellaceae > UBA2862. The sequence continues at coordinate 14,376 of CADCFG010000012.1, read as the reverse complement.
TCGCTGGAAATCGTTAGAAAACCGTTTGAGCATTGTAAAATTTGCCCGTAAACGCCAATAGCACTTGCATTTGGCGCGAAGCTATTTTATAATGTATCAGTCTGCCCCGGATGTGGGCTGCTGTTGTCGACGGCAATTTTGCCGCCCGCGCTTCGGCAGCCGCGCAACAACGCGGGTGCCGAAAAAACACATGGGGAGGTGTCAAGCATGGCATCGGATAAGCGTATCAAGGTGACGCTGGCCTGCAGCGAGTGCAAGCAGCGCAATTACAATACCATGAAGAACAAGAAGAACGATCCCGACCGTCTGGAGATGAACAAGTACTGCCGCTTCTGCAAGAAGCACACCAGCCACAAGGAGACCAAGTAATTCCGCGGGCGGTTTACGATTAGCGAACCGGCGGCGCAGCCGCGGTTGCGCGGGTCGGCGGGCCCCGAGGGGCAGCGCCGACAATCGAAAGGGAGAGTGAATAGCATGGCTAACGAAGAGAAAAAGAATACCAAGCCCGGCTTCGGTCAGCGCTTCGTCAATTTCTTCAAGGGCATCGGCCGCAGCTTCAAGAACATGTTCCACGAGCTGAAGAAGGTCTCCTGGCCCACCAAGAAAGATCTGCTGAACTATTCCATCGTGGTATTCGTATTCATGATCGTCATGGGCGTGATCATCGGCGTGTTCGATCTGGGCGCGGGCGCTCTGATCAAGCTGATCACCGGCTGATCGCCAGAGGACGCATAAAATGTCAGAGAACGCGGATATCAAATGGTATGTTGTGCATACCTATTCCGGCTATGAAAACAAGGTGCGCGACAGCCTGCTGAAGGCCGTTGAGAACAACGGCATGCAGGACAAGATCGTCGACGTTCGCATACCGGTAGAGGAAGCCGTTGAAATCAAGAACAACAAGCGCCGTGTCGTGCAGCGGAAGCTGCTGCCCAGCTACGTGATCGTCAAGATGGAGATGACCAACGAGACGTGGTACGTGGTGCGCAACACCCGCGGCGTGACGGGCTTCGTGGGTTCCGGCAACAAGCCGACACCCCTGTCCGAGACCGACTTCGCCTCCATCTTCGATGCCCAGCCCCAGGCGCGCATCGACATCATGGTGGGCGACAGCGTGCGCATACTCACGGGCCTTTTCGAGAACTTCACCGGCAAGGTGACGGCCATCGATCCCAAGACCCAGGTTCTCACCGTGACCGTCCCGATGCTCAAGCGCGAGACCACCGTGGAACTGGCGTACGACGAGGTCGTGCGGGAGGACTGACCCCCGCAACTGCCCTGGAATCAGGGCTCTTGGCTTACTGATAACCCCGATTGGGTTTCAGGGAGTGGGAGGGATGCGCGAGCACCCCGCTTCACCACATACATGTTAAGGAGGATACCCAAATGGCAAAGAAAGTTACCGCGCTTATCAAGCTGCAGGTGCCTGCCGGCAAGGCGACGCCCGCCCCGCCCATCGGCCCCGCGCTCGGTCAGCATGGCGTGAACATCCCCGGCTTCTGCAAGGAGTTCAACGATCGCACCGGCAAGCAGGCCGGCCTGATCATCCCGGTGGTCATCACCGTGTATCAGGATCGTTCCTTCACCTTCATCACCAAGACGCCCCCGGCAGCCGTTCTGATCAAGAAGGCTTGCGGCATTGAGCATGCTTCCGGCCGTCCCAACAAGGACAAGGTCGCCAACATCACCAAGGCCCAGGTCAAGGAGATCGCCGAGCTGAAGATGCCCGATCTGAACGCCGCTTCCCTGGAAGCCGCCATGAGCATGATCGCCGGCACCGCCCGCTCCATGGGCGTTGTGGTGGTTGACTAACAGCAACGAGCCAAATACGTGGGAGGATTTTTAATCCGATTGACCACAAGGAGGATGTATAATGAAAAAGGGTAAGAAGTATTCCGACAGCCTGAAGCTGATCGACCGCACCAAGCAGTATGACCCCGAGGAGGCCATCGCGCTGGTCAAGCAGACCGCCAAGGCCAAGTTCGATGAAACCGTGGAGATCTCCGTCCGCCTGGGCGTCGATCCCCGCCATGCCGACCAGCAGGTCCGCGGCGCCGTGGTTCTTCCCAACGGCACCGGCAAGACCGTTCGCGTGCTGGTGATCTGCAAGGCCGACAAGGCCGCCGAGGCTGAGGCCGCCGGCGCGGATTACGTGGGCGCTGAGGACATGGTCGCCAAGATCCAGGGCGGCTGGTTCGATTTCGACGTGGTCGTGGCCACCCCCGACATGATGGGCCAGGTCGGCCGTCTGGGCCGCGTGCTGGGCCCCAAGGGCCTGATGCCTTCTCCGAAGGCCGGCACCGTGACCATGAACGTGGCGCAGGCCATCCACGATATCAAGGCTGGTAAAGTCGAGTACCGCGTGGACAAGACCGCCATCATCCACTGCCCCGTGGGCAAGGCGTCCTTCGACGAGCAGAAGCTGGTCGAGAACCTGCGCGTGCTGATGGAGGCCATCATCAAGGCCAAGCCCGCTGCCACCAAGGGAACCTACATCCGCTCTGCCGTGATCTCCAGCACCATGGGCCCCGGCATCAAGCTGAATTCCCTGAAATTCTGATCTCAATGATAGATCATGCCGCGCATCCGCAAGGATGCGCGGTTTTTGCATATATACACAATATGCGGCATATTTAACCGTTTCGACGCGCATTTGCGGTTCGACGCGATTGAAAAGGCGTTGCCGTTGTGTTATAATTGCTGTAATCATAATATGGGATCATAGGAGTTTTTTATAATGAAACTGTGCAAGACCATCGCTGCGGTTCTGGCGATGCTTCTGGTGTTGGTGTCGGTACCCGCCTTTGACCAGGCGGCGCGGGCCGAATATCATATGCCCTACTATATTACGGTCGATCTGACCAACCAGATCGTCACCATCCACAGCACGCTGACCGATAACATCGTCCGCCAGTTCCTGTGCTCCTCCGGTGACCGGAAGAAGGAAGAGACGCCCCACGGCACCTTCTACCTGCCGGAGAAGGAGGATCAGCAGGAGCGGGAGTATTGGTACTTCTTCCGCTATTACAACTGCTATGCCCACTATGCCACCCGGATCTACAAGGGCGTGCTGTTCCACTCCATTCCATACAGCCGCAAGGACGAATCCACCATCAGCTTGAGCGCCCTCGAGGAATTTGGACGGCCGGCCTCCCACGGCTGCCTGCGCCTGCGCTGGCAGGACGCGGAGTTCATCGCCAAGTGCTGCCTGCCGGGCACGCGCGTGCGCATCTATGCCAGCGGGAAGAAGGACGAAACCACCCGCATGCTGCTCTTCCAGAGCTCCTATACCAATGAAAAGGGCATGACATACGACTACTTCATGGCCAAGAGCAACGAGGAAGGCGCTTTGAGCAACGGCAGCGAGGGCAGCGCGGTGCGCGACCTGCAGACCCGTCTCAGGGACCTGGGCATTTACAGCTATGACATTGACGGCATATACGGCGGTACCACCATCAACGCCGTGCGGGATGCCCAGCGGCTGATGGGCCTGGAGGAGAGCGGCATCGCGTCGCCCGAGTTTTTAAATGTGATCTACTCCAGCGACGCACCCATCGACACCAACGTCACCGTCTCCCAGGGCATGAGCGGCCCGGTGGTGCGCAAGATGCAGCAGCAGCTGACGGATCTAAAGCTCTACGACAGCGACATCGACGGCGTGTTCGACGTGGACGTGTTGGAGGCCGTGAAGCGGTTCCAGGCGGCCTACGCCTATCCCACCGACGGCATCATGATCCCCGAAATGCAGAAGGCGCTGGAGTATGAAGCCGACCGTGTGAACCAGATGTTTGCCGACACCGGCTTCACCATGGAAACCACCAACGGCACCCTCACCATGGCTCACACCAACGTGGAGGCCTCCATCCGCCTGCGCGCCAAGCCCGACTCTGCCTCTGAAGCGCTGGCGAGCCTCTCCTCCTCCAACGTGCTGATCGCGCTGGACCGGGTGAAGGGCTGGGGCCATGTGCAGCGCCGCACCAACATCGGCTACGTGCGCAACGACTTTTTGAATTACTACACCCAGGACGTGTCCGCCCTCACCTACAGCGCCGGGGACGGCGGGGAGAGCTACACCATCGGCTATACGCCCCAGGAGTACATGACGGGCGTGGCCATGCCATGGGAGGTGTTCGCCTCCTATCTGGCCACGGATGGCAGCCAGGAGAACTACCAGGGCACCACCACCTATGCCCGGGTGAATACTGACGGGCCGGGCGTGACGCTGAACCTGCGGGATCAGCCCACCACCGACAGCCAGGTGCTGGCAGAGGTGCCCTATCAAACCCAGCTGCGCGTGCTGCTGCGGGGGACGGACTGGTCCTTCGTGGAATACCAGGGCCGCAACGGCTATCTGCTGAACCAGTATCTGACGTTCTGGGGCGGCGAGCCTGTGGTGGCGGAGGAGACTGCCGCGGAGGAGCCGCAGCCCCAGAGCGACGCGGACGTGCTGCCCGCCGTGGTGCAGTCCCAGGCCGACGACAAGGCTCCCGTCTACGATGTGGACTCCCAGGACGCCAATGTGCTGGGCTATCTTGAAAATGGCGTGCGCGTGGAAGTGATCGCCACGGTCGACGGCTGGAGCCACATCCGCCTGAAGGGCCACGAGGGCTACATGAAGGACGTGGACCTGCAGTTCCAGCTGGCGGACGAGGTTACGACCTGATCGCCCCGGTCATGGAAATGCCCCGGAGCTGTTCCATTGAACAGCTCCGGGGCATTTGCTTACCGCGCGTGATATTTCTGAATGTGCTCGAAGGCGTCCCGCATGATCCTGCGGTCGCGCTCGTAGGTCAGCCGCTCGGCGGCTTCGTCCACGGTCAGCCAAAAGGCCTCGGCAATCTCCTCCGGCTGGGGGGTCAGCTCGGCCTGGTCGGTGGTGGCGGCGAAGATCACCACCAGCTTCTGGGTGTCCGGCCGGATGTTGTAGCGGTTCTCCGCCCGGAAGCGGCGGTCCACCCGCACCCGCAGGCCGGTCTCCTCCAGGATCTCCCGCTCGGCGGTCTGGCTCTCGGTCTCGCCCGGCTCCACATGCCCCTTGGGGAAGGAGATGTGTCGGCCCTTGGTGTGACGGATCAGCAGCACGTTCCAGCCGTCTTCCGCCCTTCTGAATATCACGGCGCCGCAGGATTTTTCATATCTCATGGCAGCCTCCGTTGTCGTTTCATTTGTAGCGGTTTTTCACAGCTTTTCCAGCTGCCCGGCCAGCTCCTCCAGCCAGGGGGCTTCCACCATTTCCACGGTGCCGCCGTCGCAGGCGCCGGCCAGGGCGGGGGCGATGGGCAGCCGGGCCACGCGCTCAATGCCGTGGCGCTCGGCGATCTCCCGGGCATGGCTGGGGCCGAAGATGCTGTGCTCCTTGCCGCACTGGTCGCAGACGAAGTAGCTCATGTTTTCCACCAGGCCCAGCACCGGCACGTTCATCATGGCGGCCATGTTCACGGCCTTCTCCACGATCATGCCCACCAGCTCCTGAGGGCTGGTGACGATCAGTATGCCGTCCAGCGGCAGCGACTGGAATACCGTCAGCGGCACGTCGCCGGTTCCCGGAGGCATGTCCACGAACATGAAGTCCACGTCGCCCCACATCACGTCCGTCCAGAACTGTTTCACGGTTCCGGCAATGATGGGGCCGCGCCAGACCACGGGATCGGTCTCGTTGGCCACCAGCAGGTTCAGCGACACCATCTTCACGCCCGTGCTGCTCACAGCGGGCAGGATGCCGTCGTCGCTGGCCATCAGCTGGCCGTGCACGCCGAAGGCCTTGGGGATGGACGGGCCGGTGATGTCGGCGTCCAGGATGGCCACGCTGTGGCCGCGGCGGCGCATCAGCGCGGCCATCAGGCTGGTGACCAGGCTCTTGCCGACGCCGCCCTTGCCGCTCACCACGCCGATGACCTTCTTCACATGGCTGTTCGGGTTGGCGGGGGCGGAAAAGTCGGGCTGCTGGGCGTTGCGGCTGGGGCAATCCACGCCGCAGCTGCTGCAATCATGGGTACAATTTTCGCTCATAGGGCAAACATCTCCAATATGAAGTGATATTGAAAATATCATAGCGCAAAACGTCGCTTTCGTCAAGCCCTCGCGTTCATTCCGCAGCCTACTGTCGGAGGTGATTTGTTTTTACTTGACAGCGCAAGGCAAAATAAGTATAATAAGTTATACAAATCATACTTATTATACAGGGAGGATGGAGAGCATGAACGCACCGAAGGGCAAATACGCGTGGACGGCCACGGTGGGGGAAAAGGGGCAGATCGTGATTCCCAAGCAGGCGCGCGAAGTATTCGGAATCAAGCCGGGAGACACGCTGATCCTGCTGGGGGATGAGGAGCGCGGCATCGCCATACCGCCCAAGGCGGCCTTTGACGAATGGTACAGCAGGGCCTTTTCCGGGAAAGACGAGGGCTGACCGATGAAGAGAATCGCTGCCTTTTGTATTCCCGCGCACGGCCACACCAATCCAATGCTGGCGGTGGTCCGGGAGCTGGTTGCCCGGGGCGATGAAGTGCGCTTTTACTCCTTTGAGGAGTTTCGCGGGAAGATCGAGCGCACCGGCGCCGCGTTTGTAAGCTGCGATCAATACCTTCCGGAGCTGAGCGCGAAGGAGGAGAAAAACCTGAAGAAGGTCTCCACCACGGAAATGACCATCCAGGACATCCGGATCACGGCCGCGATGGACGCGTTCCTGCAGGGCGAGTTCACAGCTTTCAGGCCGGATGTCGTCTATACGGATTCCGTGTGCTTCTGGGGAAAGCTGAACGCCTGGAAATACGACGTTCCGATGGTCGTATCCACGAGCACCTTCGCGTTCAACCAGGTGTCCTCCCAGTACATGAAGAACACGCCGGGGGAGGTGGCCGGGCTGATCCTCGGCCTGCCGAGGGTTTCAAGGGAGCTGAACAAGCTGAAGGCCTATGGCTACAAGGTGAAGGGACTGTTTTCCCTGATACAGAGCGACAACCAGACGGATTCCATCGTGTATACCTCAGAGCGCTTTCAGCCCTGTGCGGAGAGCTTCTCCGACCATTATATCTTTGTGGGACCGTCCCTGCTGACGGACAAAAAGCCCGACAAGGCGCATGAACGGCCGCTGGTGTATATCTCGCTGGGCACGGTCATCAACGACCGCCCGGATTTTTACGGCAAGTGCATCGAGGCGTTCAGGGGAGAGGATGTGGATGTGATCCTGTCCTGCGGGAAGACGGTGGACAGGGCGAGCCTGGGAGCGCTGCCGGAAAACGTCAGAGTATACGATAGCGTGGATCAGCTGGACGTTCTATCAAGGGCGGATGCGTTCATCACGCACTGCGGCATGAACAGCGTGTCGGAGAGCCTCTATATGGCGACGCCGATGGTTTTGTACGCGCAGACAAATGAGCAGCAGGCGGTCGCCAGAAGGGTGCGCGAGATGGGCGCGGGCATCGACCTGAAGGACGATTCCATCGCGGGGATCAAGGACGCAGTCAGAAGGATCCTGGATACGCCGTCCTATCGAAAATCAGCCCGGGAGTGCTGCGATGATTTCAGGAGGTGTCCGGGCGTGAAGGGGGCGGCCGATTTCATAGAGAGCGCCCCGCACGCCTCCGACGGCGTGGACATCATCCGCGACCTGAGCAGGGCAAATGTCGGGCTGCAGATCGGGTACAGCGCCTTTACGATCCTGTTGGCGAGCATTCTCTTCCGGTTCATCGATATGAAGTATCTGTGGATTTACATCGCGCTGGCGGTCGTGCTGTCCACGCCGGTCAATAAATGGCTTCAAAAGGCGGTCTACAGGCGTCTGGTGCGTAAAAAGCTGAAATAGGAAGGGGCGGGAGAACAGGAAATCTGTGATTTACCGCGGCGCGGCCCGGACAGGTAACACAAAGGCAATGTTGGTCTGCTATAATACGCGATGCCACATTTGTTTCACGATGAATCCAATTCGAGCTTGCCCGGGGAGATATACGCCATGCGCCTTCGCAACAAACGCTATGAAATCGACATGCTCAATGGCCCGGTGATGCCGAAGCTGTTGAGCTTTGCGCTGCCGCTGATGCTGTCCAGCATGCTCCAGCTCACCTTCAACGCCGCGGACGTGATCGTGGTGGGCCGGTTCGAGGGCGACGCCGCGCTGGCGGCGGTGGGCGCGCCGGGCTCGCTGATCAACCTGCTGATCAACCTGTTCCTGGGGCTGTCGGTGGGCGCGAACGTGATCGTGGCCCAGTGCTTCGGCGCGGGCAACTTCAAGGAGACCCGGGACGCGGTACACACCTCCGTGACCCTCAGCCTGATCAGCGGCGTGCTGGTGGGCGTCGTGGGCTTTTTCCTGGCGGGCACGTTTTTGAGCATGATGAACACACCGGACGAGGTGCTGCCCCTGGCCACGGCCTATATGCGCATCTACTTCCTGGGCATGCCGGCCAACATGCTGTACAACTTCAGCGCGGCCATCCTGCGGGCCATCGGCGATACGCGCAGGCCGCTGACGTACCTGACCATTGCCGGCGTGGTGAACGTGCTGCTGAACCTGCTTTTCGTGATCGTGTTCCACATGGGCGTGTCCGGCGTGGCGCTGGCCACGATCATCTCCCAGGTCATCTCGGCGGCGCTGGTGCTGCTGTGCCTGATGCGCAGCGACGGCGCCATCAAGGTGGAGCTGAAAAAGCTGCGGCTGGACATGGGCAAGGTTTGGCAGATCGCCAAGGTCGGCCTGCCCGCGGGCCTGCAGGGCATGGTGTTCTCCATCTCCAACGTGCTGATCCAGTCCACGGTCAATAGCTTCGGCAAGACCGTGGTGGCCGGCAACACCACCGCCAGCAACCTGGAGGGCTACATCTATGTGGCCATGAACAGCATCTACCAGGGCGCCATCACCTTCACCGGCCAGAACGTGGGCGCGCGGAAGTATGAGCGCATCGGCCGGGTAGCAAGGGATTCGCTGATGACGGTGTTCGCCATCGGCGCGGCGCTGGGCGGGCTGCTGATGCTGTTCAAGGTGCCGCTGTTCCACATCTACACCGAGGACGACGCCGTGATCGCTGCCGCCGGCATCCGGACCTCGGTCATCGCGCCGACCTACTTCCTCTGCGGCATGATGGACACCATGGTGGGCCTGCTGCGGGGCATGGGAAGCTCGGTGACGCCGATGATCGTGTCCATCATGGGGGCCTGCGTGCTGCGGGTGGTGTGGATACTGACCATATTCCCGCTGGACCCCACGCTGACAATGCTCTATATCTCCTATCCAATCTCCTGGGCGGTGACGTTTGCCACCCACTTCATCTGCTACCTGCGGGTGAAAAAGAAGAAATATGGGGTGTGATAACGATCCAGTCTGCGACTGAATCGTTATCTTCGGACGAGGGAGCAAGCTCCCCCGCCGAGACCACCCCCTCCAGATTTGCCTGAAACCCTGCGGATTTCGGACGGCAAATCTGCAAAGCAACCTTTTTTGCTCTGGTCGACAGGCTCCCTGCCGCAAAAAAGGTCCCGCCCGCGGCGTACATGCCGCCGCGTACGATTGAACATCAGAGGGGCTTTCCCCTCCGATACCTCCTCACAAGTCAGCTGGAGGACAGGATTGAATCGTTACGGGGCGTGAAGGGAGTAAAAAACGCGATGCCGGATTGACGGCATCGCGTTTTTTATTCCTCCACCGGGCAGTGGGCGTGGGTCTTCACCTCATCCCAGGGCACGGTGTAGCCCGCGCCGTGGCTGCAGAACACCGAATCCGGCGTGTCGTCGGCCAGGGGATTGTAGTTCGCCTCGGCGATTACGCGCTCCGCGTCCCGGCAGGGCGCGTAGTGGTCCAGACGGTAATTCAGGCTGCCCCGGCCGTGGGTGGCGGCCAGGAAGTCGGTGTTGTAGGCGGCGAAGGCGGCAAAGGCGGCCTCGCCGGCCAACGTGAAGCTGTCGCCCTCCATCCGGGGCGGATCCAGCGCCGCCTGCATACGGGTCAAATCGCCCATTACGCGGCCGTAGCTGTCCTGGGGGCCGCGCAGCGTGAACCGGCAGATGGGCTCCAGCAGCACGCCGGGGGTGTACATCAGCGCGTTTCGGATGGCCCGGTAGGTGGCCTGGCGGAAGTCGCCGCCCTCGGTGTGCTTCAGGTGGGAGCGCCCGTGGAGCAGCTGCACGGTCACGTCCGTCAGCGGAGCACCGGTGAGCACGCCCTTGTGAGCCCTTTCAAACACGTGGGTCTCGATCAGCCGCTGCCAGTTCAGCGCCAGCTCGTCCACGTGGCAAAGAGATTCAAACCGCACGCCGCTGCCCCGCTGGCCGGGGACGAGCCGCAGCTGTACCTCGGCGTAGTGGCGCAGGGGCTCGTAGTGCCCCACGCCCACGGCGGGGGCAGCGATGGTCTCCATATACAGCACCCGCATGGGGCCGAAGCCGATCTCCATGCCGAAGCGGTCGCGCATCAGCTGCCCCAGCACCTCCAGCTGGATCGCGCCCATCACTCGCAGGTCGATGGCACCGGTGGCCTCGTTGAAGCTCACGCCCAGCGCCGGGTCCTCGTCCTCCAGCTGCTTCAGTGACTCCAACACCTTGCCCGTGGGCAGTTCCCCGCACAGCACGCTTGCGGCCATCATCGGCTCGGTGTGGAAGGCGTTGCGTCGGCCCGCATCCGCGCCGATGAAGTCCCCGGGGCGCACGCCAAGAAGCCCCGCGGCGGCGCAGAGCATGCCCGCCTCCGCCCGCTGGACGGTCGTGTATTTCGCGCCGCTTTGAAGCCGCAGCTCGTTCACCTTGGCGCTGCCGCCGGGGACGGCGATCTCCTCCCGGGCGCTCATCGACCCGGACAGCACCTTGAAGCAGCACAGCCGGCTGCCCTGGCCGTCGCGGCGCACCTTGTAGACCAGGGCGGAGAAGGGCCCGCCTTCATTCTCCGAAGGAGCCTTCCCCGCCAGCGCCGCCAGGGCGTCCAGGAAGGGCAGCACGCCCTCGTCGTTCAGCGCGGAGCCCCGCCAGCAGGGGAACAGGGCGCGGCTCTGCACCTGATCGCGCAGCGCGTCCAGCCAGGCCTCGCCGTCGAAGTCGTCCGCCATCCAGCGTTCCAGCAGCGCCTCGTCCCGCTCGGCCACGGCCTCGTACAGCGCCTCGGGCAGCGCGCCGCCGTCCCAGCCCGCCGCGTCCACGATGTCCGGGCTCAGCCGCTTTTTCAGCGCCGCCAGCACCCCGTCCGCGTCGCAGGCGAGTCGGTCGGTCTTGTTGATGAACAGCAGCGTAGGCACGCCGTAGTCCTTCAGCAGCGCCCACAGCGTCTCCGTGTGGCTCTGGATGCCCTCCGCACCGTTGACGATCAGCACGGCCAGATCCAGGATCGACAGTGCCCGCTCCATCTCGGCGGCGAAATCCGCGTGGCCGGGGGTGTCCACCCAGAAGAACCGGGTGCCGCCCCGCTCGAACACCGCCTGGTCGGAGAAGATGGTGATGCCCCGCTGCCGCTCCAGCGGATGGGCATCCAGCAGCGTGTCGCCGTGGTCCACCCGGCCCGCCCGGCGCAGCACCCCGGCGTGGTGCAGCAGCTGCTCCGAAAAGGTGGTCTTGCCCGCGTCCACGTGGGCCAGTATGCCGACGACCCGGTTCATTTGCGCACGGCCTCTGCCCGCTTGAGTACGTTCCACAGGTTCAGCCCCGCCAGCTTCTCCAGTTGGCCCTCGCTGTAGCCGCGCCGACGCAGGGCGTCCAACAGGTTGGGGAAATCCCCGGGGTGGCCCAGGCCCTCCGGCCAGCTTTCGATACCGTCGAAGTCCGAGCCGAAGCCCACCGTGTCCTCGCCACCCAGCTCCATCAGCGCGTCCACGTGACGCACGGCGTCGTCCAACGTGGCGCCGCCGCCCTCGAGCAGGAATTCGCTGTAGAAATTCACGCCGATGAAGCCGCCGCGCTGGATGATCGCCCGGGCCTGCTCCTTCCACAGGTTCCGGGGCACGTCGCACAGCCAGCGGCAGTCGGAATGGCTGGCGATGGGCGGCAGGGCGGTGTGCTCGCACACGTCCCAGAAGCCCGCCTCGTTCAGGTGGGAAACGTCCGCCAGCACGCCCTCGGCGTCCATGGCCCGCAGCAGGTCCAGCCCGAAGGGCTTGAGGCCGCCCTCCGGGCCCTCCTTGGCGGGGTGGCCGATCTCGTTTTCAAAGTTCCAGGTCAGCGCGATCATCCGAAGCCGCAGCTTCCGCTGGAACTCGTGGAAGCGCTCGAGGGATCCTTCCAGCATCTCGCCGCCCTCGCAGGAGAAAACGCCGGTGGGGGAGGCGGGCGGCTCGTCGGGCAGGTCGCCGGTCAAAATCGGCACGCCCACCCGGGGCACGGTCCGCAGCATGGCCTGGGCGTCTTCATAGGGCGTGCCCGCGGGGCCGTGCTTGCCGCAGAACAGCGCGAAGGTTTGCAGTCCCACGCCGCCCGCCGCCATGCGCGAGGGTGTGACCACGCAGGCTTCGGGCTTCGTGCCCTCGATGGCGATGGCGTAGAGGGTGTCGCAGTGGGCGTCGGCGATGAACATGGTATCGCATCCTTTCGGAAGTTGGTATATATGCATCATAGCACGAGAATCGGGAGATGGCAAGAGCGCGCCTTGCAATCCCCACCCGGTTGCGCTATAATGTGGAAAACGAGCATTGAGGAGGGCGTTCCCATGGCGGAAGTGACCACCAGCGTACAGATCGTGCTGCCCCAGCACTGTAACGGCTACAGCAAGCCCCGCCTGTTCGGCGGCCAGATCATGGCCTGGATCGACATCGTGGGCGCGGTGGCCGCCCGGCGATACACCCACAGCGCCGTGACCACCGTTTGCGTGGACAACCTGAATTTCCTGAACCCCGCCTATTTGAACGACACCGTGGTGCAGGAGGCCCAGGTCACCTGGACGGGCCGCACGTCCCTGGAGGTGCGGGTGGACAGCTACGTGGAGAAGCTGGACGGCAGCCGGGAGCGGGTGAACCGCGCCTATCTGGTGTTCGTGGCCCTGGACGAGAGCGACAACCCCAAGGCCGTGCCGCCCTTCACGCCCCAGACCGATGCCGAGAAGCGGGAGTTCGCCGCCGCTGAGGAGAGGCGCAGGATTCGGCTGTCGAGATAGATATAATATAATATTAACGTAACTGTCATACTTGTGTTATGATTGTGCGCTAATATGAAGCTCCAAAACAGAATAACTGCCTGCGCCGAGTGGCTTTGACGCAGGTGAAGGTGACACTTTGGGTCAGGATACAACCCCAAGCCACGGGGGCCTGCGATTGTGTTTTATGGTGTGTCACCCGATAACTCCCACGCGGGGGTTTTCGGGTGGCGCACTTTTTTTGAATTGCGCACGATTAGCGGACGGACCGTCAAAGGCGGTCGATTGCCCCTTCGGGCAAATAGATCGCGCGGTCCGGCGGAGGCCGCAGGACTTCGCCGGAAATCGTTTCCAATGGACATGGGAAAGGGGGCCGACGGCATGAACCGACGGCGAGAGGATGACCTGATTCAACTGGCGAGGCTCTACGGCATCGCGGAGACGCTGCATCCGCTCCGGCGGCGGAGCAACGGCGATATCGCCGCGCTCATCTGCCGCTATGCGCGCCAATACGCCCGCTCCGGCGAGGCGGATCTTTCCGCCTGGTTCGCCCGGGCCATCGAGGTGGAGCGGCTGGACGACAGCTAAATATCCTCCGGCGGCACGTACTCCAGCACGTCCTCCACCCGGCACTGCAATATGCTGCACAGCGCGTCCAGCGTCCTGGTGGTGATGGCTTCTCCGTGCTTCATGCGGTGCAGCGTGTTGGCCGGGATCCCGTACTTGAAGATCAGCGCGTACTCGGTCATGTCGCGCTGGTAGAGGGTCTCGTAAAATGGTCTGTAGGAAATCATAGTGTTATTCTTCCTCCGATGAAGGCAGAATAACACACTAAATCTCTTGACTATACTCAATATATTGAGTATAATGGAAGTGGAATTTTGCAACCTGCCAATGTGATCGAGCAGAAGACAGGCTCTGCGGCGAGGCGGGACGAGCCGAATCCGACGCGATGACGCTGTAAATTACCCGGCATCCCGGGAAAATAATAAGGAGGGAACCCTATGAAGAAGGTATTTTCACTGCTGCTTGCGCTGATGCTGGTGCTGTCCATCGCGGTGCCGGGCATGGCCGCGGGAAAGGCCAAGACGAAGATCACCCTGGATAAGAAGGGCACCGTGACGATCAACATGGGCGAGACGCTGGCGCTTCACGCCACCGTGACGCCGGCAGCGACGGTGACCTGGAAGAGCAACAAGGAATCCGTTGCGGAAGTGGACTTCAACGGCGTGGTGCTTGGCAACAAGCCGGGCACTGCCACCATCACGGCCAAGGCCGGCGGCAAGACGGCCAAGGTGAAGGTGAAGGTTGTGGACCCCACCAAGCCCACGGGCCTG
>CADCFG010000011.1 GCA_902800625.1 uncultured Eubacteriales bacterium | reverse complement strand
AACCTCTCCATCCGCACGGCCGGTTGTCAAGGCTGGCGGAAATCGACGAAACATCTCTTTTTCTCGGCTTTGGGGCTTGACAAAGCTTAGCTGGTCTCTAATGCTCAGTCGAAGAGGTCTCCCTCTTCTGCCTTCGCTTCGATGGACCGCCGCGGATTGCCGGAAGGATTCCGGCAGATCGGCCCCTTGCGCCTGATCCAAGGAGCCTCTCCGCCGTCCTCCTTCCGAGGCGTCAGCGCGGCGTCAAAAAACCGGGAAATTCGCCGTTGACGCCAGCCTGACGACAGGGGCATTATAGGGTAAACGCGAGGGCTGCCTGGATGGAGTCAGGATCGTATTCGTCGTTCTCCGATTCGGTCGATTCGCTTGCGACGGCTTCGGCTTCGGTTTTTCTCACCGGCATCTCCGGCGACCATTCTCGAAGCGCGGCACGTATCTCAGTGCGAAACATATCGCGCAGGGATTCGTTTGAGACGTCATCAGTGTGAGAGCGTGAGCCGAAGTATGCCTTCAACAATTCCATCGTCAGTGTGCTCATGGGCGTGCCAGTTTCCCGGCGATGAGCTTGCAACTGGTCATACAGTTCGCATGCCTCCGGATCGTCCAGATAGAAGCGTAGCGTGATGCGCCTATCCCTGCTTCTGCTCATTTTTCTTCGCCCTCCCTTCCAGAGAGGCCTTCGCCATGTCCTCGTAGCCGCGGGCGTTGGCGTGGATGTCGTTCAGGATGATCACGCGATCTGGCGCGTAGTCTCCAAAGTTCTTCACGAGACAGGCCCCGCCGCCGGTGACCCACATCCGCATCAGGTTGGGATCGTAATCATGCTCCCGCAGGCGGCGAAAGATCTCGGCGACGTATTGCTTGGCAGCTGCCTTGATGACCTCCTGATACCTGGGGCCGATGTCGGCGTGGAGGAATCGCAGGTACTTCTCGATCTGCGCGTCGGTAGGCAGTACGCTGAACTCCCGTAGGAGCATCTCACGGGCGGCAATGATGCATTGATAGGTTCCATACTTCTCTGTGAAGCAGGACTTCGGGATGATCTTTCTCTCGTTGACGTTGAGGACGTTCATCGTGCCATTGCCGATGTCTGCCAGCATGTTGGTACCCTTGAATTGATTGATCTTACGGGCGATTGCCGCCACACCCTGGTAGAAGACGAGGACCTCCTGGACATCCACATGGAAATCTGTGCCCTGATAGGTGAAGTCGATGTGGGCGTTTTTGGACAGGTAGGCTTTGAACTTCTCCTGCTGCCGGGAAGCCCAGGTCAAAGGAAGGCCGCAGGCGATGACGATCTTTGCCGTGGTCAGGCCCCGATGCCGAAGCTCCTTGCCAATAGCTGCCAGCGTCAGAATGTAGTAGTCCTCGTCCATTATCTTGTCCAGGCGGAACTCCTTGTGGCCGGTGCTGATGGCATACCGCTTGCCCTCATAGGTCAGTATGTCGTCCGTGGACAGGAACATATCGCCATCGCAGAGCGTGACGCAGGCGGGGAAGATGAAGGTCGGGGTCTTGATGTTGCCATAGCCGTGATCGATGGCTATGACGATGGGAGAATCTGTGCCGACCACGGGCACGATGTCCTGGCCAGACCGCATGGCGTTCGCCGTCGCACCCTTTTCGGGCTTGTTGATGATGGCGGCGTCTTTGGCTGCGCTGGAAGTGTAGATGTGCTTGGTTTCATCGTTGCGATTCTGATTCATAACATACCTCTTTTCTTGTTTTGTTTAATGGGTTGGTCGAGTGAGTAAGTCGAGTGAGTAATGAGTGGCTGCCCGGCAAACGATTTGCTTTCTCGGTTGACGGACTATTCAGTTTTCAAGGTGCACTTTCTTGCCCCTTCACCCCTAAAGGGATTTATCGGGGCAGAACACGGTACCTTGCAGAAGAAAAGTTGGCTGTGTCTGATGTCAGGTTCGCCAAAAACGCGATTTACAGGACATTTTTAGCCAACACGGATGACGTTAATTCTTTGTGAAATACAAATACGGAATACAAATAGAAGAGAGTAACTGATATAATGGAGAATAGATAAACTCATGATATGATAATTCGGGGTGGGGATATGCTATATCCAAAGGCATTCACAGATACGATCAAACGTGCATATACGAAATACACGGGCAGCTTTCGCGCGAAAAGAATTGACTACCACCATGATGAGGGTCTCTATGTAAAGGGGAACCCCGGCGCGGGCAAGACAGCGGGCGCGCTGGCGTATTGCGATCTGTATCCCAATACACTCTATTTCTCATTCAAGCATCTGGACGCATCGTTTGCGCCGCGTGTATTCGCTTCGCATTACCCGGATATCTTTCGACCTTGCGAAACATGGGAGGATTTCTTCGATCAGCTATATGACTACGGCATAAAAAGACACGGCGTCATCTTCTTCGATGACGCCGGTGCGCGGAATGACAAGGATGAATTCATACTCCAGCTTCAGAGAATTCTGGAGAATAACAAGAAGTATTCCTTCTTTGTGGTGTTTCTGTTGAAGCCCTGGGAGCATATGCCCATGTGTGGAAAAGAAGCATTTATAGAGCCCATATCGCCTGCAGAGCTGCGGCGCATATTCAAGTTGAAGGATGAGGATACCTTTCGGTTATATACCATAACCGGCGGGAATCCCTATCTTTTGAGCGCATATGATGTGCATCTGTCTTTCGAGGAAAACTTGAGGAATTGGCTGTGCCTGGACTCCGCCTATTACCGCTTGGCCCAGGAATGGCTGGCGTACTGCTTTCGCTCGCCGGAGAGCTATAATACCCTGATGTACGGAGTTGCGACCGGCAGGAGCCGCGTTTCCGAACTGTCCGAGCTGTCCGGTTTTCCGAACAACAAAGTGGACAAGTACCTCAAGGCACTCGAAGCACATGGCTTGATTGTCCGTGAAAAAGAAGCGTGCAGTTTTGCACGATATAAACCGGCGACCAACTACTTGCTGCTCTGGTTCCGCTTCCTGTTTGCCGCCAAAGCAGCTGACGACGTCAGCTTTTCTGAACGCACCTTTTCGGCATTTATGGATTACTGTGACAATGTGCTGCTCCCGGCGACGTTCAGACAGACGGTGCTGAAATGGCTGGATCAGCATCAGCTTCATTATCTGCGCACGCAGATCGATGTACAGAAGCCCTTTAAACAGGATGTTGTCGTCAACGGAACCCGGTTTGACTATGTTTCAAGACCAATGAATACGAGAGCCGATACGTCGTTTTAAAACTGTTCGACAGGCCAAACGAGCGCTGCGGCAAAGAGGAATGGCGTGCGATAGAAGACGCCGCGCCATCCGTCGTGCCCTACTATTTCACCACGCTGATCCTGGCATCCGTCTCCCGGTTCAGCGATTACTGCTGGGAGGCGACCAGCGGGGAGAGAAACGTAAAACTGGTGCAAATCCAGACGCTGAATCAAGTGTAATACATGAAATCCCAAGACAAATCATGGAGTGGCACTCCGGGATTTCACCCAAAAGTGAGAGCGTATGAATGCCTCTGTAGGATATCCCATATATGAAAAATGCCAACCGCGATCGCGCATGCTCTCTCCCAAAGGTAATTGTGTCGGGGGAGAATTAGTCGTTTTACGCATGGCGACGCCTCCAATCGAAGATTTGAGGCGTCGCCACAGCAGAGATACTACTATCAGACAATGATCATTTATTCGGACTGCAACGCGTCGTAGCCTTCTTCTCCGGTGCGGACGCGCACGACGTTTTCGACATCGGTGATGAAGATCTTGCCGTCGCCGATGTGGCCGGTATGCAGCACGCGCTTGGCGGTTTCGATGACCATGTTGACCGGGACCTTGCTGACCACGATGTCCACCTGCACCTTAGGAAGCAGCGTGACCTCCACCGGCGTGCCGCGGTAGTATTCCGGCTTGCCCTTCTGCGTGCCGTAGCCCATGACGTTGGTGACGGTCATGCCGGTGATGCCGATCCGGTTCAGGCTCTTCTTGAGGGACTCCAGGCTGGCCGGGCGGCAGATGATGCGCACATTGGTGTAGACGGGCGCGTCGGGAGCCTTCTCCTTGACTGCCCTCACAGGCGCTTCATATTCCTCGGCGGGAACAGCCACGGGCTCGGCATCCTCCAGGCTGCTGTCCGCCATGATGGTGAAGCCGGAATAGGCGGTGTGCAGGCCGTGCTCCGAGCGATCCAGGCCCATGATCTCGTCCTCCGCGCTGGCCCGCAGGCCGATGGTGACCTTGATGATGGAGAATACGATGGTGATGACCACCGCCGTCCAGGCGATCACCGAGGCGACGCCCAGCAGCTGCACGCCCAGGAATTTGAACCCGCCGCCGTAGAACGCGCCCTTCATCGTGGAAACGCCCGTGGCGAACAGGCCGGTGAGGACCGTGCCCAGCGCGCCGCAAACGCCGTGAACGGAGATCGCGCCGACGGGGTCGTCGATCTTCACGACCTTGTCGAAGAACTCCACCGCCAGCACCACAGCAAAGCCGCAGCACAGGCCGATAATTGCCGCGCCAAAGGGGTTGACCGCGTCGCAGCCCGCCGTTATGCCCACCAGCCCCGCCAGCGAGGCGTTGAAGGTCATGGACACGTCGGGCTTGCCGTAGCGCAGCCAGGTGAAGATCATGGTGGTCAGCGTGGCCACGGCGGCGGCCAGGTTGGTGTTGAAGAACACCAGGCCGGCGGAGACGATCAGTTCGTCGCTGTCCATGCCCACGGTGCTGGCGCCGTTGAAGCCAAACCAGCAGAACCAGAGGATGAACACCCCCAGCGCCGCGATGGACAGGTTGTGGCCCAGGATCGCCCGGGGCTTGCCGTCCTTCCCGTACTTGCCGATGCGGGGCCCCAGCATCTTCGCGCCGATCAGGGCACAGATACCGCCAACCATGTGCACGCAGGTAGAACCGGCGAAGTCGTGGAAGCCCAGCGCGCTGAGCCAGCCGCCGCCCCAGATCCAGTGGCCGGACACGGGATAGATGAACAGGGAGATCGCCGCCGAGTAGACGCAGTAGGCGGAAAACTTCGTGCGCTCGGCCATCGCGCCGGAGACGATGGTGGCGCTGGTGGCGCAGAATACCGTCTGGAAGATGGCGTAGGCCCACAGCGGCACGCCCGCGGGCAGGATGTGGCTGTAATCCTTCAGGATGAAGGGGTCGATCCAACCGAAGGCCGCCGTGCCCGCGCCGAACATGATGCCGAACCCGATCAGCCAATAAAGCGGCGTGCCGATGCAGAAGTCCATCAGGTTCTTCATCAGAATGTTACCCGTATTCTTCGCCCTTGTGAAGCCCGCTTCGCACATGGCGAAGCCCGCCTGCATGAAGAACACCAGCGCCGCGCCAAGCAGCACCCAGATTGTGTTGACAGCGGAAAATGTCATCGTAAACAGCTCCTTTCCTGGTGGATTCCAAAACAAAGCGCAAGGGCGGCGGTGAGACGAATCTCACTGCGCACCCTTGCGCTGTTTGGAACTTGTTGTGATTTTATGCCGGTCATAAAGATTTGTCAAGTGAAAAACTGGTTAAAACCCGCTGGCCCCGTAGTTGCTCAGCACCCTTGCGGACGGGTCATCCACGTCGCAGCCGGGCCAGGTCCTGTTGGGCATCCAGAAGTCCGCGATCATCTTCGCCTGGCCGGGATAATACTGCTCAAAGAGTTCCCGGTACAGCAGGCTCTCCTTCGTGAACGGGCGGCAGTAGTCGTATCGCGCAGCCTTTTCGGCAAACTCCGCGTCGGTGTAGGAGCGCTCGGCCAGGGCTTTAAGGTCGGAGACCATCGAATGGCCCACCGCATCGGAGAAGGCCGCCTTCTGCCGCCAGAGGATCTCGTCAGGCAGGATGTGATCGTCGGCGAAAGCCTTGCGGATGAGATACTTACCCATGTCGTGGCGGTTCATTTTCAGCTCTGGATCGATCGACATGGCATACCTTACGAATTTCAAGTCGCCAAACGGCACCCGCGCCTCCAGGCTGTTCACGCTGATGCAGCGGTCCGCCCGAAGCACGTCGTACATGTGCAGCTCCCGGATGCGCTTCTCCGCCTCTTCCTGGAAGGCCGCGGCGCTGGGGGCGAAGTCGGTGTACTTGTAGCCGAACAGTTCGTCGCTGATCTCGCCCGTCAGCAGCACCCGGATGTCGGTGTGTTCGTGGATGTACTTGCAGACCAGGTACATGCCGATGGAGGCGCGAATGGTGGTGATGTCCCAGGTGCCCAGCAGCTCCACCACCGTGGGCAGCGCCTCCAGCACGTCCTTCTCGCTGATGATGACCTCGGTGTGGTCTGAGCCGATGTAGTCGGCGACCATGCGGGCGTACTTCAGGTCGATGGCGTCAATGTCCATGCCGATGGCGAAGGTCTTGATCGGCTTGTCAAGAATCCTCTGGGCGATAGCGCACACCAGCGAGGAATCCAGCCCGCCGGAGAGCAGGAAACCCACCGGCGCGTCGGCGTCCAGGCGCTTCTCCACGCCGTCGATCAGCAGCCGACGCAGCTTGGCGCAAATGTGCTCCTCGTCCCGCATCGTGAATTGATCCACGTGGGCCGGGTCGGCGTAGCGCACGAACTCGCCGTCCACCCAGTAGCAGCCCGGCGGGAAGGGCTTTATCTCATCACACAGACCCATCAGGTTCTTGGGTTCGCTGGCGAAGGCGATATGGCCGT
Source organism: uncultured Eubacteriales bacterium (assembly GCA_902800625.1). Taxonomy (GTDB): domain Bacteria; phylum Bacillota; class Clostridia; order Christensenellales; family Aristaeellaceae; genus UBA2862. The sequence goes on along the minus strand of CADCFG010000011.1, from coordinate 50,638 downwards.
CCGGCTGATAGCCGTAGTATAGCGGGCGAATGCCGATGGGGTCCCGGGCGGCGATCAGCCGATCCTGCTCGCCGTCGTACAGGATCAGCGCGAACTCCGCGTCCAGCGTCTTGAACATCTCCACGCCGTATTCCTTATACAGCGGCAGCAGGATCTCGCAGTCCGACGCGCTTTTAATGGGGAAGCCCTCGTCGATCAGACGCTGCCTGAGCGGTCGGAAGCCGTATAGCTCGCCGTTGCAGACCACGAAGCTGTCGCCCATCTGAAAGGGCTGCATGCCCTCTGCCGTCAGGCCCATGATGGCCAGCCGGTGAAAGCCCAGATACCCGCGGGGAATCTCCACGAACCGGCTCATGTCCGGGCCGCGTGAGATCGTTCGATCAAAGCATTCGCGCAGCTTTTCCTCGGGAATGGATTTTCCTTCAACGCCAAAGATGGAACACATAAAAAGCACCTCCGTTAAGGGTCGGCTGTCCTGTTTGGATTTCAGGACGAAGGCCGCCGCTCCGTGGTGCCACCTGATTTGCTTCTCTTCTCGGGTCGTGTTCAACCCTGGCCGCTGTAACGTGCCGCCAGCACGCCGCCCCTAATCACATTGCTGCTTTCAGTTTGGACTTGGAAGGGTTCTTCGCCCGGTGGCTCATGCGGGATTCACACCGTCGCCCGCTCTCTGGGATGCCGCCGCGGGGAATGGGCAAGGGCTTCATTCCCGCCGGGTTACTTTGCTTCCGCAACGCTTTCGCTGTGAAATTTTGCGCTGATTATAGCATCCCGGCAAGGCGTTGTCAATAGGATTCTGCAATTAAGTATTTGTAAACTTGCAATATTTCATTATATGGCGGCGGGTTCTGCACAAAATTCGCATTTCCAATTCATTTAACATTCAAAACCTCTTGACAGCCTGCCCATGGATATGCTATGCTTTCTGCGTGACAAGGCAAGGGAGTCGTGTTTATGCGGCCCCTTGCCCCTTTTTTATTTCGGAGGTGTGATTATGAGCAAGTACACGAAGGAAGACATCATCAGGCTCGTCAAGGACGGCGATGTGGAGTTCATCCGCATGCAGTTTACCGACATCTTCGGCCAGCTGAAAAACGTGGCCATCACGGCCAGTCAGATCGAGAAGGCCGTGAACAACGAGATCATGATCGACGGCAGCTCCATCGAGGGCTTTGTCCGCATCAACGAATCGGACCAGTACCTGCGGCCCGACCTGGACACCTTCGCCATACTGCCCTGGCGGCCCCAGCACGGCAAGGTGGCGCGCCTGATCTGCGACGTGTACAACCCGGACGGCACGCCCTTTACGGGCGATCCCCGCGGCACGTTGAAGCGCATCCTGAAAAAGGCTGCCGACATGGGCTACAGCTTCAATGTGGGTCCGGAGTGTGAGTTCTTCCTGTTCCAGACCGACGAGCAGGGTCGGCCGACCACCACCACCGGCGACGAGGCGGGCTACTTCGACCTGGGCCCGCTGGACCACGGCGAGAGCACCCGGCGGGAGATTTGCATGGCGCTGGAGCAGATGGGCTTTGAAATCGAAGCCAGCCATCACGAGGTGGCCGCCGGCCAGCACGAGATCGACTTCAAGTACGCCGACGCGCTGACCGCCGCCGACAACATCATGACCTTCAAGCTGGCGGTGAAGACCCTGGCCCAGAAGAACGGCCTGCATGCCACCTTCATGCCCAAGCCGGTGTTTGGCATCAATGGCTCCGGCATGCATACCAACATGAGCCTTTTCAAGGATGGCAAAAACGTGTTCGCCGACCCGTCCGACAGCCGAGGGCTGAGCAAGGAGGCCTATTCCTTCATCGCGGGCATCTTGAAGCACGTGCGCGGCATGGCGGCCATCACCAACCCGCTGGTGAACAGCTACAAGCGCCTGGTGCCGGGCTATGAGGCCCCCTGCTACCTGGCCTGGAGCGCCAGCAACCGCAGCGCGCTGATCCGTATTCCCGCGTCCCGGGGCATGGGCACCCGCGTGGAACTGCGCTGCCCGGACCCGAGCTGCAACCCCTACCTGAACATGGCGGTCTGCCTGGCCGCGGGCCTGGACGGCATCGAGAAGGGCCTGACCCCGCCGGATGAGATCACCGAGAACATCTTCGCCATGGACGCCGCCACCCGCGAAGCCAAGGGCATCGAGAGCCTGCCGGGCACGCTGCACGAGGCCGTGAAGTGCCTGAAGGCCGATGAAGTCATCTGCGAGGCGCTGGGCGAGCACGTGCTTTCCCAGTACGTCGAGGGCAAGGAGAAGGAGTGGGACGCCTACCGGACGCATGTGAGTTCATGGGAAATTGAGCGTTACCTCGTGATGTACTGATCCCGCCGTTTACTGTGATATGAAGGGAGGCCGCAGCCGTGTCAAGGATCGTGATTGCCAGTGTCTCCGAGGCCAGCCGCAACCAGCTTGCGAGGCTGCTGGCCTCCTCGGGCTATACCGTGTTTCGCCTGTGCGCTTCGGAGGGCGAACTGCGGCGGACGATGACGGAATGCGAGGATGGCATCGTGCTCGTCTCCGGCATTCAGCCGGATGACATCGCCGCCGACTTCTGCGGCAGCTTCCAGTTCCTGCTGATCGGCAGGCCGGAGACGCTCAACGCCTGTGAATCGCCGCAGGTATTCAAGCTTTCCTATCCCTGTTCCGGCAGCGCGGTCATAGGCGCGGTGGAGATGCTGACGCAGTTGCACTACATGCGCCTGCCCCGCCGAGAGGGCCGGGACAAGGCGCTGGTGGAGGACGCGAAGCGCCTGTTGATGGACAAATACCGAATCGACGAGCCGGAGGCACATCGGCGTATGCAGCAATACGCCATGCGGCACAACATGAAGATGACGGACTATGCCGCGCAGTTGTTACAAGGGGGTTCCAACGATGGTTGACCAACAATATCCACTCTATCACCCCGAACTGGAGCATGAATCCTGTGGAGTGGGCGCGATCGTCGATTTGAGCGGTCGCGCCACCCACCGCACCGTGGATCAGGCGCTCACCATCGTGGAGCGCCTGGCCCACCGGGCGGGCAGCGACGCCCTGGGCACCACCGGCGACGGCGTGGGCATCATGACCCAGCTGCCCCACGAATTCTTCACCGCATGGGCGCGGGAGGAAGGCATATCCCTCGGCAAGCCCGGCGACTACGGCGTCGGGATGTTCTTTTTGCCGGAAGACGAGGTGGGCGTTTTCAATATCTGCCGAATCTTTAACCAGTTGGCAATTTCCGAGGGTATGAAGGTGCTGGGCTGGCGTGACGTGCCCTGTCATCCGGCCCAGCTGGGCGCGGGCGCGCGACGGACCATGCCGCGCATCCGGCAGTGTTTTCTGAAACGTCCCAAAGATGTTCTGTCGGATGTTGACTTCGACCGAAAGCTGTACATCCTGCGCCGGGTGTTTGAAAAGCAGGACACGGATACCTACATCTGTTCCCTGTCCTCCCGCACCGTGGTCTATAAGGGCATGATGCTGGTGAGCCAGCTGCGCTCCTTCTATGACGATCTCCAGGACGTGCGTTATGTGTCCCGGATGGCCATGGTGCACTCCCGCTTCTCCACCAACACCTTCCCAAGCTGGTCCAAGGCCCACCCGCAGCGGATGCTTTTGCATAACGGCGAGATCAACACCATCCGCGGCAACCACGACCGCATGAAGGCCCGGGAGGAGACCATGCGCTCGGCGGTGATGGGGGAGAGCATGCGCCGCGTGCTGCCCGTGGTGGACCCGGACGGCAGCGATTCCCAGATGCTGGACAACGCGCTGGAATTCCTGGCCATGAACGGCTTTCCACTGACGCTGGCGGGTATGGTGCTGCTGCCCGAGCCCTGGCAGGGGGAAAATGAAAAGAAGCCCTGGCACGACCTGTACCGCTATTTTGCCACGATGATGGAACCCTGGGACGGCCCCGCCGCCATACTGTATTCCGACGGCGACAGCGTATGCGCGTCGCTGGACCGCAACGGCCTGCGCCCGCTGCGCTGCGCCTTGACGGACGATCAGAGGCTGATCCTGTCCAGCGAAGCGGGCGTGTTGTTTGAAGAAAACGCCCACATCCGCCGCCGCTGGAAGCTCAAGGGCGGGGACGTGCTGATGGCAAATCTGAATACCGGCGAGTTCATGGAATCGGAGGCGCTGAAGGCGCATTTTGCCATGCAGCATCCCTATGGAGAGTGGGTCAAACAGATCGTCAGGCTGGACGAACTGCCAGAAGTCCAGGTCAATGGCAAAGTGGACAACGCTGAAGCCCTTTGCAAGGCCTTCGGCTATGCTTACGAGGATGTTCAGGACGTCATCCTCCCGATGGCTGAAAAAGGCCAGGAGCCCATCGTGTCCATGGGCGCGGACGAGCCTTTGGCGGCGCTGTCCAAGGCCCACCCGCCGCTGTATGATTACTTCAAACAGCGCTTCGCCCAGGTGACCAACCCGCCCATCGACGCGCTGCGGGAAGAATGTAAGACAGACTGCTCCATCTATATCGGCGATGATGGGAACCTCTTGTCCCAGGATCCCGACAACTGCACCGTGTTGGAGCTGCCCTCGCCGGTGCTGACGGAGGGCGAGCTGCATCGCATCCGTTTGATCGACCATCCCTCCTTCATGGTGCGGGAAATTACGCTGCTCTATCCGGTCAAGACCCGGCTTCGCCAGGCCATGCGGGATTTCTTCGCCGCCTGCGACGCGGCCTGTGCGGACGGTGCGAACACCCTGATCCTTTCCGATAAGTGCGTGGACGCGGGTCATCTGGCTATTCCCTCGCTGCTGGCGGTCTCCGCGCTGGAGCAGCATCTGATCCATGTCAAGAAGCGCACCAAGGTCTCTGTGATCCTGGAGAGCGGCGAGCCCCGGGACACCCACCAGCTGGCCATGCTGATCGCCTACGGCGCGCGGGCGGTATGCCCGTACCTGGCCCACGCGGTCATCCGGGAAAATCTGTCCGGAGAGGCCATTGAGAAGTACGATCAAGCCCTGACGGCGGGCGTTTTGAAGATTGCCTCCAAGATGGGCGTGTCCACCCTGCAGGCCTACCAGAGCGCGCAGCTGTTTGAGGCGGTGGGACTGGACGGGCAGTTCGTCGATCAGTATTTCACCAACACGCCCGCCACTCTGGGTGGCAGGGGACTGCACGACGTGGAGGCCGACAGCCGATACCACCACGATCAGGCGTTCCTGAACCCCATACAGACCGGTTTGGCCAGCGTAGGTCGCCATAAGTTCCGGACCGGCGAGGGCGTTGAGGAGCATCTGTACAGCCCAAAGGTCATCCATCTGCTGCAGCAGGCGGTGTGGACGAACGACAGGGCGAAGTTCGACGAGTACGCCAGATTGGTGGAGAACGACGGCCCGCGTACCATTCGCGCGTCGCTGGACTTCAACTACGGGGTGTGCAATCCCGTGCCGCTGGACGAGGTGGAGCCTGTTGAATCCATCGTCCGGCGCTTCAAGACCGGCGCGATGTCCTACGGCTCCATATCGCAGGAAGCCCACGAGTGCATGGCGAAGGCCATGAACCACCTGGGCGGCAAGAGCAACAGCGGCGAGGGCGGCGAACTGCCGGAACGCTTCGGCACCGACCTCAACTCAGCCATCAAGCAGGTGGCCTCCGGGCGCTTCGGCGTGACCCGGGATTATCTTCTCAGTGCAAAGGAAATACAGATCAAGATGGCCCAGGGCGCGAAGCCCGGCGAGGGCGGCCATCTGCCCGGGGCGAAGGTGACGGACAGCGTGGCGAAGACGCGCTGCTCCACGCCCGGCATATCATTGATCTCCCCGCCGCCCCACCACGACATCTATTCCATTGAGGATTTGGCGGAACTCATTTACGACCTGCAATGCGCCAACGAGGACGCGAAGATCACCGTGAAGCTGGTGTCCTCCACCGGCGTGGGTACCATCGCCAGCGGCGTGGCCAAGGCCGGGGCGGGCGGCATACTGATCTCCGGCGGCGAGGGCGGCACCGGCGCGGCGCCCATGAGCAGCGTCCATCACGCGGGCCTGCCCTGGGAAATCGGCCTGGCCGAGACCCACCAGGTGCTGTGCCGGAACCGGCTCAGGCAGACCGTTACGCTGGAGACAGACGGCAAGCTGATGTCCGGGCACGACGTGGCCGTGGCGCTTCTGCTGGGCGCGGAGGAATTCGGCTTTGCCACCGCGCCGCTGATCACCATGGGCTGCCGCATGATGCGGGTGTGCCAGCTGGGTACATGCCCCTTCGGCGTGGCAACCCAGAACCCCGAGCTGCGCAAGCGGTTCATTGGCAAGCCGGAATACGTGGAGCGCTTCATGGTCTTCGTGGCCCGGCAGCTGCGGGAAATCATGGCGAAACTGGGCGCGCGGACGGTGAATGAGCTGGTGGGCCGAAGCGACCTTTTGACGATGAAGGACGGCTCGCCCATGGATCTGTCCGCTTTGATCGGCTTCGCCCGGAACACCCATGTCCAGCCGGAATCCCGGCACGATTTCAGGCTTCACGAGCGCATGGATGCGCGTCTGGTGCAGGATCATGTGCAGCTGACCACCACCGACCGGGCCTTCGGCACGCTTTTGAAGGGCAATCGCCACATACAGGCCCAGGGCTGCGGCGGGCAGAGCTTCGGCGCGTTCCTGCCAAAGGGGCAGAGCGTCGCGCTGTACGGCGTGGCCAACGACTACCTGGGCAAGGGCCTCTCCGGCGGCACGCTTTCCATCTGCCCGAGCGCGGACGCGGTGTGGAATCCGAATGATACGTTGATCGGAAACGTGGCCCTCTACGGTGCGACCAGCGGCTACGCCTTCATCGCGGGCATGGCGGGCGAGCGCTTCGCCGTGCGCAATTCCGGCGCGTGGGCCGTCGTCGAGGGCGTGGGCGACCACGGCTGCGAGTACATGACCGGCGGCCGCGTGGCGGTGCTGGGGCCTGTGGGCGACAACTTCGGCGCGGGCATGTCCGGCGGCATCGCATGGGTGCTGGACGAGGACGGCACGCTCAAGCGGCGCATCAACAGCGGCCTGGTGCGGGTACATGAAGTCACCCGCGAGCAGGCCGCGGAGCTTCGCCATCTACTGGGAATGCACCTTGAAAAGACAGGCTCTGTCAAGGCGAAAGCAATCCTTGAAGATTTCGAGAGGTGCCTGCCGAGATTCAAGGCGGTCATATCGGACGAATACCTGAATTATCTGGGGAGGTGTGACTGATGGGTAAGCCCACAGGATTCATGGAAGTCGCCCGTGTGGAGAATCCATATCGCGACGAGGCGACGCGCCTTCGCGACTTTGAGGATCTGCACATTCCCCAGCCCATCGACGCGAGGCGTGCGCAGGCCTCCCGCTGCATGAACTGCGGCGTGCCCTTCTGCCAGTCGGACTTCGGCTGTCCGCTCAACAACCTGATCCCGGAGTGGAACGACCTGCTGTACCGGGGCAAAGAGCGCGAGGCGCTGGAGCGCCTGTTGCAAACCGCGCCCTTTCCGGAATTCACGGGGCGGGTGTGCCCGGCGCTGTGCGAAAAGGCGTGCAACCTGGAAAACGATGCCTTGACGAATCGCGACAACGAGCTGTACCTGATCGAAACGGGGTTTGAGAGGGGCTGGATTCAGCCGAGGATCCCCCGTAAGCGCACGGGCAGGCGCGTGGCCGTCGTCGGCAGCGGCCCCGCCGGACTGGCCTGCGCCGACCTGCTGAACTGCCTGGGCCATGCGGTCACGGTCGTCGAGCGCGCCGACCGCGCCGGGGGCCTCATGATGTACGGCATCCCCAACATGAAGCTGCCGAAGGGCATTGTGCAGCGCCGCATCCGGCTGATGGAAGCCGAAGGCGTGCGCTTCATGCTGAACACAGAGGCTGCTTCTGAAATCATGGAGGAATACGACGTCGTGGCGCTCTGCGGCGGCGCGAAGAAGCCGCGGGCGCTGAACGTGGAGGGCATCTTTGCCGTGGACTACCTGACGGCGGCGACCCGGGCGGTATTGTCCGGGAGCGAGCCCTCCATCGACGCGAAGGGTAGAAGCGTGGTGGTCGTGGGCGGCGGCGATACCGGCAACGACTGCGTGGGCACGGCGCTGCGCCAGGGCTGCGCCTCCGTCGTCCAGCTGGAGATGATGCCCGCGCCGCCGGTGGAGCGCCTGCCCGGCAATCCCTGGCCCCAATGGCCGCGGACGCTGCGCACCGACTACGGCCAGCTGGAGGCGATTTACCGGCAGGGCAGCGATCCGCGCATCTATGAGACGACGGTCAAGCGCCTCCTTCCCGGCCAAATTGAAATCGTGAAGCTCAAGGGCTTTGACCCCATTCCCGGGACGGAACAGGTCTTGCCCTGCGACCTGCTGCTGATCGCGGCGGGCTTCGTGGGCTGTGAGGAATCGACGGCGGTGGCTTTCAATGTCGAACGCAATCAGAGGGGCTGCATGATGCCTGATGACGGCAGCCATCACCTGCGGGGCAACCTCTTCACCGCAGGCGACATGCGCACGGGCCAGTCGCTGGTGGTGCGCTCTCTGGCGGACGGAAGGGCGGCGGCCAGGGAGATCGACCGATATTTGAAGGGGGACGTACAATGACGAAATACATCTTTGTCACCGGCGGCGTGGTGTCGGGGCTTGGCAAGGGCATCACGGCGGCCTCGCTGGGGCGGCTTTTGAAAGCTCGTGGGCTGAAGGTGGCCGCGCAGAAGCTGGACCCCTACATCAACGTCGACCCCGGCACCATGAGCCCCTACCAGCACGGCGAGGTGTATGTCACCGAGGACGGCGCTGAGACCGATTTGGACCTGGGGCACTACGAGCGCTTCATCGACGAGGACCTCAACAAGTTCTCCAACCTGACCACGGGAAAGGTCTATTCAAACGTCATCCATCGGGAGCGCCAGGGCGACTACCTGGGCAGCACCGTGCAGACCATCCCGCACATCACCGATGAGATCAAGCGCTTTATCTACGCCGTGGGCCAGCGCACGGACGCCGACGTGGTCATCACCGAGATCGGCGGCACCATCGGCGACATCGAGAGCCAGCCCTTCATCGAGGCCATCCGCCAGGTTGGCCTGGAGGCGGGCCGGGAGAACGCGCTGTACGTCCATGTGACCCTGGTGCCCTTCCTGAAAGCCAGCGGCGAGCACAAGTCCAAGCCCACCCAGCACTCCGTGAAGGAGCTGCAGGGCATGGGCATTTCGCCGAATATCATCGTGCTGCGCGCGGACGAGCCCATCACGGATGCGAGCATCTTCACCAAGATCGCCCACTTCTGCAACGTCAAGCCCGATTGCGTGATCGAGAACCGCACGCTGCCGAACCTGTACGAGGCTCCGCTGATGCTGGAGGAGGCGCACCTGTCCGGCATCGTCTGCCGCGAGCTGGGCATCGTCGCGCCGGAGCCGGACCTGGCGGAATGGCGGGCGCTGGTGGAGCGCATCCACCATCAATCCAGAACCGTGAAGATCGGCCTGGTGGGCAAGTATGTCCAGCTGCACGACGCCTATCTGTCCGTAGCGGAGGCGCTCAGGCACGCAGGCTATGCGCTTGACGCGAAGGTTGAGATTGTGTGGATTGACTCAGAGGCACTGACAACGGAGAATTATACAGAAGCCCTGTCCGATGTGCAGGGGATCATCGTCCCTGGCGGCTTCGGCAGCCGGGGCATCGGGGGCATGATCCTGGCGGCGCGGTACGCCCGGGAACACCACGTGCCCTACTTCGGCATCTGCCTGGGCATGCAGATCGCCGTGATCGAGTACGCCCGGCACGTGGCGGGCCTTGAAAATGCCAATTCCCATGAATTCGACGAGAACAGTCCTCACCAAGTGATTCACTTTATGCCTGACCAGTCGGATGACGTTGACAAGGGCGGCACGCTGCGGCTGGGCAAATACCCCTGCGTGCTGAAGCCGGACACCGCCATCGCGGCCTGTTACGGTGCAAACGAAATCAGCGAGCGCCACCGCCACCGCTACGAGTTCAACAATGCCTACCGGGACGCGCTGCAAACCGCCGGTCTGACTCTCTCCGGACTTTCCCCGGACGCTCGGCTGGTGGAGACCGTCGAGATCCCCGGCGAGCGCTTTTTCATCGGCGTGCAGTTCCACCCCGAGTTCAAGAGCCGTCCCAACAGGCCGCATCCACTGTTTATGGGTTTTGTAGGGGCAGCCCTGTGTCCAGACAGTCACATGAAAAGCTGAAAATCCTGGTGACAACTCTATCATCATTAGGTAATTTATGTGGATGCACATGTTTTACGTAAAACAGTAGAGCTCATGAAATCTGTGCAGCACTAAGATGCCGATGGTAAAGCAGGAAAATGTGGCTGAAAAGCTGAAATTGCAGAGGTCTAATGGAAAAGGGTGTAAAGGATGAACAGCATACGAGGCAGGGTGGATGAAATCATATTGAGTGAATTGATAGACAATATGAGGCAATGCGAAGGACATCCGATTCGTTCGAGTGTCCTTCACTTTGTTCATGTCGTGCTTTCCGGTTTTCGGTCATAATTGGTATGATTCTTGTTACGGACGCACCACCGAAGTCCGGAAGCCATGAAAACACGGGGCTTTTCAGTCAAGGGCTTTATTGTCGGGAAGATGACCCAATAAAAGTGTTTATCTGATGTTGCACCTACATGTAAATGCAAAAGCAAGGGATAGTATATCTGAGTGTGATGATCCTGAAAGAACAGCTAAGCCATTGAAAATCAAGCGCACTTTCTGAAATATCGAAATAAACCGCGTTGCAAATAGCACCTTTATCTTGCCGGCACAATCTTCATACTACACCATTTTTACACCAATACTGCATTGATCCTTATGGTGAAATATAGAGTTACATGAAAGGCAAACACATAAAAAACCCGAAACTATAGGCAATTATGGGATTATAGGTAATTATGAAGACTTATGAAATCTGCCCGGCGTCTTCCGACGCCTAATTTCATAAGTAATCACATCTCCTTGTTTTCAGGGGTTTTCGCTCTTGCGCCCGACCGTTTTGCACAGTCCCTGCACAATTATGGCTGCGGCAGGTCCGGCCAGTGCCTTTGAGCGATGCGCTTCGAATTGACGAATCGCGCTCTCCATGGCCGCTTTCCTTGCCCTTGAGGTTCTTCCCCGCATTGGGAAAGAGCGCCATGCAACACCCCTATTGTAACACCAAAGCATCCTTTTCTCAATAGCGGGGATGTAATCAGATTACTAATTTCTGTTGGATGTACGGCTCATATACTTTCCGCTCGACTGGTTTTACTGTCGGCACAGGGGGCAAAGGGACAGCTGGGCGACCGCAACATATCCTATTTAATAGACGGCGTCTGTTAATTGGCATGGCTGCAATGTTGTGAATGCTTATCCATTTCCGATGCGGACAAACCATCCCGGCGCAGATGTCGCCTGGCGGGCGACCTTTTCATGCTCCATCTGTGCTATACTTGGATCAACAACAGCAAACAGGAGGTTATTGCCATGAAAGCCTTATCCATTCTTCCTGAATTCACCCTGGACATCTTCATGGGCGAAAAGGCCGTCGAGTATCGCACCTGGCAGACCGACTATCGGGGCGACTTGCTGGTCTGCGCCAGCTCGAAGAAACGGCCCGGTTACATCTGCGGCTATGCGTTCCTTGTGGTCCCGCTGCTGGAGATCCGAGCGGAAGAGCAGCCCGTTTACTCCGACGACGGCAAGCCGCTGACGCAGTACGACTGGATCCTCGGTGCGCCGAAGCTCATCAAGCCCATCCCCGTCAAGGGCAAGCTGCACCTGTTTGACGTGGACGACGCGCTGATCGAGTATGTGGATGGCGGGGACCTGGGCGCGTATGCCTCGAAAGAGGAGGCGGACGCCTTCCGCACGGCCTATATGCACCAATACCTCGACCCGCTGGACTGCAACCCGAAGGACGGCGGCGAAGGCTTGCAAACCGTGATTTTCGGAAGAAAAATCGAGCACATCCTATCGAAGTACGTAGATTATAATGACAGCATCATCGGCCTTTCCTTCACGCGCGAGCCCTTCGCCGGAGACTTCCGGGGCTGGGCCGGGATTACGGACGACGCGGCCTTCGTGTCAGCATTCGAGGCCTTCATGGCCATCGCCCACGAGACCTTCCGGTGGGATGACTATCTTCAGGCCAGGACGACCGCCGAGCAGGCCTTCCGCACCTTCTATGCGCGGCAGGGCTATCCCCAGGCCAATCTGGAGGAGGCCTTGAATGGCTTTATCGTCAGTTTTTTCAGCCAAAATATCGACGAGTGCCAGTTTCAGTGGGAGGACGAGCACCCCGGCATGGAGATGCCGGAACCGGCGGAAGACGACATCGATGCGCTGTATCTGGCGAGATGCTTCGCAGTCATCCATGAGTTTACCGACAAGGCAGCGGACGTGGCCTTCTGCGAGAGCATCGGCGTACAGTATCACTACGAGCAGCTGCACATATGCTGCTGGTTCGCCGGACAGGTCACCCATGGCTTTGGCAAGTATACCCGGAGCGAGCCCAACTTCTCCGCGCGCAACACCTACAACCACCTGATGAACCCCTGGTCGCTCCTGTGGATCGGCGTGGTTCTCGGCGCGGATCGGGATGCGCTGAAGGCTGCGGCCGGGGAAATGGCCGGCAGGAAGGCCAACTCCGCCAAGTGTGCCGTCGTGCGCAGGCACGTGCCCTTTGACGCCATCCTGGCCGGGTATGACAAACTCATGTATGAAGAGGATGGGGAAGAGGGCTGATCGATCAGAGACGGCTGGAAAAGTCGCCCGACAGGCGACCAACCCGGCCGTCTTTTCTGATATACTGTATCCATCAACAACAAGCAAGGAGGAATGAAGAATGTTCGGAGCCATTTTGGGCGACATGATCGGTGCGCCGTTTGAGTTTGACAGGGGAGACAAGACGAAGGACTTTGAGATGTTCACTGAAGCGACCGGGTTCACCGACGACACCGTGATGACCATCGCCGTGGCGGAGGCCCTGATGGACACGCTGGGCCAGGATGACGAGGCCATCAAGGCGGCGCTTATCCAATCCATGCACAAGTGGGGGAAGCTGTATCCCGACGCAGGATATGGCGGGATGTTCTATCACTGGCTCCGGTCCGACGGCAACAAGCCATACAACAGCTTCGGCAACGGCTCTGCCATGCGGGTGTCCTCGGCGGGCTGGCTGTATGACACGCTGGAGGAGACGCGGCATGTGGCGCGGCTGACGGCGGAGGTCACCCACAACCACCCCGAGGGCGTCAAGGGCGCGGAGGCCACGGCCAGTGCCATCTTCATGGCCAGGAAAGGATCTTCTAAAGAGGAGATCAGGGATTACATCGAAAGGGAGTTTGGCTACGACCTTTCCCGCACCTGCGACGAGATCCGGCCCAAATACCATCATGTGGAAACCTGCCAGAAGACCGTGCCGGAGGCCGTCACCGCCTTTATGGAGGGAACGGACTTTGTGGACGTCATCCGCACGGCGGTTTCCCTGGGCGGCGACTGCGACACGCTGACCTGCATCGCGGGAAGCATTGCGGAGGCGTTCTATGAAATCCCCATGGGCATGGTCCACGAATGCAGGCACAGGCTGCCGAAGGACATGCGGCAGGTGCTGAGCCGGTTCCTTGATTGCGTGGGCACCGAAAACGCGGTGGTGCGAGCGAGAATGCGCTTCGTTGACCAGCCCGGCCAATCGATCATGCCATGAAGTCGGAAGGTCGACCGCTTCGCAAGCCCGGTAAAACCGGCGCCTCGGGTCAGGAGAATTAACTGACAAAATAAAAGTAACAATTCGTATTATTTAGCAAAATATATAAAAACACGCTCAATCGTTGCTTCCTGTATTGACAAGCCCATGGAAACTATTTTATAATATTGGTGGTATTTTGCAATTAAATATTCGCAAAATATTTAATTTAACATAACACGACGAGCTTTCCTCTTCGCGGGACAGTGAGCGACACAGCCGCCGGTATGGGGCCCGGGATGGGCCCCGTGCCGGGTGCCCATATGCAGGAGAGCAGTTGTGTTTATCGTGTTTCTAAAACGATTTAGTCTTGTTTCGGGAGCCGGACCGACAGAACCTGAATGCACCCGCCGCGAATCGCGCGGCTCAACCTGCCCTTGACCGCTGTTTTACACCGACACGACGCAGATGATTTGAACCGGGGCGCGCCCTGGTGTGAACGACCACAAGGAGGAAGATTGCATGAACCGTGGCACCCGGAACAATCTTTTCAAAGCCAGGAGACTGTTTTGCGCTCTGTTGGCGCTTTTGATGCTGCTGATGAACGGCCTGCCAACGCTTGCGGAGCTGTCGGAGACGGCAAAGACGCCTGTCGCCGCGGAGACAGCCGATCAGACGGAGCTGGCCGAGCAGCAGGAGCCTGCCGAGGCGCAGGAGCCTGCCGAGCAGCAGGAGCCCGCCGAGCAGCAGGAATCCGCCGAACAGCAGGAATCCGCCGAACAGCAGGAACCCACCGAACAGCAGGAACCCACCGAACAGCAGGAACCCGCCGAGCAGCAGGAGCCCGCCGAGGCGCAGGAACCCGCCGGGCAGCAGGAGCCCACCGAGGCGCAGGAGCCCGCCGAGCAGCAGGAGCCCGCTGAGCAGCCGGAAGCTACCGAGACGCCGGAAGCTACCGAGACGCCGGAAGTCACCGAGACCCCGGAAGTCACCGAGACGCCGGAAGTCACCGAGACCCCGGAAGTCACCGAGACCCCGGAAGTCACCGAGACCCCGGAGCCCACGCCCGCGGTTTACGTCGTGCGCTTCAACGTGGGCGAGGGCGCGTCCGTCGCCGTGAACGGCGAAGCCGCCGCCGAAGCCGAGGCCGTGGACGGCGCGCTGTCCTTCACCGCCTGCGCGCTGGAGGGCTGGCAGCTGGAGAGCGTCACGCTGGAGAACGTCGTCACGGCCCGCATGACCGGCAAGGGCGACGATTACATCATTGAAGGCATCACCGAGGAGGACCTGGTGGTGAACGTCGTGGCGGCCAGGGAGGCCCCCAGGACCGATTTCAGCTATCAGGACAGCCGCGTGCGCATCACCGCCGTGGCCGATCCCGAGGCCAACCTGCCCCAGAGCGCCGAGCTCAAGGCGGACTACATCGCCCCCGGCACCGAGGCCTACGCCCGCTTCGAGGCCGCCGCGCGCCGCCTGTACGGCCTGGATGATGAGGCCGTGTTGAACCTGGCGCCCTACGACGTGTACTTCCTGGCCGACGGCGTGCGCATCGAGCCGGAGGACGGCAGGGTGCGCGTCAGCATGCGCTTCACCACGCCCGTCGCCGCCGACGTGGAGGGCGACGTGGAGGTGCTGCAGAGCGGCGTGGTGCACATCCGCCGGGACGGCACCGAGGAAAAGCTGTCCGGCAGCGTGCACCAGAATGCCGATGGTGCCATGACCGGCGCGGACTTCACCGTTGACAGCTTCTCCATCATGGGCGCGGTGGAGGAGATTGGCGTCGCCTTTGAGGCGGCGAACGGGGCGGACGACGATACCTCCAACGATCTCAACGGGTTTCTGACCGGCGTGACCCTGTCGCCCACGCCGGGCACGAACGCCTCCGGGCAGTATGTCATGATCCCCGACGAAGAATATACCCTGAAGCTGACCTTCGCGGAGAACAGCAGCAGCCAGTTCGACATCACGAGCCTGACCGGGTTGACGCTGCCGGACCTGTTCAAGACGGACTATCCCACCAGCATCGGCTTTACCATGAAGGTGAGCGGAACGGTGAACGGCGAGGACGTGGAGCGGGATATGCGCTTCACCGCCGCCGTTAGCAGCGGCGTGCTGACCGTGACCTGGGACCAGTCCGATGCCGACGCCTACAACCTTTTCAAGGCCTCCGGCCTGGCGAGATTTGAAATCTCCTACACGGGGAAGTACAACGGCAACGCTGTGGAATGGAAGGTGCTGGACACCGCCAGGCTGACCGCCGTGGCAAACGCGGAATCAAAGCTGACAGTGGAAAAGAGCCACGACGCCAGCAGCCTTCGCTATGCCGGCAACAACAAATACGAGCTGGATTACACCGTGGAGGTGACCTCCACCGGCGCGAACCACGACATCGTGGTCACGGACACCATCACGGGCGGCGCGCTGTCGCTGGATCCCGCGTCCCTCGCGGTGGTCGACGCGGACGGCGAGGCCGTCAGCTTCACCAAAACCAGCGCCACCGCCAGCGGCTACAGCATCAAGATCGACAGCATCGGCCACGGCAAGACGCTAACGGTGAAGTACACCTGCCTGGTGGACGCCGCCCAGCTGACCGCGAATGCGGACGGCAGCTTCGGCATTGCCGCCGACGGCACCAACAGCGTGGGCGTGACCGGCAAGAATCACGCGGATCTGGATATCCCCGATTCGCCCGACGCCCATGACACCGACGACATCCGCACGATTTTCGGCCCCTCCACGCTGACCAAGGGCGGCTGGACGAGCAATTTCGATGATCCCTATATTACTACGGTCGACGGCCGCACGAAGCAGCGGGTGGGCTGGTCCATCGTGGGCCACGACGTCATCGCCCTGGTTAATAGAAAGGTCACCGACGTCCTGGGCCAGTCGCTCGGCGGGGATCGGGACCAGTACCTGGAATACGACAAGGCGTCGCCGATCGTCATCACCTTCATAGACAATAAAACCGGAAAGCAAAAGGCGCTGGAGAAGAACTGGGAAGCGGACGACGTCGAGCTTGGCAGCGACGGGAAGAGCTTCACCTACACCTTTACCGATGCCGACGTCCGGGCGGCAGAAGCGGGCGGACTGACATTCCCTCTGGACTACAACCTCCAGTATCGCACTTTGGCGGACGTGACGGACAATGCGCTGCCCTTCCGGGTGTACAACTCCGGCAAGGATGAGTACCGCGGCACGGTCAATTCGCAGGAGGGCGTGCCGGAAAAGGTGACCCCGGTGGGCGACAGCGCGCTCCAGCTGACCAAGAGTGTGGTGAGCTTCGACGCTGAAAAGGCCGTGTGGCAGATCACGCTGACCGTGCCGCCCCAGGGCTATATCAGCGACGACGCGCACCTGATGGAATACATGCCCCGCGGGGACACCACCGCCACCAGCGGCCTCGCGGATACCATGGACCCCATCACTGCGGCGGACGTGCAGGGGCTGTATTCCGGGGAGAGCTGCGAGTATCAGCTTTTCAACGACCATGGCACGCTGTTCTTCTACTGCACTGACAATGAGGGCACGCACAAGGGCTTCCTGCCGTCCACGGACGGGAAACCCCGCCAGATCGTGGTGACGGTGACGACGCGCCACAACCCGAATTGGCTTGCCGCCTCCACCACCGAGGAGGACAGGAAGCACAAGAACATCGCCCGCTTCGGCGAGGGCGAGACGCAGCTGGAGGCCACCGCCCGGGTCTACATCCCCACCGAGGAGGGCATCGAGAAGACGGTGGTGGATTACGACAAAGCGGGCACGCTGATGACTGAGGGCGAGCACGCCGGTGAGTATCGCTACATATTTACTTACGCGGTGGACCTGAAGGGCGTCCGCATTCGCGAGCCGCAGCCGTTTGAACTGACCGACACCTTTGACGCGCCTCTGGAGTACCTGTCGGGCGTGGCGCACGCCGAATACCCTGCCGGCATGACCGTGCGGTGGGTGGAGGACAAGGCAGAAGGCGTAGAGGAGCTGCACACCCCCAGGGCCGTCACGCCCACCCTCAGCGGCAACAGCTTCACGGCCGCACTGACCAAGACCGAGCTGCAGACCAACGAGGATTCGCTGTATACCCACTATCGCCTGACCTATCACCTGGCGCTGTACTCCACGCATGAATTCCTGAACGGCGTGGCCGCGGCCGCGGGCGGCAGCGTGTCCTTCGGCAACACGGTGACTTCGTCGCTGGGAAACGACGACGAGCTGGTGGAGACCTCCTACAGCAAGCTGGGCAAGCAGCTGCTGAACCAGGAAGCCGTGGCGGCAGGCAACGAGGACCCCCAATTCCATATCGCCATCAACCGGGAGTGCGTCGACCTGGCCCCGAACGCTGAATACCTGACGCTGACGGACGTGATGAGCGACAACCTGAACGTGGACCTGTCCTCGGTTGCGTTCCAGCTCTTTAACGATGAAGGGGAGCAGCGGGTCAGCGACTACCCCAACATCGGCTATGACTTCAAGCCCGACGGCGAAGACCATGTGGTGGGTACCTTCAAGGTCCCGGATCAGATGTATGTGGTGATCACCTACAAGGCGAAGGTCCTGGGTGCAGTCGGCGAGGTGGAGTTTGAAAACACCGCCACGCTGATGGGCGAGGACAGCCATGTGGAGAGCACGGCGACCATCAAGGCCGCCGGCGGCGGAACCGCGCCCAATTACAGCATCACGCTGCTCAAGTATGAGGGCGACAATGTGCGCATCCCGGTGCCGGGCGCGGTGTTCAAGCTGGAGGAGAAGATCGGCGACAGCTGGGTGAACCCGAACGGCATTGCGAATGAGGTCACCTTCACCACGAATTCCGACGGCAAGGCCACCATCCAGGGCAGCAGCGCCGATGACGGCTGGTATCTGCAGCCGTCCACCGACAGCGAAACCCATGAATACCGGCTGACGGAGACGCATGCGCCGGAGGGCTTCGAGCTGGATGAGACCCCGCATCCCTTCCGGATCTCCGAGAACCAGTCCAACCCCGCCAGCGGCATCTACGCCCATCGCGAGACGCTGAAGATCAGCAACGTGCGCGAGCACGGCACGCTGACCGTGACCAAGACCCTGGACGACACGGACGGCGTGAGCAGCCTTACCGATGCGGAGAAGGCGTCGATCACCTTCGCCATCACTGGCGCCAGCGACGCCAGCGGCCGCCGCGTGAAGGACACCTCCGGCTTTGAGATCGAGCCCTTCACCCTGGCCGACATGGGAGACAATGCGTCCAAGAGCTTTGACCTGCCGCTGGGCGCGTACACCGTCACGGAGACGAACAACCTGGCCGGCTATCAGCTGGTCAGCCGGGTGGCGGCGTTCAGTACTGAGGACGAGGCAACCGTGACCACCGGCGAGAGTGGCACGAATTCCGCAAACGTGGAGTTCCTCAAGGACGGCGGCGCGGCCACTGTGGCCTTCACCAACCGCTATGCCGGGCCCATCTCCGTCAGCGCCACGAAGGCCTGGAAGAACGTCGACTATTCGACGACGGCCCCGGACGGCGCGAGAGTGGTGTTCATGCTGTTCAAGGACGGTACGGCGACTGACCGGACCGTGACGCTGGACGGCACGGAGGACGAGAACGGCGAGGCGACCGCGTGGGTGGCTACGTTCTCGGGCCTTGACAAGTATAAGATGGTTGAGGGCGAGCAGCCTGTAGCAATCGAGTATACAGTCAAGGAGACCACGGGCTGGACCGGTTATACCGCCGACAACACAGACGGCGTTTCCGACGGCGACACGATCACGAATGAGCAGGACAGCACGTCCATCACCGTGGAAAAGGTGTGGGACGACAACGACGACCAGGACGGCAAGCGCACCGGCGTCGTGGCGACGGTGACGCTGAAGAAGACGGTGGACGGCACGACCACGGACGTGGAAACCGTGAACGTCACCGCCGCGGATGACTGGAGCAAGACCTGGAGCGGCTTGGCGAAGTATGAAGGCGACAAGGCCGTGACCTACAGCGTGGTCGAGGCCCTGACGACGGCGAACGATTATACCAGCGACACGGCTGCGCCGGTCAACGTCGCCTATGACGGCACCAAAACCATCACCAACAGCTATACGCCGGAGAAGACCAGCGTGAGCGTCACCAAGAGCTGGAGCGACAACAACAACCAGGATGGCAAGCGGCCCACGTCAATCAAGGTGAACCTGCTCGCAAACGACACGAAGGTGGATGAGGCGACCCTGACCGCCGATAAGAACTGGACGCACACCTTCACCAACCTGAACAAGAGAAGCGAAGGCCGGGACATCGCGTATACCATCACCGAGGAACCGGTGACCGGGTACACGCCGGACATCACCGGCACCATGGCGACCGGCTTCACCGTCACCAACACCCATGCGCCGGAGAAGGTGAACGTGAGCGCCACGAAGGCGTGGAGCGACGGCGACGACCAGGACGGCCTGCGCGCCGAGGTGACGCTGCACCTGAACAAGCAGGTGGGCGACGGCGCGGTCACGCCGATGGGCGATGACTATGACAAGACCATCGCGGCGGATGCGACCGGCGCGGCGCTGACGGTGACCTGGGAGAACCTGGACAAGTACGAGAATGGCGTTGAGATCGCCTACACCGTGACGGAGGACGAAATCACGGGCTATACCGCGGAGTTTGCCGGGACGATGGCCGATGGCTTCACCATCACCAACACCCACACACCCGAAAAGACCAGCGTGAGCGTCACCAAGACCTGGGACGACAACGAAGACCAGGACGGCGTGCGGCCCGAGTCGATTAAGGTGAACCTGCTGGCGGACGGCACGAAGGCCGCCGAGGCGACCGTGACAGCGAAGGACGGCTGGAAGCACACCTTCTCAGACCTTGACAAGTACAAGGGCGGCAAGGAGATCGTGTATACGGTTGAGGAGGCCGCGGTGCCGGACGGCTACACCGCAGAGGTGGATGGCTTCACCATCACCAACACCCACACGCCGGAGAAGACCAGCGTGACCGTCACCAAGAGCTGGAGCGACAATGACGACCAGGACGGCGTGCGGCCCGAGTCGATCAAGGTGAACCTGCTGGCGGACGGCACGAAGGTGGACGAGGCGACCGTGACCGCGAAGGATGGCTGGAAGCACACCTTCACCGACCTGGACAAGTACAAGGGCGGCAAGGAGATCACGTATACCATCGAAGAGGTCAAGGTCGAGGGCTATACCACGAAGATCACGGGCAGCATGGCCGACGGCTTCACCATCACCAATGCGCTGAAGCCCACGCCCGCGCCGACGGTCACGGTAAGCCCGACGGTCACGGTAAGCCCGACGGTCACGGTAAGCCCGACGGTTACCGTGAGCCCCACGGCCACGGCGACTGCGACACCTGCGCCGACGGCCACGCCCATGGTGAAGATTTCAGGCTCCAAGACGTGGGACGACGATGACGACGCGTTGGGTCTGCGCCCGGAGGCGATCACCGTGCATCTGGTGCGCGACGGCGAGGTCATCGACACCCGCCAAGCGAGCGCGGCGGACGGCTGGCGCTACGACTTCGGCGAGTTGCCGGAGCGCGACGCTGCGGGCAGGGTCCATGCCTACGCGGTGCGCGAGGATCACGTGGAGGGCTACTTTGCCCGCGCCGAGGGCTATGACCTCATCAACGCGCTGCTGCCCAGACGGGAAACGCCGTCCGATAGCGAGGACAACAGGCCCGCGCGCCAGACGCCCAAATACGGCGGGCGCACGACGGACGAGCTGACGGACCTGATCGACCTGTTCGACTACGGCACGCCGCTGTTCGGCGCGCTGCTGGGCACGGGCGACGAGACGCCGGTCTATCCGTTCGTGTTTGGCGGCATCGGCCTGCTGGCGCTGGGACTGGCGCTGTTCGCCCGGAAGCGCCGCGACTATTGATCCGAAAGGAGAATTGCCATGAAACGCTGGATCGCCATCCTCATGGCCTGCCTGATGCTTTCAGGCGCGGCCCATGCCGCCGAATGGGCGGAGGGCACCTCGCCTGAACGGCCCTATCCCGGCGTCCCCGCGGTGGATCTCAAGACGCAGATCGGCTATATGCTGAACTATCCCAAGGCCGACAACGCTGCGGAGCGCTATTGCGACACCCTGTATATCTACCTGCCCCGAGAAGACCTGGCCCTGGGCGACGGGCGGCTGTCCGTGATGACCGGGGAGGGGGAGTGGACGGGCGTGTCCTTCGCCGACGCGGAGCGCGTGCGCCTGTACCCGCTGGACGAACAGACCCTTTCAGACGTGCGGTGGGGCGGCGGCATCGGCGTGGAGGTCTGGCTGCCGGTATCCCTGCCGATGGGCGACGCGGCCTGGATCGAGATGGAGGACGCCTGCCTGGTGCCCGAAAGCGGCGCGAGCCTCGAGGGGCTGCCGAAGGGCGACCAGGCCTGGCGTGCCGTCGTCGAGGGCGACTACGGCGTCGGCGGCCTGCGCTTCACCCATGAAGGGGACGACGTGCCGATTTCACAGCCCGCGGTGGGCGACCTGGTGAAGTTTGATCTGAAGCTGGGCGGCGACGCGGCCATGGTGGCCATCGCCAGCGACAACGGATCCGTCACCTGCGCCGAGGGCGACAGCTTCACCCAATCCGGCGAAGTGACCCTGCGCCTGGAGGACGACGACTTTGAGTGGACGGTGTACTTCATGGACGGCGATGGCAACGCCGTGGATTTCCTTGACTTCGACGCGGACATGGTTCGCCGCTGAAGCCAGTCGATATGGAACAGAGGGGGACATCGCGTGGCGCGATGTCCCCGGATTTTTAATTCGGCAGCTCCCGGACCGCTATTGCCGATGCTCGATGCTCCAAAGGTGAGCGGCCTTTCCGGCAGCGGCCTTCAGAACAGGGGGCGGCGTGGGCATGGGGCCGCTGAAAAGCGCAGGGATGTGCTTTTGGCGCGGATGGCCGGGTGTGCACTGCCAAAATCGATTCATAATATGAGGGTGCTATAATCATCGCGATATTTCGAGCAGGCAGGTAACTCAATGGCAAAGCGGGAGAAGAACACGGCGCAGGCGGGTGCCGGGGAACGGGCGGACCGCTTCCCCCAGAGCGCAAACCAGGGCACTCTGCGATCCGCGCGGGAGCAGATCGTGTTCCTGTATTTCCTGATCGTGGGCATCTTCGGCAAGGTCATCATGAACACCGCCGGGCTGGATTTCATATCGTTTGGCATACTCTGCGCCCTGGTGGGCTTCACCGGCTACAACGACACGCTGCTTCTGCAGGTGCTGACCGGGCACCCGGCGCTGATTCGCGTGATCACCTATGTCTGCCTGATCTTCCTGCCCTATCCGGCGATCTCCTTCTTCGCCAGCGCCGCCGGCAGCAGCCGCTCGAAGCTGGTTCCGGCCTCGCTGGTGCTGTGCCTGGCCAACTTTGCCGTCCAGGTGCTGCTGACGTACAGAGGCGTTTCCGACTATTACTATCTGGTGAACATCAGCCATGCGCTGATCCTGCTGGCGCTGGCGGTCATCGTCTTCCTGCTGGTTCGGGCCATCCGGCGGCACACGATTCAAAAGGAACTGCTGCGCAGCCTGACCGTCGGGCTGGCGGCACTGGTGGCGGGCGTGGCAGTGGACATCGTGCGCTACTATATCCTCCAGAGCTACGGCTCCTCCAGCTATACCCGGATTGGCGTGCTGGTGTTCACGCTGATGATCGGCGTGTACCTGTTCCGGGAGCAGACCCGGGTGCTGAAGCTGAAGCAGCAGGAGAACGCCCAGTTCATCAACGAGATCACCACGGCCTTCGCCAAGGTCATCGACATGAAGGACAGCTACACCAACGGCCACTCCTCCCGGGTGGCGAAGTATACCGCCATGCTGTCGCGGGAGCTGGGCTATGACGAGGAGACGGTGGAGAAGTATTACCGCATCGCGCTTCTGCACGACGTGGGGAAGATCGGCGTGCCCAAGGCGGTGCTGAACAAGCCCGGCAAGCTGACGGACGAGGAGTTCGACATCATCAAGTCCCACACCGTGAAGGGCTACGAAGTGTTGAAGGACATCAGCATCATGCCGGAGCTGGCCGTGGGCGCCCAGTCCCACCACGAGCGCTCGGACGGCAAGGGCTATCCCAACCGGCTGAAGACGGGGGAGATCCCCAGGGTGGCCCAGATCATCGCCGTGGCGGACTGCTTCGACGCCGTGTACTCCAACCGCCCCTATCGCAAGCGCATGAACTTTGACAAGGCCGTCTCCATCATCCGGGAAGTCTCCGGCACCCAGTTGACGGGCGACGTGGTGGACGCCTTCCTGCGGCTGGTGGAGAAGGGCGAGTTCCGCGACCCGAATGACCAGGGCGGCGGAAGCACGGAAAACATCGAGAGCATCCGCAAGTAAAGGACATCGGCGGGGGATTGCATCCCTCGCCGTTTTCAATATTTCGCAGGAACGGGGAATATAATGATATCGCGCGAAACTGCTGTTGCAGGGGCAAAAAACACCCACGTGGAAGAAATCTGTAATTTCTGCATGAAAAGTTCGCAGTTTTGGCTCGATTTGGGATGCCTTTTGATTGACATAATAGTCAACTCTTGTTATAATTTAATCAGTGTTATAATATGCAATAAATGTAACTTTCCCGATGGTTTTCTTTCCGATATTTATGGGAGGTGCCGATTATGAAGAGGAAAATGGGTATGAATAAGCTCAATAAAACCCGGAGGCTGCTGGCGGTGCTGCTGGCACTGTTGATGCTGGTGCCGTCGAACATCGCGACGGTGCTGGCCGAGGAGACGGGGTCCGCTGCGCCTGCCGCCGGTCAGATCGAAGAGGGGAACACCTCCGAGGCCCCGCAGGAGCAAAAGGCCCCCGAGGCGCAGCAGGAGCAGAAGGCCCCTGAGGCGCAGCAGGAGCAAAAGGCCCCTGAGACGACGCAGGAGGAGAAGGCCCCTGAGGCGACGCAGGAGGAGAAGGCCCCCGAGGCGACGCAGGAGGAGAAGGCCCCCGAGGCGCAGCAGGAGGAGAAGGCCCCCGAGGCGACGCAGGAGGAGAAGACTCCCGAGGCGACGCAGGAAGAGAAGGCCCCCGAGGCGACGCAGGAAGAGAAGGCCCCCGAGGCGACGCAACAGGAGAAGGCCCCCGAGGCGACGCAGGAGGAGAAGGATCCCGAAGCGCAGCAGGAGGAAAAGGACCCCGAGCCGCAGGAGAGTGAGACCCCTGAGGTGAAGGAGACCGAGGCTCCCGAGGCCGACCCGACGACCGATCCCACCGAAGCTCCCACCGAGGCCCCCACGGAAGCGCCCACGGAGGCTCCCACCGAGGGGCCCACGGAGGAGTCCACTGTCGAACCCACCGAGGAACCCACGCCCGAGCCCATTGAGGACCTGTCGGGCGTCGTCGTGCGCCTGACCGCGGTGGACGAGCATGACAACGTCATCGGCGGCCATCTGGAAACCGAGCTGGCCAAGGGCGAGTACAGCTTCGCCTCCGCGCCGGTGACTGTGAAGGGCTACAGCTATGTGGAGACCCGGCTGAACGGCGCGAAGCTGGACAGCCTGCGCTACAGCGAGGAGGACCTGGCCTGGCTGTACACCGCCGGCGGCGAGAGCGAAAAGCTCGCCGAGGACGTCACCCTCATTGCGCACTTCAATGAAATCTATGAAAAGTGGGAGTACACCTATACCGACAGTTACATCAAGGCCGTGGTGTCCGTGGACGACGCCCGCTACCTGCCGGACGACGCCAAGCTGAAGGTGACGCCCGTCAAGGCCGGCGGCAAGTATGACTACGGCGCCTACATGGACGCCCTGAACGACCACCTCGAGCGGGACTATACCGACGAAAACACCCTGCTGTACGACTTTGCCATCATGGCCCCCAAGAAGGGCGACGACGGCCTGCCCACCGGCGAGTGGGAGGAGATCCAGCCTGCCAAGGGCAGCGTGAAGGTGAAGGTCACCTTCCGCCGCAACCAGATTTCAAGCGGCCTGGGCGCCGAGAGCGCGGAGGACGTGAGCGTGGTGCACCTGCCGCTGAAGGACAGCGCCATCGGCGGCGCGGACAGCACCGCCCAGGTGGGCAGCCTCAACGCCAGCGACGTGAAGGTGCAGCCCCTCTCCGACAGCAGGACCGACGTCAACCTGAACGGCTCCACTGACGACGTCACCTTTACCACGGGCAGCTTCTCCGTTTATGCCTTCACCGTGGACTTCCACTTCGACGGCATTGACTACTCCATCCCCGGCCAGAGCCAGATCCTGCTGAGCGAGCTGATCGAAAAGCTGCATATTAAGAACGGCGACGCCCTGCTGAACGTGGCGGACGTGGAGAAGGTGGAGTTCACCGACGAGCATCTGGTCACCGTCGAGCAGGTCTCCGGCTTGATCGCCTATAACGGCGTCGAAGGCGTGGACGTGGGCGAAAAGGACTTCCTGCTGACGAGCCTTGAGTCGTTCGGCAGCGAGGAAAAGCTGACCATCACGCTGACCGGCGGCAGGAAGATCGAGGTGGGCGTGACGGACGCGGCGTATTACTATAAGATCGGCGGCAAGAAAGAGCTAAAGATCTCGGATATTCTGAGGGGCACCAATACCCAGAATTGTCTGGATGGGTTTAACCCTTATTACGCGGAATATGGCTTATATTACATCTATGCCAAGGTCGTGGACTATCAGACGAACGAAACCCTCTCGACCTTCAGCGATTATTTTCACGTAGACAGCTATAACTATGGCACTGTGAGCAATCTGGACAAGATCGCTTACCAGGGCTTTGGCGAGCTGACCATCCAAGTCTATGACGGTGGATGGCAGCAGGTATACTTTGACGCAGACAAGACGACCTATACCATCTGGCTGTATCAGGATGTCGCGCCTTCGACGGAAGCAAACGACGGCATCTTCGTCTATGAAGTCAACGACGACGACACCGCTGTGATCAAGTCCCTGGTGGAGCCCGAGCATTACACCGGCACCGCCGACATCACCATCCGCGGCACGGCTTCCATCACCGGCTCCGACGGAACGACGAAGTCGTACAAGGTGACGAAGATCGCCGAGAAGGCCTTCCAGGAGGAGAGCCGCATCCAGACGGTGACCTTTGCCAATACCGATCCCATCACGATCGAAGAATCGGCCTTCAGCCTCATGCCCAACCTGACCAGCATCGGCGGTTCCGGCCCGGTCGAGTTCTCAAAGACCAGCGTCATCAGCCAGAATGACAAGCTGGAATCCGTGGATTTGCATGTCGCCGGGCCGTTGAAAGGCGGCGTCAGCGGCAATAGCGCGCTGAAGACCCTCAAGCTGACCATGGACTGGACAGAGGAATACGCCAGCACGCACAGATTGGCCCTGGACTACAACACACTGTCTTACTGTTCATCGCTTACCAGCCTGGATGTCACCGGCCCCGTGTCCAATCTGGGGACTGTGTTGGCGCAGCTCTATCCCGCCCTGGAGACGCTGACCATCCGGTCCGACCAGGATATCACGATTTACGGCGAAGCCTTCAAGGACAAGACCACGCTGAAGACCGTGACGATCGACGGCACGGTGACGGACATCCGAGAAGCGGCCTTCTCCGGCTGCACGGCGCTTGAGACCGTGGCCATCGGCAATACCGACCAGCAGCTGATCGTCGAGAAGGATGCCTTCTCCGGCTGCGAAAACCTGAACAGCATCGTCAACTGCGAGCAGAAGGTCACCAGCGCGGACGGCGTCGCGACCGTGGCCGCCGGCGCGCCCATCGGCGCCAGGCTGGTCAGGACCGAGGGCACGGACGCGATGAAGGAAGCCTTCGCCGGCTATGCGGAAGAGCAGAACTACACCATCGATGCCGCCGCGTACTTTGGCCTGAGCCTGGTTGCGCCCAACGGCGCCGCCGTCACGGACAAGGCCGTGGACGTTGTGCTGACCGACGATGTCGTACTGACGCCGGCGGTGGAAGGCGGCGAGGTGTCCATGACGCGAGCGAAGCTGCTGCACCAGAAGGCGGTCGACAGCTTCGAGATCATCGTGCCCACCAGCAGCCTGGCCGAGAATCCGGTTGCCGGCCTGGCCTTCCACGTGGACAGCCTGAGCCCCTTTGCCCTGGCATCCTTCGACGGCAGGTACCATGACGATATGTTCTGGTACGACCTGGTCACGGATGATGAGGGCAATGTGACCGAGGCGATCATCACCGGCGTGTATGACAAATACAAGGGCAACGCACTGGAGATCGGCAAGACCACCCGCAACGAGGACCAGTATCCCGTGAAGCAGGTGCTGAAGGATGCCTTCAAGGAGAACACCACCATCAAGACCCTGACGGTGGACAATGGCGATCTCACCTTCGGCAACGGTGCCTTCTATGACTGTACGGCTCTCGAGACCATCACCATGGGCACCCGCGAAAATGAGGACGGCAAGGTTATCATTGATAAATTTGCGTTTGATGGTTGCACAAACCTGACGAAGCTTGTCTGCCATTATAATGAAACCGAGGTGGGCTGGTGCGCCTTTGACAGAGACACCAGGCTGAACACCGTTGTGTTTACAGGCAGGGGAAGCCAGAAGATCGAGGATTACGCATTTGGCCTCTTAAACGAAGCAAAAAACATCAAGTACCTGCGCATCGACAATCCCGTCAATGTGAAGGAAAAGGCGTTCAGGGTGATCGGCGGCACCACCTTCGTGCAGAACAACGATGCGCCGCTGGTGAGCCTGGCGGACAGGATCGGCAGCTTTGAGAACTATGTGTACGCGGACAATCCATGGAAGGATTCCAGCGGCCGCTATGCCTTCTCGGGCAACAACGCGCCCAGGAACGTGTACTTCGCCAATCCGGACAAGAAACTGATCGACAGCCTGGTGGAAATCGTTGCCAACGCCGACAGCGCTCTTTCGAATGTCTATATCGACTGCGCGCGGGCGGACGTTCTCTTCGCGGACGCGCTGGACAGCGCCAATCCGAACGTAAGGATCCACTATCGCGATAACGACCGGACTGTGGGCTGCTTCTACCTGGACGGCGTGGACGGCGACGATGCGACCGCTGACGGCAGCAAGGCGAAGCCCTATCGCACCTTCGATAAGCTGGCAGCGGCCTGGGACGCTTACGTACCCACCGAAGAGGGGACCACCCGGGACGTGGTGGACACCTTCATGACCGATAAGGTGACCGCGGCCTATGGCCAGCTGGGCGTCAATGCGACCCCCGGAACGTTTACGGACCACATTACCGAGACGAAGGGCGCCTATATCCAGAACACCGTGACCGTCGTCGACAGCCAGAGCTGGGACCGCAGCGGCAAGGCAGCCATCGAGCTGTACCGCGATCCTGCGTTCACCGACGGGCCGATGGTGAAGGTCGTGAGCGCGGGCAGCCTGACGCTGAGGAACGTGGTGCTGGACGGCAACAAGAAAGATGTCGTCACGATCGCAACCGCGCCGATCATCAAGGCGGAGGGCGGCACGCTGACGCTGGACGACGGCGCCGTGCTGCGCAACGCCCGGAACACCGGGGATGGCGGCGCCGTCTATGCCACCGGCGGCGCGACGGTCTATGTGAACAAGGGCAGCGAGCTGTCCGGCAACATGGCCAGCGCCGGCGGCGCCATCGCGACCAGGGCGGCGACGCTGATCATGACCGACGGCAGGATCGTCAACAACCGCGCCGAGGATTTCAGCTGCGAAGACAGCGAGAGATGGGCGGCGGCGGCCGGCGGCGGCGTGTTCCTGGACGACGGCTCCACCATGCGCATGTCGGGCGGCTGGATCCAGAACAACACCACGAACGGCTGCGGCGGCGGCATCGGCGTCGGCAGCTGCGTGAACGTGTTTACCAAGTCCACCTTCACCATGACCGGCGGGCACCTGGACAACAACAGATCCGATTACATGGGCGGCGGCCTGTTCATTCAATCCAAGAATGAAGCGGAGATCACCGCGGGCTATATCACCAAGAACCAGGCCGGCGGAACTTTGACCTATTGCTACAGCGGCGGCGGCATCTACGTCAACGGAAGCTATCACACACAGGGCACGCTTAAGCTGAAGAATGTGCTGGTTACGGACAATACCTCCCTGCGCCAGAGCGGCGGCGGTATCTCCGCGTGTGGCACCTCGAATGTCAAGATTTACCTGACTTCGGGCGGCGCCATCTTCAAAAACAAATGGACTTCTTCGCTGCATGACCTGTCCTTCAATAAAGACTCCTCCTCGAAAGCGAAATACTATGTCTCGCCCGTCATGCTGGGCGGCGGCGCGTATCGCTGGTACAGTATCTATGACGGCGAGCGCCCCCTGACAGAGCTGTCCGGCGAGGGTGAAATCTCCATGAAATCCCTCTCGACCGAGGCGGATCAGGATGTCGCAAAGGGACTTGCAAACGTATTCATTACGGGCAACACCGCCATGTACAGCGGCGGCGGCATTGCTACGAACGGTACGGTGATCATCGGCGAACCTGATGGAACCGTTACCCTCAAGCTGTCCAAGAATTGGGCGAGCGATCTGGAAGAGCATCGTCCCACGGACTATGTGGAGTTCAACGTCATGGGCTGGCCCAAGAGCGATGAGAGCAAGAGGGCCTGTTATGGCATCCTCCGCATCGAGGCCGACAAGGACGACAATGACAATACGATCTGGCCCGATGTGACGATTTCCAATTTGCCCAAGTTCATCAACGGCAAGGAAATGGTCTATACCGTCGAGGAGGATACGGACGCGCTGAACGAGCGCATCAACCTGGAGGGTGTCGAGTACTCGGTGACCTACGAGGACGACGGCGAGGGCACCGTCACCGTCACCAACACAGAGGTGACCCACATTTCGGCCACCAAGGTCTGGGACGACGCCGACGACCAGGACGGCCTGCGCAAGGCCGTGACGCTGCACTTGACCAAGAAGGTGGGCAGCGGCGAGGCGACGGTCTTGGCCGGAAAGGACAAGACCATCCCCAAGGGCGCCACGGGCGACGCGCTGACCGTGACCTGGGAGGACCTGCCGAAGTATGAACAGGGCGCCGAGATCGTCTACGGCGTGACCGAGGACGCCATCACCGGCTATACCACCGCGATCACGGGCACCGCCGCGGCGGGCTACACGGTGACCAACGTGCACGAGCCCGAGACCACGGACATCGATGCCGAGAAGGTCTGGGACGATGCCGACGACCAGGACGGCCTGCGGACGGCCGTGACGCTGCACCTGACCAAGAAGGTGGGCGACGGCGAAGCCGCGGCCATCGAGGGCCAGGACCAGACCATCCCGAAGGGCGCCACGGGCGACGCGCTGAAGGTGAAGTGGGCCGATATGCCGACGCATGAGGCGGGCCAGCTGATCACCTACGGCGTGACCGAGGAAGCCATCGAGGGCTATACGACCAGCATCACCTGCAAAGACGGCACCTATGAATTCACGGTGACCAACAAACACACGCCCGAGACTACGGACATCGATGCCGAGAAGGTCTGGGACGACGCCGACGACCAGGACGGCCTGCGCGCGGCTGTGACGCTGCACCTGAACAAGAAGGTGGGCGACGGCGCGGCGACGGTCGTGGCCGGCAAGGACCAGACCATCCCGAAGGGCGCGACGGGCGATGCCCTGAAGGTGAAGTGGGAAGACCTGCCCACCCATGAGGCAGGCAAGGCCATCACCTACACCGTGACCGAGGATCGCGTGCCCGGCTATGACATGCCGATCATCACCGGCGACGCGGCCAACGGTTTTACCGTGACCAACAGGCACGAGCCGGAGAAGACCGAGATCAGCGCCACCAAGCGCTGGAACGACGCGGGGCTGACCCGGTACCGGCCCGAGAGCATCACGTTCATACTAAACGCGGATGGCGTCGAGGCCGACCGGGCGACCGTGACGGCGAAGGACGCGTGGAAGCACACCTTCACCGGCCTTGACAAGTTCAAGGGCGGCGTGGAGATCAGCTATACCGTCGCCGAAGCCCCGGTGCCCGGCTACACCACCGGCGTCACCGGCGAAAACGGCGCGTTCACCGTGGACAACACCCCGGTGACCGACACCGCGACGGTTCACGCCAGCGCGACCGTGTACAAGGTCGACGGCGAGAACGCGGCCCTGAAGGGCGCGACCTTCGGCCTGTACGACGGCGAGACCCTGCTGCGCAGCTATGGCGGCGCAGACATCGACAGCTTCCGGATCCGCACCCAGGATCTGACGAAGGTGCTGCCCGCGGTTGGCAAGACCAAGGTGCTGGCCCTGCGGGAGACCAGCGCGCCGGAAGACCACATCATGAGCGACGCGACCTACAGCGTGACCCTGGGCGCCAGCGCGAGCACCGCCTGGAACGCGGGTCACACCAAGCTGGTCACCACCACCACCTACACGGTGACGGTGGATGGCGGCCCGACCCTGACCGTGCCGAACCCGACGGTCACCCCGACGCCGACGCCCACTCCGACGCCGACGCCCACTCCGACGCCGACGCCCACTCCGACGCCGACGCCCACTCCGACGCCCACGCCTACCCCGACGCCCACGCCCACCCCGACGCCTGAGGCGGAAGTCACGCCGACGCCTACGCCCATGACGGAGGTCAGCGGCCGGAAGGTCTGGCAGGATGAAGCGGACGCACATGGGCTGCGCCCGGAGAGCATCACCGTGCGGCTCTATGCCGACGGCACGCTGGTAAACGCCACGCCGACCTGGCGCAAGGACGGCAACGTGTGGACCTACAGCTTCGGCGAGCGGCCCAAGCTGAACGCGGCGGGCAATGAGATCAGCTATACCGTGACGGAGGATCCGGTGGACGACTACACCACCGACATCACCGGCACCACCATCACCAACACGCTGATTCCCAGGGAGCCCAAGGAGACCGCGGAGCTGAAGGGCACCAAGACCTGGAAGGACGACAACGATGCCGCCGGAAAGCGGCCCGCCAGCATCACGGTGCACCTGCTGCGCGACGGCGTGGAGATCAGCCGTAAGTCGGTCACCGCGGAGGATGGCTGGAAATACAGCTTCGGTGAGCTGCCGCTGGACGATGGCTATGGCCATGAGTATGTCTATACCATCCGCGAGGACGGCGTGGCCGGCTACTTCCAGCACATGGATGGCCTGGACCTGGTCAACAGCATGCTGCCGACCAGCGACACGCCGGATGACGACACGCCGGATGACGACACGCCCAAGGGTGGCGATGTGCCGAAGCGCGACGTGACGCACAAGCGCGTCATCAGGAAGTTCTCCTCCATGGACGAGGAGGAGTTCGAGGACATGCTGGACATCCTGGATTACGGCACGCCTCTGTGGGGCACTCTGCTGGGCACCGGCGACGAGACCCCGGCGTATCCGTGGGTGTTCGGCGGCATCGGCTTGCTGGCCGTGGCCCTGCTGATCTTCTTCGGCAGGAAGCGCAGGACCGGCGAGGAGTAATACATCAGCGAACGGCAAAGGCGGACAGGAGCGCGCTCCTGTCCGCCTGATTTGTGTGTGTGGGTAAAGTCGGGTGTTATTTACGTATTCCTGAAATCAAAAAGCCGGCGACCGAAAGGTCGCCGGCTTGCGTGTTCCCGGTCTTACAGGCTCTCCAGCAGCTTCACGGCTGCGTCGGAGTAGGCGTTCAGCAGGGAAGTTGTCTTCTCGGGGGCGTCGGACACGGCGTTCACGTACAGCTTGATCTTCGGCTCGGTGCCGGAGGGGCGCACGCAGATCCAGGCCTTGTTCTCCAGCTCGAAGTACATTACGTTGCTCTTGGGCAGGGTCAGCGTCTCGGTCTGGCCGTCCACGGTGGTGCGCACGCTGGTCTGGTAGTCGCGCACGGCCACCACCTTTTCGCCCGCGAAGTCCTTGGGCGGGTTGGCACGCAGCGCGGCCATGGTGTGCTGCATCTTCTCCAGGCCGTCCTTGCCGGGCAGCACGAAGCTGGTCACCTTGTCGCCGAAGTAGCCGTACTTCTCATACAGCATGTCGATGGCGTCGGCCAGGGTCTTGTTGTACATCTTCTTGTACCAGCTGGCGGCCTCGGCGATCAGCATGCAGGCATTCACGCCGTCCTTGTCGCGCACGTCGGTGCCGGACAGATAGCCGAAGCTCTCCTCGAAGCCGAACATGAAGGTGTTGCAGCCGGTGGTCTCGAACAGGTGGATCTGCTCGGCGATGTACTTGAAGCCGGTCAGCACCTTGATGAGTTTGACGCCGTAGTCGTCGGCGATGGCCCGGGCCATCTCGGTGGACACGATGGTGGTCACCGCGGCGGCGTTGGCGGGCAGCTCGCCCCGCTCCTTCTTCTGGGAGAGGATGTAGTGCAGCAGGATGCAGCCGATCTGGTTGCCGTTGAGCAGCCGCAGGCCCTTGTCCGTCATGCAGGCGATGCCCACGCGGTCGCAGTCCGGGTCGGTGCCCACGCACAGGTCGGCGCCCAGCTCCTCCTGCATCTTCAGCGCCAGCGTGAAGGCGGCGGGGTCCTCGGGGTTGGGGACCTTCACGGTGGGGAACTCGCCGTCCGGCAGCTCCTGCTCCTTGACGACGTACACGTTCTTCATGCCGATCTCGTCGAAGATACGGCGCACCGGGATGTTGCCGGAGCCGTGCAGGGGGGTGTAGACGATCTTGAGCGTCTGGCCCATCTCCCTCGCCAGCTCTGGGTTCACGGCCAGCTTCTTCACGGCGGCGATGTAGGCGTCGTCCACGTCCTTGCCGATATAAGTCAGCAGGCCCTTCGCCACGGCTTCCTTCTCGTCCATGGGCAGGCTCTCGGCGAAGGTGGTATCCGGCAGGCGGTCGGTGATGCCCTTGACGGACTCCGGCGGCATCTGGGCGCCGTCGGTCCAGTAGACCTTGTAGCCGTTGTACTGGGCGGGGTTGTGGCTGGCGGTGATGACGATGCCCGCGATGCACTTCAAATGGCGCACCGTGAAGGACAGCACCGGCACGGGCCGCAGGGATTCGTACAGGAACACCTTCACGCCCGCGGCGCACAGCACCAGCGCGGCCTCCCGGGCGAACTCGGTGCTCTTGCGGCGGGAGTCGTAGGCGATGGCCACGCCCTTTTCAGCGCCGCCCTCGTTGGTCAGTATATACTTGGCCAGCGCCCGGGACACCCGGCGCACGTTGTACTTGTTCAGGCGGTTCGTGCCCGCGCCCAGCACGCCGCGCATGCCGGCGGTGCCGAACTCCAGGTCGCGATAGAAGCGATCCTCGATTTCCTTCGGGTCGTCCTTGATGGCCAGCAGGTCCTGCACCGTCTCCGCGTCGTCGGCGAAGTCATGCAGCCACTGTTCGTACAGCTTCATGGGCTCCATAAAAACCTACCTCCTGTTTGTTTATTTCCGGCAGCCAACTCGCCGGGGTATCGGGGGCGGCAGCGCCCCGATTATAATCGCGCGTGGCGGCGTGTACGCCGCGGGCGGAGCTATTTGCGCGCGGGGGATACGGTTCCCCGAAGCGGCAAATTTCCACCTTGCGGATTTGCCGGCCGGAGTTGATTGCCTGTTTTTCCATCCATATGCTTCATAAAACAGGCAATGAACTCAAGGCAAATCTGTCAAAGGGGTGGCAGTGGCGGGGGAAGCAGGTCCCCCGCCACATCAGGCTTCCTTGGAAGCCAGATAATCGTTCAGCTTCTGCACCAGCTCGTCGGCGTCGGTGCCGTGGGCGGCGCAGCCCATCTCCAGGCTCTCCATCTGGCTGAAGGGGCAGCCCATGCAGTGCATACCGTATTCCATCATGATCGGCGCGGTGGTGCGGTCGATTTCCAGCACCTCGCCAATGCTCATCTGCTTCGTGATCGTGGTCATATCGGGATACCTCCATAGAATTATCGTGTTTGGTATGTCTACCGA
The DNA here is from genome assembly GCA_902800625.1 of uncultured Eubacteriales bacterium. Lineage (GTDB taxonomy): Bacteria > Bacillota > Clostridia > Christensenellales > Aristaeellaceae > UBA2862. The sequence continues at coordinate 15,297 of CADCFG010000011.1, read as the reverse complement.
TATAAGTGTACAACATTCTTCGCCCAAATGCAAGCAAAATTACGCGCCTGCCAAGAACCTGCCAAGAAAATGAGGCGCGGAGGCCGGGACTGCTTATGCCGCGATAAAGGATGACTATATACCCAAAAAAATAACGTTGCAAATAAGAGGAATAGAGGGCAAAACGTCGAAATTTCTGAATTTGGGTTTTGATGATATTTTATACCACGCCGACCGTCGGGACGAGCGACAAAACCCCTGCCCGGGGCGCGGGTTGGCGGCCCGCAGCGCGACATTCCGACGGACGACAGAACGATGGAGGGAAAGAGACTATGAAAGTGGAACAGAATCTGCCCATCGTTCGCGAGCGCAAGCTTGCGATTCTGAAGGGTGACCCGGACCTCTGCGCCCAGCAGAAGAAGGCCGGGAAGCTGCTGGCCAGGGAGCGCATCGCGCTGCTGCTGGACGCCGCCAGCTTCGTGGAGCTGGATGTGCTGAACGCGGACGCCGGCGTCGTGACCGGCTATGGCCTGATCGACGGCAATCCCGCCTATGTCTATGCGCAGGACTTCACCGTCAAGGGCGGTTCCGTGGGCATGGCCCACGCGCGCAAGGTTCTGAAGGTGATGGAGCTGGCTGAGAAGACCGGCGCGCCGCTGTTTGCGCTGCTGGACACCGCCGGCGCGCGCCTGGACGAGGGCGTGGACGCCATGAACGCCTACGCGATGATGGCCGGCAAGGCCAGCGCGCTGAGCGGCGTGGTGCCCCAGATCGCCGTGGTGCTGGGCCAGTGCGGCGGCATCGCCTCCGCCATCGCCGGCATGAGCGACATCACCATCATGAGCAAGAACGGCGCTCTGTTCGTCAACGGCCCGCAGGTGGTTTCCGCCGCCGCCGGCAAGGACGTTGACATGGAAGAGCTGGCCGGATGCCAGGCGTCCATGCGCTCCGGCGTCGCCCAGCTGACCGCCAACACCGACGAGGAAGCCATCGCCCTGGCCCGCAAGCTGGCCGGCATGCTGCCCGCCAACAACCTGGACGAGGTGTTCGGCGACACCGTGGACGACGTGAACCGCGAGCTTGGCGATCTGAACGCCATCGATTCTGTCGAGGACGTGCGCGACGTGATCCGCCGCATCGCCGACATGAACGACATCATCGAGCTCAGCGAGGGCTTCGCCCCCAGCATGGTCACTGCCATCGGCAAGATCGGCGGCAGCACCGTGGGCTTCATTGCCAACCAGCCCGCCAAGGACGAGGGCCGCATCACGGTCTACGGCGCCAAGAAGGCCAGCCGCTTCGCGTCCTTCTGCGACTGCTTCTCCATCCCGGTGATCACCATCGTGGATTCCATGGGCATGAAGGTCTCCACCGCGCCCCAGGGCGAGCTGGCCCGCGCCGGCGCGCAGCTGATGTACGCGCTGACCGAGTCCTCCAACGTGCGCATCGCCCTGATCGCCGGCAACGCCGTGGGCATGGCCTATGCTGCCATGGCTTCCCGCGCCGCCAGCGACATGGTCTATGCCTGGCCGGGCGCCGTGATCAGCGCCGTGACGCCGAAGATCGCCGTGCAGCTGAACTGCGCGGACGAGCTGAAGACCGCGGACGATCCCTTCGCCAAGCGCGCCGAGCTGGAAGAGCAGTACATGGCCGACGTGGCCGACGGCGTGAACGCCGCCAAGGCCGGCTATGTGGACGACGTGATCGAGCCCGCCCAGACCCGCCAGATCCTGGCCAGCGCCCTGGAGATGCTCTCCGGCAAGCGCGAGGCCAAGCCCGCCAAGAAGCACGGCAACATGCCGCTGTAAGGAGGCGTCTGAATGAGTGTATTTGGAAAGGTCGTCTATGGCCTGCAGGTGGCCGCCATCGGCTTGGTGGTCGTGTTCCTGGGCCTGGCGATACTGATTGCCTTTATCACCCTGATGGCGCAGGTCTTCAAGTCCATCGACGCCAAGAGGAACGCCCGTGCCAAGGCTGAGGCCGAGGCCAAGGCGGAGGCCGCCGCGAAGGCTGCTGCCGCTGCAGCCGCCGCCGCGCCCGCGGTCGCGGAGGAGCCGGTGGTTGAGGACGTGACGGACGATCAGCAGCTGATCGCCGTGATCGCCGCCGCCATCGCCGCCTTCACCGATTCCGACAAGCAGCTGGTGGTGCGCAAGATCCGCCGGGTGTCCGGCTGGAACCGCGCGGGCAGAGCCGAGCAGGTGTACCGGTTCTGAATTAGGAATTAGGAATCAGGAATCAGGAATTAGAGTTAGTGTTTCGCAAGAGGAATCCCCACTATTTCATTCCTCATTCCTCACTCCTCATTCCTCATTAATCGATTTGATCCAACCTGGCAATCAGCCAGAAAGGTCAGTTAATAGAATAACGATTAATCAGGAGGAAATTACAATGCGCAAGTTTGCGATTACCGTGAATGGTCAGGCCTATGAAGTGGAAGTTGAAGAAATTGGCGGCGCTCCGACCTTTGCCGCCGCGCCCGTAGCCGCGCCCGTGGCGGCTCCCGCCCCCGTGGCCGCGCCGGCTCCCAAGGCCGCCGCTCCCACCGCCAAGCCCGCTGCCGCCGCTCCCGCCGGCGCCGAGGCCATCAAGGCGCCCATGCCCGGCAACATCAACGACGTAAAGGTCTCGGGCGGCCAGAGCGTGAAGAAGGGCGACGTGCTGGTCATCCTCGAGGCCATGAAGATGGAGAACGAGATCATGGCGCCCCGCGACGGCGTCGTGGCTTCCGTGAACGTGACCAAGGGCGCCACCGTCAACACCGGCGACGTGCTGCTTTCGCTGAACTAATCATCAATTAGTCATCTGAAAGCGGTAAGGAGGGTTTGACGAAATGTCCAAATTAAGAAAGGTTAGCCCCAAGCGCGCCCTGGCGTGCCTGCTGGCGCTGTTCGCCCTGCTGACCGTGTTTACGGCCCTGGCCGAGACCCAGGCGGAGGAACCCGCCCAGGCCACGGAGCAGGTGGAACAGGCTGCCGAGGAGGCCGCCGCCACCGCGGAAGAGGGCAACACCGATCCCGATATCAACTTCTTGAAGGGCTTGAGCAACATCGCCAAGTCCACCGGTATCGCCAAGAGCATGGACGGCACCGGCGGCGACTGGCGCAACTATGTGATGATCGCCGTGGCCTGCTTCCTGCTGTACCTGGCGATTGTGAAGCAGTTTGAGCCCCTGCTGCTGCTGCCGATCGCCTTCGGCATGCTGCTGGCCAACCTGCCCGCCGCGGGCATGATGGGCCATCCCACCTTCACGTTCTATGCCAGCCAGGCCGACGCGCTGAAGGCTGCACAGAACCTGGGCAAGGACGTCACCGACGTGATGATGCGCCTGAACCCGGAGACGGGGGAGATGGGCTACGCGATGCAAACCGCCAACGGCGGCCTGCTGTACTACCTCTACCAGGGCGTCAAGCTGGGCATCTACCCGCCGCTGATTTTCATGGGCGTGGGCGCGATGACCGACTTTGCTCCCCTGATCGCCAACCCGAAGAGCCTGCTGCTGGGCGCTGCCGCGCAGCTGGGCATCTTCCTGACCTTCCTGGGCGCGAAGCTGCTGGGCTTCACCGCCCGTGAAGCCGGCGCCATCGGCATCATCGGCGGCGCGGACGGCCCGACGGCCATCTTCGTCACCACCAAGCTGGCCCCGCACCTGCTGGGCCCCATCGCCGTGGCGGCCTACAGCTACATGGCCCTGGTGCCGGTCATCCAGCCTCCGATCATGAAGGCGCTGACCACCAAGAAGGAGCGCACCATCCGCATGGGCCAGCTGCGCCAGGTTTCCAAGACCGAGACGATCATCTTCCCGATCGCCGTCACGATCATCGTGTCCCTGCTGCTGCCCGACGCGGCCACGCTGGTGGGCATGCTGATGCTGGGCAACCTGATGCGCGTCTGCGGCGTGGTGGAGCGCATCAACAAGACCGCCCAGAACGAGCTGTGCAACATCGTCACCATCTTCCTGGGCCTGACGGTCGGCGCCACCACCCAGGGCTCCACCTTCCTGACCATGCAGACCATCTACATCGTCGTGCTGGGCGTCGTGGCCTTCGGCTTCGGCACCGCCGGCGGCGTGCTGCTGGCCAAGCTGATGAACATCCTCTCCGGCGGCACCATCAACCCGCTGATCGGCTCCGCGGGCGTATCCGCCGTGCCGATGGCGGCCCGCGTGTCCCAGAAGGTGGGCCAGGAGGAGGATCCCGGCAACTTCCTGCTGATGCACGCCATGGGCCCCAACGTGGCCGGCGTCATCGGCTCTGCGGTTGCGGCGGGCGTGTTCATCGCGCTGTTTGGTTAAGGCCAATGGCGAACGCCCCTTCGGGGGTCCGCCATTACGCGCGACGAAGGGCTGCGCCCTTCCGTCCGCTGGCCATCAGATTGCCAATGGCGAACGCCCCTTCGGGGGTCCGCCATTACGCGCGACGAAGGGCTGCGCCCTTCCGTCCGCTGGCCATCAGATTGGCAAAGGGGGACTCCGTCCCCCTCCGCTGCCACCCCCTGACAGATTTTGCTTGAGGCCAAGGCCTCCGGCCGCAAAATCTGCAAGGAAGGAATTTGCTCTGAGGGAAATGGGATTTCCCTGCGATCAAATTACCTCCGCCCGCGGCGTACATGCCGCCGCGTGCGATTGGAGATCGGGGCACTTCCGCCCCCGATACCCCAGGCAAGTTAGTGATGCTACTGATAGGTAGATTCGGAGGAAAAGATTATGGGCAAAGTTATGATTACCGAGACCATCCTTCGCGACGCGCACCAGTCCCAGGCCGCGACCCGCATGCGCCTGGAGGACATGCTGCCGGCGTGCGATGTGCTGGACAAGGTTGGCTATTATTCCCTGGAGTGCTGGGGCGGCGCCACGTTTGACAGCTGCCTGCGCTTTTTGAACGAGGATCCCTGGTATCGCCTGCGCGCCCTGCGCGAGGCCATGCCGAACACCAAGCTGCAGATGCTGTTCCGTGGCCAGAACATCCTGGGCTATCGCCACTATGCCGACGACGTGGTGGACGAGTTCACCCGCTTGTCCATCAAGAACGGCATCAACGTCATCCGCATCTTTGACGCCCTGAACGATCCCCGCAACCTGGAGCCGGCCATCAAGGCCACCAAGAAGTACGGCGGTATCTGCGAAGTGGCCCTGAGCTACACCATCAGCCCGGTGCACACGGAGGAATACTTCGTGAACCTGGCCCTGGAGCTGGAGAAGATGGGCGCGGACAACATCTGCATCAAGGACATGGCGAACCTGCTGCTGCCCTACAAGGCCTACAGCCTGGTGAAGCAGCTGAAGCAGGCCCTGAAGCCGGAGACCCTGGTGCACCTGCACACCCACAACACCGCCGGCATCGGCGATATGTGCAACTTGAAGGCCATTGAGGCCGGTGTGGACATCGTGGACTGCGCGCTGTCGCCCCTGGGCAACGGCACCTCCCAGCCCGCCACCGAGCCCCTGGTGGCCACCCTGGCCGGCACCGAGTACGACACCGGCCTGGACCTGCACCTGATTACCCAGGCCACCGAGCACTTCCGCGGCGTGGCCGCCAAGCTGCAGGAGCAGGGCGTGCTGGATCCCAAGGTGCTGCGCGTGGACGTGAACACCCTGAAGTACCAGGTGCCCGGCGGCATGCTGAGCAACCTGATCAACCAGCTGAAGCAGGCCGGCCAGTCCGACAAGCTGTATGAGGTGCTGGCGGAGGTGCCGCGCGTGCGCGAGGACTTCGGCTATCCGCCGCTGGTGACCCCCACCTCCCAGATCGTGGGCACCCAGGCCGTGATGAACGTGCTGACCGGCGAGCGCTACAAGATGTGCCCCAAGGAGAGCCAGGGTCTGATGCGCGGCGAGTATGGCCGCCTGCCCGCTCCCGTGAACGAGGAAGTGCGCAAGAAGGTCATCGGCGACCAGAAGATCATCACCTGCCGTCCCGTGGACGATCCGTCCTATGGCGTCAAGCACCTGGACGAGTTCAAGAAGGAAATGGGCCAATACTACACCCAGGAGGAGGACGTGCTTTCCTACGCCCTGTTCCCGCAGGTGGCCGAGAAGTTCTTCCAGAACCGCCAGGCCAAGCAGATCGGCCTGGACAACAGCGTGCTGGATAAGGCGAATAACGCCATGCCGCTGTAATCGAAAGATCGCGGATAATGGCCCCAACCGCGCAAATTCCCTGAACGGCGCTGATGCGGCCGGAATTTGCGCTTGCGGCGTCAGAGAGCCCTGAAAAATCGGTTACTTACCCTTGAGTAAGCGCCCTCATTTTCAGGGCTCTCTTCCTTGCCTTGCTGCCATTCTGCGCGATCTTTTCGCGCGTGCGGTGGCTTGTGGGCGAACAACATGGCCTTTCTGATGGTTTTTCGCGGCTCGCAGGGCCGGAGGGGCTATCCAAAACCGGCGTTCCCGGGAAAACCATCGCTCAAATGGAGGAAACAGGATGGACAAGGTCAATTCCGTTCAGGAGCTCATCGAGCGGACACAGGGCATGCCGCTGGAGAAGATGCGCTTTTTCATCAACGAGGACCGGAAGGAGCCGCGCTGCTTCGGCATCTATCAGGAGGCCGACACCGGCCGCTGGGTGGTGTACAAGAACAAGGACAACGGCTCCCGCGCCGTGCGCTATTCCGGGCCGGACGAGGCCTATGCCGCTCAGGAGCTGTGGGCCAAGATCCAGTCGGAGATAGGCCTGCGCCGGGCGAAGCGGTCGCGGCAGCGGTCCAAGGGCGAGATCATCCGCGAGCGCATCCGAAAGATTGCCATCGGCGTGATCGTCGCCATCCTGGCCTTCATGTTCCTGCGCTGGATGGCGCGCCAGCCAGATCGGGGCTATTACCGCATCGACGACGACCTCTACTATTACCAGGACTCCGCCTGGTACTATTTCGTCGACGATGCCTGGGATTACTACGACGGCCCGACGGACTACGACTGGTACAACGGCAATTACTACGGAACCAGCTACGACGGCTTCGACAGCTATGACGACGCCTTCGAGTATTCGGACTATTACGAAGCGCCCAGCAGCTCCAGTCAGGACGACGACGATGACGATTGGGACGTCTTCGACAGCTGGGACTCCAGCGACACCGACTGGTCGAGCGATTGGTGAGTCGGGCCGGTCGTCGGCGATGTCCCTTCGGGCTGCCCCCGACCCGCGCGACCCCGCTCCGCGGCGGTCCGCTGACCGGGCCGGTCGTCGGCGCCGCCTTGCACAATCCCGCTCCACCGACCGACAGATCATCCTTCTGCTGGGTAAAATTGGCATAAAATCCCGATGGGGGCTTGAAATTATTTCAAATTTGTTTTATAATATGACAGAATAGTTGGAATATTGCTAAACATCGTCTAATTTCCGTCTCATTTGGCGGCTGCGCGTGCCGATGGGCAAGGCGCGGAAAGGTATGGTTGTGCTATGGGCAAAAAGAACGAGAAGAAGGCCGAGCAGGCGAAACGCTCCACCATGCGCGTCAGCGTGATGGCGCTGTGCTGCGCGCTGGGCGTTGCGCTGCTGGCGGGCATGGCGCTGTTCAACCGGGGCGTGAAGCCGGACCGCGACATGCAGTGGTATGTGCGGGAAGGCGCGCTGGAGGTGGCTGCGCCGGCGATGGGCGAGGGTTACGACGGCGAGGACAGCGAGTTCCTGCTGCCGGAGGACAACATGCGCGCCACGCTGGAACCCACACCCGTGCCCACGCCGTCTCCCACGCCCGTGCCCACCCAGGAGCCCGCCATGCCGGACGTGACTGCCGTGCCCGAGGATGGTTCCGCGGATATGAACTGGGATGCGTCGGCTGACGATACGGCCGACCTGACCGGGGAAGACGAAGCGGCGCTGCCCGGCGAGGGCGATACGCTCGCCCAGGCGAAGGACATCGCCGAGCCGGAGGGGGACATCTTCCCGGAGGCCGAGGCAGAGCCTGAAATCGAGGAGGAGCCGGATCCGTCGGGCACCGTGACGCTGACCATCACCGCCGCCGGCGACTGCACCTTCGGCGGCATGGAGGGGGCCAAAAGCCATCCCCGCTTTGCCAAGCTGGTGCAGAAGTACGGCTACGACTATTTCTTTGAAAACGTGCGCGACGTCTTCGAGGACGACGACCTGACGATCATCAACCTGGAGGGCCCGCTGACCAACGAAACCCGCCGCACCGGCAGCGGCTTCGTGTTCAAGGCGCCGCCGGAGTGCGTGAATATCCTCACCGGCTCCAGCGTGGAGATCTGCAACGTGGCCAACAACCATTCCCGGGACTACGGCCTCAGCGGCCTCAAGGAGACCGCCAAGGTGCTGGACGAGAACGGCATTGGCTTCTGCGGCTACGACGTGGCCTACGAAAAGACCATCAAGGGCGTGCGCGTGTGCGCGCTGGGCTTCACCTGCTGGGAGCGCAGCAACGAGAAGATATTTGAGACCGTGGCGGCGCACCGGGACAGCTGCGATTTGCTGATCGTGAGCATGCACTGGGGTGACGAGCACGTCTACGATTTCAACAACGCCCAGGCGCGGCAGGCCCACGGCATCATTGATGCCGGCGCCGACCTGGTCATTGGCACCCATCCCCACGTGATTCAGGGCATCGAGAAGTACAAGGACAAGTACATCGTCTACAGCCTGGGCAACTTCAGCTTTGCCGGAAATGCCAACCCCGACGACAAGCGCTGCCTGATCTTCCAGCAGACCTTCAGCTTCGCGCCGGGCATGAACATCTACCACGCGGGCTGTGCGGACGCGGGCATCAACCTGATCCCCGCCAGCATCACCTCCACCGAGGGCACCAACGACTTCCGGCCCATGGTGCTGCCGGCAGACAAGGGCGCGTCGGTGTTGAAGCTGCTGGCGAAAAAGTCCAAGGGGCTGGATCTGAAGAACACCCTGTGGATGAAGGACAACTACATGGTGGCCAACGGCCTGATCAAGGGCAAGGACGAGCAGGGGACCGCCCCCCAGACGGCGGACGCCGGGGCAGACCTGGAAGACGCGTCCGAAAACGCGCTCCAGGAGGATGCGGCGGAGAATGCCGATCAGGAGAATCCGGACGCGGAACCCGCCGAGGAGACTGAGGCGGAGGACGAGGAAGCTGTGGCGGCCGCGGCGTTTGAGGAGGTCGACGGCGACTTCGGTGACGCCGGTGCGGACGATGCCGGTGCGGACATCCCCTTCGAGGACGACACGGGCTTCGATGGGAATGACGCTGCCGACGGGGACTTTTCCGCCGGGGATTTCGCCGGGGACGAGACCACTGAGGACGACGAGCCCAGCCCGTTCTTCAGCTGAGAAATGCATATGAACAGACCACAGGGGCGGCATAGCGCCGCCCCTGCGCCTTATGCAGGCGTCCCCAAAGCCTCCCCGTCTCAATGGGGGAGGCTTTGGGAACGCTTGCGTTGGTGGGGCACTCCTTACAACAGGACTGTCGCCTTCCTCGTTGCACCCCCATCACAGGGCGGCCAGCCGAGTCGTGAATTGAAGCGAGCGGCTCGGCGCGTGGTGCCGAACGCGAAGCTTCACTGAACAGCGAGTGCAGGCCGCCAAAAAGAACCGTCCTTCGGTTCCCCTTCGGAAACAGATTCGGTAAGGGAATCAGGGAACGGACTTTTTCGCCCATTGATGGGGGAACAGCGACAATCGGGATTGGGTAAATACAGTGTAGGGGCGGCGTTGCGCCGCCCGCCTGTCTCTCCATCTAAACGGGGAGGACAAGGAGAACGACCTCTTCCGCCCCTTCGAGGCACCTTCCCCTGAAGGAGAAGGCTTTGAGGCAGCGACGCGCCGCCCCTGCATCTTCATCATTTTACTTTGCCCCCCTGTTCAGGCGCCGACAATCGTGGTATAATGATTAGGCAACCGGCGCGGAGCGCGGTTGGCCGGGTCGGCGGCTCCCGCAGGGAAAGGCGCCGACAATCGTGGTATAATACCACCAATGCGAAATATCACCGCCGCGCGGCGGCAGGGGAGGATACGACTATGGAGAATGAGGCGAGAAAGCCCGCAAATTTCATCGAGGAGTTTATCGACCAGGATCTGGCCAGCGGCCGCTATGAGGCGGTGCACACCCGCTTCCCGCCGGAGCCCAACGGCTATCTGCACATCGGCCACGCCAAGGCCCTGTGCGTGAACTTCGGCATCGCCCAGAAGTACGGCGGTAAGTGCAACCTGCGCTTCGACGACACCAACCCCACCAAGGAGGAGACCGCCTTCGTGGAGGGCATCCAGCGGGACATCGAGTGGCTGGGCTACAAGTGGGACAAGCTCTACTTCGCCTCCGACTTCTTCGATCGCCTGTATGAGATCGCCAAGGACATGATCCGCCGCGGCGTGGCCTACGTGGACGACCAGTCCCCCGAGGAAATGCGGGCCAATCGCGGCACGCTGACCAAGCCAGGCGTGAACAGCCCCTATAGGGATCGCCCCGTGGAGGAGAACCTGGACCTGTTCGAGCGCATGAAGAACGGCGAGTTCGAGGAGGGCAGCCGGGTGCTGCGCGCCAAGATCGACATGGCCAACCCCAACGTGTTGCTGCGCGACCCCACCATGTATCGCATCAACCGCCACAGCCACCACCGCACCGGCGACAAGTGGTGCATCTATCCGATGTACGACTTCCAGCACCCCGTCCAGGACGCCATCGAGGGCATATCCCACTCGCTGTGCTCGCTGGAGTATGAGATCCATCGCCCGCTGTACGACTGGTTCGTCCAGCAGGCCCGGGTGACCGAGCGGCCCCCGCGGCAGATCGAGTTCGCGCGGCTGAACATCGAGCGCACGGTGATGTCCAAGCGCCATCTGCGCCGCCTGGTGGAGGAGCATGTGGTGTCCGGCTGGGACGATCCCCGCATGCCCACGCTGGTGGCCATGCGCCGCCGCGGCTATCCCGCCGCCGCCATCCATGACTTCATGGGCCGCATCGGCGTGGCGAAGAACGATTCCATGGTGCAGGGCCACGTGCTGGACGACTGTGTCCGCGACGCCCTGGCCGATACCGCGCCCCGCCCGATGGCGGTCATCGACCCGCTGAAGGTGGTGCTGACCAACTGGCCGGAGGGCGAGGTGGACCGCCTGACCGTCGCCAATCACCGCGACCACCCCGAGTTCGGTACCCGCGAGGTGCCCTTTGGGCGCGAGCTGTACATCGAGCGCGAGGACTTCATGGAGGAGCCCATCAAGGGCTTCAAGCGCATGGCTCCCGGCCGCGAGGTGCGGCTGATGGGCGCGTACATCGTCCGCTGCGACGAGGTGGTGAAGGCCGATGACGGCAGCGTGGCGGAGCTGCGCTGCACCGTGGACATGGACAGCCGCTCCGGCTCTGAGGGCTCGAACCGCAAGCTCAAGACCGGCGTGCTGCACTGGGTCAGCGCCGAGGACGCCGTGCCCAGCGAGTTCAGGCTCTATGAGCCGATCCTGGAGGCCGAGGCCGACGCGGCGCAGGCGCCCGCCGAGGCGGAGCTGGACGAGAGCGGAAAGGTGGTCGAAGCGGAGGATGACGATTTCATGAACCACCTGAACCCCAACAGCCTGACGGTGAAGCGGGGCTATTGCGAGTCCTGGACCGCGAAGCAGCCCGTCGGCACCGCCTTCCAGTTCCAGCGTATCGGCTATTTCTGCAAGGACCCGGATTCCACCGAGGCCCTGCCGGTGTTCAACCGCACCGTGCCGCTGAAGGACACCTGGGCCAAGGTGGCCGGAAAATAACCACATATCAGCGCCGCTCCTGCCCGTTCAAAGCAGGGGCGGCGCGCTTCTTTTAGCCCGGTTTTTTTCAACTTGAAACTTATTTGAGTTTTTACAAATCCGTTGACAAATGTGACTTATCATGACACAGCTTCTGTGATATAATTGAACCGTATGAAGGATGTACCGGGCCGCATCCGGCCCGCCGAAAGCCTCCGGTTCCCGCCGGGGCGATAGATTGTTGAATCGATATTGGAGATAAGCAGTGACCACGGAACGCAATTCCCGAAACAGGGCCGTCACCGGTACCCGCCCGGCGGCGCGGAACACCCGCCCGGCGGCGCGGAACACCCGCCCCGCGGCGAGGAACGCCCGGCAGGCCCCCGGCATGCGTCCGGCGGCGCGGAGCACCCGCCCAGCGGCGCGCACCGCCGCGCAGAGCCGACGCCCCGCCCAGCCCCGGCAGGGCGGCTCGCGCAGGCGCGGCCTTCCGCCCCAGGTGCGTCTGGCGCTGCTGGCTGCGGTGACCGTGCTGGTGATCTTCGGCGTGGTCAGGCTGATCCAGACCGCCGCCGAGAACAGCAAGGAGCGCTTCCTGGACAACGTGTTCGTCAACGGCGTCGCGCTGGCGGGCTTCACCCGGGAAGAGGGCTACGCCGCCGTGGCCCAGGCCAAGGAGCAGCGCATCAACACCACCTACAACCTGACCTACAACGGCCAGACCTACAGCTTCAAGCCCACGGATTTCGGCGTGGACCTGGACTACGAGTCCGAGATGGAACGGGCCTGGAACCTGGGCCACGTGGGCGACAGCGCCACCATCAACCAGCTCAAGCAGAACCTCAAGGAGGTTCCCGCCGAGTTCAACAGCGAGATCCATTACGATGAAGACGCCCTGAACGCCTACATCGACAAACTGGCCGACGCGCTGTACGTCGCCCCGGTGGACGCCCAGGTGGTGGTCACCGAGGAGAAGCCGGTGATCGAGGTGGCCTCCCAGAGCGGCCAGGAGCTGGACAAGGACAAGGCCCGGGAGAACCTGGAGGCGCTGATCCTCACCGGCAGCGGCGACACCCAGCTGCCCGTGGAGACCGTCGAGCCCACCGTCTCCTCCGACAACATGGAGATGAAGGTGGTTGCCAAGTTCTCCACCGACGTTTCGTTCCGCGGCTCGGCCAGCCGCAGCAACGTGCGCCTGGCGCTCAGCTTCTTCAACGGCTACGTGGTCTATCCCGGTGACACCGCCGATTTCAACGAGATCGTCGGCCCCCGCACCGAGGGCCGCGGCTTCAAGAAGGCCCCGGAATACGCCGGCAACGAGCTGAAAAAGGGCGTGGGCGGCGGCGTGTGCCAGGCCAGCACCACGCTGTACAACGCCGTGATTATGGCGGGCATGACCATCATCGAGCGCCACAGCCACAACATGACCGTCAGCTATGTGGAGCCCAGCCAGGACGCCGCCGTGGAATACGGCGTGGACGGCAAGGACTTCGTGTTCCGCAACGACACCGAGCACGCCATCTACATCTACACCAACGTGGACAAGGAAAACGCCACGGTGACCATCTACGGCACCCGGCCGGAGTATCACTACGAGCTGAAGTCCGTGGTGGTGGAGGAGAAGAAGAGCGAGCGCAAGCGCTACGAGAACGACATGTCGGGCAAGTATGTGTACTACATCACCGACAAGCCCGTGCTGAAGACCAAGGGCCACGGCAGCTGCCGCAGCGAGGGCTGGCTGGTGTCCTACGACTGGAACACCAAGGAAGAGGTCAGCCGCGAGCAGATCAGCTTCGACGCCTATGTGGCGGGCATGAATGTCTACTGGCGGGGCGTGCACGACGAAAACGGCAACGTGATCGATCCCAACCAGAAGGAAGAGGACGCGTAGCCCGGCGGGATATCCAACATTACCAATGAGAGGGGAGTGGGCCGCTTGAAGCAGTGCTTTCTGACCCGGCGCGGGCCGAAGGCCATCGGGCCCTATTCCACGGCAGCCATACTGGACGGCATCTGTTATCTGTCGGGCATGGTTCCCGTCGATCCCGCCACCGGCAAGTTGGCGGGGGAGGACGTTTCCACCCAGGCCCGACAGGTATTCGAAAACATCAAAGCAGTTTTGGAGGAATTGAACGCCTCCACGGCGGACATATTGAAAACAACCGTGTTTCTGACCGATCTTGGCACCTTCGGCGCGGTGAACGAAATCTACGCGGAGTACTTCGGCCCGGATTATCCGGCCCGCAGCTGCGTACAGGTTTCGGCGCTGCCTATGGGGGCGTTGATCGAGGTGGAGGCCGTCGCCTCCCTGAAATGACGGTTTTTTTGTGGGCTGCGACCCCACAGGATATAGACACAAGATACCAAATTCGGCAAAACGAAGGAGTGTAGGGTTTTATGTTTGAAACCGCGAATATCTCGATCTTCGCCGGCAGCGGCGGCCGTACCTTTGCGGAGCGCATGTGCGCGTACATGGGCAAGCCGCTGGGCTCTTCCGAGGTGATCACCTTCTCGGAGGGCAACACGTTTGTGCGCATCAACGAGACCGTGCGCGACCGGGATGTGTTCCTGGTGCAGCCCATCGGCATGCATTCCAACGACGAGTTTGTGGAGATTCTGTTCTGGATGGACGCCTTCAAGCGCTCCAGCGCCCTGTCCTGCACCCTGATCATGCCCTATTTCGGCTATGGCAAGGGCGACAAGAAGGACGAGCCCCGCGTGTCCATCCGTGCCCGCGTGTGCGCCGAGAGCATGGAGCTGGCCGGCGCCGACCGCTTCGTGACCATGGATCTGCACGCTCCCCAGCTGCAGGGCTTCTTCAAGCGCCCCATGGACCACCTCTACGCCATGCCGATGCTCACCGAGGTCATCAAGCACGAGCACATCGAAAACGCCGTGATCGTCAGCCCCGACGCAGGCTTTGCCAAGCAGGCGCGCAAGTTTGCCGACGCGCTGCACCTGCCCATCGCCATCGGCGACAAGACCCGCGCCGACCACAGCGAAAACGCCGAGGTGCTGGAAGTGATCGGCGACGTGAAGGGCAAGAACTGCATCATCACCGACGACTTCACCATCTCCGGCGGCACGCTGGTGAACCTGGCCGAGACCCTGCGCGCCCGCGGCGCGAAGGAGATCGTGGCCCTGCTCAGCCACAACATCATCTCTGAAAAGGGCGTGGAGCGCATCAACAACAGCCCCATCAAGCGCATCTACTCCACCGATACCGTGGAAAACCCCAACATCATCGGCCAGGAGAAGTTCCGCACCGTCTCCGTCGCGCCCATGTTCGCCGAGACCATCATGCGCTACTACAACTATCAGTCCGTCAATTCCATGTTCTACAAGCTGCCCGAGAACGTCGTCGAGGCCGGCTTCAAGCTCGCCGGGCTGGAGATGTAGGAGAGTTCAGAGTTGAGAGCAGGTCAGCTGCTCCCGCCCCTCAAAGCCTTCCCCTTCAGGGGAAGGTGGCACGGCGAAGCCGTGACGGAAGAGGTCGTTCCCCTCAGTAGAGGCGGCGTTGCGCCGCCCACCCAAAGCCTTCCCCATCGTGGGAAGGCTTTTTCATTAGTGGACTTAAGTCCGTCGAGCGAAGCGAGACAAGAAACCACCCGCTATGCGGGTGGAGACAAGAAGTTAAACAAAAACTCACTCAACCTGCTACAATAGA
>CADCFG010000010.1 GCA_902800625.1 uncultured Eubacteriales bacterium | reverse complement strand
CAAATGCCAGACCGTCTATGCGCCTGCGAGGGCGCGGCTAGTATTCCAGGGCTTTGCCCGCATGTGAAAAACCCCCGGCTGTGCCGGGGGATGATTATTGGAGACTGGTGCGATTCGCGGACGGCCGCAAAGCGGGGCCGCACGGTTCGACGGCAGATGAAAGGACGCTGGCGAGGATATTTTAACAAATCGTTAATCCGAACAGTTGAGAAAACACATGCACAGCCCCTTGCGAAAGGCGTAAAAGAGGCGTATACTGTTATGCAGCAATGATGAGAGAGGAAGTATCCATCCCATGAACGCAAAGCCCAGGAGGGACATGAACCCGGAATATATGTGGGATCTGACGCCCATTTTTAAAAGCGCCGACGCTTGGCGAAAGGCCTTCGACGAGGCTGACAGTGCCGTCAAGGCGCTGTCTGATATCCCCGGCACGCTGGTCTTCGACGCCGAGCACCTGGCGGATGGCCTGAACCGAATCAACCGTGCCAGCCAGCTGGCAGAGAAGGTGTATGACTACGCCTTCCTGTGCAAGTCCGGTGACAACTCAAACCCGGAGTATCAGGAGATGGAGGCCCGGGCCATCAGTCTGTTGGTGGCTCTGGAGACGGCCACGGCCTTCGTGAACCCGGAGATCCTGCAGATCCCCAAGGAGATGCTGGACATCTGGATGGAGCGGGAGGAGCTGAAGCCATACCGCCATATGATTGACGACGTGACCCGCAGCCGCAGCCACACGCTGGACGCTCACTGCGAGCGCCTTTTGGCCATGCTGGGCGACGCGGCCCAGACCCCCGGCAATACCTTCGACATGTTCGAGAGCGTGGACATGCAACTGCCGTCCATCAAAAACGAAGCGGGGGAGACCGTGCCCCTGACCCACGGCAGCTTCACTGTGTATCGGGAGAGCCGGGACGAGCGCGTGCGCCGGGAGGCCTTCGAGGCCTATTTCGGCGCCTACGGCCAGTTCATCAACACCCTGGCCAGCATCTACGGCGGCTCGGTGAAGATGAACTGCTTTTACGCCGACGCCCGGAAGTTCTCTGATGCCTGCGAGGCGGCGCTGTTCAACAACAACGTGCCCGTGGGGCTTTATGATATGCTGATCGACACCATCCACGAGGCGCTGCCCACCATGCGCGACTACCTGGCGCTGCGAAAGGACGCCCTTGGCCTGAAGGAGCTGCACCTGTCCGACCTCTACTGCCCGATGGTGGAGGATGTGGAGTTTGAAATGCCCTACGCCACGGCGCGCCGGCTGGTGAAGGAGGCGCTCAAGCCCCTGGGCGAGGAGTACCAGGCATTGCTTGACCGCGCGTTCAGCGAAAAGTGGATCGACGTGTACGAGAACCAGGGAAAGAGCACCGGCGCGTTCTCCATGGGCGTCTACGGCGTGCATCCCTATGTGATGCTGAACTACACCGGCAAGCTGGACGACGCCTTCACCCTGGCCCACGAGCTGGGCCACGCCATGCACAGCTATTTCTCCGACCGCGAGCAGGATTATGCCAACCACGACTATCGCATCTTCGTGGCGGAGGTGGCCTCCACGGTGAACGAGGTGCTGCTGACCCGCTACCTGCTGAAGACCGAGACCGACCCCATGCGCCGGGCTTACGCGCTGAACCACTTCCTGGAGGGCTTCCGCACCACGGTGTTCCGCCAGACGCTGTTCGCCGAGTTTGAGCGCAAGGCCCACGCGCTGTACCAGTCGGGCACGCCGCTGACGGCCCAGACACTGAACGGCATCTATCGCGAGCTGAACGGCCTGTACTACGACGGCGCGGTGAACGACGCCTTTGCCGACGTGGAGTGGGCGCGCATCCCGCACTTCTACAACGCCTTCTACGTCTACCAGTACGCCACGGGCTTCTCCAGCGCGGTGACCATCGCTGACGGCATTCTGGAAAGCGGCGACGCGAAGCATTATTTGAAGTTCCTGACCACTGGCGGCAGCGACTATCCCATCGAGGAACTGAAGATCGCGGGCGTCGACCTGACCCGGCCCGACGCCGTGCGCCACGCCATGGCAGCCTTCAAGGGCACGCTGGACGAGCTGAAGGGATTGCTGGAGAAATAAGCCAGAGATCGCTTGAATGAAATCCGGGCAGGAGGGTCGTCCATTTCGATCCCCTTGCCCGTTTCAATGAAATAAAATGTTCTGCAGATATTGACATCGATCGTTTTTTCTGCTATAATTATCTTCGCTGGTTTGGTTCAGGAGAGATGGCCGAGTGGTTTAAGGCGCTGGTCTTGAAAACCAGTGATGTCGAAAGGCACCGGGGGTTCGAATCCCTCTCTCTCCGCCAATTCAATATATGTGGAGAAGTACCCAAGAGGCCGAAGGGGCTCCCCTGCTAAGGGAGTAGGGTGGGATAACTGCCGCGAGGGTTCAAATCCCTCCTTCTCCGCCAAAAGGCAACCTGAACAGGTTGCCTTTTTCAGTGGTGTATGCAGTTCGATTTTAATATCTGCGTTGACGCGGGGCAGGAATATCTCCAACCCCGATTATTCATGGCTTCCACCCGTTCAGCACGGCCTCCCGCGTGACGGCTTCAGCTTCCTCGTCTGATAGCCTGGCTGCCTTCGGGTGCCGGGTGGAAAGGTCTGCGCGAACGCCGGTGGTGCCCCATTCGCCGCAGCGCTCCGTGATCTCGCGCACTCCGTCCCAGTTCTGCCAGTTCTCAAACCCGGCGGGGCTGACGTGTTCATCCATCTCGCAGCCCAGGAACAGCGTCCGGGCGAAGGCGCGCCAGGGCCGTCCCAGCTTCGCGGCGCCCTCCAGGCAATCGCCGGTCAGCCGACATCGGTTGAACACCAGACCCCAGGGCTGCGCCTCGGGAGTGTTGGCGGCGGTATACCAGCCGCCGCGCTCATTCATGTGCAGCGTGCAGCCCTCGAACCAGCAGCGATAGGGGCCGAATATGAAGTCCACGTCACCGCGAATCAAGCAATCCTCAAGGTACTGCCTGCCCCGTGTGGGCGGGCAGTCGCCGACGGAGGGCACGCACTCCACGCCTTCCGGCACGCGCGGCGCGACCTCGTCCAGCACCTTTTGCATCACCGGCCCGCAGAACAGCGTGTCCTGGTGGGCGATGAACCGGCACCGCTTCCACACGCCGCGGTCCCCAGCGGCATAGACGGCCACGGCCTGGCCCACGTCCCGGCCATCCCCTGCGTCGTTGCGCACGGTCAGTCCTTCCACGGTCACGTCGTCGCCCAGCACCAGCAGCGTGGCGGACAGGAATGTGCCCTTCTCTTTACCGTTGGGAAAGGTGTCCTTTGCACAGCCGGAGCCGGTCAGCACCGCGCCGTCCTCCGCTTCGATGCTAAGACCGCTCTTGTGGATCACTACCCGCTCGGAATAGGTGCCGGGCCGGATGTGCAGGATGTCTCCCGAATCGGCGGCGTCCACCGCAGCCTGAACGCTGTTGAAGTCGCCGCCATTTGGTGCGATGACATATCTCATGCGCCCGCGCCTCCTTTCAAATCCTCCATGAACAGCCTTGCCGCCTCGGCGTTGTCTGGCCGGGTGTTTTCAAGGGTCATGGGCAGGCCGCGCCCGCGGCCAAAGGCCAGCAGCCTGTCGTAGCGCATCACGCCCGTCCCGCAGGTGCAGGCCTTCACCCGGAAGGCATCCGGATCGACGGTGTAGTCCTTCAAATGCAGCACGCTGATCCTGTCGCCCAGGCGGCGGATGGCCTCGTCGATGATGGCATCGGCATGGGCGCAGTTCTCGTTGGTCAGCAGGTTCACGGCGTCCAGTATGATGCGCACATGGTCGCTCTTCAACGCCTCCAGCATGCGCTCGGCCTTTTCCGGGGTGTTCACGATGTGATCCACCACCGGTTCGATGGCCAGCAGCGCGCCCTCCTCCTCGGCGCAGCGCACCAGCGGCTCGACGCATCCAAGGAACAGCCGGAACGCCTCCTCGGAGTCCGGCGCCATGGCGAGGCCGGGGGAGAGGGGCGTCTCCGTGCCCACCACGCCCGCGCCGATCTTCCCGGCGAAGCGCAGGTGCGCGCGGTAGATGTCCCGGGTGCGCTCCAGTGTTTGGGCGTCATCCGTGGCCAGCTTCAGATAGCAGCCCAGCACCGCGCATCCCATGCCGCGCTCCTCAAAGGCGCGCCGGACGCGCCCGGCCAGCGCGTCGTCCATCAGATACGGCGCGTCGTTCATCGAAAACCCGGGCAGCACCTTTGACAGCGCCAGGTGGGCGCAGGAAAAGCCCTGGGCCCTGGCGAAGTCCAGCCGCTCCTCCAGCGAACCAGGCGCGGTGTCGTGCAGGCGAATGCCGATGTTCATCATTTCGACCTCCAATTTCCATGACAAACCCCCGACAGGCTGTGCCGGGGGTATTCGCTTTGCAAAAGGCTTACTCGATCACGTTCTCCGTCTCCGCGTCGAACAGGTACACGCTCTCCAGCGGTATGGAGAAGGTGATGTCCACGTCGGTCTCGGGGGTGTCGTGGGAGTCCACCTTCAGGATGGCCTGGGTCTCGCCGGCGGTGACGTACACATTGGTATTGTCGCCCAGCATCTCCGTCAGCTCCACCCGGCAATTGACGCTGTAGCCGTTCGTCTCGCCCAGGGAGATGGCCTCGGGCCGGAAGCCCAGCACGATCTCCTTGCCCTCGTACTGGCCGATTCCCGGGTACTTTCTGCTCAGATCCAGCTGGTTGTCGCCCATGGCGATGCAGCCGCCCTTCACCGTGCCGCGCACGAAGTTCATGGGCGGCTCGCCGATGAAGCCCGCGACGAACACATTGGCTGGCTTGTAGTACAGCTCGTAGGGCGTGCCGATCTGCTGGACATAGCCATCCTTCATCACCACGATGCGGTCCGCCAGCGTCATGGCCTCGGTCTGGTCGTGGGTGACGTAGATGGTGGTCGCGCCGGTCTCCCGGTGGATCTGGGCGATCTCATAGCGCATGGTCACGCGCTGCTTGGCGTCCAGGTTGGAAAGCGGCTCGTCCATCAGGAAGATTCCCACCTTGCGGATGATGGCGCGGCCGATGGCCACGCGCTGGCGCTGGCCGCCGGACAGCGCCCGGGGCAGGCGATCCAGGTAATCCGTCAGGCCCAGGATGCGCGCCGTGTTCTCCACCCGCTTTTCGATCACGTCCTCGTCCACGCCCTGCAGCGTCAGGCCGAAGGCGATGTTGTCGTAGACCGTCATCTGGGGGTAGAGGGCGTAGCTCTGGAACACCATGGCCACCTCACGCTCCCGGGGCCCCATCTCGTTGGCGCGCTTGCCGTTGATCAGGAACTCGCCGCCGGAGATGTCCTCCAGGCCCGCGATCATCCGCAGCGTGGTGGACTTGCCGCAGCCAGAGGGCCCCACGAATACAACAAATTCACCCTTTTCAATCTCGAGATTGAAGTTGTGCACCGCGTGATAGCCGTTCGGGTAAATCTTGTTGATGTTCTTCAGCGTCAAATACGCCATATCGCCGCCTCCTTGAGTGTTGCTGTGGTTGCCGTTTTGTCAGCCCTGGCGCCGCTTGACCTCCGTGTAGCAGAGCACGAAGGGAGCCACGCCCTTGGCGTCGTTTTTGACGACGGGCTCGGAGATGTAGTATTCATAGGTGCCGTCCCGGCGCCGGTTGTCCTCCGGCCCCAGTCCCGCCACCAGGCAGATGCCGCCCAGGTTCAGTTCACCGTTATCGTCAAAGGTGAGCTGGTGCCTGACGATGCCGTCGAAGGTCTGCTGACCGCGCTCGGCATAGACCCCGTCCAGCGCGCCCAGCCGCGAGCCCTTCAGCATGGCATAGGCCATCATGGCGCTGCCGCTGGACTCCAGATAGTTGCCAGTCTCGCCGGGGCGATTGGGCACCTGCCAGTACATGGCGGTTTCCGGGTCGTGGAAGCGCCAAACGCTCTCAATCAAGTCCGCGAAGATGGCGGTGAGCGTCTCCCGGCCAGCGCCCGCGGGGACGAGTTCGATCAGATCCGCCAGCGCCACGGCGAACCAGCCGATGCTGCGCAGCCAGAAGCTCCTGGAGAGGCCCGTGACCGGGTCGGCCCAGAAGGCGCTGCGGCTGGCGTCGTAGCCGTGATAGTAGAGTCCGGTGGCGCCGTCGCGCATGCGATCCCGCACGGTCTCGACCTGCCGGAGGATGTCGCCATAGTCGGCGCTTCCGAAGTGGCCTTCGTAAAGCGCCAGGAAGGGCATGGCCATGTAGATGCCATCCAGCCACACCTGGTTGGGATAGATCTGCTTGTGCCAGAAGCTGCCCTCAAAGGTGCGCGGCTGATCGTCCAGCGCCCGCTTCAGCGCGTCCGCCGCGCGGCGGTATTTCCCGTCGCCCGTGCGGTCGTACAGCGCAAACAGCACGCGACCCTCGTTGATGTCGTCCAGCGTGTGCTTGGTTGGGTTGAAGGTGCGCACGCTGCCGTCCTCGCCCACAAAGGCGTCGATGAACTGCCGGGAGAAGTCGAAGTAGCGCGCGTCACCCAGTATGTCGGCCATGGCCAGCAGGGCTGTGATCATGCAGCCGTCGATGTAATTCCAGTTGGTGGGCACGCCCTGGCGCACCTTTTCGATGTTCCAGGCGGTGCGCTCCGGCGAAGAACGCTCGATCAGGCTGAACACATAGCGGTCGATGGCTTCATACATGGTCATTTCCTCCGTCTATTCAGCGACGATCTCGTCCACGCCAAGGGTGACGACGGGCTCGCCCGCCTGACCGTCGATGTGCACGTTTTTCAGCACCACCCGGCGCACGTTCTCAAAGTACAGCCCCATTCGGCAGCGCTCCGGCGCGCCGGTGAACATGCTGGGCACGGCGGGCCGGGCGTCTTCGGCAAAGGCCACGCGCACGTTCTCAAACGTCACCTCGTCGATGGGCATCTCCGGCAGGCCGTCGCAGTAGCAGGCCGCGGCCTGGGCGTCCACGCAGTCCATGTTGGAGAAGCGGAACCGGCCCAGCCGGGGCGTGCGCTCGTCCACCGGCAGGGGAGCGCGGCCCTGCACGTACTCGGAATCGCCGTCCGGGTCCACGCAGCGATACCACATGTTCATCACGATGGGAGTCACGACGCCCTCCATGCGGATGTTGTCGAAGGCAATCCCGTCGATATAGCAGCTCTGGCCGCGGCCCCGGCGGGTCTTGATGCGCAGGCCGCGATCCGTCTGACGGAACAGGCACTGACTGACGGACAGCTCACGGATGCCGCCGGAGATCTCGCTGCCCAGGGTAATCGCCCCGTGCCCGAAGGACATCAGGCAGTTGCGGATGGTGTGGCGCGTGGCCGCGGCGGGGCACATGCGATAGAGGGGCAGTTTGCCCGACTTGATGGCGATGCAGTCGTCGCCCACAGAGAAGCGGCAGCCCACGATCTCCACGCCGTCGCAGCACTCCGGGTCCAGCGCGTCAGTGTTCGGGCTGTTCTTCGGCGCGGAGACCGACACGTCATAAAGCGCCACGCCCTTGCAGTAGTAGGGGTGCAGGTGCCAGGACGGGGAGTTGCAGGCGGTGAGGCCGTGGATTGTCACGCCTTCGCAGCGGTTCATGAACAGCACGCGGGGCCGGGCCACCGGGTCGTCCTTGAAGGTCTGCCACCAGTCGGCGTTCTGGGCGTTGCCGTCCAGCCTGCCCCGGCCGACGATCGTGATGCCCCGGGCATATTCGGCGGTGATCAGTGAGGCGTACATATCCCGCGCCAGACCCTCGAACGCGCCGAAGTGCACGGGCTTGCCGTCGTCGATATCCTCCGCCGTGGCGGGAAGCACCGGGTAGGCCGCCTTGTCCGTGCGACCCAGAAGCGTCGCGCCGGCTTGCAGCTCCAGCGTCATGTGGCTCTTGAGCAGGATCGGCCCGGTGAGGTAGGCGCCCTCAGGGACCACCAGCCGCCCGCCCTCGGGCAGCAGGTTGACGGCCCGCTGGATGGCCGCGGTGTCATCGGCAATGCCGTCGCCCACGGCGCCGAACGCGCGGACGCTGACGGCACAGGTCTCGGGCTGGGTGTGAATGGCGAGGCATGCTTCCTCGTTGCCCATGCTCAGCGCCACCGAATAATCCCGGTCAGGCGCGAGGTCGAAGAGCGAAAACACGTTCTCGTTACTGCTCAGCTTCTCTACGCCGTCCAGCACCACGCTGTAGGGCGCGGGGGAGAGGAACGGTGCGCGGTTGTCCAGCTCGAAGCACGCGGAAGTGGACCCGACGTAAATGCTGTGAAACACGATGAGGTCAATCTCCCTTCACGCTGCGCCTGGCGTCTGCCAGCACGTTTTGCGCCGTTCGCTTGATTTGAATGAGCAGCGTGTCCCACGCCGCGGTGAATACCCCAAACAGGACAGGCCCAACGCCCAGCGGCGTGCCGCCCTGGGCAAGGCCCATGCCGAGGATCGCCGCGTTGACCACGTTGTAGGTGGTCACCACCAGGAACAGCAGCACGTATGCGTATACGATGTTCAGCGGCAGCGTGTAAAACGCCTTCTGTGGGAACATCATCCAGCGGTCATTCGCGCCAGGGGTCTTGGCGTAGAACCGGTAGAGGTTGTTGGTCAGCAGGTCCGTCACGGCCCCCAGGGCCAGCCCCAGCACCACCAGCTGATCCAGCCAGTGATTGAGCATCGTGCCCAGCCCCCACAGGAAGAAGAAACAGGTCGCCCCGGCGAACCAGGTCTTGATCAGCAGCGCCTTCACCGTGTCCGACAGCTTCAGCTTCGGGCCGGAGCGATATTGGCGCAGCTCTGCCTCGCTCACCTTGGGGGAGTTGGATTCATCGGCAGTCACCAGGTCGTCAACGGCCTTCAGGTTCAGCTTGTAGTAATCCGCCGCCGATTTCTGCGCCTCGGGAGGCGTTGTTTTCTTGTTGCGAGCCATGTCTTACGCAGACGCTACGCGTCCTCGCCGCTGATGTCGATGGCCGCCATGCCGCCGTTGTCCTCGACATCCACGTTGGTGTTGATCTTCTTCAGCAGCTTGGAGTACACCGGCAGCAGCGCCACCAGCGCCACGCCGACGATCAGCATGATGCGATGCACATTCAGCATCTTCATGGCGGCGGTGATGTAGGTCTTGTCGGAGCCCACCGTGATGGGGTTCACCTCGCGGGTCAGCGCCTCGGTGATGCGGCCCTGGTAGAAAATGCCTGCGTAGATGATGATGCCCACCAGCACGAACATCAGCGCCAGCATGGGGATGTTCACCTTCTTGCGGTGGGGGAACGCGTTCATGAAGCACACCATCAGCAGGATGGAGAACAGCATGGTGGCAAAGCCCGCCAGACCCATGCCCGGCAGGTTGATGTAGGCCGTGGTGTCCGAAATCTTCGTCAGGTTCAGGGAATAGTAGACGAAGGCGAGCCCAAACGCCAACAGGGCGATGGCCTGGGGCTTGCGCTTCAGCGCCACGATGCGCTTGCGGATGAATTCTTTGATGCCCTTGGGCTGGCTTGCCATGACTCACCGATCTCCTTTCCTGATGGCGTTGGTGGTTTCCTTGTCGAAGAAGTGCATGCGCTTGAAGCCCAGCTTCACGACGTCGCCGGTCTTGTAATTGGCCCAGCCGCGCAGCTTGGCGCTGATGCGCAGGTTGTCGCCCATGTGGCCGTGTATCAGCGTATTCATGCCCAGGTTTTCGTTTGAGAACACCTTGACGGGCAGGCCGCTGTCCGGCTGCTCCACGATGTCCTCCGGGCGCACTCCCAGGGTGATCTCCTTGCGGTTGTAGTCCGCCAGCGTGGCCTTCTCCTCGTCGGACAGCTGCACCTCAAAGCCCTTGCCCTTCAGCGCGCCGTCCTGGAAGGTGACGTCAAAGAAATTCATGGGCGGCAGGCCGATGAACCCGGCCACGAAGGTGTTGTTGGGGGAGTCGTACAGCTCCAGCGGCGTGCCGATCTGCTGTACGTGGCCCATGGACATGCACACGATGCGGTCCGCCAGCGTCAGCGCCTCGGTCTGGTCGTGGGTGACGTACATCATCGTGGCGTTCAGCCGCTTGTGCAGCAGCAGGATCTCGCGCCGGGTGGCGCCGCGCAGCTTGGCGTCCAGGTTGGACAGCGGCTCGTCGAACAGGAACACCTTGGGGTTGCGCACGATGCTGCGCCCCATGGCCACGCGCTGCCGCTGACCGCCTGACAGCTGGGCGGGCTTCTTGTTCAGCTGGCTGGTCAGGCCCAGGATCTCCGCCGCGGCCAGCACCTTCTTGTGGATGACGTTCGGGTCTTCCTTGCGCAGCACCAGCGAAAACGCCATGTTTTCATAGATGGTCATGTGGCCGTACAGGGCGTAGTTCTGGAAGACCATGGCCATGTCCCTGTCCTTGGCGGGCACGCGGGTGATGTCCCGGCCGTCCAGCAGCAGGGTGCCGTTGGAGATGTCCTCCAGGCCGGCCACCATGCGCAGCGTGGTGGACTTGCCGCAGCCGGAGGGCCCGACCAGCACGATCAGCTCGCCATCCTTGATGTCGATATTGAAGTCGTACACCGCCTGGACGTTGTTGTCATAGATTTTGTCGATATGATGTAAACTCAGCTCTGCCATCGTGCGCCCTCCTTATGCCCCTTGGCCTTCGAGGCCCGCTATATGCGCCTTCAGGGCTCGGCTCTTGACCAGGTTCACCGCCGACGCCGCGAACAGGCAGACGGCCGACGCGATGAGATAGATGACGACCCGGACGAACTGGCCGTCGCCCATGGCCAGCATCTCCGCACCGCCCACCGTGACAGTGGTGGCATGGGCAGGCACGGGCAGTATGAATATACGGGCGATCTGGATGATCCCCAGCACGCAGAGCACCCAGGAGAAGCTCTGCTTATAATTCTTCACTCCCTCCGAGGACAGGAAGGCAGCCAGCATGAACACCAGGTTGTACAGGATCGAGGCGCCCATGATGAGGGAGTAGTAATAATCCACATTGATTTTGTAGAGGCTGACAAAGTAGAGCACGTCGAACACGATGGCCAGTATCGCCAGGCGGGAGGACGTGGTGTTCTTTGTAAAGCGCATGCGGTCGAGCCGGACGGATTGTTCATTCATCATGCTTTCACCGCCTTTCCAGCTTCAATCAGCTTTCTTTCGTTCTTCATCAGCGATTGCTTCCACACCGCGCAGGCGACCAGCAGGATCACCGCGATCAGCGCGAAGGCGAACACGCCCAGGTGGGCGTCGAACCAGAAGGTGGATTCGGTGTAGGTGCCCGCCCTCGCCAGGCGGCGCGCCAGCTGCTCGAAATCCACGGTGGCCAGGTACTGGGTCTTGAAGGCCGCGATCTGGCCGTGGGCCCAAATGGCCGCGGCAACGTTGGCAACGGCGTCGATGCCGATGGCCACGTAGTTGCCAATGTAGTATTTCCGGCGTGAATGGGTATTGGTAACAAACAACAGGCAGGCAGCCAGCACAAGCCCGATGGCCACGCGCAGGAACGCGCGATTGAAGCCCTGCATGTCATAGTAGATCATGGCGCCGGCCACCTTGACCGAGGATGGATCGTCGGGCACCGGGACCATGGTGTACAGCATGTCGTACAGGTCCGTCATCATGCCCAGCACGTACAAAAATACCAGCGCGCCGGCCGCGATGGACAGAAAGCACGCGATGCGCTGCAGCTTCATCTGTTTCTTATACATGTCGAACTCCCCCGATCCAAGAGTGTAAGGGTGCCTCCCTCCCGCCGGAGGGCGGGAGGGGAGGCAGATTAGGTCGATTGGCCGATTATTCGGCGAGGCTGGTGTAGTAATCCAGCAGGCGAGCCCAGGCGTCGCCCTTCAGCAGCAGGTAGTCATAGCCGTACCAGTCGGTGTCAACGGTCTGCGCGGCCGCTTCGGGAGAGGTCATGCCGTCCAGGGTGAAGCCGTTCACGATCAGGTTCACGAACGCGTTCTCGCCGTCCTTGCCCAGGCCGAACTTGCCGTTGGCGGTCAGCTCGGTGTAGCTGTTCAGCTCGTCGTTTTCCACCTTGGTGTTGGGCAGCACGGTGGGCACGGAGGTGTACCAGGGGTTCTCGGCGAGGGCCAACTCGGGATGCTTGATGGTGCCCAGGCCGATGGCCACGGAGATGTGGCCCGCGCCTTCCTTGCCGACCTCGTGGGTGCACTGATATTCGAAGGCCTGGCTCTTGGCGAAGGACAGGGTGGAGCCCAGGTACATGCGGGCATAGTTGGTGTAGTTGCCGCTGGCCTTCTCCCACAGCTCTTCATAGGTGGCGTCGGCGATGACGGGCATCTCCTTGCCATTGAAGACGAAGGTCTCGTAGGAGCCGTCGTCCTTGGTCTTGATGAAGGCGTCGGGGCCATAGCTCATCAGGATCTGGCCCTGCTCGGAGAAGGCGTAATCGATCAGCGCCAGGGCGGCGTTCAGCTTGGCCTCGTCGCCCTCTACGCCGGCCTTGGAGATGGCCCAGCCGTCGGTCTTGACAGAGCGCCAGGACTCGGTGAAGCGCATGTACACGCCGTTCTCGTCGGTGCCGTCATACCAGCGCGCCACGGGAACCATCACGGCCATGTACTTTTCGCCTTCCTGCAGCTTGGTGGCGTTCATGATGGTCTGGGTCTGGTTGTAGTCGTAGGACATGAAGCCCATGTCGTTCTCCAGGTAGGTGCCGCTGTTCTCCTCGGAAGCGTCGATGAACGCCTTGGAAATCAGCCCCTCTTCCACCATGGCGTGCATGCGGCCCATGGCCTCATAGGCGGCCACGTCCTGACGGGCGTCATGCAGCTCATTGTCAGCGCCGACATACAGGTAGTCCTGGCGGGACTCCATGCCGCGCACGCCGAACAGGTGGCCGGCCAGGCGGATCATATCCACGCGGCGCTGGTTGTTGTTCTCCTCGCGGGTGAACAGGCCCTGTACGGAATCGGTGCCGTTGAGGGTCTGGGGGTTGGCCACGACGCAGCGCAGCAGGGCGACCATCTCGTCGGCGTCCCAGGCGGCATTCTGGCCGATGAACAGGTTGGACCGCTCGGTGCCATAGTAGCCGTCGTAGGCGGCGTCGATGTAGTTGCGCAGCAGGTTCACAGCGTCCACGCCGGTGAGTTCGCCCGCATCATTCATGATCGCCACGACATTGCCGAAGGCGTCGTAGTTCTTGGTGACGGTCTCGGTGCCGGTGCCGTCCAGGGTCACGGTTTCGATCTCGATGGAGCCGCTGGTGGGCATGTAGGGCTCGTAGACCACGGGAGCCAGGTTATTGCAGGCGTCGGCGGTGAACTCACCCTCGCCGTCCAGCAGCTTCTGCACCCAGTCCACGCGCATCAGGGGCATGCGCTCGATGTCGTTGACACCGTCGAAGTAGGGGCTGAAGTAGATGGCGCCGGTGGAGGTGTTGCCGGTGATGGACAGGCGCACGATGGGGTTGGCTTCCAGATAGGCCTTGAAGTTGGGCATCTGGTCCAGGTATTCGGCCAGGTTGACCAGGCTGCCGGCCTCGCCGTACTCGGACAGCGTGGCGGCGGTGCCGCTGATCATGTCGACCTCGTTCAGGCGGTCCTTCCAGAACTCGAACTCCTTGGCGGCGCTGTTGCCCTGGTACTTGTCCTCGAACTTGACGTCCAGGATCTTCTCCATTTCCACCCAGGTGGGCTTCAGGTCGCCGGTGTTGTAGGTGTTGCCGTCGGCCAGCGTCACGCCGCTGCCCGCCGTCTCGGCGTCAAAGGCGATGCCGGTCTTGGTGCTGTTGTAGCCGGTGGCCATGCGCAGCACGGTACCTTCGGCCATCGCGGCGCAGCCAAGCAGCATCGCGAGGGCCAGCAGGACAGACAGAAGTTTCTTCATGTGGGGGTTCCTCCTTCATATTATTCCTTCACACCGCCGGCATTGGTGCCTTTGGCGAAGTACTTCTGGATAAAGGGATAGATGATCAGGATCGGCACGATGGAGCACACGATCAGTGCGTAGATCACCGAATCCGAGGCGTACACCTCGTTCCAGCCGGCCATGGTCTCCGAATTCGTGTAGTCCTCCAGCGTCAATCGTATGAACACCTGCAGGGGATGCTCGTGGGCGTTGGAGATCATCTGGCGCGCCCAGAAATAGCCGTTCCAGCGGGAGATGGCAAAGAACAGGGCGACGGTGGCGATGGTGGATTTGCTCATTGGGATGAACACCTTGCTCAATACGCCGAACTCCGTGGCGCCGTCCACGATGGCGGCTTCCTCGATCTCGCTGGGCACGTTTTCAAAGGCGTTGCGCAGCAGGATGATGTTCATGGCCGCCATGCCCATGGCGATGACCACCAGCCACTTGTCGTCCATGATGCCGATGCCGTTGAACACCTTCTTGGTGGCCAGGTAGTTCAGGTACTGGGGCACAATGCCCGCGGAGAACCACATGGTAAACACCAGATAGAAGTTGAAGAACTTGCGGAACAGCAGCCGCTTCTTGCTCAGCGCGTAGGCGCCCAGTATGGCCACACCCAGCGCCCATACCGTGCCGTAGACCGTCAAGAACAGCGTGTTGGAATAGCTGTTCCAGAACATGTTGTCGTTGAACATCCTTCGGAAGGCGTCGAACTGCACGTCCTTGGGGAACAGCACCACCTCGCCGTAGTCCACGGCGTGGCGGCCGCTGATGGAGGCCGAGACCGCGTATACGAACGGGTACAGGCAGCCCAGGGCGAACACCGTCAATAGCGTATAGCTGATGATCTTGAAGATCAGCTCGGAGGCTTCAAGCTTTCTTTTCACGACTGAATCCCTCCTTTAATACAGCGACACATTGCTCGCCTTGCGGGCGACCGTGTTCGCGCCGATGACCAGCAGCATGCCCACCACGTTATTCATCATTTCCGCCGCGGAGGCGATGCCCTTCTGGGCGCCGGCCAGGCCGTAGCGCTGGGCGAAGGTGGAGACCACGTCGGCGGTCACGTAGGTGTTGTTGTTGTACAGCAGCAGCACCTTTTCATAGCCGATGTTGAGCAGCGAGCCGATGCGCATGATCAGCATGATCACGATGGTGGAAAGGATGCTGGGCAGCACCACGTAGCGCATCTGCGCCATCTTGCCCGCGCCGTCGATCTGCGCCGCCTCGTAGCTGGTGGGGGAGATGGCGATGATGGCCGCGAAGAACACAATGCTGTCGTAGCCCGCCGTCTCCCAGATGCCGCTGATCTGGTAGATGCCGCGGAAGAAGTTGGGGTTGTTCAGAAGGCCCGCGTTGGCCATCTCCTCGGAGATCAGCCCGATGCGCGCCAGGAAGCGGGACACGATGCCCGCGCCGCTGGTCAGCGAGCCTTGCTTCACCAGCATCATCACCAGAGAGGTCATGACGACGGTGGACATGAACTTGGGCAGGTAGGTGAGCACCTGGTACACGCTGCGGGCGATATTGGAGCGCACCTCGTTGAAGAACAGCGCCAGTATGATCGGCATCGGGAAGCCGAAGCACAGGCCGTAGAAGCTCAGCAGGAACGTGTTGCGCAGCGCCCTCCAGAACTCCAGGGAAAGACCGCCGGTGCCGCCGCCGACCAGCAGGGTCTTGAAATAGGAAAAGCCCGCGAAGTACTGCTCCGACACGCTCTTCACCTGGTCGCCCACCTTGAATGCGCCCAGCAGCTCGTACATGGGCAGGTAGCGCCAGAACAGGAAGACCAGGATGGTGGGCAGCAGCATTAGGTAGAGGCGCCAATCCTTGAGGATCGTGCGGCCCACGTGCAGCCAGTAGTGCTTCTCCACATCGTCGCGCACCATCTGTTCGGGACTTTCGCGATAAGCGCCGCTGGCCTGATCATAAATCAGAAAATCCGCTCCCTTATCTCTCATATAATCCTCCTCTTTCCTCTTCTTCCTGCCGGTGAAGCCTTTGCAGGTAGTGGTTTTGTTCCTCAAACATGCCGTCCAGCCGACGGACGATCCAGATCAACA
Organism: uncultured Eubacteriales bacterium; assembly: GCA_902800625.1. GTDB lineage: Bacteria > Bacillota > Clostridia > Christensenellales > Aristaeellaceae > UBA2862. The sequence continues at coordinate 59,728 of CADCFG010000010.1, read as the reverse complement.
CCAGCGTGAACAGCAGCGTGATCGCGTCGGTGGTGAAAAAGCCCAGCGCTGAAGCTGGGGGAGCCCCCGTGGCCACGGAGACGATGGCCCGGCCCAGCTGCATCGCAAGCGTCACGCACAGCGCCAGCAGCAGGGATTTAGACACGCTTCCGCGGATGCCCTCGGGCGTCCATGCCCGGATCAATCCCAGCGCCCCCAGCGACAGCAGGTTGCCGATGATATATACGGCGTAGTGCGCCGGCCGAGCGCCGGACACCAGGCAGAACACCGCGCCGCCCAGGGCCGCGTGGATGCCTGCCCATGGGCCCCAGCGCATCAGCACGATGCAGGTGATGGCGGGGGTCACGGACACGGTGTAGGGTTCGTTGGGGAACCAGCGGCGTGCAGCGACGACCACCAGCGACTCGAACACCGCCAGCATGACGGCGAACATCGCGAGGTCCGTTGACCGATACTGCTGTACAGTCCGCTGTCCCTTCAAACGCCCACCTCCAGCGCGAAAATCCTTATGGGTTGACAAAAAAGTCTCATAAATTGCAAAAAAAAACCCTATGCATCAATAGGATTATATCATCGTCTGTTTGTTGTGTCAACAATTAGTCGTGAACGTTAAGACAATAATTTACTTTAGACCAAGGTCGGTTTGAATCCACAATAAACAAACCTTGGTCTATATAGACCAAGGCCTGTTGTAAATTATACTCGATCGCCCAGCGTTTCACCGTCGATGCGGATCCGGGCGGCGATCAGTTTCGCCAGGAAGAACATCACAGCGCACTCATCCTCCTGCCAGATGCGCAGGCTGTGGGGCTCGGCACACACCAGATAGCCGTCGGCCACTGCATTGTCCATACCCACGCGCACCACCATCAGCGATTCCACCTCGCGCTTTTTCAGCACATTGCAGAAGGCGGGACAGCGCGCCTCCACCTCCTCCAGGCTGTTGGCGGTGAACAGCTCGTCGCTCATCAGGTTGTCGATGTCCGGAACCGGTTCCGCCACGCCCTGGGTGCGCACGGCCCGCATCACGCGATCCCCGCCGATATAATAGACCTCCGTCAGCCGCAGCTCATCCATCAGCACCGGTGCCACAGAGTGCAGCCTGTTTACCATGCCCGGCACCATTTCAAACATCCGTACCACGTTGCACATGGTGGTGTACACGCCCTTGCGGGCGATGCGATGGATGTCGATGTCGGCGTGCTTTTCCTTCACATAGATGATATAGCAGTTGCGACCCTTGCTCTTGCCGCGGTATAGCGCCTTGTCGATCATGGCGAACAGGCTGTCGTAGTCCCCGGCGTCGTCGGGGAAGGTGGCGCAGCCAACGGTGCCGGTGATGAACGGAGCGCAGTCCTCCAACGCCACGTTCCGGCGCACCACCCGCTCGCTGACGTACAATTCCGCCAGAAAGGCTTTCTTGTCCGCGTACTCCCGGTCGCGCAGGTTGATCCACAGGAATTCGTCGCCGCCGAACCGCCCGGCGATGCCGCAGCCGTCCAGATAGTCGATCAGCCCTTCCGCCACGCGGATCAGCACCCGGTCGCCGGCGTGGTGGCCGTAGGCGTCGTTGACGAACTTGAAGTTGTCCAGATCCAGCATGCCGAAGGTAAAAGGGATGCCCTTTTCGATCAGCCAGCGGGCGAACCCCAGTATGTACTGCCGGGAAATCAGCCCCGTCAGCGGATCCAGCACGTTGGAAACTTCCCGCCTGCCCAGCGCTTCGTCGAAATACTCGTATTTAGCAAGCTGTTCCTTTGTGTACATGTGTTCTAATACTCCTGCTGTTTTGAAACAAGTTGGATATACGGATATATACCATTATCATTATATCAGCTTACCGGGCCAGGTGTCCAGTCCTATCAGGCCATGTCGGAAAACTTTTTGGATGATTTTGCCGACAAATGGAACGAGCCTGGTGACAATTGAAGCGACAGGCCTTGAACAACAGGGTGATGTGCGCTATGATAATGCTGCGCGGCGCAAAAGGCGCCAGGCGACCATCGATCAAAGGAGTGAGCTTCGTTGCGCACCAACGACAACGTGATGCTTGAGATCAGGCACTATTCCAAATCCTACGGTGCCGGGAAGAAGGCCGTGGACGACGTGAACCTCACCGTCATGGGCGGGGACATCTATGGCTTCATCGGCCACAACGGCGCCGGCAAGTCCACCACCATTCGCGCCGTGGTGGGTGTGCTGGACTTCACCGAGGGCGACATCTTCATCGACGGCCATTCCGTGAAGGACGAGCCCATGGCGTGCAAGCGCGTGACCGCCTATATCCCGGACAACCCTGACCTGTACGAGAACCTGACCGGCATACAGTACCTGAACTTCGTGGCGGACGTGTTCTCAATCGACGCCCGGGAGCGGGAGCAGAGCATCCGCAGGTACGCGGACCTGTTTGAGATCACCAGGGACCTGGGCGACCTCATCGGCGCCTATTCCCACGGCATGAAGCAGAAGCTGGCCATCATCTCCGCGCTGATCCACAAGCCCCGGCTGCTGGTGCTGGACGAGCCCTTCGTGGGCCTGGACCCCAAGGCCACCTTCACGCTGAAGGAGATCATGCGCGAAATGTGCCAGAACGGCACGGCCATATTCTTCTCCACCCACGTTCTTGACGTGGCAGAGAAGCTGTGCAACAAGGTGGCCATCATCAAACATGGTCGGATCATCGCCTCCGGCACCATGGAGGAATTGACCGAGGGCCATTCCCTGGAAGAGGCGTTTTTGGAGGCGGACGGCGATGAATAACGGCATCGTGCTGCTCAGGACCCTGCTGCTGTCCACCAGCGGCCGGAACATCCGCAGGCATTCCACGGACAAGAAGAAGCGCCGCCGCATCATCGGCAGCGCCGTCGGCGTGGTCGTGCTGTACGCCATGCTGATGGCCCTGTGCGCGGCCATGTGCATCGGCTTCGGGAGGATCGGACTCATCCGCGCCGTGCCCGAGATGTGCGCGCTGATGATCAGCGCCCTCGCCTTCGTGTTCACGCTGTTCAAGACCAACGGCTACCTGTTCAACTTCAGGGAATACGACATGCTGATGTCGCTGCCCCTTGAGTCCGGGACCGTGGCGGGCTGCAAGTTCCTGTACATGTACATCAAGAGCCTGGCCTGGTATGTCAGCATTTCCCTGGCCATGCTGATCGGCTACGGCGTGTACGCCCGGCCCTCCTGGGTGATCTACCCGGTGTGGATCGTGCTGTCGCTGCTATTGCCGCTGATCCCGATGCTGATCGCGTCCTTCCTGGGCTTCTTGATCGCCCGGATCAGCGCCGGTTTCCGCAGGACCAACGTCATCCAGACGGTGCTCACGCTGATCTTCACCCTCGCCGCCTTCTCGCTGCGCTTTGTCATCGAGGACCTGGTCCGCAACGACAGAATTGAGTACACGCTTCAGGCGGCCTCGGCGATCAGCGGCGGCGCATCCGGCGTCTACCTGCCCGCGGGCTGGTTCGCGGACGCCGTCACGAAGGGCAGCGTGTCGTCCATGCTGCTGCTGGCGGGGGTGAGCATCGCGCTGTTTGCGGCGGTGTTTGCCGTGGTGGGCCGGTCCTACCGCAGCATCAATTCCGCGCTGAAATCCCACGCGGCGGCGCGGCGGTTCAGGATGTCCGCCCAGAAGCAGCGCGGCGTGGTGTGCGCCATCGCCTTCAAGGAATTCCGGCGCATGACCGGCTCCACCGCCTATCTGGTCAACGCTGGCATCGGCGTGATCCTCTCGGCGCTGGTGGGCCTTCTGACGCTGATCATCGGCCCGGAACGGATCATCAACATGGTCACCCATGACGCGCCCGTCGACCCCGCCATGCTCCATCCTGCCATCCCGTTCATTGTTTATTTCTTCATCGGCATGGTGGCTACAACGGCCTGCTCGCCGTCCCTGGAGGGCAAAAACTACTGGATCCTCCAGAGTCTGCCCCTCGAGAAAAAAACCGTGTACCAGGGCAAGATGCTCTACAACATGGCGATGACGGTGCCGTTCATGGCCTTCTCCACGTTGTGCCTTTGCGTGGCGGGGAAGGTCCCGGCGATCGAGACGGCGCTCTACCTGCTGCTGGGCCTCGCGCTGTGCGCGTTCTCCACGGCCTGGGGCTGCGTCTGCGGCGTCAGACACATGCGCCTGGACTGGGAGAACGAGATCGAGGTCATCAAGCAGGGCGCGGCAGTGGCCATCTACATGCTGCCCAATATGTTCGTGGTGATGGGTCTGGCCGTGGTGTCGGTCGTACTGGGCCTGCGCATGAACCGCCTGCTGCTGGCGCTGATCTTTACCGCGGCGGCAACGCTGCTGGCAGCGCTGAGCTACTGGCGCGTCATGGCGCTTGCCAGGCGGAATGACATGGGAAAGCGGAAGCCAGGTCATGCCTGACATCCGCTTCAGACCGCTGATAAAGCCCGCAAACGCAAAAATCTCTGCTGACGAAAAGAAGTCGGCAGAGATTTTTGCTTGCTGTGTCAGCATCACTCGCAAAAAGCGGTCACTTACTACGGTGTTGGCTCCCTTTTTTGCAAGCTCGCTTCCTTGCATTGCGGGCCTTCCCAACGGCCTGCCGGGATAGCAATGCCCTCTATTTCTTCGGCCCGATGTACTTCAGGCAGAGCATCGTGATGTCGTCGAACTGCTCCGCACCGGCCACGAAGGCGTTGATGCTTTCCATCACATTGCGCAGCACGCACTCGGGATCGGCGTCGGGATCGCGATTCAGAGCCTTAAGCATGCGATCCGTGCCGAACAGCTCGTTATCCGCGTTCGTGGCCTCGGCCACGCCGTCCGTGTACACGAACAGGCTGTCGCCGGGCCGCATCTCAAATGTGTGCTCCTTGTAGGGGATGCCCTCCATGGTGGCCACGGCGGGGGAGTGGCGGTAGGTGACCAGCTCGTACTGCCCGCCGGCGCGGCGGATGGTGGGATGCTCGTGGCCCGCGTTGGCGGCCACGCCCTTGCCGGTGGAGATCTCCAGCACGGCCAGCCAGACGGTGACGAAGAGTTCCGCGTCGTTGCCCTCGCACAGCTGGTCGTTCACGTTTTCCAGCGCCTCGCCGGGGGTCTCGCCGTTTTGCAGGTGGGACTTGATCAGCACCCGGGAGATCATCATTAACAGCGCCGCGGGCACGCCCTTGCCGGACACGTCCGCCATCACGAGGCCGATGTGGTTGTCGTCCACCAGGAAGAAGTCGTAGAAGTCGCCGCCCACCTCCTTGGCAGGGGTCATGCTGGCGTACACGTCAAACTCCGGCCGGTTCGGGAAGGCGGGGAACAGCCGGGGCAGCTGGCTGGCCTGGATGTCCGTGGCCATGTTCAGCTCCGCGCCAATGCGTTCCTTCTCGGCGGTGACCCGCTGCACCTGGTCCACGTATTGCAGCGTCCTGGCCGACAGCGTGGCGAAGGAATCCGCCAGCACCTCGATCTCGTCTCCCGTGCGGTAGGCGTCCTCCATGATGAACTGCAGGTTGTTGCCGCCCAGGGACTGCACCTTCTCCGTCATGATGCCCAGGGGCTTGACGATGCGCTTGGACAGCACCAGCGCGCCGGTGACGCCCATCACCAGGATCACGCCCAGCAGCACCAGGATGGTGGCCCTGGCACTGCCGAGGCCATCGGTGAAAGCGCTCTGCGCTTCAGCCAGTATGTCGTCGTACTGCTGCTCCATCATGACCGTCGGGGAGTTGGCTGCTTCCTGGCTGACAGCGGAAACCACCGTCCAGCCCACGGCTTCCACAGGTGCGCCCACCATGTAGTAGGCAACGCCGTCCACCGTCACTGCCGTCACGTCGGTGACGCCCATCAGCGCCTGTTCCATGAACGCGCCGAGTCCGTCCTCATCGGAGGTGCGCAGGTCCTGTGCCTCGAAGGGCTCGCGCACGCGCAGTGTGCCTTCCGTCAACGGAGAGAACACCACGTGGCCGTACTGGTTCACGATGAAGGTGAACGAGCCGTTGCGGGCGGTACGGGAGATGGAATCGGCCATGTTGTCCAGGAACAGGTCCGCACCCACCACGGCGGCCAGCTGGTTGCCCTGGTACACCGGCAGCGCGCACATGATGCCGATCTGCCCGGTGAACACGTCCTGTACCACGTCGGTATAGAACAGATGGCCGGCCTCCTTCGCGCCCCTGTACCAGTCCCGCTCGCGGATGGGGATGGGCGTCAGCGTGCCGTCCTCGCCGAACTTCGCCGCGGAGTGGTCGTCCGCCAGCAGCATCGCGCCGTCGGGCAGGGCGATGTAGCAGGAGTTCACGTTGCCGTTGGCGTACAGCGCCTTCATCATGTCGGACATATTGGCGACGAGCCCCAGCTTTCCGGAAAGCTCCGCGTTGGTAAGGTCCAGTCCTTCCTCCGCCAGCAGCTGCACGGTGATCTCGCCCTCCCGTGCGGGATCGGGCAGGGCGTAGGGCTGGGCAGTGTAGCCCTCTGGATCGCGGAAGATGTTGCCCGCGTAGTCGCCCAGCATATTCACCGTGTCCGCCAGGCCCTCGAAAAGGTCGTTGGCGATATAGGCCTCCATCTGGGTGCTCTGGCCCATGCTCTGGGAGATCACGGCGTCCATCGTCATCTGGGATGTGGCGGAGATGGACTGCTTCTGCTTCTCATTGGTCTCCGTCACCAGGCTGCCGATGCGCCCGGCCTGGTGGATGATGACCGCCGTATAGGCCGCCATCATCAGTATGATTACGAACAGCACCAGGTTGAATACCTTTTGCTGGATGCCGCCAAGGACGATGTTCCGTATCTTTTTCATTGCCTGCCTCCGATGCCCTATAATGGAATCATATTATTATGATACATTAACCTGGGCGCGATTTCAAGACCACGGCGGGAAAATAATATAAAAGAATTTCACTGTAACCTATTGCAAAGAATGGCAATGTATGACAGAATAGGTGTGAACACTGCCGCGCAGGAACAGTGACACTGACCATCGCAATGGAGGAGGCTTACCCATGATTCACGTCGACAACGCACTGTGGCTGCTGATGGAGAAGGACCCGACCCTGACCCCTTATGCCGGGGAGATCAGGATGCACCTCGACCGGTTCAATGACCGCCGCTGGTCGCTGAACGAGTGGCGCACCCTCTGTGACTTCGCCAACGGCCATCGCTATTTCGGCTTCCACCGTACCGAGACCGGCTGGGTGTTCCGGGAGTGGCTGCCCGGCGCGGACGCGGCCTGGCTGACGGGCGACTTCAATTTCTGGGCGAAGTGGGAATACCCGCTCAAACACATCGGCGGCGGCGTGTGGGAGATCGAGCTGGAAGGCTGGGACGCCCTCAAGCACGGTCAGTTCATCAAGCTGCTGGTGGGCCGGCAGGGGACCAGCTTCGAGCGCATCCCCGCCTACATGACCCGCTGCGTGATGGATATGTCCACCGAGACCCTCTGCGGCCAGATCTGGATGCCGGACGAGCCCTTCGACTGGACAGACTGGGGCTACTTCCGCCAGCAGCGTCCTGAATCGCCGATGATCTACGAGGCCCATATCGGCATGGCCCAGGAGCACGGCCACATCGGCACCTATCGGGAGTTCGCGGACAATACCCTCGACTGGATCAAGGGCGCGGGCTACAACACCATACAGCTGATGGCCATCCAGGAGCACCCCTACTACGCCTCCTTCGGCTATCAGGTGACCAACTTCTTTGCGCCGTCCCACCGCTATGGCACGCCGGAGGATTTGAAATACCTGATCAACAAGGCCCACGGCATGGGCATCTCGGTGCTGTTGGACGTGGTGCACAGCCATGCCTGTCCGAACATCGGCGAGGGGCTCAACCAGCTGGACGGCACGGATTATCAGTATTTCCACGAAGGTGAACGCGGCTGGCACGCGGGCTGGAAGACCCGCATCTTCGACTACTCCAAGCACGAGGTGCTGCACTTCCTGTTGTCGAATCTCAAGTACTGGATGGAGGAGTTCCACTTCGACGGCTTCCGCTTCGACGGCGTTACCTCCATCATGTATGAGGATCACGGCCTGAACGGCTTTGCCGGCTATCCCTCCATGTTCTCCGTGAACACCAACGTGGACGGGCGCATCTACCTGATGCTGGCCAACGAGCTGATCCACGACTACAACCCCAAGGCCATGACCGTCGCCGAGGACATGAGCGGCTTCCCGGGCATGTGCCTGCCGCTGGAGTATGGCGGCGTGGGCTTCGACTATCGGCTCGCCATGGGCATCCCGGACATCTGGATCAAGCTGGTGAAGGACACCATGCAGGACGACTGGAATATGCACTACCTGTGGCACGAGCTGACCTCCGGCCGCCCCGGCGAGATGAGCATCGGCTATGCCGAATCCCACGACCAGGCCATGGTGGGGGACAAGACGCTGATGTTCCGGCTGGCGGACGCGGAGATGTACGACGGCATGAAGAAGGAATACCACAGCCCCACCATGGACAGGGCCATCGACATGCACAAGGTCATCCGCTTCCTGACCTGCGCCACGGCGGCCAACGGCTACCTGAACTTCATGGGCAACGAGTTCGGCCATCCTGAGTGGATCGACTTTCCACGGGAGGGCAACAACTGGAGCTACCATTACGCCCGGCGCCAGTGGTCGCTGGTTCAGAACGGGGACATGAAATTCGACTGGCTGGCGGCCTTTGACCGCTCGATGACCTATCTGATGAACACCCGCAGGGTGCACTGCTCCGGCCCTGCCGAGAGCCTGTGGATTGACAACGGGCGAAAGCTGCTGATCTTCGAGCGCGGCGGGCTGCTGTACGCCTTCAACCTGCACCCCACATGGAGCCAGGAGAACGTATTTATCAACTGCCGCGTCACCGGGCCGGGCGGCTACCGGGTGGTACTGTCCACCGACGACTGGCCCTTCGGCGGCCAGAGCCGCACCGACATGGATTTTGTCTACCATGCCCGTGACACCGAATTCGGCTACGGCATCCAGATCTACCTGCCCTGCCGCTGCGGCGTGGCGCTGCAGAAGGTGGAGTGGTAGGCTGTCATTGAACGCAAAAACGGACGCCTGCACGGCGTCCGTTTTCGCGGTTCAACGCGGCGCGATCGTCGGGCTCGTCAAGCCCTCACGCTTCGTTACCCTGCGCGTACATTCTCACTGCGTTCCTGCCGTTCTTCTTTACTTCATACAGAGCGGTGTCGGCGGATTTGAACAGGGCGTCGAAATCGCTGCCGTGGTCGGGGGATACGGCTGCGCCGATGGACAGCGAAACCTGGCCTTCCAGTCTGTCGCCCCGGAAGGCGTGTTCCACCTGCGCGGACAGGCGCGCGCCCAGCTGCAGCGCGTTTTCGGTGGCGTCGATGCCGTGCATGAACACCATGAACTCGTCGCCGCCGATCCGGCCGGCCACGTCCATGCCCCGGCAATTGTTGCTGATGATCCGCCCCACCTCCGCCAGCGCCCGGTCGCCCTCGGCGTGGCCGAAGCGGTCGTTCACCTGCTTGAACAGGTCCACATCGATCATCAGAAGCGCACAGCGCTCCTCCCTGTTCTTGGAGGAAGAGAGCAGCATATGCGCAAGGTCCTGGGCGGCCTGCTTGTTCAGAAGCCCGGTCAGCGCGTCCGTTTTGGCGCGCTTTTCCAATTCCATCTTCAGAAGCTGGTAGTCTGTGATGTTGTTGATCAGCGCGATGATCCCGTTGACGTTGCCTTCGTCGTCGTACACGGGCCGCTTGATCAGCTGCAGGTATTCCCGGATGCCGTCCTCATTCTCCTCGATGACGTAATCGGTGCCCTCGCCGGTCTCCAGGATATGCTGGTCGGCCGCCAGCGCCTTCAGGGCGTTAACCCGATCCCTGCGGATGTCCAGGTCGGTCTTTCCGCGAATGGTCCAGTTCGGGTCGCCGCCGGTGTTGATGTGGCGCCAGTACTGGGTGGAGAAGACATAGCGGCAATCCTTGTCCTTCAGGAAGACGCAGGCAGGCAGCTGCTTGAGCATCTTCTCCAGCTGGGAGAAGGACAGGGAGTCGCTGGCGCTGATGGCGTTGTCGATCCGCTTCCGGATCAGCTCCGGAGGCGCTTGCACGGGGATCAGGTCATAAAACCCGTTTTCGATGCAGTCCATGTCCTCCTGCGTGGGCAGCGCGGTGGATATGGCGATCATGGGGGTCGCTGAAAAGGAGGCGCGCTTCCTGAAACCGGGTTCGAAGGCAAAGCGGTTCCTTCGGGCCAGGGCCAGCTCGATCAGCACGGCGTCCACGCCCCGACCGTCCCCGTCGAAGGCGCGCAAGCCCTCTTCCTCGGTGCACGCGCAGCGCAAGGAAAAGCAAGGGGAGAGCGCCTCTGTGAAGTATTCCAAGATCGAGGGGCTTTCCGCGATCAACAGTATCGTGTTCATGCTATTCGCCTCACTCCCGGTAAGGTCCCTGCCCGTCCTCCGGATGCTCCGGAAGGCGGGACCATAAGCCCGCGCAGTTTATGTACTCTGTAACGATTCGGGTGATTCTGTTAACTATTATTATAGGCGCCAAGCAGCCTTTCGTCAATGGGGAAGAAACGCTATGGAAAGCCTATGAAAGCGCGATTACTTATTGCACGCAAGGGAGAAATGTGGTATTATTATAAATGGATAGTTGGCGGTGTATACGTTCAAAATAGGCTCGACCTGCTGCCAAGCTGACGACAGGGGGGAGGGATGCGCTCAATGACCTGGGCCATATACGCCATGGTGTACCTGGGAAGCGCGCTGATGGTCTACAACATCATCGGCTTTGTTCGGTTTGCCCGCTACATTCGCGGCATGAAGCTGTGGCGCTGGGGCAGCCGCATCCTCGATATTCCCATCGCGCTGCTCGTCTCCTTCCTGCTGGGCTATCTGATGGTGGGCTTCTTCGGAAGGCCGGATCTCCTGGTCGCAGGGATACTCTTCGGCGGCAGCATATTCGTGTTCGTAATGGTTCGCCTGATCAGCTCCATCATCCAAAAGGTGTTTGAGGTCGAGCACCTGGAGGCGGAGCTGCTGGCCGCCGAACAGAGCAACCGCGTCAAGGCCAGCTTTCTGGCCACCGTCAGCCACGAGATGCGCACGCCCATGAACGTGATCCTTGGGCAGAACACCCTGGCACTGAAAAACCCAGACCTGCACGGAGAGACCCGGCAGCACCTGGAAAAGATCGGCGCCAGCGCCCATCACCTGTCCGATCTGATCAACGGCATGCTGGACATGCAGCAGATCGAGAGCGGCGAGCTGGTGATTCACAGCGAGCCCTTTTCGCTCAGAGAGGCGATGGAGCAGGTCGACGTCCTCGCCGGCGCGATGTGCGAGGAGAAAGGGCTGACCTATCAGAGCCATTTCGCCGAGGCTGCCCGGGGAGAGTATACCGGTGACGCCGCGCGATTGAAGCAGGCGCTGATGTGCCTGCTGGACAACGCCGTGAAATTCACCGACGCCCCGGGAACGGTGCAGTTTGACGTGGAATCCACGGAGGCGAGGGATGGCGTCGTCGATATGCGCTTCATCGTCTCGGACACCGGCGTGGGCATCGACGAGGCCTTCCTGCCCAGGATCTTCGAGGCCTTCGCCCAGGAGGACGCCAGCTTCACCAACCGCTTCGGCGGCAGCGGCATCGGCCTGCCGGTGGCCAAAGCCTTCGTAACCCACATGGGCGGCACGATCGGGATCGATAGCCGCAAGGGCGAGGGCTCCACCTTCACCATCGCCCTGCCGATGCGTCGGTCCGTTTCGGAGGACAGCGGGAATGTCGAGACGCTTGAAAACGAAGCGGTCGGTCCGGAAGAAACTCCGTCCACATGCCTTGCTGGGCGGCGCGTGCTGGTGGTGGACGACATGGCCGGGAATGTCGAGATCGTCTCCGACCTGCTGGAGCTGGAGGATGTGGCCTGCGATACCGCCGACAACGGGCAGGCCGCCGTGGACCGGGTGGCGGCGTCCGAAATGGATTACTATGACGCGATCCTGATGGATCTGCGTATGCCGGTGATGGACGGCATGGAGGCGGCGCGGCGCATCCGCGCGCTGGACCGCTCCGACGCGAAAAAGGTGCCCATCATCGCCCTGACGGCGAACGCCTACGAGAGCGACGTGCAGAACTCCCTGCAGGCGGGCATGAACGACCACCTGGTCAAGCCCGTGGACGCGGACAAGCTCTATGCCGCGCTGGGCAAATGGATAAACAATGGCAAGGGAAAAGAGGATTGATATCCTATGATCCAATCCAAGCAGATACAAAAGCCAAAGCTGATCCTGGTGGTGGACGACCAGGAGATCAACCGGGACGCGCTGGGCGTGATCCTGGAGGACGACTATGAAATCATATATGCCGAAAACGGCGCGCAGGCCCTCGAGGCCATCGAAAGCCACGTGGACAGCCTCTCCGTGGTGCTGCTGGACCTGATGATGCCTGTGATGGACGGCTTTGAGGTGCTGAAGCGGGTGAATGCCGACGAGCACCTGAACCACATTCCCGTCATCGTGCTGACCGCGGAAAAGAAAGCGGAACTGAAGGCCCTGCAGCTGGGCGCGTCCGACTTCATCACCAAGCCCTTCGATGTGCCCGAGGTGATTACCGCCCGCGTGGCCAGGATCATCGAGCTCAGCGAGGGCCGCCAGCTGATCTCCGCCGCCGAGCACGACCGGCTCACCATGCTCTACAGCCGCAACTTCTTCTTTGAATACGCTCACAGGCTGTTCCACTACACGCCGGGACTCAAACTGGACGCCGTGGTGATGAACATCGAGCAGTTCCACACCATCAACGCCGTCAACGGACGGGAGTTCGGCGACGATTTGATCCGCGTGATCGGCGCGGAGATCCGCGCGTTCCTGTCGGAGAGCCAGGGCATCGCCACCCGCTTCGAGGGGGATCGCTTCGCCTTTTACTGCGCCCCGCAGGAAGATTACCAGGCATTGCTGGATCGGTTCCAGAGCAGGGTCAACGGCATTTCCCCCAACGTCAGCGTGCACCTGCGCATGGGCGTGAAGCCCTGGCAGGAGGGGGCGGACCCGACGTTCCTGTTCGACTGCGCCCGTGCGGCCTGCAACATGGCCCGGGGCGACTACCAGAACCCGCTGAAGATCTACGACGAGGACATGCGCAAGCGGGAGCTTCTGAACCAGCGGCTGCTGAATGACCTGAGGAGCGCGGTGGAGGAGCGGCAGCTCACCGTCTACTACCAGCCCAAGTACGACATCCAGTGCGATCCGCCCCGGCTGAGCAGCGCGGAGGCGCTGATTCGCTGGAACCACCCGGAACTGGGCATGATTTCACCCGGCGACTTCGTGCCGCTGTTCGAGGGCAACGGCCTGATCAGCGTGGTGGACAGCTATGTCTGGCAGGAGGCGGCACAGCAGATCGTGCGCTGGCGCGACAAGTACGGCATAAAGCTGCCGGTATCCGTGAACCTGTCCCGGGCGGACGTGTTCGACCCCACGCTGGTGGATCGGCTGGCCCGGATCATCGAGGAGAACGGCCTGGATTTCAAGGACATGAAGCTGGAAATCACGGAATCCGCCTACACCGAGAACGCCGGCGAGCTGCTGGAGACGGTGCGCGATCTGCGTCAGCTGGGCTTTGAGATCGAGATGGACGACTTCGGAAGCGGCTATTCGTCGCTGAACATGCTCTCGGGCATGCCGCTGGACGTATTGAAGATGGACATGAAGTTCGTGCGCAACATCGAATCCAGCGCCACGGATATGCGGCTGGTGAAGCTGATCCTGGACATCGCCCGGTATTTGAAGCTGCGGGTGGTGGCCGAGGGCGTGGAAACCGCGGGCCAGCTGAATCTGCTGAAGGACGCCGACTGCGATCTGGTGCAGGGCTACTATTTCTCCCGGCCGCTGCCGGCCGAGGCCTTCGAGGCGCTGATCGAGCGGGAAATGAACGTTGAAAGGGGATAGACCTTGATGACGCTTAAGGAATTGTATGAGATCATCGGCGGCGATTACGACCAAGCGCTGCGGGTGCTGCGCGTGGAAAAGCTGATGGACAAGCACATCCGCAAGCTGACGAAAGGCAGCGTGGTGGAGCAGCTGATCGCGGCGGGCGAGGCCATGGATCCCGCGCAGATGTTCGACGCGGCCCACGCGTCCAAGGGTATGTGCGGCAACCTGGGCCTGAAGAAGCTGTCCGACCTGGCGTCGGATATCGCCGAGGAGTTCCGACCGGGCAACCCGCGCACCATGACGGACGACCAGGTGAAGGAAAAGCTGGATGAGATCAAGGCGCTGTATCGCAGGGCGGTAGAGGGCGTCCACCAATACGAACAGAATTGAACCAACGCCTGGCTTCCGGCGAAAGGAGCATGATTCATCCCATGAATCACATGTCTGTCAATCGGGACGGGCATAAGACCGCCCCCTATCTGTCGACCCTTGGCGCATGGGCGCTGGCTTTTGGGTGCAGCGTGGGCTGGGGCGCCTTTGTCATGCCAGGCACCACCTTCCTGCCCATTGCGGGCCCTGCGGGCACAGCCCTGGGTATCGCCGTCGGCGCGCTGGTGATGCTGATCCTGGCAGTGAATTACCATTACCTCATGAACCGATACCCCGACGGCGGCGGCACCTATACCTACACCAAGCGCTGTTTCGGCTACGACCACGGCTTTTTGAGTGCATGGTTCCTGATACTGACCTATGTGGCCATCATCTGGGCCAACGCCACGGCGCTGCCGTTGATCGTGCGCACGCTGCTGCCCGGCGTATTCCAGTTCGGCTTCGACTATGAGATCGCGGGCTTCCACATCTACATGGGAGAGATCCTGCTGGCCATCGCGTCGCTGCTGATCGCGGGGCTGGTATGCCTGCGCAGGAGCCTCTCCCAGCGGGTGCAGGTCGCCAGCGCCATTGCGCTGCTGGCGGGCGTGGCGGTCTGCTTTGTCGCCGCCATGGCCAGGGGCGCTTCTTCGATGGCGCCGGCCTTCTCGCCGAATCACTCTGCCCTGGGCGGCAGCTTCACCATATTCGCGCTGGCGCCCTGGGCCTTCGTGGGCTTTGAATCCATCTCTCATTCCGCAGCCGAGGCGAAGTTCCCGATGAAGCGCGCCTTTGGCGTGATGGCAGTCGCGCTGATCACGGCAGCGCTCGCCTATATCGCCCTGGGCCTGATGGCCGCAGCCGCCCAGCCCGAGGGCGTCGCTGGATGGACGGACTATGTTCAGCGCATGGGTGAGTTCACTGGCGCGGCCTCCCAGCCCGCCTTCTATGCGGCGCAGTCCGCGCTGGGCGGAGCGGGCTCCGCGCTTATGGGCGTGGCGGCGCTGGGAGCCATCCTCACAGGCCTGGTGGGTAACACCATTGCCCTCAGCCGCCTGCTGTGTGCCATGTCGGAGGACGGCATGCTCTCCGGCTGGGTGGGCCAGCTGGACAAGAACCGAGTGCCAAGACGCGCCATACTCTCGATCCTGGCGGTGTCCGTTGTGCTGCCCTTCTTTGGGCGCACGGCCATCAGCTGGATCG
Organism: uncultured Eubacteriales bacterium; assembly: GCA_902800625.1. Lineage (GTDB taxonomy): Bacteria > Bacillota > Clostridia > Christensenellales > Aristaeellaceae > UBA2862. Next base: position 44,319 of record CADCFG010000010.1, on the reverse strand, counting down.
TGGACGTGACCACCGTCGGCGCCACCATCGCCTATGCCTTCACCTCCGCCTCCGCTTGGAAGACGGCCCGCGGGGAAAAGAACGGTCGCATGACGGCGCTTGGCCTGATGGGCCTGGTGGTGTCGGTGCTGTTCGCCCTGGAGTTTTTGATCCCGAACCTGACCTCCGTCAAGACCCTGTCCACAGAATCCTACCTGATCCTTGCGGCCTGGGGCATCCTGGGCTTCCTGGTGTTCCGGCTGATCCTGCAAAGGGACCGCCAGCGGCGCATGGGCCGCTCCATCGTGGCCTGGGTGGTGCTGCTGGGGCTGATCATATTCACGTCCAGCGTCTGGATGCGCCAGTCCACGGAGGCCTCCGTGCAGCGCTCCGTCGAGCCCATCCAGACCTATTACATCGGCCAGCTGGAGGAGGCCGGCGTGGACATCACCACCGGGGCCACCCGATCCAGCTATGCCTATCTGGAGGATACGCTGAAAAAGGTGGACGCCACGCTGAGCCGCAGCAGCCTGATCCAGATCGCGCTGATCGTTGTCGCGCTGCTGATCCTGCTGGACATCTACACCCAGATGCAGAAGCGCGAAAGGCAGGTGGAGGTGGAAAAGGCGCTGGCGGAGGAGAGCAGCCGGGCCAAGACCAGCTTCCTGTCCAACATGAGCCACGAGATCCGCACGCCCATGAACGCCATCATCGGCCTGGACAACATCGCCCTGCGCGATCCGGACCTGACGCCCCGGACCCGGGAGCACCTGGAGAAGATCGGCGCCAGCGCCAAGCACCTGCTGGGGCTCATCAACGACATACTGGACATGAGCCGCATCGAATCCGGCCGCATGGTCCTGAAGAACGAAGAGTTCTCCTTCCGTGAGTTCCTTGACCAGATCAACATCATCATCAACGGCCAGTGCCAGGACAAGGGGCTGCGCTATGAGTGCCAGATCGTCGGCAACGTCAGCGATTACTACTACGGCGACGACATGAAGCTGAAGCAGGTGCTGATCAACATCCTGGGCAATTCCGTGAAGTTCACGGACACGCCCGGCGAGGTGACGCTTACCGTGGAGCAGACGGCGTCCTTCGAGGGCCTCTGCACCATGCGCTTCACCATGCGGGACACCGGCATCGGCATGGACGAGGAGTATATCCCCAAGATATTCGAGGCATTCTCCCAGGAGGATGCCACAAGCACCAACCACTATGGCGGCAGCGGCCTGGGCATGTCCATCACCAAGAATTTCGTGGAGATGATGAACGGCGAGATCGACGTGAAGAGCAAGAAGGGCGTGGGCTCCACCTTCACGGTCACGGTCACGCTGAAGGCTTCCGGCCGCAGCGCGCCTGCGGAGCACGGGCTGGAGCTGCCCAAGGGACTGACCGCCTTCGTGGTGGACGATGATGAGATCGCCTGCGAGCACACCCAGGTGGTGCTGCGCAGCCTGGGCATTGAGGCCGAGACCGACACCGACCCGGCCAACGCCATTCGCTGCATCCGCCAGGCCTATGACGACGGGCACGCCTATCCGCTGCTGCTGACCGACTACAGGATGCCGGAGATCAACGGACTGGAGCTGGTGCGCCGGCTGCGCGCCTTCGACGAAGGCAGGACGTCGGTCATCATGCTCACCGGCTACAACTGGGACATCATCGAGGACGAGGCCCAGACCGGCGGCGTGGACGCCATCATGGCCAAGCCCCTGTTCTCCGACAGCCTGCTCAGGCAGATCCACGCGGTGCTCCTGAAGAAGGCGGGGAATGTGGCCGCGCCCGTGGAGGAAACCGTCGAAGCGCCGGAGAGCATCCTGGCGGGCAAGCGCGTGCTGATGGCCGAGGACGTGGAGCAGAACGCCGAGATCCTGGCCGACCTGCTGGATCTGGAGGAGGTCGAAAGCGAGCATGCCGCCAACGGTGAGATCGCCGTGAGGATGTTTGAAGCCAGCACCCCGGGCTACTACGACGCCGTGCTGATGGACGTGCGCATGCCGGTGATGGACGGCCTCGCCGCCACCCGGGCCATCCGCGCGCTGGAGCGGGAGGACGCCGCGACGGTGCCCATCATCGCCATGACGGCCAATGTGTTCGACGAGGACGTGGAGCGCTCGCTGCAGGCAGGCATGAACGCCCACCTGTCCAAGCCCATTGAGCCGGACCGGATGTATGAGACCATGGCCAAGCTGATCGCCCAGCGCGAAGGGCGCTGAGCGGGAGCATTGGCACTGGCGGAATCTGTCGGAACGCGTGGCCCGCGGATGCGCCGGGCAAGAAGCAGTTGAAACGCGTATACTGTGAGAGGATGGGACAAGGCAAGGACGATCAACAGCCTCATGTAATGGGAAGGGGAGCGCTGCCAATGTCGGAACAGAATCAGAATACGGGCCTGAGGCCCAGTCTCTCGCCGGCCTCGGTTTGGGCCCTGGCGGTGGGTACCAGCGTCGGCTGGGGTTCGCTGGTGGTCACCAGCAATACCTATCTGGCCCAGGCCGGCCCCCTCGGCAGCATCTTCGGCCTGCTCATCGGCATGGCGGTGATGCTGGTCATCTGCCGGAATTTCTATTACATGGCCGATCGGTATCCCAGTTCGGGCGGAATATATGACTACACCAAGGAGGTGTTCGGTTACGACCGCGCCTTCCTGGTGTTTTGGTTTTTAAGCCTGACTTACATCGCCATGTTCTGGGCAAACGCCACCAGCCTGCCGCTGTTTGCCCGGTTCTTCATCGGGGACACGTTCAAGTTTGGCTACCTGTTAACGGTATTCGGCTATGAGGTGTACCTGGGCGAGGCCCTGCTGACCCTTGGGGCCATCGCGGCGGTGACGGCGCTCTGCGTCCGAAGCAACCGGTTGTCCGCGCAGATGATGGTATTGCTGGTGACCGTGTTCACCCTGGGCATCACGCTGTGCTTTGCCGTGGCCGCGGCGGGGCTCAAGGTCAGCTGGACGCCGGCCTTCCTGCCGGACAGGAGCGCCTTCTCCCAGACGCTTCAAATCGCCTTCATATCGCCCTGGGCCTTCATCGGCTTTGAGAGCATCACCCATTCGGCGGAGGAATTCAACTTCAAAAGGGACCGATTGCACAGGATCCTGGTGATCTCGGTGCTGACCTCCACCGCCATCTATGTGTTCGTCACACTGCTGAGCATCTCGGCCTATCCCGCGGATTGCTCCAGCTGGCTGGAGTACATACGCAACCTGGACAGCTACTCCGGCATCGAGGGCCTGCCCGCGTTCTATGCCGCCCATTACTACCTGGGCGACTTCGGCGTGGCGGCACTGATGGCTTCGCTGTTGTCTCTGGTGCTCACCAGCCTGATCGGCAACCTGCGCGCGCTGAGCCGCCTGTTCTTCGCCACGGCCCGGGATGGCATCCTGCCGGGGCGCATAGCTGTACTGAACGACAAGCACATCCCCGCCAACGCCATGCTGCTTGTCGCGGGATTCAGCTGCCTGATTCCGTTTATCGGCAGGACGGCCATCGGCTGGATCGTGGACGTGACCACCCTGGGCGCCACGATGCTCTATGGCTTCGTGTCCGCTGCGGCGCTGAAGGTTGCCAGGCAGCAGAAGCACCGCCGGGAGGCTGTCACGGGAGTCGTCGGTCTGGCCGTGATGCTGGCGTTCAGCGTATACCTTCTGTTCCCAAGCCTCTTTGGCGACGACATGCTGGCGACAGAGACCTACATACTGTTCATGGTCTGGACGGTGATCGGCTTCTTCTACTTCCGCCGCATCATCCGCAAGGACAATGCCCGCCGCTTCGGCAAGGCCATCATCGTGTGGATCGCGCTGCTGGCGCTGGTGGTGTTCATGGCGATGATCTGGTCCGGTCGAGTGGACGAGCGGACCACCAACGATGCCATCTACGCCGTGCAGGAGCACTATGCCGGACAGGCGTCGGAAGATGCCTTCATGCAGAGCCAGATCAACCAGGTCCACCGGACCAACGCCATGAATTCGCTGCTGATATCGGGCCTGTTCATCATGGCTCTTGCCGCGATGCTGATCAACCACCTGTCCATGCAGAAGTGGGAATCCAAGGCGGTGGAGGAGCGCGACGCCGCCCGGGAGACCGCCTTCAAGGACCCCATGACCGGCGCGAAGAGCAAGCATGCCTATCTGCAGCGGGAGAAGGAGATCGACGAAAAGATCGACGCAGGGACCGCCGAGAAATTTGCAGTGGTGGTCTGCGACGTGAACGGATTGAAAAAGATCAACGACACCCTTGGCCACAAAGCGGGCGACGAGTATATCCGCAAGGCTTTTGAGATGATCTGCGATATCTTCCAGCATAGCCCTGTCTATCGCATCGGCGGAGATGAATTCGTGGTCATTCTCACGGGTCGGGACTTCGTCATCCGAAAGGAACTGCTGCTGGCGCTGCACGACCGCTCCGTGGTCAACATTGGAAGCGGCGGCGTGGTGGTCTCCGGCGGACTGTCGGAATACAGGGCGGGCGAGGACAGGGACTATCACGCCGTGTTTGAGCGCGCCGACGGGCTGATGTATGAGGAGAAACAGCTGCTCAAGAGCCTGGGTGCCGCTACCCGCGACAGCTTCGAGGAGGAGGCAAAAGCCATCATCCCCATGGTGGACGAGTCTGAGGTCATGCACTTAAAGCGCCACGTGCTGATCGTGGAGGACGAGGCCGTCAACCTGATGATGCTGGGCAACATGCTTGAGGACGCCTACGACCTGCTGTACGCCTCCGACGGCTCCGAGGCGCTGGAGCAGATGAAGACACACAAGGATGAGCTGGCCCTGGTGATGCTGGATCTACAGATGCCCGGCATGACCGGCATGGAAGTCCTTAAGGTCATGCGGGAGGCTCCGGAGCTGAAGGACATTCCGTTCATCGTGCTGACGGCGGACCAGAGCGCCGAGGTGGAGTGCCTGAAGCTGGGCGCTATGGACTTTATTCCCAAGCCCTATCCCTCCTGGGAGATCGTGCGCGCCCGGGCCAACCGCTGCATCGAGCTTTCCGAGAAGCGGAACATCATTCATTCCACCGAGCGCGACAGCTTGACGAAGCTCTTGAACCTGGATTACTTCCTGCGCTATGTGCGCCTCTATGACCAGCACTACACCGACATGCCCATGGATGCCATGGTGGTGGACATCAGCCACTTCCACATGATCAACGAGCGCTATGGCAAGCAGTACGGCGACGGCGTGCTGAGCCGCGTCGGCGACCGCATCCGCCAAGTTTCCAGGGACATCGGCGCCGTCGCCTGCCGCAGGAGCGCGGACATCTTCTTCATCTACGGCCCCCACAAGGAGAATTACGAGGCGCTGCTGGACCGCATTGCCGAGGATGTGGGCGGCGAGGAAGGCGCGGCGAACCGCGTGCGGCTGCGCATGGGCGTCTATATGAACGTGGACAAGACGCTGGAGATCGAACGCCGTTTCGACTACGCCCGCACGGCGGCCAACACCGTCAGGTCCGGGCACCTGAAGGCCGTGGGCATCTACGACGACGAGATGCACAAGGCCGACCTGTTCCGCGAGCACCTGCTGGAGGACTTCCGCACCTCGCTGAAGGACAACTGCTTCAAGGTGTACTTTCAGCCGAAGTTCGACATCCGCGGCGAAACGCCCGTGCTCTCCGGCGCGGAGGCGCTGGTGCGCTGGGACCATCCCGAGCTGGGCCTGATCAGCCCCGGCGTGTTCATTCCGCTGCTGGAGGACAACGGCTTGATCCTGCAGCTGGACGAGTTCGTCTGGCGCACGACGGCCGCCCAGATCCGCGCCTGGAAGGACCGCTTCGGCTTATCCATCCCGGTGTCGGTGAACGTGTCCCGCATCGATATGCTCACGCCCAACCTGAAGAGCATCTTCACGGACATCCTGGAAAGCAACCGGCTGCAGGCGGAGGACCTGATACTGGAGATCACGGAGTCGGCCTACACCGGCGATTCCGACCAGGTGATCCTGATGGCCCGGGAGCTGCGCAGCGTGGGCATGGGCTTCCGCATCGAAATGGACGATTTCGGCGCCGGCTATTCGTCCCTGGGCATGCTGTCCAACCTGCCCATTGATGTGTTGAAGCTGGATATGAGCTTTGTGCGCAGCGCCTTTGGCGAGAAGAAGGACGTGCGCATGATCGAACTGATCATCGACATCGCCAAGTACCTGAACGTTCCAGTGGTGGCAGAAGGTGTGGAGACCGAGGAACAGTACCTTGCCCTGCGGGAGCTGGGCTGCGATTATGTGCAGGGCTACTACTTCTCCAGGCCCGTGCCGCCGGAGCAGTTCGACCGCTTCCTGACGGAGCGCATCGGCCAAAAGGGCTGATCGACAAACGATACTGCTTTCCGGTGCAAACCGGATTGAATGGGAAAAAAGATGGAGGACGGGGATTTAATCCCCGTCCTCCATCGCCCAGTTAATCTCGTCCAGCTCGGCGTGCAGCGTCTCCGCCCAGCTGTACTGGTTCATATAATCGCCCAGGTATTGGTATCTGGACGCTTTCTTTTTGGCCAGCCAGTCGTAAAGGTCGCACTCGATCCTGTCCGCCGCGATGCCCAGGCTGCCCCGCTGCTTGACGATGATGCCGCTCAGCTTGAGCTTTGTCATGGTGTTTTGCAGATCCTGGCGCAGGTTGCTCAGGTAAGAGGCCTTCTTCTCAGGGTCGCCGTCGTCCTCCCACAGCGCGGCGATGATCTCGCCGTTGGTGGTCTGCGCGCCCCGGTTGTTCACCAGCAGCGCCACGATCTCCTTCGTGCGGGTGTACTTGAAGGCCACGGGCTGGCCGTCCACGAACAGCTCGAAGTTGCCAAAGGTCTGGGCGAATACCCGCTTGCCGGATTCCTGCGGCGCGGGGTGGCGCAGGTCGTCCAGCTCCATCCGCAGGGCGCCTTCCTCCGCGGGACGAAGCACATAGCCGCTGGCGTGCAGCGAGAGGGCGCTCATGGCGTGATCCGCGCCGTCCGACAGGAAGATCAGGTTCACCTGCGGGTACATGTCCTTCAGGTAACGGCCCAGATCCAGGCCGCTCAGCTCCGGCATGGCTGCCGAGAGAAACGCCGCATCGATCTCCTTCTTCCTCGCCGCGGCAAGGGCGGACGGGCTGTCCGTGAAGGCGAGCAGCTCCGCCTCCGGGCGCAGCGATGCGACCAGCTTCTGAAGCCTGTGAAGCACGCCGGCGTCCCGTTCCAGCAACAGTATGGTCACAGCAAGCCCTCCTTCAGGTCCACGGGGCGCACTTGCTGGTTGCGGCGCTGTTCCGGGGTCATGTGCAGCGGATCCGGTTCGCCCACCAGCAGCATGTCGCCGCCGGAGAGCATGGAATCGTGCAGCGGCCCGGCGCTCAGGTCTGAGATCACCAGGGCGGCGAAGCGGTCGTAGTTGTCCTCGTCGATGACGGGGAAGTGATGGCCCATGCGGTACCAGTGGGCCGGGTCAAAGCCCGTCTCGCCGGTGTACAGCCGGTCGGCGGTGGCCTCCACCTCGTCCGGGCCGGCCTGATGGCCGGGAGCGAGCATGAAGTCGTCGCAGAACAGCATCGCGTAGGCACGCAGCACCTGCGAGCGCACGGTCATTTCCCGCCCGCTGCGAAGGACGGTGGAATCCATGATGCGGTAATAGGCCTCCTGGGCGGACTCGTCCCCGTCAAAGCGGACGATCGCGTCGTACAGCGCTCTGTTGATGTACGGATGTGCCATGTCGATCCCTCCGGAATATCAGTTCTCTCCCGCGTCCAGCCGCTGGCGGGCGACCAGGTCGGCAAACGCGCCTTTCTTTGCGATCAACTGATCGTAGGTGCCGTCCTCGATGATCGCGCCCCTGTCCATCACCAGGATGCGGTCGCAGTTGCGGATGGTGGACAGCCGGTGGGCGATGACGACGCGGGTGCATTTCAGCCGATCCAGCGCCTCGGACACCTGCTTCTGGGTCACGTTGTCCAGCGCGCTGGTGGCCTCGTCCAGGATCAGTATGCGGGGCTTGGGGGCGATGGCCCGGGCGATCAGAAGCCGCTGCTTCTGCCCGCCGGAGATGCCGCCCTGGCCCTCGGAGATCATGGTCTGCATGCCCATGGGCATATCCCTTATGTCGTCGGCGATGCCCGCTGTCTCGGCTGCCTCCCAGGCTGCGTCCACCGTCAGCCAAGGCGCTGAAAGCGTGATGTTGGAGAATATGTCGCCCTGCATCAGCTGGCCATTCTGGATGACCACGCCCATGTTCCGGCGCAGGGAGCGGGGGTCGATGCCCGCCAGGTCCCGGCCGTCGTAAAGCACCGAGCCCCGCTGGGGCTTTTCAAACCCCAGCAGCAGCCTCACCAGAGTGGACTTGCCGCAGCCGGTGCGCCCAACGATGGCCACGTATTCTCCGGCTTTGATCTTCAGCGACAGGTCGGTGAGCACGTCGGGAGTGTCCGGCTCGTAGCGGAAGGTGACGTGGCTCAGTTCGATACTGCCGGACACCTGCCGCGCCTGCTCCTTATTCGCAGTGATCTCTGGCTCGGTCTTCAGGATCGGCTCCGCCATCTCAAGGATCGGGCGTATGGACGCGGCGGATATGGCGATGCCGGCCAGGGCGGTGAACGCGCCCATCACACGGCCGTAGGCGGCGGTGAAGCCGTAGTACTGGCTGGGATCGACGCCGGAGCGCACAGACAGGTAGTACAGTGCGATGTTGCCAACCAGGGAGATGCCCAGCGTGATCACGCTGCTCAGCTTGATGAAGGTCGGGGGATTGTACTCCAGCTCTGTATTCTGGGCGTAGAGCCGCGCCCAGCGGGCGAAGGCGCGCTTTTCCGAGCCGGACAGCTTGATCTTCTGGATGCCGCTGACCATGGCGTAGCTCATGCCGCTCTCCTGGGCGGCCAGCTTCATCTTCCTTCGGGTGATGCCGATCTGGGCAAGGGAGACGGCCAGGCTCACGCTCACGGTGACGATGATGATGAGTATGGACGGCCAAACCAGCAGCGGCGCAAAGCGGAAGATCTCGCCGATGTAGATCAGCGACAGCAGGCTGGTCAGCCCGATGGACATCACGCTGCTGAGCATCATGTCGCACAGCGAGCCCACCGAGTCCGCGTGGCTGGACAGCTCTCCGGAGGCGAACTGCCGGAAGAAGCTGACCGGCAGGGAGAGTATGCGCATCATCACGGCAGACTCCACCGCCAGCGATGTCTTGGTGGTGAGCCGCTCTGTCAGCAGGTCGCTGACCACGTTGATCAGCTCCGATGCCACCGCGGCGCACAACAGGAACACCGCCATGCCGATGAGCATGGACGCGCTCTTGCTCTTGAGCACCGGCCCGGTGATGGCCTGGTAGACCCTCGGCTCGATCAGCCCCACCAGCGTCACAGCCAGCATGGACAGCACGATCAGGGCGATGTCCCCGGCGGAGACGCACTTCTTCATGTACAGCAACAGATCCGGGATGCCCAGCTTTTTCATGGGCAGGGGCTGGTAGAAGCACAGAGCCTCCAGCTCCAGCCGCTTCGCCGTCCTGCGATTCACCCGCACCCGTTCGCCGGTGGCCGGGTCGCGGAAGGTGTAGCCGCTCAGCGCTCCCGGCAGCAGGGCCACCGCCGCGCCGCTGTCCTTCAGGAAGCCCAGCATCGGCCCGTAGGCGTCCCTGTACCAGCCCTCCGTCAGCTCCACGTCCCGGGTCATCATGCCCAGGGGCCGCAGCGCGTACTCCAGCTGGTCGTTCACGTCCGTGATGTCCTCCGGTATATCCACGGGCTTCTTGTGATAGTATTTCAGAATCTCGTCCAGCGCCTCCCGGGCGACCAGGCGCTCGTCCTTGAGGCGCGCCGCCGTACGGCTGCCCAGCACTGACGCTGCCACCTGCTCGAAGGCGTCCTCGAAGGTGTTTTCGTCGTGTTGTATCCGTTGTCTGATCTGTTCGTCAAACCAACCCATTCAGAGCGCCTCCTTTCTCAGTCGCTGGTGACCAGCTTCGCATAAACGCCGCCGAGGGCAAACAGCTCCTCGTGCGTCCCGCTCTCCACCACCACGCCCTTGTCCAGCACGATGATATGGTCGCAGTCGCGGATGGTGGACAGGCGGTGGGCGATGACGATGGTTGTGATGCCCCGGTCCTGGATGGCCTTCACCACGTCGAATTCAGTCTTGGCGTCCAGGGCGCTGGTGGCCTCGTCCAGTATGATGATGGAGGGGTCCTGGGCCAGCACCCGGGCGATCTCCAGCCGCTGCCGCTGGCCGCCGGACAGGTCACGCCCGTTCTCGGTCAGGCGGTTCTGATAGCCGCCGGGGCGTTGAAGGATGTCGTCGTGGATCTGGGCGTCCCGGGCCGCGAGGATTACCTCGTAGTCCTCGATGGAGTTATCCCACATGCGGATGTTGTTGGCAATGGTGTCCTCAAAGAGTATGATATCCTGATCCACCACGGCCAGGGAACCGGTGAACACGGGGCGGGGGATGTCGGACACGGGCCTGCCGTCAAACAGGATCTCGCCCTCCCAGGGCCGGTAGAGGCCGGAGATCAGCTTGGACAGCGTGGACTTGCCGCAGCCGCTGGCGCCCACGATTGCCACGCGCTCGCCGGAGCGGATGTTCAGGGAAAAGTCGGAGATGACGGGTTTGCCCAGGCGGGAGTAGCCGAAGGTGACGTGCTTCAATTCCACATTGCCCCTCAGCTTGGCACAGTCTATGTCCTCGCCGATGGCATCAAAGCGTACGTTGGGATCCGAGGGGTATTGCAGCACGTCCTCCACCCGCTCCATCTGCGTGCGCATCTCCTGAATGGTCTGGCTGGCGCCGATCAATGTCTGGGCCGGGCCGGTGAAGGCACTCAAAAGGCCCTGGAACAGCGCGATGGCGCCCAGGGTAAAGTGGCCGTCCATGGCCAGCCGCACGCCCGCGAACAGCACCAGGTAATTGGCAGTGGTGTTGATCAGAGACGGGATCAGCCCTACCCGGGCGTTCATGCGCGCATATTTCACCGACTGGGCGTTTACGGAGGCCTGATAGCCCGCCCACTTGCGGAAGAAGCCGTTTTCCGCGCCGCTTGCCTTGATGGTCTCGGTCATGCTGATGCCCGCCAGCGTCGCTGACGCCAGCTTGCCCTCGTCCCGTGCCTGGACCCGCGTCAGGTTGATCCGGCGCACGGAGATATACTGGGCCACCAGCAGGTTCGCGGCGATGGAGATGAGGCCGATCAGGGTCATCGCCAGGCTGTGCCGCAGCATCAGCACCAGATAGAACACCATCATGACGGTGTTCAACAGCAGCGGCGCGATGGTCTGAACCAGGGCGCCTGCGATGGTGGCGTTGGTGCTCTGCCGCTGCAGGATGTCGCCTGCCATGCGCTGGGAGAAGAAGTCCATGGGCAGGCCCAGCACCTTCCACATGAAGGAAGTGCTGCCCACCACGGCCAGCTTTCCGTTGATCTTCAGGGAATAGACCGTTCGGGTCCATTCCACGATCAGCTGAACCGCGCACAAAAGCGCCATCAAACCGATGAAGGGGCGCAGCCAATCCGGGTTGCGGCCGGTCAGCAGCCGGTCGAAGAATACCCGGGACATGGCCGGGTTGATGACCTCGAACAGGTAGGATATGACGGTGGTCAGCGCCACGAAGGTCGCCGCCGCGCCTGCGCCGTGCAGGCGCCTGCGGGCAAAGGCCAGCGTGCTCTTGCGCTTGCCGGAGGGAACGAAATCAGCGGAGGGCTTGAATGTGATGACGATGCCTGTGAAGGCACGGTCAAACTGCTCCATGGGCACCTTCACGATGCCCCGGGCCGGATCATTCAGCACTGCTTTTCCGCCACTGAAGCCATCCAACACTACGAAGTGGTCGAATTCCCAGTGGATGATGCAGGGAAAGGTGGCGTTTTCTTTCAGTGCATCCAGCTCCATCCGATAGCCGTGCACCTCGAAGCCGTGGTGCTTCGCGGCCAGCATGATGTTCTTGGCGTTGGAGCCGTCCCGGGACACGCCGCAGTCCACGCGCACGACCTCCAGCGGCACCCACTTCTGGTACCAGGCCATCACCATGGCCAGGCAGGCCGCACCGCACTCCAGCGCTTCCATCTGCATGACCACGGGCACCCGTGCCACGCCCCGACTGAGGGGCTGTTTGACCTTAACGGAAGGCAAGCGTCGCACCTCCCGTCAGTTCAGCAGGAAGCTGATGGGGCTCAGGGTTTCGGTGACGATTTGCACATCGTAAACGCCCGCGGGCAGCGCCTCGCCGGAATTGTCCAGCGAGGCGGTGACATTCACGATGCTGCCGCCCTGGTATGCGTAGTCCACGCGGCCGCTCCGACCGCCCACGCGCACGGTCATGCCCTCGCGCACGTCCTCGCCTGCCCGGGTCGTTAGTTTCATCACGATGGTGGTGCCCGCTTCGTCAAGGACTCCTTTCGCGGATATTGTCGTCTCCACCTTCACCAGCGCCGAAGCCACCAACAGCCCGGCCAGCAGCACGATCACCGCTGCCAGCACCATCCAGATGCCAGGACTGGCCACCCGCATGTAATCCTGCAATTGCTCCGGGGACGAAATGGGCTCCACGCTCTTTTTCCTGAACAGCTGGCTCTGCATGGATCTGCCTCCAATGATATGATAGAAAACAGTTTTTCCTTTTAACGCCAACATGTGGCGAGGCACCAGCCCCGCCACGCATTGGCCTTGGGTGAGTATGTTTGTTTGGCTTTTGGACGCCGCAACCGGATCAAAAGCATGGATACGCGTTCGACCGTGGCGGCCTTCCGATCATCTCAGAAGCGCACGTACTTGGCGTCCACGTAGCCGTACTTGTCCTTGGCGGGGGAGTAGGCCAGCAGATAGCCCTTCTCCAGGAAGTTCTGGTTGACCTTGATGCTGTCGCCGTCCTTGTACTTGATGGACATGAACGCGCCGCCCGCGGTCTTCTGCATTACCAGGTAGGTACCCTTGGGGACGCTCACCTTCGCGGTGACAAAGTTCTTCAGGTCATGCACGTCATCCTTCTTCTTGCCGCCCGTGACTTCCTCCAGCTCTTCCAGGTTCAGCTCGTTGATCTCGTTGCTCATTTTCATACCCTCCATTTTTATGTTGTCGACTGGTTTTGCTTGGTTACGGGCATATTGTATCATGCCTTTTATCACAGAACTGTCACACTCACGCGTGACAATTCCCAATCCTGATTATACTATATGCGGCAGCCGGTTTGTCAAGCGAATTGGCCCTTGCAGGCTCAGATTTCACGGGTTTGCCATCATCTGGTTACGAATATGCCGCAACCTGGTGCCGGAGCGGGGCTTCAGGCATATTTTTTCAAATATCCCTTGGAAGGGGGATGTCAGAATCGAAGCGATGTGGTATAATATAAAGGGATTTTATAGTATGGGAGTATTGGTGCCACCGTATGGCAGCGCGTTTCATTCCCAAGACATGGAAACCCGAAAGGACGTGAAGGGGATTAACATGAGAAATATTGCCTTGACACTGACGGCGGGGGTTCTCCTGCTGACGCTCCTTTGCGGCGCGTCGGCGATGGCGGAGGGCGTCGAAGACGACCTGGACGAGTGGACGGTGATGCTCTACGTCTGCGGCTCCGACCTGGAGAGCAAGTATGCCTATGCCACCGGCAACCTGGAGGAGCTCGCAGGCGTTGGCGTTCCAATCAATTATTTCGATATGATGAACAATGGCATTGAGCCCATGACCGGGGAGAACGACGGCCGGTTCGGCGAGGTCAACATCGTCCTGCAGACCGGGGGCTGCAGCCAGTGGCACACCTATGATCTGCGCATGGACATCGACCCTGGTGCCCTGCAGCGCTGGCACTATGCCATGTATCCCTACGGCGGCATGGGTGGGGACAAGGGCGACGGTTTTGAACTGGAGGAAACGCTGCCGCTGGCGAGCATGGCCGATTCCGGCACGCTCTCAGATTATGTCCGCTGGGCCGCGGAGAACTATCCCGCAAAGAAGTATGCGCTTGTGCTTTGGGACCACGGCGACGGCGCGCGCAGCGGCCTTTTTATCGACGAGCTGTTCGACAAGGATACCATGTACCTCTATGAGCTGAAACAGGCGCTTGCGGACGGCGGAACCCATTTCGACGCTGTGATCATCGACGCCTGCCTGATGGCCAACCTCGAGACGGCCTGGAACCTGAAGGACTCCGCCGACTGGATGGTGGCCTCAGAGGAGGTCGTGCCCGGCAAGGGCACCGCCATCGGCGAATGGATGCAGGAGCTGATCTGCTATCCGGAGTGCGACGGGGAATGGCTGGGCCGCTGCGTGTGCGACACCACCAGCATCAAGTATGCCAACGAGGAGTCGGAGGAGGCCAGGTCGGTTCTCACCTGGTCGGTGGTGAACCTTTCCAGGGTGGACGCGGTGGTCAAGTCCTTTGAAAGCTTTTTCCAGACGGTGGGGGACACGTTGAGGGACAATTCTGAATCGTCCAACCTGTTTACGCGGATGATCTTCGAAGCCAACGAGTACGGCGACGGCCAGCAGAACATGCGGGACCTTGGCAGCCTGATCTACAACCGCAACATGGTGTATTATACGGATTTGGCCATGCGCAACGCAGCGGTGAAGGCCCTTTCCGACGCCGTGGATTACTGCGTGCGCGGCGCGGGCCGCGCCGAGGCCCGGGGCCTGACATTCTGCTATCCGATGGAGTTTGACGATGAAGAGCTGGACGTCTACGCCAAGAACTTTCCCATTCCCGTGTACCTTGCCTATATTGACGCCGTATCGCCCTGGACCGCGCCGGACTGGGTGTACGACAGCGTGGAGCGCCTGCCGGAGATCGACGACATCGAGGAGTTGAAGATCCAAATCAAAAGGAAGATAAGCGAGACCGGCATGCCCGGCGTCATGTTCCACAGCCCGGAGCCGAACCTCGACAATGTCTACTATACGCTTTACCAAAAGGACGAAGAGACGGGCGAGGTGCTGAAGCTGGGCCGCACAAACTGCGGCTTTGAATCTACGGAAGACTTCACGGGCCAGATCTGGCGGGCGAACGATCCCATGCACTGGCCGGCCATCGACGGGCAGCTGATCTGCATGGACTTCCTGAAAGAGGTATTCACGAAGAAACTGTACAACGTGCCGGTGCAGCTCGATTCAAAGACCTGCCTGCTGCGCTGCGGCCGCGACATCAATTACGACGACGAAGGCAATGCGAAGCAGGAATACGAGATTTACGGACTGTGGGAGGGCTACGACGAGAACAGCACGCTGCTGAACCGCAGCGTGGAGCCGCTGTCCAAGCTGTCCGGGCGGGAGTATCGGCTGCTGTATCCCATCGACGGCACGGAAAAGAGCGGCAAGACCGATTATCAAGCCAGCGAACCGCTGACGATGTATCGGGCGCTGGACGTTGACGAGATCCCGGTTCCTGCCGGCACCTACTATCTGGAATACGAGGTCGACGATCTGTTCATGCGCAGGACCGTGCTGGACCGCATCGAAATCCAGTGGGACGGCCAGAACATGACCTTCCCTGGTGCGGAGCAGTGGGACGACGAGGACTGGGTGGATCTGAAGGACCTGCGCAATCCGTAATCCGGCACGAGACAATCTGGAGGTGTTTGATTGAAAAAGACGATTCTGATACTCCTGTCAGCGGTGCTGCTGCTGATCCTCTGCGGCGCGGCGGCCACCGCCGAAGCGGCTCCGGAGGAAGAGGACGAGTGGACGGTACTGTTCTACTTCTGCGGCTCAGACCTCGAGAGCAAGTACAGCTATGCCTCCACCAACCTGGAGGAGATCGGCAAGACATACTACCTGGCCAACTTCATGGCGGATTACGTCCGTTCAGATGGCGCCAGCGTGGACAGCGGCATGCTTGAGAAAAAGGGAAAGGTCAACGTGCTCATCGAGACCGGCGGCAGCAAGGAGTGGCATGGAGAAGAAGCTGGTCTGGACATCGACCCGAAGGCTCTGCAGCGCTGGAGTTATGACACCATTTCGGACGAGAAGTATACCGAGGACGGCTTCTCCTTTGGGTACAACCTGCTTGAGACCGTGCCGCTGGCGAGCATGGCCGACCCGGAAACGCTGGCGGACTTCATCCGCTGGGGCGTCGAGACACGGCCCGCAAAAAAGTACGCACTGGTGCTGTGGGATCACGGCGACGGGGCGCGCTCGGGCCTGTTCATCGACGAGCTGTTCGACAATGACATCATGTACCTGTACGAACTGAAGCAGGCGCTTGAGGACGGCGGGGCGCACTTCGACACCATTATCATCGACGCCTGCCTGATGGCCAACCTGGAGACGGCGTGGAATCTCAAGGATTACGCCGATTGGATGGTGGCCTCAGAGGAAAACGTGCCCGGAGAGGGTACTGCCGTGGGGGACTGGATGCAGCAGCTGCTTGCCTACGCGGAGTGCGACGGTGAATTCCTGAGCCGAATGGTCTGCGACACCACTGCCGTCAAGTACGCCAACCATGCTTCGACCGCGAACAAGGCCAACCTCACGTGGTCGGTGATCGATCTGAGCAAAATTGACGCGCTGGTGGATGCCACTGAAGAGCTGTTCAGCGAAGTGGGCAACGCGATACTGAACTATCCCAGCGTTGCCAATGTCTATGTGAGGGCGCTTTTCCACTCAAGGGAATACGGAGAGGATCCGTTCAACATGCGGGACCTGGGGAGCTTCCTTCTTAATGAGGACCTGCCCATCTTCACGCGGTTCAGACTGCGCAACAGGATGCTTCAGGCGCTGACGGACGCGGTGGAATACTGTGTGCGCGGTCCGGGGCGCAGTGAAGCCATGGGACTGACCTTCTGCTATCCGGCCGTATTTACTGCGGAGCAGCTGGATATCTATGCCATGAACTACCCCGCGCCGCATTACCTTGCCTTCATCGACAGCATCTCAGACTGGACTGCCCCGGACTGGGTATATGATTCCGCGAAGCGCCTGCCGGATGTCGACAGCGTGGATGCTTTTGACGTAAGGGTGCGCAGAATCCTGTGTGCGGACGGCATGCCGGCAATGGAGATCGACTTTGATACATACGAGAACACGGACAATGCCTTCTATAGTCTGTATCGCTTGAATGAGGAGACGGGCGAGCTCATGTACCTGGGCCGCACAGACTGCATTTACGAGTCCACACAGTCAAGCGAGAATACCGGCCTGATCCGGCGCGCGGGAGACCCCATGCACTGGCCGTCCATCGATGGCGAGCTGATCTGCATGGATCTGGTCCAGACCAATTACGTCGAAAAGCTGTACAACATTCCGGTGATGATCGATTCCAAGGTGTGTATGCTGCGCTGCGGACGCCATACGAATTATGTTGTTGACCAGGGCGAGTCGAGGATCAATGACTACGAGGTCTATGGCATGTGGGAAGGCTATGAGGAGAACAGCGCGCTGCTGAACCGCAGCGTGAGGCCGCTGTCCGCGCTGACCGGACAGGAGTACCAGCTGCTCTATCCCATCTACGGCAGCGCGGACTACCAATTCAGCAAGGCGCTGTCGATGTATCGCAGCCTGGACGTGCAGGAGATCCCGCTGCCCCCGGGCACCTACTACCTGCAATACGAGATCGACGACGTGTTCCTGCGCCAAACCTTTGCCGAAATGATCGAAATCCACTGGGACGGCGAGAAGATGACCTTCCGGGAGGATATGGAATGGGAGGACGGCGACTGGGTCAGTCTCCGGGAAGCGAGCTCGCCATTTGAACCCTGAAAATCGCCGCCCGACGCCGTGTGACAGTTCTGTGACGCGCCCCGTGTTAAGATCATAGAGGAAACCGCGGCATGTGTCCCTGCGGCAGCGTCAACGGATGCGATTGGGGCCTGGAACCGACCGAAGGGCGCGCCCTTCGCGGGTCAGGAGAAAGCGAAAAATCCCGCAGATCGCGAAACACCCGTGGGCCTCGCAATCCGCTGTTACGGTTTTGAACGCCCTGGCTGGTATAATGAAAGCAATAGAATATGAGTCTTCCCGACCGATGATTCAAAAAAGGTGTATGTGTATGCTGAAGAGATTTGCGCTCCTGCTTGCGATGCTGCTTGCGTTGGGCGCTGCGGCTTGCGCGGAGGGCGAAGCCGGGACGCTTTCCTGGCTGGACGACCCGGGCGTGAGGATCGGCGTCGACCAGGGCAGCGCCGCCGAGGGCATTGCCCGGGGGCAGTTCCCCAGGGCCAGGATCGAATATTTCACCGACAAGCCCTCCGGTTATCAGGCCGTCGCCCAGGGCAAGATCGACGCCTTTATCTACGATTACAACCAGATGCGCGTCGCCATCGAGAGCGGCCTGCAGGGCGTTCGATTGCTGGACGAAACCCTGGGCGAGCCGGTGCGCATCGCCGTGGGCATCTCGCCGGTGACGAAGATCCCGGATTTCACGGGCAAACTCAACCAATTCATTGATGAAATCCGCACAGACGGAACGCTGGACGACATGTACACCCGCTGGGTGATCCAGGGCGAGGAGACCATGCCGGACATTCCCGTGCCCGAGACCTCGGACATTCACCTGACGGTGGGCACCTCCGGCATCGTGCCGCCCTACAGCTACTATATCGGCACGGGGCTGTCGGGCTACGACATCGAGCTGGCGCGGCGCTTTGCCACGTGGCTCGGCGCTGAACTGGAGTTCAAGGTCTATGACTACGGCGCCATCACCTCCGCGGCGGTGACCGGCGACGTGGACTGCGTGATGGCGAACCTGAACATAACGCCCGAGCGCGCCGAAGCGCTGCCCTTCTCCGATTTGCTGTACGAGGAGAAGATCGGCGTGATGGTGCGGGGCGAGGCGGAGGCCACCGCAAGCGCGGATGGCGCCTTCACATCCCTGGCCCAGCTGAACGGCAGGCGCATCGGCGTGCAGACCGGCGCCAGCTTCGATGCGATGGTCACGGAGAAGCTGCCGGAAGCCCAGGTGGAGTACTACAACGGCAAGGCCGACCTGGTAGCGGCGCTCACCGGACAGAAGATCGATGCGTTCGTGGTCGACGAGCCGGTGGCCCAGATCCTGATGCGGGAGAGCGACCGGGTAACCTGGCTGCCGGAGTATCTGGACAGCTATGAGTTTGCGCTCGTGTTTCCCAAGAGTGAGGCGGGGGAGAGCCTGAGGGATCAGTTCAACGCCTTCCTTCATCAACTTCCCGAGGGGGAACTGGATCGGCTTTCAGCCAAGTGGTTCGGCGAGGACGAGACGGCGAAGACCATGCCGGACCTCGCTTCCCTGAGCGCTGAAAACGGCACGCTTCGTCTGGCGACGGAGTCGGGCTACGCGCCGTTTGAATATGTGCGCGACGGCAAGGTGGTGGGCTATGATATGGAGCTCGCCGCCCTGTTCTGCGAATATGCCGGGTATGGCCTGGAAATCGTGGACATGAACTTCGACGGCATCCTGCCCGCGGTCCAGACTGGCAAGTGCGATTTCGCGGCGGCCGGCATCAGCATCACCCCGGAGCGCGCGGAGAGCGTGCTGTTTTCCGAACCGAATTTTTCCGGCGGCACGGTGGCTGTGGTGCTGAAGAATACCCGGGACGCCGCCGCGTCGGGCGTTCGACCGGAGTACACCGAATTCTCCGATCTCTCCGGCAAGACCGTCTCCATGCTCACCGGCGCGCCCTTTGAAGAGCTGGTGAAGAGCAAGGCCCCGGACGTGGGCGAGTTCACCTTCTTCAACAGCACCCCGGATATGATCCAGGCGCTGAAGGCCCAAAAGACGGACGCCTTCCTGATGAACAACGCCGTCGGACAGCTGGCGCTCAACCGAGACCCGGACCTCGCGCTGTTCCCCCAGAGCCTCCGGGACGGCGCCTTCGGCATCGCGTTTGCCAAGGACGATATCCGCAGGGACCAGTGGCGGACGACCTATGACGCCATTCCCAAATCCGAGATTCAGAAGGCCTGGGAGAAGTGGACCGGGGCGGACGACAGCGCCAAAGTCCTGCCTGAACAGGACTGGGCCGGTGCGAACGGAACGGTTCGGGCAGCGGTCTGCGACACGCTGGAGCCGATGAGCTATGTCGGGGCAGACGGCGAGCTGAAGGGCTTTGATCTGGAGATCATCCTGATGATCGCTCGGGAGCTGGATGTGAAGGTGGAGTTTACCGGCATGGAGTTCTCCGCCATACTGGCCGCGGTGCAATCGGGAAAGGCTGACATCGGCGCGGGCAGCATCATCATCACGGATGAACGGGCGCAATCCGTCGATTTCGTGGAATACTGCCCGGCGGCCTTTGTGCTCATCGTGCGGACAGCCAAGGCTGAGGCTTCAGAAGCGACAGCGGAGGGTTCCTCCCGGGACGGCATCGTATCGAGCTTCAACAAGACTTTCATCCGCGAGGACCGCTGGAGGCTGTTTGCGGACGGCGTTCTGACCACGCTGCTGATCACGCTGTTCTCCATCCTGTTCGGCACGGCCCTGGGCTTCGCCGTATTCATGCTGTGCAGGGGCGGCAACCCCGTGGCGAACTCAGTCACACGGTTTTCCATGTGGCTGGTGCAGGGCATGCCCATGGTTGTGCTTTTGATGATACTCTACTACATCATCTTCGGTTCGGTGGCCATCAGCGGCATTGCCGTGGCGGTGATCGGCTTTACGCTCACCTTCGGCGCGGCGGTGTTCGGGCTTTTGAAGATGGGCGTCGGCGCGGTGGACAACGGCCAGTACGAGGCTGCCTGCGCCCTGGGCTATTCCGATCGGCGCACCTTCTTCAAGATCGTGCTGCCCCAGGCCCTGCCCCACGTGCTGCCCGCCTACAGGGGCGAGATCGTGGGCCTCATCAAGGCCACGGCCATCGTGGGCTACATTGCCGTGCAGGACCTGACCAAGATGGGCGACATCGTGCGCAGCCGCACCTACGAAGCCTTCTTCCCGCTGATCGCGGTGACGATCATCTACTTCCTGTTGGAGGGGCTGATCGGCTTTGTGATCGGGCGCATCGCCATTGATTTCAATCCGAAGCGCCGCAAACCCGCAGACATCCTGAAGGGGGTGAAGACCGATGATCCGGATTGAGCACCTGAAGAAAGAGTATCCGAACGTCACGCCGCTGAAGGACGTGAGCGTCGAGATCCACGACGGCGACGTCATCTCCGTCATCGGCCCCTCCGGCACGGGCAAGAGCACGCTGCTGCGCTGCATCAACCAGCTGGAGAAGCCCACGGCGGGGAAGATCTGGGTGGACGGCGTGGAGATCACGGATCCAAAGTGTGACATGAATAGAGTTCGGCAGAAGATGGGCATGGTGTTCCAGTCCTTCAACCTGTTCGGGCACAAGACGGTGATCGAGAATATCATGCTGGCGCCCATGGACCTGCTGGGTGTATCGAAGCAGGAAGCCTACGACACCGGCATGCAGTTGCTGCGCATGGTGGGCCTGGCGGAAAAGGCGCTGAATTACCCGGACGAGCTGTCCGGCGGGCAGAAGCAGCGCATCGCCATCGCGCGCACGCTGGCCATGGATCCGGACGTGATCCTGCTGGACGAGCCCACCAGCGCGCTGGATCCCACGATGGTGGGGGAAGTGCAGGCGGTCATAAGGGGCTTGGCGCAGACCGGCAAGACCATGATGATCGTCACCCACGAGATGAACTTCGCCAGGGCGATCTCCAACCGGGTGTTTTACATGGACGAGGGCGGCGTCTACGAGGACGGCAGCCCGGAGCAGATCTTCGACAAGCCCCTGCGGGAAAAAACGCGGCGGTTCGTGCGAAGGCTCAAGGTGTTGGAGCTGAACATCGAGAGCCGCGACTGGGATTTCCTGGGCATGGCGGGGGAGATCGTTGCCTGGTGCAACAGGAACCAGATTGCGCCGAAGCTGGCCGGCCGCGTGCAGCTGGTGTTCGAGGAGGCCACGCAGCTGCTGGTGCCCGCGCTGGAAACCCCGCGCGTCCAGGCCGTCTGCGAGTATTCCGAGGCCGCGGAGAGCGCGGAGTGGACGATACGCTATGCCGGACCCTGCATGGACGTGACCGCGCCGGACGGCGACCTGTCCCTGGCGGTGCTGAAGGGCATGACCGAGAGCATGGAGCATACCTGGCAGGCGGGCGAGGAGCTGCCCAACCGGCTCGTGCTTCGCATCAGACACACATAAAGCCTCTGAAAAAGGAAAGGAAGATGTGACTATGCGCACAAGGATCGTGGCGTTGGCCCTGTGCCTGGCGCTGTTGGGCACGGGGGGTCTCGCCCAGACCGTCAGCTACCTGGGCCCGGCGGGCACCTACACCGAAGAAGCCGCGCAATTCTATTTCACCGGCGGCGAGGCGCTGAATCCCCGGGAGACGGTGAACGACGCCATCGACGACCTGCTCACCGGCGCGGCGGATTTCGCCGTGATTCCCCAGGAGAACACCGTGGGCGGCGCGGTGGTGAACTACGTGGATGCGCTGATCGCTGCGGAAGACGCCTTCGTGGTGGGCGAGGTGATCCTGCCCATCAGCCAGACGCTCATGGGCGTACCCGGAGCGTCGCTCGAGAGCATCAAAACCGTCTGTTCCCACGCCCAGGGCCTGACCCAAAGCGAGAAATGGCGCTCGGAGCACCTGCCCGACGCCGACACCCTGGAGATGGCCAGCACCGCCGCCGCGGCCAGCTACGTGGCCGAGACGGGGGATGGGACCATCGCCGCCGTCGCCGCGCCGGGAGCCGCTGCGCTGTACGGCCTTCAGGTGCTGGCGGAAAACGTGCAGATCACCGATGCCAACAAGACCCGCTTCTATGTGCTCTCCCGCCAGATGGGCGAAGGGGAGGGTTTGACCCGGGCGGTGCTCGTGGCCACCTGCGAAGCCAGTCGCATCGACGACATCATCGTCGAGCTTCACAAAGCCGGGCTGGAACTGGTGGCCCTCCACGATCGGCCCGAGGGCAGCGCGCTGGGCAGCTATCACTATGTGATAGAGGTTGAGAATAAAGGCGGCGTCACGAGGGAACAGCTGGACGCAGGCCGCGCCATGGAGGGCGTGCGGCTGGCCGGGTGCTTCAACCCGGTTGAGAAGCACTGATTCCCCTTGGTTCTGCAGTCTCCCTGATGAAGCGGCGGGTGTGATCCGGTTCACCGAAAACACCGCTGACATCCACAACTTCGTTTACATCTGATTCGGAAGCCAAACAAACCCGTAAAAGGAAGCGTGAAAGATCATGTGCAAAATCAAGAGATTACTGTCGGCTGCTCTTGTGCTGTGCCTGTTGATCAGCGCGATGCCGCTGACCGTGTCGGCAGAGGAAGCTGCAAGCCCCATTGTCTATGAACATGACGGTCGTGTGACGCTGATCGATGGCGCGACTGTGGACACCCCCGTGGCCGACATGGACGCCGCCGGCCGCGTGGTGGATGGCGCGATGGACCAGCTGGGCGGCGACGGGCGCACTAAACTGGAACCCTGGCGCACGCTGACGGACGCCTGCGGCAACCGCTATTACGTGTTCCAACAGATGTATGACAACGCCACCGTGCTGGGCGGGGCCGTGAAGGTCATCGCCGATGGGGACGGCCGAATGCTGGGCCTCACCAGCAGCATCGTGTCCGACCTGCCCGAGGCGGAGCAGGGCGAGGGCATTTCCGCCGAAGAGGCGGAAGCACTGGTGCTGGATCATGCCAACCGGACGCGGCAGCAGACGCCGGCCGTGATTGAGGGCTTTACCGACCGGATGATCCTGCCCATGGCGCTGGAGATCGACGTGGAGGCCGAGGACGACGGGGGCAGCCGCTGGGTCTGGGTCGTTTACACCGACAATCCGGAAAACAATCAGCCTAAGTCCTCCAACCTGCCGTACCTGGCCCACTACGTGACGCTTTCCGGCGAATACCTGTACAGCCTGCCCACCATCATGCCCGGCGACGAGGCCGGCGTCAGCGGCTTTGACGCCAGCTATGTGTTCGAGTTCATGGAGCCGGTTGACTACACCGGCTATGTGGACCTGTCCACCGGCGGCGAGAAGGAGCTGACCGTCACCGTGATGCGCGACAAGCGCACCGGCATGTACTACCTGGGCAACATCGAGCGCAGGATTGTCGTGGCCGACTGCTGGGATTTCCTCTACGGCGGCGGCCGGGTCACGCTGGCCTACAGCCCGGACAACCGCCAGTGGGACCAGGTGGGCCTGCTGAGCCTGTACAACTACTGCAAGGCCTATGACTACTACAAGGCCATCGGCTGGTCGGGCGGGGACGGCCTGGACACGCCGATCCTGATCCTGAACAACTACTGCGACATCGACCACAAGCCCGTGGACAACGCGGCTTATGTGGGCGGCTACCTGGGCTGGCAGGTCTTCCTGGCCAGCTATGGCAACGACTATTCCCAGTGCCTGGACGTGCTGGCCCATGAGTACACCCACTGCGTAACCGATTCTGTGATGACCTACACCGCCTACATGAACGACTACGGCGCCATCAACGAGGCCATCAGCGACATCCAGGGCAAGACCTGCCAAATGATGATGGAGCCGGACGCCACCTGGACGCTGGGGGATAAGAGCACGACGCAGGTTCGCAGCATGAGCGATCCCCACGAGTTCCAGCAGCCGGAGTTCACCTGGGACGTGTATTATGTGCCCGGCGTGCGAACGCCCACCGTGTTGAACGACCAGGGCGGCGTGCACAGCAATTCATCGCTTCTGAACTATCTGGCCTGGCGGCTGTATGAAAAGGGCGGCATGACCCTTGAGGAGGGCCGCAGCTTCTGGTTCACCGTGGACTGCGCCATGGTGCCGGGCACGGACTATCCCCAGCTGGCCGAGCTGCTGCCCTGGGCGCTGCGGGCCTCGGGGCTTGATAAGTACGATGTTGAGCTGCGCCGGGCGCTGGACGCCACCCGCCTGGGCGTGGACCAGATGCCGGAGGTGTTCGATGACGACCGGGCGCTGTTGACCCTCACGCTGCCGGAGAACGAAATCTTCGACGACGAACAGTGGATCCTCTATGTGTTCAGCGTGGACGTGAACAAGCTGGTCGGAACGGTGAGCGACATATTCTTCCAGGTGCTGTCCGGCGACTACAGCGTGCTCCCTCCCTTCCTGCAAAATAAGCTGGACGACTCCGAAAGCGGAGAGGGCGGCCTGTTCGGCGCGCTCGCAGGCCTGCTGTTCGGCAGCCCGGACGAGGAGACGGACAGCCTTGCGAACATAGATGTGGAGCTCCTGGAGTGGCTCATAGGGCACCTTAAGGGCGCGTTTTACTTCGCCAGCACCAACGCAGGCCAGGACGGGCGCACCATGCGCATGGTGTGCGTCCCGGGCCATGCGGTGCCGGTGCTGTTCCACGGCGTCTACAACATGAAGACCGACGACCTGGACGACGCTCACGTGCTCGCCTGCATTGCCGGCACCTGGTTCGACATCGGCGCGATGCCTGAACAGCTGGAGGTCGAGGGCGACACGGAGGACGGCGAAGTCGAGATCAGCCCGGAGACGGAGGCCTATATCAATCAGGTGATCGATGAGATCGGCAACGATTACAGCCTGGAGAATATCCTGCGCCTCTTCCTGTACCAGATCAAGGGAGGCGCGGTCAACGAGCTGCCCACTGCGGGGCTGGCGGACATCCGGCCGGTGATCTCGGATATGTTCAGCGGGGACGTGGAAGAGGAGGAGATTCCCCAGCCGCGGCTGTCCCGGCCCAAGGAAACCCCTGCGGAGGATGAAGTGTCAGGGGAGACCGACATGATCACGGAGGAAATGGACGAACACCCCGCCGACGCGGCATAAACCAATTGAGCAACGCGATTAAGGAGGAGATCAACATGATGAAACGCATACTGGTGCTGACGCTGTGCCTGGCGCTGCTGGGCGGCTTTGCCGCGCTGGCTGAGGACGTGACTCTCTCAAGCGACGCTTCGGATTTCGTGCTTCTGAGCGAGGCCGTGCCGGATGCGATCCTGGAGATCCGCTACTATTCCACCTACAACTTCGTGGGCGACCGCATCGACGGCTACGAAGAGCCGCTGGCCTTCCTGACGAAGGAGGCTGCCCAGGCGCTGCGCGAAGTGAGCGACGACGTGGTCAGCCAGGGCTACCGGCTGAAGATCTACGACGCCTACCGCCCCCAGATGGCGGTGACGGACTTCATGAACTGGGCGCTGGACATGGACGACGTGCGCATGAAGGAATACTTCTATCCGGAGCTGGACAAGGACGTGCTGTTTCCCCAGGGCTACATCGCCGAACACTCCGGGCACAGCCGGGGCAGCACCGTGGACCTGACGCTGTTTGACATGACCACCGAGAAGGAAGTGGACATGGGCGGCACCTTCGACTACTTCGGCGAGCTGTCCCATCCGGACTATACCGGCATCACCGAGGAGCAGTACGCCAACCGCATGATCCTGCGCGAGGCCATGCTTGCCCACGGCTTCAAGCCCCTGGCGGAGGAGTGGTGGCACTTCACCCTGGCGGACGAGCCCTTCCCGGACACCTATTTCACCTTCCCGGTGAACAGCGATTCAGTGGTGTCGGATGTCGTGGAAGCGGGCGCGCTGGAGGCGCCGTCTGTCGATGAATTGGCGCAGGACTACTTCGGCACGCTGGCGAATCTGGAGGCAGGTACGGCAGGCGCGTCCCTGAAGACCGCCCAGGCGGCCGCCAACATATGCGCCTTCGCCATGGATCACGGCCTGTGGGACCCGGAGATGGTGAACCTGCATGAAAACATTTTCGCGGCCTTCGAGTCTCTGGACGCGGACACCCAGGCGCGCGCGCTGGAGGGCTTCAACGCCGTGCGCTCGCTGCTGGACGACTGCCTGGAGGACTACGAAGCCAACCGGGCCGTGTTCGAGGACGCCGGCGCGGCCGAGACCATGGATGAGGTGATGTATGACCCGCTGAACCGGCTGGCTTGGGAAAACCTGCGGGATCACACCCTGACCATGGGCAACGACGAGAACGTGGGCTGACGGTGGGACGGCACGAAAAATCGAGCCTGCGGCATCGATTTCTGCTTGACAATCGTCGAACATTCACCTATCATGAGTAGGAGAACAAATGGACCCTGAACGGGATGGAGCGGGTATGTCGATAACGCTTCCCGTTTTGTGCCGTTGACCAAGGTATGGAGACGAGTGCACATGATCCAAAATGAACCCGTCATCCGGCGGAGTGATATGATCCGCTGCGCGCTGTGCGGCGACGCCCCCTGCGACGGGGCCTGCGGAAGGTTTGCACCCTCCCGGCTGCTGCGCGGACTCTGGTTTGGAAATGAACAGGGCATGGCAAGCCGCCTGCCGGAGGCAAACCCCTGCGCGGACTGTGACGCCCCCTGCCAGAGGGCTTGCGTGCGCCCGGGCGAGGTTCCTGTCCAGGGCCTGGTGAATCGGCTTTACGCCGAGGTGAAGCCGAAGGTTGAGACGGCGCTGCCCCCGGACGAGAGCCGCCTGAAGTGCGACCTGTGCGGCGTTGAGCTTGAAAACCCGTTCCTGCTGTCCTCCTCCGTGGTGGCCAGCACCTACGATATGTGCGCCCGGGCCTTTGAAGCCGGTTGGGCAGGGGCTTGCTTCAAGACCATCTGCACGCTGGACATCCACGAAGCCTCGCCCCGCTTCTCCGCCCTGGAGGGTGACGGTGGCGGATTCGTCGGCTTCAAGAACATCGAACAGCTTTCCGACCACAGCGTCGAAGAGAATATGGAGGTATTCCAGCGGCTGAAGTCGAATTATCCCTCCAAGTTCATCCTCGCCTCCATCATGGGCCAGGATGAGGCTGAATGGGGGACGCTGGCGCGGCTGTGCGAGGAAAACGGCGCGGATGCGGTGGAGCTGAATTTCTCCTGCCCCAACATGGCCGAGGGAGGCCTGGGCTCGGACATCGGCCAGGTGCCGGAACTGGTGGAGCGGTTCACCGCCGCGGCCAAGCGCGCCTGCGGCATTCCAGTGCTGGCGAAGCTGACGCCCAACGTGGCCAGCATGAGCCCCGCCGCCGAGGCAGCAAGGCGTGGCGGCGCGGATGGCATCGCCGCCATCAACACCATCAAGTCGGTGGTGGGCGTCGACCTGCACACCTTCGTTTCCAGACCCGCCGTGCACGGCCACAGCGCCGTGGGCGGCTACAGTGGCAGCGCCGTGAAGCCCATCGCCCTGCGATTTATCGCGGAGCTTGGCCAGAACCCCTCGCTGAACGGCATGCACATCAGCGCCATGGGCGGTGTGGAAACCTGGCGGGACGCCCTGGAGTTCATCCTGATGGGCGGCGGCTCGATCCAGGTGACCACCGCTGTCATGCAGTACGGCTATCGGATCATCGACGATCTGAAGGAAGGCCTGAACCTCTACCTGGCGGAAAAGGGCTTTGGCAGCGTCCGGGAAGCCGTGGGCCTTGGGCTGGATTCCCTGAGCGCTACCACGGACTCCCTGGAGCGGGACACGGTGCTCTATCCAAGGTTCAATCGCGACAGGTGCGTCGGCTGTGGACGGTGCGTGATCTCCTGCGCAGACGGCGGCCACCAGGCCATCCGCCTGAATGGGCAGCGACGCCCCGTGCTTGACGGCAGGAAATGCGTGGGCTGCCATTTGTGCCTGCTGGTCTGTCCCCAGCGAGCCATCACCCCCGGTCGAAGGCGCGTATCCCCCGGGAAGCGCTGAAAGATAAATAACAACATAGGAGCATGTCATATGAAAAAGAACAGGATTTCCCTGGCATCCCTGCTGGTTGCCCTGGTGTTGGCGTTGTCGATGCTGACGGGCTTTGCCATTGCGGAGGAAACCGCGACAGAGCCGGCGGTTGAGGAGACTGTGGCGGAGGAAACCGCTGCGGAGGAAACCGCTGCGGAGGAAACCGCTGCGGAGGAAACCGCTGTGGAAGAACCCGCCGCTGAGGAGCCCGTGGCTGAGGAGCCTGTGGCAGTGGAGCCTGCGGCTGAGGAAGGGGCTGAGGTGGAGGAGACCACTGACGGCAATACCGCCTCGGACGACCTGATGGAAAACGATCCCGCTGAGCCGGAGATCGACAACGAAGATGTTGAAGCCGAGGAGATCGAGGCCCTGGACGAAGAGGACGTCGAGTACGAGGACGCCTTCGAGTTCTGGAACGAGGACGCCCCGGCGCTGAACACGCTGATCGACTACGTGGAGGACGTGACCGACGATGAGTCGCCCAACTTCATCCCGGAGATGGACCGCATCGCTGTGTTCGACATGGATGGCACGCTGATGGGCGAGCTGTACCCCACCTATCTGGAGTACTACCTGCTTGCCCGCCGCATCCTGACGGACGAGAGCTATCAGCCGGATGCCGAGATGCTGGAGTTCGGCCGCATGCTTCGTGACCATGCGCTGGACAAGTCCTTCCCGGACCACATGGACATGCTGCACGCCACCCACGCGGCCCGCGCCTATGCGGGCATGACACTGGGCGAGTTCTCCGACTTCGTCACCCGCGAGTTGGTGCGCGAGGTGGACGGCTTCGAGGGCATGACCTATGCTGATTCCTTCTACCTGCCCATGGTGGAGGTCATCGAGTACCTGCAGGACTACGGCTTCAAGTGCTTTGTCTGCTCCGGCAGCGACCGCTTCATCTGCCGCGTGTTCATCGAGGGCATGGTGGAGATTCCCTATGAGAACATCATCGGCATGGACGTGCAGCTGGAGGCTACGAACCAGGGCGATGCGGATGGCCTGGACTATGTGTTCAACGTGAACGACGACATCGTCCGCACGGATCACCTGCTCATCAAGAACCTGAAGACCAACAAAGTGCTGCAGATCGCCCAGGAGATCGGCCGCCAGCCGGTGCTGTCCTTCGGCAATTCCGGCGGCGATGTGAGCATGCACAACTACACCATCAACAACAACGTCTACAAGAGTGCGGCCTTCATGCTGATCGCGGACGACGAGGTGCGCGACTACGGCAACGCCGAAAAGGCGGCCGAGCTTCGCGAGAAGTGGGAAGGCAGCGGCTACAACGTGATCTCAATGGCCAACGACTGGAAGACCATCTACGGCGAAGAAGTGGTCAAGACCGGCGAGTTCCACTGGCTGGAGGACTTGGCGGAGGACCGCGTGCCCGTGGAGGAGACCACCGCTGAATAAGGAGGCGGCGCTATGACTGAATTGACCGTACAGGCGATTGTCGACAGCATCCCGAAGGTGACGGAATTCATCGACGCGCAGCTGGAGGCGCTGGATTGTGCCATGCGACCCCAGATGCAGATCGACGTGGCCATCGACGAGCTGTTCGCCAACATTGCCCACTACGCCTATGGCGACGAAACCGGCGAAGTGACGGTGCGCTTTGACTTTGACCCGTCCGATCGCATGGCGAGCATCACCTTCGTGGACAACGGCATGCCCTTCGACCCGCTGAAAAAAGTCGATCCGGACGTGACGCTCTCCGCCGAGGAACGCGAGATCGGAGGCCTGGGCATATTCCTGGTCAAGAAGACCATGGACAACATGACGTATCGGTATGAGGACGGCAGGAACGTTCTGACCATATACAAACACATCTGATTTAGGAGGAAACGAACATGAAGATCACCAAGAATCTGAACGGCAACGCGTTGAATATCGCCCTGGAGGGCCGCCTGGACACTACTACCGCGCCGGAGCTGGAGAACGAGATCAAGAACAGCCTGGAGGGAGTCGCCGAGCTGACGATGGACTTCTCCAAGCTGGACTACATCTCTTCCGCAGGCCTGCGCGTGCTGCTGAGCGCTCACAAGATCATGGCCAATCGGGGCGGCATGAAGGTAACCCATGTGAACGAAATTGTCAACGAAGTGTTCGACGTCACCGGTTTCGCTGATATCCTGAACATCGAATAAGCAAAACCAGCGCCTGT
Organism: uncultured Eubacteriales bacterium; assembly: GCA_902800625.1. GTDB lineage: Bacteria > Bacillota > Clostridia > Christensenellales > Aristaeellaceae > UBA2862. The sequence continues at coordinate 13,653 of CADCFG010000010.1, read as the reverse complement.
TGATCAGCATCCGATAGAAGAAGAATGACAACGCCCGCGCCGACGCAGGCCGTCGCAATGCAGTTGCCAGCCTTTGCTATGGACGAAAGAGCGCTGGCTGTTACATCGCACAGCGATGCGACTGGCATCATTATGCGCATTTTTACTCGTTCGGTGCAGACGGCAGGCGGGCCTCTCTGTGTCCTGTCGCTGAATGGGAACCGCTCCATCTCCAGCGAGAGGATTCACGCATCTGAACAGCGAGATATTGGAGGACTTAACAATGATAGTTTCGGATAAATTCATGGTCAACAGCGACGCCGAGCGCATGGCTGCGGCGCGCTACGCTACGGAAAACTTTGCCTGGCAGGCCAAGCTGGACAAGCGGGACACGCTGCGCCTGGACCTGTTGGTGGAGGAGACGCTGGGCATGGTCAAGACCACGCTGGAGGACTTCTACGGCCAGATTTGGTTCACGGCGGAAGGCAAGGCCTGTGAGATCCACTTTGAGGCCACCGCGGACATGAATGCGGGCAAAAAGCAGGAGCTGCTGTCCGTTTCCAGCACCGGCAAGAATGCCGCCGCCAAGGGCTTCATGGCGAAGCTGGGAGAGGTGATCTCCGGCGCGCTGCGCGGCATGGGCAACACCATGGACGCCTATGGCCAGCAGACGATGGACTACGGCATCGTCCATACCCCTGGCACGATGATGCCCAGCAGTGAGATGATGACCATCTGGACGCTGCAGACCTACCGCAACGATCTGAACCAGGCCCATGATTCCGTGGATTCCGTGGATGAGGCCCTGGACGAACTGGAGAAGTCCATTGTGGCCAAGATCGCGGACGACGTGGTGGTGGGCGTCAAGGGCGACCGAATCGACCTGGTGATCAAAAAGACGTTCTGATCGATGGATTGTAGGCTCTATGCCCGGAGGGGGGCATTGCTCGACACCAAGGGAGGAATTGAACCATGAATAAAAGAATTTGCGCGCTGCTTGCGGCGTTGCTCTCTCTGACGGCGCTTTTGGGCGCAGCATCCGCCGATGTCGTCGCGCTTCCGACCAGCCCCGTGGTGGGCATCGCCTGGCGCGCGGACACCGATTCCGAGTTCTTTACCAACATCTGCCGCTCCGTGGAGGAAGCGGGCGGCACTTGGGTGATGCTGGATCAGGTCACGTCGCCCGACTTGGCCTATGATGACATGGGAAAGCTGACCGCGGGCGTCGCCGATACCGGCGCGCTGGACGAGGCCGCCGGAAAGCTCGTGCGGTGCAACACCTGGCGCGGCTCCAACGCGGCGGAGGCCGTGGGCAGCGTGAGCATCGTGCTGTTCACCGGCGGCGAGGACATCAGCCCGACCCTCTACTACGCGCCCGAACCCTGGCACGGCATCGAGGAGGAGCTGGACTACAACGCCGAGCGAGACGTGTCCGACTACCTGACCATGAGCTACTGCCTGGACAATGATATTCCCGTGATGGGCTTCTGCCGGGGCATGCAGATGCTGTCCGTGATCTCCGGCGGTGAGGTCATCCAGGATATCCCCACATGGTTTGAGGAACAGTCCATCGACTACGACTACACCCACCGCAACCAGAAGGCCACGCCTGAGTCCTACCGGGACTATGCGCCCCACGCGGTGGAGGTGGCGGAGGACTCCCTGCTGTTCAGCATGGTGGGTACCAAGACTCTGGAGGGCTGCCCCTCCTGGCACCACCAGGCCGTGAAGAACGTGGACAACACCCGGCTGCGCGTCACAGGCGTCACCGAGACGAACGGCGTTCAGATGATCGAGGCCGTGGAGCGCACCGACAAGACCTTCGCCGTGGGCCTGCAGTTCCATCCGGAAGCCGCGCTGGTGAAGAACCTGGACGACGCGGCGAACAAGGGCGATTACATGGACTACGACATGGCCCTGGGCTTCTTCCAGACCATCGTCCACGGCATGGCCGCCCTGGACGCGGCCGCCTGATCTGACCGGGAATGATCCGAATGGACCGCCGACGGAAACTCTCCGTCGGCGGTTCTTCGTGGGATTCGGCAAAATGGTGTAAAAAGCGACAAATTAAGTGTATTTTGGTTGCGCAGCGGGTCGAAGTATGCTAAAATACGGAAGAAGAGATTTGGACGACGCAAGTTGTCCTCATTTGAATGAGGAGGAGAAACCCATGGGTGTTTTTTCCAAGTACCATCGCTTCCGCGAGGCCGGCGAGGACGCGAACGTCAACAACGTGGCGCGCTTCGGTGAACCGGATCATTCCCTGTTCACCACGTCGAAGGTGTTCACGCTGCACAAGCATATCGACATCACCGATGCGCAGGAGCGGGTGCTCTACGAGGCCAACACCAAGTTTCCGTCGCTGCACGACAAGACGGACATTACCGACGCCCAGGGCAACCACGTGGCCCACATCAGCCGGAAGATCCTGACGCTGCACCAGCGCCACTTCGTCACCATGGCCGACGGCACTCAGTTTCAGGTGTCCACGGAGCTGTGGCACATCGTCAAGGATGTCAACAACATCGAGGGCCTGGGCTGGCAGCTGCAGGGCAATATCATGGCCCTGAACTTCGAGCTGTACGACAGCGATGGAACCATCATCGCCGTCATCGGCCAGAAGATGTTTTCACTGCATGACAAGTACTGCATCGACATCTATCGCCCTGAGTACGAGGACAAGGTGGTCGCCATACTCGTCACGCTGCAGCACATGATCAAGGATCGCGAGGCAAGGCAAGCAGCCGTCTCCACGTCCTCTGACGACTGACGAAAGCGGGCGGGGCGCGTGAGCCCTGCACATGAGAGGCATTATGCAGGAGCTTACAAAAGTACTCGACCAACATCCCCTCTTCTGGAATTCCACCAAGCTGGTGATCACGGCCGTGGTGACGACCATAGTCGTCATATTCCTGCTGCGCTTTGAAAAGAAGGTGGCCAGGAAGCTGCTGGACAAGAAGCGGAATATCAACCTGCGCTTTGTCGAGAGCATCATCCGGTTTGTCGTGATCCTGCTGGCGGTGGAGTTCGTGGTGATGAGCTCGCCGCTGACGCAGACCTTCGGCAAGGTGCTGTTCCAGGGGACCACGGTGCTGGCCGCCATCGCGGGATTCGCCGCCCAGCCGGTCATCGCGGACATCATCTGCGGTTTGATGATGTCCGCCACCCGGCCCTTTGACCTGGGCGACCGCATCGAGATGGAGGACGGCACGGCGGGCATCGTGAAGGACATCACCCTTCGCCACGTCGTGCTGCAGGGCATAGACACCCAGAAATTCATCGTGCCCAACAGCAAGCTGAACGGCATGAAGATCACCAACCTGAGCTACGAGACCCGGACGCGCTCGATTCCATTTCGGTTTAACGTAGCCTACGATACGGACGTGGATCAGGCCATGGCCGTGATCCGCCGCGCCGTGGAGGACAGCCCTTACACCGTGGCGGGCAAACCGGTGGGGGAGGGCTATGAATACGGCCCGGTGTATTTCATTGAGTATGCGGCCAGCAGCCTGGTGATGGCCACCACCGTTTATTATGAGCCAAAGAATCCCACAGAGGTCGTCAAGAGCGACATCAACTGCCGTGTGAGGCGGGCGCTGAACAAGAGCGGCATCGAGATCCCCTACGATTATGTCAACGTCGTGATGAACACCGGTGACGCGGCGCAGCCCAGGGACGCGGACGGGCGCTGAACGATTCCCAACATACATAAAGGACGGTACTGACATGGACTATAAGCGCAGCGTGACGATGGATTCTTCCGGCTTTGTGCTGCTGGCGGATTTCGTGCCCGGCATCGTGCAGGAGATCCGGTACTACTCCACATATAACTTCATCGGCGACCGCGTGGATGGCTACGAGCAGCCCGTGGCGCTGCTTCGGGTGGAGGCGGCCCGCGCGCTGAAGGCCGTGGCGGGAGAGGTGAACGCCCAGGGGTATCGCCTGAAGGTGTTCGACGCCTACCGGCCCGCCTGCGCGGTGAAGCACTTCGTGCTGTGGGGCATCGAGGACCTGGACCTGCGCATGAAGCCCTATTTCTATCCCGACCTTGAAAAGCAGGAGCTGTTCAAGCAGGGCTACATCGCCAGCCAGTCCTCTCACAGCCGGGGCAGCGCGGTGGATCTGACGCTGCTGGACATGCGCACGGGCAGGGAAGTGGACATGGGCAGCCCCTTTGACCTGTTCAGCGAGGTTTCCCACCCGGATTCCCGGGCCGTGACGCAGAAGCAGTATGACAATCGGATGTTCCTGCAGCGCGCCATGACCCGCAACGGCTTCAAGCCCATCGACTGCGAGTGGTGGCACTTCTCCCTGCGGGACGAGCCCTGCCCGGACACCTATTTTGAGTTCCCGGTTTCTGAACAGTATTTGAAGCGGTAGGAGGCGACAGCTTTGATTTCACTGATACTGGCCCTGGTGGTCCTTCTGGTGGGCTTTGCCGTGTACGGCAAGGTGGTCGAGCGGGTGTTCGGCCCGGACGACCGGCAGACCCCCGCCATCGCCATCAACGACGGCGTTGACTGCGTGCCCATGAAGCCCTGGAAGGCATTCCTTGTGCAGCTTCTGAACATCGCCGGCACCGGCCCGATCTTCGGCGCGCTGATGGGCGCGTGCTTCGGCCCGGTGGTGTTCCTGTGGATCGTGTTTGGCTCCATACTGGGCGGCGCGGTGCACGACTATATGTCCGGCATGATTTCCTGCCGCCACGGCGGTGATTCCATAGCGGAGCTGTCCGGCGCGTACCTGGGTAGCGCGGCCAAGTGGATCATGCGCGTGTTCTCCATCGTGCTGCTCACGCTGACGGGCACCGTGTTCGTGAACAGCCCGGCGGCGCTGATCGCCCGGCTGACCCCCGCGGTCCTGAACGAGAAGTTCTGGATCGTGGTGATCCTGGTGTACTATGTGCTGGCCACGCTGCTGCCCATCGACAAGCTGATCGGCAAGTTGTATCCCATCTTCGGCGTCATACTGATCGTCATGGCCGTGAGCGTGCTGGGCGGCATATTCTTTGGCGGCTACAGGATTCCCGAAGTCACCCTGACCAACCTGCATCCGCAGGGCCTGCCCGTGTGGCCGTTCATGTTCGTCACCGTGGCCTGCGGCGCCATCTCCGGCTTCCACGCCACCCAGTCGCCGATGATCGCCAAGTGCATCACCAGCGAAAAGCAGGGCCGCAGTATTTTCTACGGCGCGATGATCGCCGAGTCCGTGATCGCCCTGATCTGGGCGGCCGCGGGTGTGGCCTTCTACGGCGCGACGGACGTGCTGAACAACGCCATCTCCACGCTGGGCCAGTCTGGCACGGTATATGAGATATCCACCACCATGCTGGGCGTGGTGGGCGGCGCGTTGGCGGTGGTCGGCGTGGTGGTCTGCCCGATCACCTCCGGCGACACGGCCTTCCGCAGCGCGCGTCTGATCCTGGCGGAGATCACCCACCTGGACCAGAAGAAGATCAAGAACCGGCTCATCATCACGCTGCCGCTGCTGGCAGTCGGCGCTGTGCTGACCCAGCTGGATTTCAACGTGCTCTGGCGCTACTTCTCCTGGAGCAACCAGACCCTGGCCATGATCTCGCTGTGGGTGGCCACGGCCTACCTGGTCAAGGAGGGCAGGCGGCCCTTGACTTCGCTGCTCACGGCGCTGCCCGCGGCGTTCATGTCGGCCGTCAGCATGACCTATATCCTGATGGCATCCGAGGGCTTTGGCCTGTCGCAGGGCATTGCCTACCCGGTGGGTGCGGTGTTCGCCGTTGCGATGTTCGGCGTCTATATGGTGCTGATGCGCAGAGCATCTGGCAAGAAGCCATAAGCCTGCAAGGAAAAGCAAGGGCTTCCGTTCATCAGCGGAAGCCCTGTTTGTGTATAATGCTTATTTTGCCTCGATCATTCCGGAATTGATGTAGTGGGCGAGGATGTCCACGATGCGGGCGTTCTTGCCGCCCCGGGCGACGATCAGGTCCGCGTATTCCACATAGTTGCGGATGTGCTTTTCATACATGGGCTTGACGGTCTCCAGGTACTGGCGGTAGACGCTTTCGATGGTGCGGCCGCGGTCCCGCAAATCGCGCTTCACGCGGCGCAGCAGGCACACGTCCGGGTCCACCTGAATATAGATCTTGAAGTCCAGCAGGTCGCGCACCTGCTCGTCATAGAACACGTGGATGCCCTCCAGCAGCACCACGTCCGTCGGCTCGATCACCTGGCCGGGGTCGCAGCGGCGGTGCTGGGTATAATCATACTCCTTGGCCGTGATGCTCTCGCCATTCCTGAGCTTGATCAGATCCTCCCGGAGCACGTCGTGCTCGAAGATCTCAGGCTCGTCGTAGTTGATCAGGCAGCGCTCCTCATAGGTCATGTCCGGGTGATCCTTGTAGTAGGAGTCCTGCTTGAGGTAGACGCAGGGCTTTTCCAGCCGCGAGGCCAGCGCCTTGGCCAGCGTGGATTTGCCGCTGCCGCTGGCGCCGCAGATACCGATAATCAGCATGTCGCATCCCCCTTGAACTGTATTCACCACGTATAGTTTAACACAATCCGGGGGAGATTACAACACAGATTTATTCCGCCCGTTCCGATTCACGCAGCAGGTATTCGATGAACTGCTTGTTACTGGGGCGGGTAGGGAAGCGGTTGCTCAGGCTGCCGCGCTGGTAGGCTACGTCGATGGCACTGCGCAGCGAGCGCTCCACCCGGGACACGGTGGAATCCATCTGCCGGGCCAGCTCAAAATACAGACCCCGGGACAGGTTGCGCAGCAGAAGCTCGTCCTCCCGGGCCTTCAGCACAGACTCCACCAGATACGCGCTGCCGTTCAGCTTCGGGGAGATGCCGAATTCGCCCAGCAGCGCGCGAACGCTTGCGGCCCGGCTGGCGTGGTCGTCTCCTGAATCCTCAACGGTATTCAGTGGGTTGTCTGCGGCGGCACAGTCCAGGATCAGTCCAGGCAGGCTCTTAAAATCCACAGGCTTGCAGAGGAAGTAAGCTGCGCCGTAGCGATAGGCCCATTCCATGCTCGCGGCGGAAAAGAAACGGGTGCATACGATCACCGCAGGTGGCTGTTGCAGGCGGCGCACCTCCCGCAGCAGCGCAATGCCGTCCATCTCCGGAAGCTGTATGTCCGTCAGCAGCACATCGGGCTTCAGGCGGCGAATGTCATCCAGGGCCCTTCGGCCGCTGGAGGCTTCGCCGGCAATCTCCACGCGGCGACAGCTGGAGAGAGCCATGTGCACGCCCCGGATGAACACAGGATCGATGTCAGCGATGTACAGCCGTGCCATATAATCACATCTCCGGAATAGAAAATACACTGTAAGTATTATATTATAACGAAAAGGGCGGCTCTGCAAGCGCTATCACTTGACAAATCGGCTACAATAGTATTACCATTCTATGAGAAAGGGGTTGGGAAAGATGTGCGGCAGATACTTCATGGACGCGGACGATGTGCGGGAATACGCGGCGGACATCGACTCGCTGAACCGGGACGCGTCCGGCGGCGTGGACATCTGCCCCGGCATGGAGGCACCCGCGCTGGTGAGCGAAGGCGGCGAGACGGCGATACGCGCCATGCGTTGGGGCTTTGAGAAGCCAACCAGCAGTGGGCTGGTCATCAACGCGCGGGTGGAGACCATCGCCGAAAAGCCCATGTTTCGCGCCCTGGCCCAAGACCAGCGCTGCGCCATGCCCGCGAGCCACTACTACGAGTGGCGGGCATCGGACAGGCTGAAGTACGAAATATCCCTTTCGGATTCGCGCCGATTCTGGCTGGCGGGGCTTTGGCGCGTGGGCATGGGCGGCGCGCAGTTCGTGGTGCTGACCCAGCCGCCGGTGGATGCCATCGTGCCGGTGCACAACCGCATGCCGCTGCTGCTGCCCGACGCTGACGCCATGAAGCGCTGGCTGGCGGGGGAGACGCGCCTCTTCGCAAACAGCGCCGCTCTGCACGTGGCCGCGGAGGGTCCGGAGCAGCTGGCGATGCGCTTTTAGCGGCCTGACACAAACGCCTCCTGCATGGCTTCCAGCTCAGTGTCCGGGTTCTTCACCATCAGATCCCATATCCCTTCCGCCAATGGCGGTACCGCGCTCAGCGCCTGGCTGAGCGTATTTTTGTTGTGCCCCACTTCAACCAATATGGCGAATATGCCGATGTGCTGGTTGTAGCGCCCGTCCTTCACCAGCGTGGGCTTGCACAGCCCTGGTGAAATGGCGTTGATCCGCGCTTCCAGCGCCCTAGCGAAGGCCAGGTTCTCAGCGTAATAGGGCTTTTCGTCAAAGCCGTTTCCGTTGCCGATCAACAGCATCAGCGGCGCGAGGGCCTCGCCGTTTTCGCCGACGACGGTGACTTCCTCGCCATCTGCCCAGGCGTCCCGGTGCAGGTCGATATAGAGGTCGAAGCGCTCGGCATAGTTCTCCAGCGTGATGATGGAGCGCGTATAAGCCGTGGAGAGGGAATTACCCTCGTGATCGGTGGTGTCGTGGGTGACCTCAAAGCCCAGGGCCCGCAGCTGGCTGGCCAGTTCATCGCCGACTCGCACCACGCTGTGATCCGCGTCCGTGGTGCGCCAGGCCTCCAGCGCGGCATAGGTTTCGCCGGGCGCCTGATCGTAGGCCTCATGGGTGTGGGTGTGGTAGATCAACACCTTCTTCGGCTCTGGCGACGCGCGTTCCCGGGATAGGATTTCCACCTCGATTGCAGTGCTGACCGGGTCCAGTGGCAACTTCTCCGCAACGCCGGACGAGGCAAAGACCACCTTGGTCTTTGCCTCGTCGCTGCTTACAGCGTCCACCAGGTTGGCCGTTCCGCTGACCGCGGGCTCCGGCTCCCGCCTGAGCAGTCGCGTGCCGATCAGCGCAAGCGCCGCCGCCAGCAGTACCACTACGGCTACCAGCAGCAGCCGCGACGCCCGAACCACCTTGAATCGAACCATCCGCTCACCTCCCACAGCATTGCACATTAGCATATGTGCTCCTGCGGTGGTTCATGTCAGGACGAATTGCCTATGATTTGCATATATTATTGCCGGATTATTCACTCCGCCTATATCTCACTGCGATGGAAAAGTGGGATCGTGCCGGATAAAAATGCCATGTGCAAAAGTAAATAATGCATAAATTTGCATGACAGCCTTGCAAAAAGGCTCTATATCGGTTATAATTGCAGTAATTCAATCCTGAAATATCATAATTTCGGAGGATATTGCTCGATGGACAACGCACAGGAGCTCATACAGCGTTTGAATCACAGCGGGAAAAAACTTTCAAAAAGCCACCGCCGCATCGCGGAGTGCATCGTCACCCACTACGACAAGGTAGTATTCATGACGGCTTCCAAGCTGGGAGAATACGTGGGCGTTTCGGAGTCCACCGTCGTGCGCTTCGCTGCGGCCTTGGGCTACAGCGGCTATCCCCACCTGCAGAAGGCGCTGCAGGAGCTGATCCGCCACCGCCTGACCGCATCCCAGCGCTTTGAGATGACCTCGGACATGGATCACGCCCAGGTGCTCAACAAGGTGCTGAAGGCGGACATCCAGAACATCCGCTCCACGCTGGACGAAATGGACATCAACGCCTTTGAGGACGCCATCGAAAAGATCATCGGCGCGCGCAGCATCTACGTGCTGGGCCTTCGGGCTTCCGCACCCATCGCCGAGTTCTTCGGCCACTACCTGCGCTTCATCTTCCCGAACGTGACCGTGGTCACCAGCGGCGTCAGCGACGTTTTCGAGCAGCTGGCCCGCATCGGCGAGGGCGATCTGCTGATCGGCATCTCCTTCCCGCGCTATACGTCCCGCTCCATCGAGGCCATGGAGTTCGCCCGCGGCCGGGGCGCTTCCCTGATCGCCATCACCGACGGCCCGCTCTCGCCGCTGCACGCCACGGCGGACACCTGCCTGATGGCCAAGAGCGACATGTCCTCCTTCGTGGACTCTTTTGCCGCGCCGCTGTCGCTGATCAACGCGCTGATCGTGGCATTGGGCCAGCGCAGGCGGCACGAGGTGACCGAGTACTTCGAGGAGATGGAGAGCATCTGGGGCCAGTACGACGTGTACCTGGCCAGGACCACCGAGTGACAGGGGATTGAAATGAGTCAGAAGCGAATCATCGTTATAGGCGGAGGCGCGGCCGGTATGATGGCCGCGCTCTTTGCGGCAAGGGGCGGGGCGGCCGTCACGCTGCTGGAGCGTAACGAGAAGCTGGGCAAGAAGGTGTACATCACCGGAAAGGGCCGCTGCAACCTGACCAACGCAGCGGACATGGAGGAGTTCCAGCGCAACATCTTCCGCAACCCGCGCTTCATGTACGCGGCCTTTGCCAACCTGGACAACCGCGGCGTGATGGACCTGGTGGAAGGCCTGGGCACGCCGGTGAAGGTGGAGCGGGGGAACCGTGTGTTTCCCGTCTCCGACAAAGCCAGCGACGTGATCGGCGCGCTGAAGCGGGGCCTGGACCGGGAGGGCGTGCGCGTGTGCCTGAATACCCGCGTGGAGGGGCTGACCGTCGAGGACGGCCACTGTACGGGCGCAAAGGTTGAGGGCGGAGAAGCGCTCACGGCGGATGCCGTGATCCTGGCCACCGGAGGGCTGAGCTATCCCTCCACCGGCTCCACCGGCGACGGCTACCACATGGCTGAGGATACCGGCCACGCCGTGACGGAGACCCTGCCCGCGCTGGTGCCCATCGAGACGGCGGAGAGCTGGCCGGGCGTGCTGACGGGGCTTTCACTGAAGAATGTGCGGCTGTCGGCCTGGCAGACGGGCGGCAAGAAGGAAAAGAAGCTGTATTCCGACATGGGCGAGATGCTCTTTACCCACTTCGGCATCTCCGGGCCGTTGGCACTGACCCTCTCCAGCCGCCTTCCGGGTGACCTGTCGGGCGTCCGGATGGAGATCGACCTGAAACCCGCCCTGGACGATCAAACGCTGGACACGCGGCTCCTGCGCGATTTCAAGGCTATGTCCCGCAAGCAGCTGATCTCCGTGATGGACGGCCTTGCGCCGCACAGCCTGGCGGAGCAGCTGGTGAAGCTTGCGGGACTGACGCCCACGGTGCCGGTGAACGGCGTGACGGCCCAGCAGCGCGCGGCGCTGCTGAACGTCATCAAGCATGTGCCGCTGACGCCCAAGGCGCTGCGGGATTACAACGAGGCCATCATCACCCGGGGCGGCGTAAGCGTGAAGGACATCAACCCCTCCACCATGGAGAGCAAGCGCCTGCCCGGGCTCTACTTCGCCGGGGAGCTGATCGACGTGGACGCCGCCACCGGCGGTTTCAACCTGCAGATCGCCTGGTCCACCGGGGCCCTGGCGGGCAGGAGCGCGGCGGAGGCATAGAAATGGAGCCGGTTTCCGAATGGAAACCGGCTCCCGCTTTGCCTGCGTCTATTTCAGCTTCTCAAAGTCCGCCGCGCCGTGCTTGCACAGGGGGCAGACGAAGTCGGCGGGCAGCTCCTCGCCCTCGTAGACGTAGCCGCAGATCTTGCAGACCCAGCCCACCTTCTTCTCGGCGGGCTTCGGCGGCTTGGGCTTGATATGGTCGAAGTAGTAGGCGTAGGTGACGGAGGGGGCGCTGGAGAGCACCTGGGCCTCGGTCACGTCGGCCACGAACAGGGTGTGGGTGCCGTAGTCGTGGCTCTCCACCACCTTGCCCGAGATAAACGCGTTCACGCAGCCGGTGATGAAGATCAGGCCGTTCTTGCTGCGGGGGAAGCCGCTGCCGGGGAACTTGTTCACGTCGCGGCCCGACTGGAAGCCGTAGTACTTGAAGATGTCAAAGGGCGCCTCCGTGGTCAGCACGGATACGTTGAACAGTCCGGTCTTCAGGATCATGTCGTGGGTGAAGTTGCCCTTGTTCACGGCGATGGTGATACGGTTGGGGTTGCTGGTCAGCTGGGCCGCGGTATTAATGATGCAGCCGTTGTCCTTGTCGCCGTCCTTAGCCGTCAGCACGAACAGGCCGTAGCTCAGCTTGAACATGGCGTTGGGTTCGATGGCTTCGCTGGCTTTGTGCTCGATCGTCTCGGCCTTCGGCAGGGTGTCGACGATGGCATTCACCAGCTCGTCCAGCTCCGCCATCTGGCTGTCCTTCAGCGCGGACTTCAGCGTCAGCGTGCTCTCCAGGATGGTCACGTTCTTGAGCCGCCCCAGCAGTTCGCGCATCTGGCCGCCGGAGGTGGGCGCCCAGCTGCCGTTCTCCACGATGGCAACGGTGCGGTTCTGCAGATTGTGGGCCACGATGTCATGCAGCGCGTTCTCCATATTCACGAAGATACCCGCGTTGTAGGTGGTGGAGGCGAACACGATGTGACTCACCCGGAAGGCCTCGGAGACGATGTACGAAGGGTGGGTGACGGACACGTCGTACATCTTCACGTTGCGCACGCCCGCGTCGGCCAGCTTGCTGGCGATGATGTTGGCGGCGTTCTCGGTGTGGCCGTACACGGAGGCATAGGCGATCATCACGCCGTCCTCCTCGGGGGTATAACTGCTCCACAGCTGATACTTCTCGATGAACCAGCCGATGTCCCTGCGCCATACGGGACCGTGCAGCGGGCAGAGCATCTGGATATCGAGCCCGGCGGCCTTCTTCAAAAGCGCCTGCACCTGGGTGCCGTACTTGCCGACGATGTTGGTGTAATAGCGACGGGCTTCGTCCAGGTAGTCCGCCTCGAAGTTCACCTCGTCGGCGAAGATATTGCCGTTCAGCGCGCCGAAGGTGCCGAAGGCGTCGGCGGAGTAGAGCACCTTGTCCGCGGTGTCATAGGTGACCATGACCTCTGGCCAGTGCACCATGGGGGCCATTACGAAGGCGAAGGTGTGTCGCCCGGTGGTGAGCGTGTCTTTCTCCTTGACCAGCGTCACGCGGCTGTCAATGTCGAAGGTGAAATAGTTTTTGATCATGTTCAGCGCCTTGGCGTTGGTCACGATCTTCACGCCCGGATAGCGCAACACCAGCTCCGACATGGTGGCGCAGTGGTCCGGCTCCATATGGTTGACGATCAGGTAATCAAGGCCGCGGCCGTTCAGCAGGTGTTCCAGGTTCTCAAAGAACACCTCGCTGACGCTCCTGTCCACGGTGTCCAGCAGCACGGTCTGTTCGTCCAGCACCAGATAGGCGTTGTAGGAGACGCCGCCTGGCACGGGATAGACGTTTTCAAACAGGGCCAGCCGCCGGTCGCTGCCGCCCACCCAGTACATATCCTGTGTGATCCGCTTTTCGCAATGCATGAGGTTCCTCCTTATCCGCGGTCATCCGCGCAAATATCTGTTGTGATTATAGCATAGTTTCCAGCGCTTGGCAATTGTATAAACCATCGGTTCAACGGGCAGCATAAGCCTGCGCCAAGCGCAAATAAACGATGGGGGAATGGATCATGTCTCAGAAAAAGCCCAACACCAGCATCCACTGCCGGGTGTCCAGCTGCGAGTACCACTGCGGCGACGAGGAATACTGCTCCCTGCGGGCCATTCGCGTGGAGCCCTGCGAGTTCTGCGCCAGCGGCAAGCCCGACGACGAGAGCATGTGCGGAAGCTACTCACGGCGGTGAAGCAAGAACGGCGGCCCTGTGGCCGCCGCTTTCTATTAATGGACTTAAGTCCGTCGAGCGAAGCGAGACAAGAAACCACCCGCTATGCGGGTGGAGACAAGAAGTTAAACAAAAACTCACTCAACCTGCTAC
>CADCFG010000009.1:184558-211112 GCA_902800625.1 uncultured Eubacteriales bacterium | reverse complement strand
CAAGATCATCGACGATTGACAGTGTCAATGACAATTGCTGCCGCGAGGTAGCGCCATCCGCCCGCCCCGTAGATTATGGGGCGGGCGTCTGTGTATCTGCGAATAGCGCTCGCTCCGTGAATGGGGCGGGCGTCTGTGTATCTGCAAATAGCGCCTGCCCTGTGAATGGGGCGCGCGTCTGTGTTTGCGGAAACCGCGCCTGCTCCTGGTGAAGCAGGCGTTTTTTTATTGCCAACTTCGCCCCCATGTGATATGATAAAGCCAACAATGCACAGGGGGATGGCGACATGGACAAGCGGAGCTGGGACAAGGTGTTTGCCGAGCGGTTTGCCCGGCACGAGGATGAATTGAAGTGGCTCTACTGCGAGCTGTACAACGCGGACATGCAGGCCTATGATTACTTCGCGGGCATGCTGTATCGCGCATATCAGTCGCGGCCGGAGGCGCTGCGGGCGCTGGACGAACAGAGGGAGAAGAACCCCGACTGGTACCGCGCCCACGACATCACGGGCATGCTGATGTACGTGAAGGCCTTCGCCGGCACGCTGAACGGCGTGCGGGAAAAGCTGGATTACATACAGGACTGCGGCGTGAACTACCTGCACCTGATGCCGCTGCTGGAGAGCCCGGAGGGCCGCAGCGACGGCGGCTACGCGGTCTCCGATTTCAGAAAGGTACAGCCGGAGCTGGGCACCATGGAGGACCTGGCCGCCCTGGCGTCGGACTGCCACGACCGGGGCATCGCCGTGTGCCTGGATTTCGTGATGAACCACACCAGCGAAGACCACGAATGGGCCAGAAAGGCCCGGGCAGGGGATTGGGAGAGCCAGTGCCGCTACTTCTTCTACGACAACTGGGTGGTGCCCAACGAGTACGAGAAGACCGTGCCCCAGGTGTTTCCCACCACCGCGCCGGGGAACTTCAGCTGGTGCCCGGCGCTGGGCAAGGTGGTGATGACCACCTTCTGGCCCTATCAGTGGGACCTGAATTACGCCAACCCCATGGTGTTCAACGACATGACGGACAACATGCTGTTCCTGTGCAACCAGGGCGTGGACATCATCCGGCTGGACGCCGTGCCCTACATCTGGAAGGCGCTGGGCACCACCTGCCGCAACCAGCCCCAGGTGCACACGCTGGTGCGCATGATGCGCATGGCCTGTGAGATCGTCTGCCCGGGCACGCTGCTGCTGGGCGAGGTGGTCATGGCCCCGGACAAGGTGGTGCCCTATTTCGGCACCGTGGAGAAGCCGGAGTGCCACATGCTGTACAACGTTACCACCATGGCCTCCATTTGGCACACCGTGGCCACCCGGGACGTGCGGCTGCTGCGCCACCAGCTGGGCCAGGTGTTTGCCCTGCCGGGACAGTACACGTTCCTGAACTACCTGCGCTGCCATGACGACATTGGCTGGGGCCTGGACTACGGCTTCCTGGGCCAGTTCGGCATGGACGAGGTGCCCCACAAGAAGTACCTGAACGACTATCTGACCGGCAAGTGGCCGGGGAGCCTGGCCCGGGGCGAGCTGTACAACGACGACCCGCGCCTGGGCGACGCCCGCCTCTGCGGCACCACGGCCTCCCTGTGCGGCGTGCAGACCGCGCTTGAAAACGGCGGCGGCGCGCCGCTGGAGGCCGCGCTGGAGCTGGACATCGCGCTGCATGCGCTGATGTTCACGCTCAGCGGCGTGCCGGTGCTGTACAGCGGCGACGAGATCGCCATGCTGAACGACGATGCCTATCACAACGACCCTCTGAAGGCCGAGGACAGCCGCTACCTGCACCGGGGCGACATGGACTGGGCCGCCGCGAAGAAGCGCGGGGACGAGTCCACCCCTGAGGGCCGGGTGTTTGCCGCGATCCGGCGCATGGAGGCGCTGCGCTCCGAGCATCCCGCTTTTGACGCCGCGGCGAAGGTGCGCCTGCTGCCCGATAACGGCAATTCCCTGCTGGGCATCGAGCGCGTCTGCGGCGGCGAGCGGCTGCTGGCGCTGTTCAACTTCGGCCAGTTCGCCCAGGCCGGCCTGCCCGGCGAGGCCGGGGAGTTCACCGACCTGTGGACGGGCGATACCGTGGACGCCGAGGACGTGCTGGTGCCTGGCGGCGGGTTCCGGTGGGTGGCGAAGAGGGAGTAGGGAGCAGGGATATGCCGCGACAGAAAAGGCTCCCCCTTGAGGGGAAGCTGTCGGCGAAGCCGACTGATGAGGTGTCTACACGGCGAAAGGCGCAGTATTGCTATGGATGATCTTGTCACAGCGGTGTCATTTTATCCGGCTTGCTGCGCAAACCACCTTCCCCTCAAGGGGAAGGCTTCTGCGGTAAAGGAGATCCGTATGCGAAGAATCATCCCCGTATTGTTGCTGTGCCTGCTGCTGACGGCCTGCGGGCAGGGGGCCCCTGCGACCACCCCGGAGCAGACGGACGCGCCGATGCCCGAGCCGTTGGAAACGGAGGCCGCCCCGGACGCGTCCACAGGCTCCGCCCTGTCCACCGCCGAGGCGGCGGCGAAGGTGCGCGCCGACCCAGAGGCGGTGTACCTGTTCGTGACGAACGTGGGCAAGGGCGACGCGCTGATTTTGCGCTGTGGCGACTGGATCGGCCTGATCGATACGGGCAAGACCTGGGCGCGGGGGCGGGTGGACCAGGCCCTTTCGCTGATGGGTTCGGATTATTCCTCCGATAGCAGCTATCGCCTGGACGCCGTGTTCCTCACCCATACCGACGACGACCACGTGGGCGGTCTGGACTGGATGACCGTGCACGACGGCAGGATCGACAACCGCAGGGTGGAGGCGCTGTATGCCCCGGAAATGTACACCGGCGTGAAGGAGGGCAAACACCCGGCGATGAAGGCGGCGGACAGCCTGGGCCTGAGCGTGAGCTGGCTCAAGCGGGGCGACGAGGTTCCACTGGGGGACAGCGGCGCGGTGTTGAAGGTGCTGGCCCCGGCTTCCCGGTACACCGACAAGGACGACAACAACTCCCTGGTGCTGATGCTGGAATCGTCCCAGGGCAGGATGCTGCTCACCGGCGATATGGAGCTGCCGGAGGAGGCGGAGCTGCTGGGCCTGGGCGACGATTTGAAGTGCGCCGTGTTGAAGGCGCCGAACCACGGCGATAACGACACCACCAGCGCCGCCTTTGCCAATGCCTGCGCGGCCCAGATCGCCCTGATCTCCACCGACAGCCAGGAGAAGCCCGGCACGCCCGACCCCGGCGTGGTCAGCCGGCTGCAGGCCGCCGGCAGCCGGGTTGTGGTCACCGAGGACAGCGGCCTGGGCGTGCTCGTCACGCTGAAAAACGGCACCGCCACCGCCGAGACCGTGGACTTCCCATGTCCCGCCGTCTCCGGCGTGTCCATCGCCGAAGTGGATGCCTCGGACGACAAAATCACCCTCAAAAACAACGGCGACAGCCCCGTCGGCCTCTACGGCTGCTATCTCTTCTCCGACAAGGGCGGCGAGATGTATGTGTTTGCCGACGAATCTATCGACCCCGGCCAGACCCTCACCGTCGGCACCAACTCCACCAAGGGCGATTACGACGTCCTCTGGGATGACAAGAAGGTCGTCAACAAGAAAAAGACCGACACCATCTGCCTGTACGACAGCTGCGGCCGGGTGATCGACTGGATGGGGAACGGGAAATAAGGGGACAGGGAACAGGAAGAGCGGACGGGATCAGTGCCATCTGTCTTCTGTTGTTTCGCCCTGTAAATACATATGTACAGATCCTTCGACTGCGCATCGCTTGCCGCGATGCTCCGCTCAGGATGACAACATTGCGTCGCCTGTCATCCTGAGCGCAGCGAAGGATCTGTACATTCATTATCGAACGACATGCCGGGATACGGTCGCGGGATTGTTGCTTTTGCCGCGGCAGCCACTCATCCTGTCCTCTCTCCACTCGCCCCAATTTCGCCTAAATTCCCCCCTCCGATAGACACCCACCGGGCTTTTGCGTTATCAAATTTCGACATTCCCCCAAAGGGCGGCGGCTTGTGTTATAATCTACAAAGGACGACTGTCTGTACCCATACCACCACCAAAGGGGTGAAATACATGGCGTTGCTGCGCATCGGCGGCTTCAACCTGGGCAAGAAGCGGGAGGAGCTGCTGCAGAGCTACGAGGGCGAGGAGCCCTATATGCCCGGCGGATACGAGACCCCCGTTGACGGCGAGGAACCCTACCGCCCGGAGGGCTACGACGCGCCCTACAACGATTACGAGGACGATTACGGCTACGACGACGATTATGGCTATGACGACGGCTATGGCTATGACGACGACAGCCGATATGACGACGATTACGGCTACGACGAGGCCTACGGCTACGACGACGACGGGGACTATCCCCCCGAGGACGACGGCTATCGCCGCGCGCCCTATTACGACGCGCCGGCCTATGAACCCCGGTATCCCGACAACGGCATCGGCGATCTGCTGGATTACGTGGACGAGCACGAGTGGATCAACTGGCTGATGCTGTTCCTGGTGCCCCCGCTGGGCATCTGGATGCTGTGGCGCCGGAAGCGCTTCGTGCAGAGCACCAACATACTGCTCACCGCGCTCAGCCTGCTGTGGCTGCTGGCGGTGATCATCCTGCTGTTCGTGCGCCCGTTCCGCGCCCGGACCGACACCACCATCACGCCCCAGCCCGTGGGCGTGGCGGCGCTGCCCACCGAGGCGCCTGCCGAGGAAGCGGAGCCGGAGCCGACGGAGGCCGTGGTGGTGCCCGCCGAGGAGGTGGACGAGGCCAACGCGGTGTACACCGTCAGCGGCGCGCCCTGGTACCATCAGAACGCGGAGTGCACGTTTATCCCTGAAGGTTCGGAGACCAACCGCATCGCCCGTAACACCGCCGTGGAGCAGAGCATGCTGGCCTGCCCCTACTGCCTGGCCAGCCAGTACAGCGACGGCCTGTGGGACCTGGTGTTCGTCAACGACGCCACCGAGGACCGCAGCGGCATGAAGGTGTACTGCTCCGCCTACAACACCTTCTTCCACACTAAGGCCGACTGCAGCGACTTGGGCGGCGACGCCCAGGAGGTGGGCCTGAAGGAAGCCCTGCTGATGGGCCGGGCCGCCTGCGAGAAGTGCTGCCCCGACGCGGGCCGCGAGGTGTTCTGCACGAAGGACGGCACCTATTACCACGTGGAGGACGAGTGCTCCGGCATGCGCAACGCCAGCAAGGTGACCTATGCCGAGGCGCGGGTCACCGGCAAGAAGCGCTGCCCGGTCTGCATTGGCGGCGTGGACGAGGCAGAGGAGGCGGCGGAGGCCGCGCTGAACGCCGAGACGGAGGCCGCAGCGCAGGCGTCCAGCGGCTACTATGTCTATGCCACGCCCAACGGCACCTATTACCACGTGAATTCCACCTGCTCCGGCATGCGGGACGCCCAGCAGGTGCTGCTCTCGGACATGCTGAAGGCGAAGCGCCCGGCCTGCCCGGTGTGCTGCCCCAACGCGGAGAGCACCGTGTTCGCCCAGAGCGGCAACCCCTACTACCACTCCTATGCCACCTGCTCCGGCATGGACAACGCCACCCAGGGCATCCTGGTGAACGCGCTGGCCGCCGGGCTGAAGCAGTGTCCCGTGTGCTGGACCAGCACGGCGGGGGGAGACAGCTGAGGAGAACATATAAAAGAAGGCCGCAAGGCCTTCTTTTTATGGGCATAAGACGTAAAAAACCGTTCCCCGGTTCCCTTTCCGAAACCGCTTCGAGAGAGGAACCGAGGGACGGTTCTTTTTGGCGGCCTGCGCTCGCTGTTCAGTGAAGCTTCGCGTTCGGCACGCTGCGCCGAGCCGCTCGCTTCAATTCACGACTCGGCAGGCCGCCGCTGCATGGGGGAGCAGCGAGGGATGTGGCAGTCCTGTATGAGATACTCCCTCCGGCGCTTCGCGCCACCTCCCCATTGGGATGAGGAGGCTTTTGGTTTGCACAATAATCTTATAGCGGCGTCGCGCCGTACAGTTTATCGCGTCAGCACTTCGCACCCGTCCTCGGTGATGGCGACCAGGTCCTCCACCCGCACGCCGAACTTTCCGGGCAGGTAGATGCCCGGCTCCACGGAGAAGATCATGCCGGGGCGGGCGACGGTCTCGCTGACGGCGGAGCAGTCGGGGAACTCGTGCACGTCCAGGCCGATGCCGTGGCCGGTGCGGTGGTTGAAGTACGGCCCGTAGCCCGCGTCCTCGATCACCTTCCGGGCGGCGCGGTCGATGTCCTTCAGCTTCACGCCGGGGCGGCAGGCGGCAATGCCCGCGCGGTTGGCGGCGGTGACGATGTCGTGCACCCGCTTCTGCTCGTCGGACACTTCGCCGAACTGCCGGGTGCGGGTCATGTCGCTGCAATAGTGCTGCCAGATCAGGCCCACGTCGGTGATGACGGTGTCGCCGCGCTTCAGCTTCGTGCCGTCGCTGTCGTGGTGGGGCTCCGCACCGTTTTCGCCGAAGCAGATCAGCGGCGTGAACGACGGGCCGGGGGAACCCAGCTCCTGGGCGATCTGGTTGTACAGCGCCTGGATCTCCTTCTCGGTGCAGCCTTCATGCAGCGCTTCCCCAATGCGGTCGCACACCTGCACGTTCATCCGGGAGGAGACGCGCATCAGCGCAAGTTCCTCTTCGTCCTTGATCAGCCGCGCCTCGTCCAGCGGGCGGCTGCCCAGCACGGGCGTGATGTCGGGCCGGGCCTGCATCAGGCGGATGGTGAAGTGGCTGGGCCAGGTCTTGTCGATGCCGAGCTGCCCGGGCAGTATGTCCCCGGCCAGCACGGCAATGCAGTCGTCCGTGTCGTCGTACTCCACCAGCGGCACGTCGGAAAGCCCACGCAGCGCGAACAGCCTGTTGGCGTACAGCTTCATTTCGCCATCGGCCTTCACGTACAGCGCCAGCATCCGCTCGAAGGGCTCGCACCACAGGCCGGTCAGGTAGTAAACGTTGGCGGTGCCGGTGACCAGGATCTGCTCCAGCCCCAGCGCGCGCATATTGTCGGTCACTTTTTGGATTCTCAGTGTGTTCATTTGCTCATTTCTCCGGTTCGTATCTTTCCAGCTCCACGCCGCTCTCGTTCAGGATCTCCAGCGAGAAGTCGTCCGGGTAGCCCTCCTGGTACACCACGCGCTTGATGCCGGCGTTGACGATCATCTTCGCGCACAGCACGCAGGGCTGGTGGGTGCAGTAAAGGGTGGCGCCGTCGATGCTGCTGCCCAGCCGGGCGGCCTGGATGATGGCGTTCTGCTCGGCGTGTACCGCGTAGCAGATCTCGTGGTGCGTGCCGGACTGTATGCCCAGCTTCTCCCTCAGGCACTCGCCCCGCTCCACGCAGGTCTTGATGCCCGCCGGCGCGCCGTTGTAGCCGGTGGTCACGATGCGCTTGTTCTTCACGATCACCGCGCCGATCTTGCGGTTCGGCTTGTAGCAGCTGGCCCACGAGGCGATCACCTTCGCCAGCTCCATGAACCGCGCGTC
This sequence comes from uncultured Eubacteriales bacterium, assembly GCA_902800625.1. Classification (GTDB taxonomy): domain Bacteria; phylum Bacillota; class Clostridia; order Christensenellales; family Aristaeellaceae; genus UBA2862. The sequence goes on along the minus strand of CADCFG010000009.1, from coordinate 203,643 downwards.
CCACTTGTCCATGCGTATCCCTCCGTTGAGTTTGATGGTACTATTATAGTCTATCGGCGGGGGAAATGCAAATGGAATAGAGGGAGTAGGGATTAGGGAGTAGGGAGTAGGAATAGCGGCTGCCGCGCGGGGCCAAAAACTTTTGGCGGCATTCAAGCGTCTTACAGGTGTAGATCTGCAACACAGGAGGCCTCCGATGGACAAAACGACCTTTGAACAGCTGTATCGCCAGATGCTGCCGGGGCTGTACCGGCTGGCATTGAGCATCCTGCGCCATGGCGCGGACGCCCAGGACGCGGTGCAGCAGGCGGCGGTAAAGGCGTATCTGGCGGCGGAGCGGATTCGCCCCGGCGGCGAGCGGGCGTACTTCACGAGGATCGTGGTGAACGAGTGCCGGAACATCCAGCGCTCGCGGATGCGCCAAACGCCGGTGGCGGAAGTGCCCGAGCGCCCGGCGGTGGGGCCGAACGACGACTTGCGGCTGGCGGTCGAGGCGCTGCCGGAGGAGCTGCGGCTGATCCTGCTGATGAAGTACATGGAGGGCTACAGCGAAAAGGAAATCGCCGCCGCGCTGGAAATCAGCGTACCCACGGTGAAAAACCGGGTGTTCAAGGCGCGAAAGGCATTGAGACGTGAATTGAGAGAGGAGGTGGAGCTGGCATGAGGCGCGTGACACGACAGGATTTCAGGGATCTTTACGAGCCTGTTCCGAAGAAGCTGGCCGATGACATTCACGCTGCGTTGGCGCCCCTCCCGGAACGGAGGCAAGGGAAGATGAAACGAAAGTTTACTGGATTGCTGATCGCGGCGGTGCTGCTGGCGCTGAGCGCGGCGGGCATTGCGGCGGCGAAGCTGAACCTGTTCAGCGATATGACGGATTCCGCGAACCCTATCGTGCCACTGGAAGGCGCGGAGAATCTCATTGAGACGAACCTTGGAAGTGTGGAAAACGAATGGGCGACGGTGACGGTGGAGCAGGCGGCCTACGACGGCCAGGGCGTGAACGTGCTGGCGCGGATCACGCCGAAGCGGCCGGAGGAATACGCACTGTTCAACAGCTGGATGATGGATCGTGGGGATATGTACGACGTCTCCTGGGAGCCGGACGAGGTGGAGACAGGAACGCAGGAGAGCAATATCATCGAAGGCGGCGTCAAGATCGTCAACGAGAATGGCGCGCAGGCCTATTATGAAGCAGGAAAAGAAGTGCCCATTCCTGAGGGCCGCGAGGCCGCGATGGCGGCGGGCTGCATGATCTACCGGGAGGACGGCAAGCTCTATTACACCTATCAGGATGTCATTCGCGTCAAAGGCCGCAAAGACGGCAAGCGCATCGTCGGCTTCGACATGGGCCTGCGCTCCATCTCGAACGATCCGGCACAGGACGCTTCGTTCGACGGCATAGGGGGCGATGCCGAGGAGCAGAGCGACGGCAGCGTGCTGGTGTGGTTCGACGGCATCGCGGAGCGGCCGCTGTCGGATGAAATCGAACTGGAGTTGACCGTTTGGATCTGGCCCAACGGCGAGGAGGACCCCAGCGGCGAGGTGCTGGACGAGATCGCGTTCAAGCTGAAAAAGTCCGAGGCGGAGCGCGTGGCGAGGTACGTGCCGGAGGACGGCGGCATGATCGGCGACCACGTGAAGGTGCGCGAGGTGAATGTGAGCTTCACGAAGGTGCGGGCCTACCTGACCGTGGATTACGATTATGAGGAGCAGCCCGACGAGGTGATGGGCGTTTGGCTGCATCCCTATGACGGCGAGGGCAATCCCATCCACACCGGAAGCGGAGGCTGTTACGGCCCGGACGAGGGCGAACAGCTGGGCTTCTATCGGCAGCAGGACGAGATGCAGTCCTTCGACGCGATTCCGGACGTGATCGTGCTGGAAGCGAAGGTGATCGACGGCGAGCCGCTGGGCAGGGTGGCTTGCAGGCTGGCTGAGGGAGAATAGACGACAAATGAGGCCCGGAGCAGCGCTCCGGGCCTCGCCTGATGCCGTAGAACCATCAGTCAATCTTGCCGCCCTCGACCACCAGGTTGTCGGGGTCGACCGCGTCGCCGTAGACCTCCTTCAGGGTGGCGTCGTAGTCGGCATGGAAGAACTGCTCCTCAGCCAGCTTTTCGATCTCCTCGTTGATGAAGGCCAGCACGGTGTCGTTGCCCTTCTGCACGGCGGGGGCGATGGTGTCCAGGCTGCCCAGAGTCTCGATGCCCACGGTGAAGCCGGGGTTGTCGATGGCCCAGGCCAGCACCTCGGTGTTGTCGGTGGACAGGGCGTCGCCGCGGCCGTCCAGCAGGGCGTTGAAGGTCTCGGTGTAGGTGTCGTACTTCTGCAGGTTGACCTCCGGCTCGTTGGCTGTGAACCAGGTCTCGGCGGTGGTGCCCTTGGAGACGATCAGGGTCTTGCCCCGCAGATCCTCAACGCTGGTGATCAGCGCGTCGTCCGGGCTGACCACGCCCAGGGCCACCTTCATGTAGGGCAGCGCGAAGTCCACCACTTCGGCGCGCTCGGGGGTGACGGTGAAGTTGGCCAGGATGATGTCCACCTTGGCGCTGGTCAGGTATTCCACCCGGTTGGGGGCGTCCACGCTCACCAGCTCCAGCTCCACGCCCAGGTCCTCCGCCAGGCGGCGGGCGAAGTAGACGTCATAGCCCTGGTATTCGCCGTTCTCGTCCACGTAGCCAAAGGGCTTCTTGTCGCTGAACACGCCGATGGTCAGCGTGCCGGATTCCACGATTTCGTCCAGGGTGCGGGCCTTGGCGTCCGCCAGCGCGGCGGGGATCAGGGCGATGGCCAGAACCAGGATCAGTGCAAACAGCTTCTTCATGATGATCTCTCCTTTTTTTGCTTGGTCGATGCTTTGGAGTGGATGACCGGCACAGCGGTCGGTCGGGGTATATAAACAAACGGAGCGGAATGGTCGACTCGCGTCGTCCGCTCCGCTCCGTTTGGATATATCGAAGGTTCATTGGAACACGTCAATATGACCGGCAGGGCATCGGGCGACGCTGTCGGCACATACAACACAGGCTCTGAACATGGAAGAAATACTTCACGGGGCCGCCCTCCTTTCACTACAGCTCTTGTAGGAATTGACCACATTATAATGCGGAGCGGGGGAGTTGTCAATGGGTTCGCGGGAAATTAACAATTTACTACTTCACCGCGTCAAACTCGAAGGTATCCAGGAACTGGCGGGCGCGGTCGGTCCGGGGGTTGTGGAAGAACTCCCTGGGCGGGGCCTCCTCCAGCACACTGCCGCCCTCCAGGAACAGCACCCGGTCGGCCACGGCCTCGGCAAAGCGCATCTCGTGGGTGACGATCATCATGGTCATGCCGTCCCGGGCCAGGTCCAGCACCACGTTTAAAACCTCGCGCACCATCTCCGGGTCCAGCGCGGCGGTGATCTCGTCCAGCAGCAAAAGCCTGGGGTGCATCAGCATGGCCCGCACCAGCGCCACGCGCTGCTTCTGGCCGCCGGACAGCTGGCGGGGCAGGGCGTGCAGCTTCTCGGCCAGGCCCACGCGCTCCAGCGCCTTTTCCGCCTCGGCCTCCACCTCCAGGCGGGGCCGCTTCATGGCCTGCACCGGGCCCAGGGTCAGATTGCCCAGTACGTCCATGTGGGGGAACAGGTCGTAGCTCTGGAACACCATGCCCACCTGGCGGCGCACCTGCACCAGGTCCGCGCCGGTGTCGATGCGCACCCCGTCCAGCAGGATCTCGCCGCCATCCGGGCGCTCCAGCCCGTTCACGCAGCGCAGCAGCGTGCTCTTGCCGCAGCCGCTGGGGCCCACCACCACGATCACCTCGCCTTCCGCCAGCGTGAACGACACGTCCTTCAACACGCCGTTGCCGTCGAAGTGCTTGCTCAGGTGTTTGACTTCCAAGATGGGTTGGTTGCTCATATGGATCGCTCCTGTATGTGTCAATGAGGAATTATGAATTAGGAATGAGGAATTCCGGAGGAAATCCTTGCGGATTTCTGGAATTGAAACGAGGAGCGACCATGAAATCAATCAAATCCGTCAGGATTTGTACCGCCATTCCTCATTTCTCATTCCTGATTGTTTACGCCCACTTCTTCTCCAGCCTTCCCGCCACCAGCGAAATCGGCCAGCAGGCGAGGAAGTAGAGGAAGAACACCACGGCATAGATCCACACCGCGGCCTGGGGGGCGTCGTAGCGGTTGGCGTCGATGATCTGGCTGCCCACCTTTAAAACCTCCACCACGCCGATCAGCATCACCAGCGAGGTGGTCTTGATCATGCGGGTGGCCAGGTTGATGGCCTGGGGCAGCAGCCGCCGGGCCGCCTGGGGCAGCAGCACGTATTGCCAGCACTGCCGGTTGGTCAGCCCCAGGGCTGCGCTGCTCTCCCGCTGGTGGACGGGGATGGACGTGATGGCGCCGCGCACCAAATCGCCCATCTCGCCCGCGCCCCAGAACGTGAACACCGCCACGGCGGCGGTTTCGCCGGAGATCTGGATGTTGAAAGCCTTGGCCAGGCCGAAGTACACCAGGAACAGCAGCACCAGCTGGGGCACGATGCGCACCGTCTCCAGCCAGAGCCGGAAGAAGGCCCGCACCACGGGGTTTTTCAGCGTCATCAGCGCGCCGACCATCAGCCCCAGCGCCACGGACAGCGCCACCGAGAGCAGCGACAGCTTCAGCGTCACGCCCAGGCCGCCCAGCAGCCGCGCCAGGTTATTGCCCTTGAACAGCACCGCCAAATCCTGCATAGCGCAGCCTCCTTTCCCACACGGAGAACACGATGGAGATGGGCAGCAGCAGCGTCAGGTAGGCCACTGTCAGCATCAAAAGCGCCTCGTCCGTCTTGTAGTACATGCCGATCAGGTCCTTGGCCACGTACATCAGATCCGCCAGGGCCACGGCGCTGAACACGCTGGTCTCCTTGATCAGGAAGATGGCGTTGGCGCCGATGGCCGGGATGGCCGTGGCCAGCGCCTGGGGCAGGATCACGAAGCGCAGGTTTTGAAGGGGCGTCAGCCCGATGCACATGCCGGACTCCGCCTGGCTCCGGTCCACGGCCTCCAGGCCGCTGCGCAGCGCCTCGGCCATGTAGGCCCCGCCCAGGAACGTCAGTCCCGTGATGGCGCAGGTCTCCGCGCTCAGCTTCACGCCCACCTTGGGAAGCCCGAAGTACAAAAAGAACAGCTGCACCAGCAGGGGGGTGTTGCGGGCCAGTTCGATGTATGCTGACGCGATCTGCCTAAGCACCGGCACGCGGAAGTACTTCGCCAGGCAGCACAGCGCGCCGACGACCAGCGACAGCAGTATGCCGATCAGGCCGATGCGCAGCGTCAGCCCCGCGGCCTTTACGTACATCGGTGTGAAGCGCTGGATAAAGTCGAAGTCCATGGGATCAGTCCCTTCGGTTGCTCGGGTATCGTATGCGCGGGCCGGGTGCTGCGCGCCATAAAAAACAGCGGCCTCCCGGGCCGCTGGCATGCTTTTTGGGGTCTTGGGGCGGCGTCAGGACATGGCAAAGCGAGCCGCGCAACAACACGCCGCCGTGTTCACACGCATCTCAGTCGCAAACGCCATATCGAAACCCTCCATTTCAGTAGACAGTATAGCGCGATCCCCGGATTTTGTCAATGAGGCAGTTCGTTAATTTATCAGCGCGATAAAGGGGTGCGGGGCTGTGGCTGGGCAAAGCGAAGGGCGGCGCAGCGCGCCGCCCTTTGTTGTGAAACATGTTTAGTTCAGGACCCTCCGTCCCCAAGAGAAGTTGCGCTTGTAGTAGCCGGAGGCGAGGGAGCTGATGACGACGCCCTTGCCCGTGGACGAGGCGTGGATGAACTTGCCGTTGCCCAGGTAGATACCGGTATGGTCCACCAGGTCGTTCGCGCCGTCCTCCACGGTGTTGAAGCAGACCACGTCACCGCGCTTCAGCTGGCTCAGGGTGACTTTCTTGATCTTGATCTTTCCGCTCTTGTCCGTATCCTTGTAGCCCTGTCTGTAGGCAGAATCCTGCATGGTGATGCCGATCTGCTTGAAGCTCCAGTACACCAGGCCGCTGCAGTCGAAGCCCTTGGGGTCGGCCACGTTCTTGTAGCCGCTGCCGTAGATGTAGGGCTTGCCCAGCTGCTGCTGAGCCTTGTAGATCACATACTCCAGCTTTTCGGCGTTGGACATGCTGGGGTCGTATTCGGTGGTATCGGAGTCAATGGAGCTGTATTCGTCTTCAGGCAGCGACACTTCCACGTTGCCGCCGGTCACGGTCAGCTTGCCCGTGGCGGTCCGGCCGTTGTAGGCGGTGACCGTCACGGTGACGGTGCCTGCGGCCAGAGCCGTGACCGTGCCGTCTTCGGCAACGGTGGCGATGGCGGTGTTGTCGGATTCAAAGCGATAGGTGCCGCCGCAGCCCTTGGGGAAGGAGACCTTGTACTTGCCGGTTTCGCCCACATTCAGCTTGCCCTTGGCGGGCTTGAGGGTTATCTTCTTGGGCGCCTTGTTGACCTTCACCTTGCAGCTGGCCTTCTTGCCGTTGGTGGTGGTGGCGGTGATGGTGCAGCTGCCCTTCTTCACGCCGGTGATGACGCCGTTGGCGTCCACCTTGGCGATCTTCTTGTTGCTGCTGGTCCAGATGACGGTGGTGGCGCACTCATTCTCGCCGGAGGGGACGCCCAGCGTGGGCAGCAGCCCGCTGAAGCTGTCCTTCACGCCGATGACGGCGGTCTTCTGGCTCAGGGTAATGCCGGTGGGCGCGGCGGCCACGGTCACCGGCAGGGTGGCGGTCAGGCCGTTGTAGGTGGTGGCCACCACGATGGCGCTGCCCTTGCGCACGCCCTTCATTTCGCCGGTGGTGGGATTCAGCGTCAGGCACCCGGTGTCCCGGGAATTGGGGCTCAGGGAATAGGTGATGCCCGCGGGGCCCTTCGTGCCCTTGCCGTAGGTGAGGGTGGGGGCGGGCTTGTAAACGGCCGATTCGGCCAGGGAAAGCTGATCGATGGGGAAGGCGATGGCGGAAGGCGCGACGCCCACGGTGAGCTTGCATTTGCCGCCCTTGCCGTTGTAGGCCTTTACGGTGATGGTGGCCGAACCCTTGCCCACGGTGGTGACCAGGCCGTTCTGGTCCACGACGGCCACCTTGGTGTTGCTGCTCTTCCATGTGAAGCTGTTGGAGGCGCAGCCCTTGGGCACTGAGAAGGCCAGCTGGGCGGTGGCGCCGTCCGCGCCGAGGGTCAGCTTGGAGGGCTTCATGGTCAGCTTGCCGGGGGCCTTCAGCACCTTCACCTTGCAGGCCGCCTCCGTGCCGTTTTCCATCGTGGCGTAGACGGTGGTGGTGCCCTTCTTTACGCCGGTGATCTTGCCGTTGGCATCCACCTTGGCGATCTTGGCGTTGGCCACGCGCCAGGTGACGGCGGGCGGCTCGGCGCCTTCGGGCTCGGCGACGACGGTCAGGCCGACATAGCCTTCCTTCACGCCGATGGAGACGGTTTCCGCGCTCAGGTGGAAGCCGGTGGCGGCTGTGGCCGTCACCGGGGCGGCCACGGCCAGCTCGCCTTCGCCGGCGAGGGGTTCAAGTTCATCCGGGGTCAGTTCGGCAGTTTCATCGGAAACGGGCTCGGCGCCGGGTTCGACCTGAACGGCATCCTCCTCCGAGGCGGCTTCGTTTTCCTGGGCGGGTTCAGCCTGCTCAACAGGAGCGGGTTCCTCCGCGCCCTCCACGGTCAGGCCCGTATCGCCGTCGATTTCAAGGGTTTCGGCGACTTCCGCTTCAACGGCTTCGCTGACCTCGTCCGCCAGGGCGGCGGGCAGGCTCATGGCGCCTGTCAGCGCCAGGACCAGGACGATGCATAAAAACCGTTTCATACATTTCCTCCATATATAAGCGACGGACGCGCAAGTACGCAAGTCCACCCTATATACCAACATTTAGTTATATTTTACCACGGGTTAGTATTAATTGTCAACGTTTTGTAATATTTATGCATGGCGAAACCGTGTCAAATGAGTGGTTTTTGCAAGAAGAATCGGTGAAAAATGGCCGGCGCTTCAATATTTTCACCTGTCCGCGCCGGACGGCATTTGCATTTTCGCGGGGAGGGATTCTGCAAAAACAGGTCGGAAATGTCCGCGTGGGACGGATTTGTGTGGCGGGGTTGCGCAGAATGAGGATAAGGGGTGCAAAAATAACGCATTTGCCCCTTGAAATCCGCGCTTAAAAAATGTATAATATCGCTATCCAAATAAGGGAGGTACTTTCCTATGAAAAAGGTCATCGCACTCGTACTGGCAATGATGCTGGTTCTCAGCGCGGCCGCCATGGCCGAGTCGCTGAAGATCGGCGTGTTTGAGCCCGCTTCCGGCGACAACGGCGCAGGCGGCAAGCAGGAGGTCCTGGGCATCGAGTACGCCCATTCTCTGACCCCCACCGTTGAGATCAACGGCGTCACCTACGACATCGAGCTGGACATCGTGGACAACCAGTCCCAGACCGACAAGGCCGTCTCCGCGGCCCAGACCTTGGTGAACGACAAGGTGTCCATCGTGCTGGGCTCCTACGGCAGCGGCGTTTCCATGGCCGGCGGCGACGTGTTCGCCGAGCACACCACCCCCGCCATCGGCTGCAGCTGCACCAACCCCAGCGTCACGCTGCTGTGCGACTACTACTGGCGCGTGTGCTTCCTGGATCCCTTCCAGGGCACCGTCATGGCCAACTTCGCCAAGGAAGAGAAGCAGGCCGCCAAGGCCTACGTACTGACCCAGCTGGGCGACGACTATTCCACCGGCCTGGGCTTCTACTTCCAGCAGGCCTTCACCGCCCTGGGCGGCGATGTGGTCACCGGTGAGTTCACCGAGGGCACCAGCGACTTCACCGCCTTCCTGACCACCGCCATCAACGAGGGCTGCGACTTCTTCTTCGCGCCCAGCTCCACCACCTCCGCGTCCCTGATCATCGACCAGGCCGCCTCCGCCAACGTGACCTTCCCCATCGCCGCCGGCGATACCTGGGAGTCCTCCGTTATCCTGGACGCCGCCAAGGGCAAGAACGTGGAAGTGTACTGCTCCACCTTCTTCGACGAGAAGGACGAGTCCAGCACCGTGGCCGCCGACTTCGTCTCCGGCTTCAAGGCCTGGCTGAACGACAACGCCGACAAGAAGACCAACAACGGCGGCAACGACATCGTCGCGGCCGTGTCCGCGCTGGGCTTTGACGCCTACAACGTGGCCATCGAGGCCATCAAGGCCGCCGGCAGCCCCGACCCGCAGGCTGTGGCCGCGGCGCTCCCGGGCGTTGTGTACGACGGCGTGACCGGCTCCATCTCCTTCGACGAGAACGGCGACGCCAACAAGGACATGGCCTACATCAAGCAGGCCAACAACGAGACCGGCGAGTTCGACTTCATCAAGACCCAGTCCGTCGCGGACCTCGGCTGATGTCGGTCGTAGCCTGACAATCCAACGATTCGCGGCCGGATTCGCGCGCAAACGTGAATCCGGCGCGTTTCGTATTATTTCGGGTGGGCGCCGGCGATGCCCGGTCTCCCGACCCGGCAGGAGGCTGCTTCATGTTTGAAAAGTTTTTCCCCTACCTGCTCGCGGGCGTGTCCGTCGGTGGCCAGTACGCGCTGATCGCCGTGGGCTACACGATGGTCTACGGCATCCTGCGCCTGATCAACTTCGCCCACGGCGACATCTTCACCGCGGCGGGTTTCTTCATGGTCTATATCGCGGCCACCATGCCGCTGTACATCGCGGTGCCGCTGGTGATCATCCTCACGGTGCTGCTGGGCTTCACGGTGGAGCGCGTGGCCTACAAGCCGCTGCGCACCGCGCCGCGCATGTCCATCATGATCTCCGCCATCGGCGTCAGCTATCTGCTGCAGAACCTGATGTGGTACATCACCGGCGGCCTGGCCAAGCAGTACCCGGTGCTGCCCTGGATCGGCGACACCATCACCCTCGGCAACACCTCCACCAAGGTGGTCACCATCGTGACGCCCATACTGACCATCGCGCTGGTGGTGGCGCTGGTGATGCTGATCCAGCGTACCAAGATCGGCATGGCCATGCGCGCGGTGTCCAAGGATTTTGAGACCGCGCAGCTGATGGGCATCAAGATCAATTCCGTCATCTCCACCACGTTCATCATTGGCTCGTTCCTGGCGGCGGTGGGCAGCATGCTGTACTTCTCCAACTACGCCACCGTCACGCCCACCATCGGCGCCATGCCGGGCCTGAAGGCCTTTGTGGCGGCGGTGTTTGGCGGCATCGGCTCGGTGCCGGGCGCGGTGATCGGCGCGTTCATCATCGGCATTGCCGAAAACATCATCAAGGCGCTGGGGTACACCACGTTTTCCGACGCGTTTACCTTCGCGCTGCTGATCGTGATCCTGCTCGTCAAGCCCACGGGCCTCTTCGGCGAGAAGATTTCTGAGAAGGTGTAGGTGACGGGCATGAAGAAGAGTACGAAGAATTTTATCAACCTGGTCCTGCTGGCGCTGCTGTTCGTGGCCGTGTGGCTGATCGAGCGCTTCGCCGGGGCCTCCAGCATGCTGGTGACGGTTTTGAAGAAGGGCGCCATCTACGCGGTGATCGCCGTGTCCATGAACCTGCTGAACGGCTTCACGGGCCTTTTCTCCCTGGGCCAGGCGGGCTTCATGCTGGTGGGCGCCTATACCTACGCGGTGCTGACCATTCCGGTGGCCAAGCGCGTGGCCGTGTACCAGATGTACGCCGGCGGCGCGATCCACTTCCAGCTGCCCTGGATCGTGGGCATCCTTCTGGCGGGCGTGATGGCGGCGCTGCTGGCCGCGCTGATCGGCCTGCCGGTGCTGCGGCTGAAGAGCGACTACCTGGCCATCGCCACGCTGGGCTTTGCGGAGATCATCCGCGCCATCATCCAGTATGAGAAGCTGGGGCCGATCACCAACGGCTCGCTGCTGCTCAAGACCTATCCCACGTTCTCCTCGGTGCTGTTCCCGTTCGCGGCGGCGGCGATCTGCATCGGCATCATCGTGCTGTTGATCAACTCCACCTACGGGCGCGCCTTCAAGGCCATCCGCGACGACGAGATCGCCGCCGAGGCCATGGGCATCAACCTGTTCCGCCACAAGCAGATGGCCTTCGTCATCAGCTCGTTCTTCGCGGGCGTGGGCGGCGCGCTGCTGGCCATGTACCAGGGCACGCTGCAGGCCAACGCCTTCAAGTCGGCCATGACCTATGAGATATTGCTGATCGTGGTCATCGGCGGCATGGGCTCCGTCACCGGCAGCGTGCTGGCCTCGTTCCTGTTCATCACGGCCAGCGAGTGGTGGCTGCGCTTCCTGGACTCCGAGCAGTTCATCGGCTCCTTCCAGGTGCCGCTCCTGCGCTCCGGCTTCCGCATGGTGGTGTTCTCCATCGTGATCATGGTGGTGGTGCTGTTCTTCCGCAAGGGCATCATGGGCGACCGGGAGTTTGACATCGAGGGCATCGCGAAGTGGTGCCGCAGGCGATTCGGGAAGGGAGGCGCGAAGGCATGAGTGAAAACGTGCTGCACGTGGAAAACATCACCATGCAGTTTGGCGGCGTGGTGGCCATCAACAACCTCTCCATGGAGATCAACAAGGGCGAGATCGTGGCCCTGATCGGCCCCAACGGCGCCGGCAAGACCACCGCCTTCAACTGCATCACCGGCGTGTACGAGCCCACCAACGGCCTGGTTTCCTTCAATGGCGAGGTGATCGTGCGCAACCACCCCTCCGGCAAGATGAAGAAGCTGTACGCCGGCGAGAATGCCGACAAGTACCCGGAGAAGCCCGTCAGCCTGACCCCGGACAGGATCACCCATCTGGGCATCGCCCGCACCTTCCAGAACATCCGCCTGTTCAAGTCCCAGACGGTGTTCGACAACGTGCTGATCGCCAAGCACCTGCGCCGCACCAGCAACGTGTTCACCGCCACCTTCCGGCTGAACATGAAGGAAGAAAAGCGCATGCGCGCCGAGACGCTGGAGCTTTTGAAGATCGTGGGCCTGGAGGGCGTGAAGGACGAGCTGGCCACCAGTCTGCCCTATGGACAGCAGCGGCGGCTGGAGATCGCCCGCGCGCTGGCTACGCAGCCGACGCTTTTGCTGCTGGACGAGCCCGCCGCCGGCATGAACCCCCAGGAGACCGAGGAGCTGGGCGAGTTCATCAAGGAGATCAAGGACAGGTTCAACCTGACGGTGTTCCTGATCGAGCACCACATGAACCTGGTCATGGGCATCTCCGACCGCATCTACGTCATCGACTTCGGCAAGCAGATCGCCGAGGGCACGCCCGCCGAGATCCAGGACAACCCCGCGGTCATCGCGGCCTATCTGGGCGTGGACGAGGAAGAGGGGGTGCAGTAGCATGAGCATGCTGAAAGTGAAGGACCTGAAGGTCAACTACGGCGGCATCGAGGCCCTGAAGGGCATCTCCTTCGACGTGGAGCAGGGCCAGATCGTCACGCTGATCGGCGCCAACGGCGCGGGCAAGAGCACCACGCTGCGGGCCATCAGCGGCCTGGTGAAGACCTCCTCCGGCGCCATCAACTTCATGGGGCGCGACATCATTCCCTTCAACGCCCAGCAGGTGGTGGCCGAGGGCATCGCCATGGTGCCGGAAGGGCGGCGGGTGTTCGACAACCTGACCGTGAAGGAGAACCTGAAAATCGGCGCCTACCTGCGCAATGACAGGGAGGAGATCGAGGCAGGCATCGAGGACATCTACCAGCGCTTCCCGCGCCTGAAGGAGCGCGAGTGGCAGCTGGCGGGCACGCTGTCCGGCGGCGAGCAGCAGATGCTGGCCGTGGGCCGCGCCATGATGGCCAGGCCGAAGCTGCTGATGATGGACGAGCCGTCCCTGGGCCTGGCTCCGCTGGTGGTGAAGGACATCTTCTCCATCATCAGGGACCTGAAGAGCGAGGGCATCACGATCCTTTTGATCGAGCAGAACGCCAACGCCGCCCTGCGCTGCGCCGACCAGGCCTACGTGCTGGAGACCGGCAGCATCACCATGTCCGGCACCGGCGCCGAGCTGCTGGCTGACCAGCGGGTGCGCGACGCGTACCTGGGCTCCACGGCCAGATAGAATCTGGAGCCGATCGCTGCCGCGCGCCCTGGCGACGCCGGGTCGGCCGTCGAATGGCCTCCCGGCTGCGCGGCGCGTATCTGGGCTCGACAGCCAGATAAATTTCAAATCCCAACTCAAAGGAACGACTACCATGACCAAAAACCGCCTGGGCGCGCTGCAGGTGGCCCTGGCGGCCGCCAGCTGGAGCTTTGCCGGGGTGTTCAGCAAGTCGCTGCCCTGGAACGCGTGGACCGTGAACGGCGTGCGCTCGCTGGCAGCGGCGGCCATACTGGCCTTTGCCCGGGGCACGCCGAAAGTGAAGCTCACCTGGGGCACGCTGCTGGGCGCGGCGGGCGTGGCGCTGACCAGCATTCTGTACATGGCCGCCACGAAGCTGACCACCTCCGCCAACGCCATCGTGCTGCAATATGCCATGCCGGTGTTCGTGATCCTGTTCTCCTGGCTGTTCTATGGCCAGAAGCCCAGCAGGAAGCACGTGGTCATCGCCGCGTTCATACTCTGCGGCGTGATCCTGTGCAGCTGGGACGGCCTGCGGGGCGGCAACCCGCTGGGGGACGGCCTGGCCATCCTCTCGGCGGTGACGTTCGCGCTGGTATTCTTCTGCGGCAGGATGCCCGGGGCCAATCCCCAGGACTACTCCTACCTGGGCATGATCTTCTGCGCGCCCTTTGCGCTGTGCGCCTTCTTCGATCCCGGCGTGTCCACCAATCCCGTGCACTGGCTGATGGGGCTGGCGCTGGGCCTGTGCCTGGCGGGGGGCTATTTCTTCATATCCAAGTCCATGAACAACGTCTCGCCCATATCGGCGGCGCTGCTGGCCAACCTGGAGCCGATCCTGAACCCCATCTGGGTCTTCCTGTTCGTGGGCGAAAGGCCCGGGCCGCTGACCATACTGGGCGCGGGCATCGTGCTGGTGACGGCCACGGTCTATTCCCTGCTGCCGGCGGGGGAGAACGACTGATGAGAGTTAAGAGTTTAGAGTTTAGATAAAGGATGCCTTTCACTATTCTCTAAACCCTGAACTCTTGGAAATTTGACGGAAAGAGGAATACAACATGAGTGATCTCAACATCGTCTGCCTGGATCTGGAGGGTGTGCTGGTGCCCGAGATATGGATCGCCTTCTCCGAGGCCAGCGGCATCCCCGAACTGCGCCGCACCACCCGGGACGAGCCGGACTACGACAAGCTGATGCGCTGGCGGCTGGGCATCCTGAAGGAGCACGGCCTGAAGCTGCAGGACATCCAGCGCACCATCGGCACCATCGACCCGCTGCCCGGGGCCCGGGAGTTCCTGGACGCGCTGCGCCGGCGCACCCAGGCGGTGATCCTGTCCGACACCTTCACCCAGTTCGCCAAACCCCTGATGGAAAAGCTGGGCTGGCCCACGCTGCTATGCAACGCGCTGGAGGTGGCGGACGACGGCGAGATCACCGGCTATAAGATCCGCACGGCCCAGTCGAAGCTGTCTACCGTCAAGGCGCTGCAGTCCGTGGGCTTCGACACCATCGCCTGCGGCGACAGCTACAACGACCTGGGCATGATCCGCGCCAGCAAGGCCGGCTTCCTGTTCCGCAGCACCGAGAAGATCATCGCCGACAATCCCGACCTGAAGGCCTTTGAGTCCTTCGACGACCTGCGCGACGCCATCTTCCAGGCGCTGTAAAGAAGGACGCCGAAAACCCGGTATATCAATCGCCCGCGACGACACGTGTCGTCGCGGGCACAGTTGTTTTGTCTGGGGAAGGCTTCTCCCGCCCAATATCACATCACCGGCGCAAACACCTTCAAGAGCCACCCGGCCACGCGGTAGGACAGGGGGATGCTCTTCAGGTCCTCCGGGGTGATCTCCTGGCACTTTTTGAGCGTCTCCTGAAAGTCCCGCTCCACGTCCATCACGGCGGGCGTGTCCCGCAAATAGGCCGCGCACTCAAAGTGCAGGTACAGGCTGCGGTAGTCCAGGTTGATGGTGCCCACCACGGCCTTGCAGTCGTCGCTGGAGAAGGTCTTGGCGTGGACGAAGCCGGGGGTGTATTCGTATATGCGCACGCCGGCCTCCATCAGCTCCCGGTAGTGGGTCTTGGCCAGGGCGAAGGCGTATTTCTTGTCGGGGATGTGGGGCAGTATGATGGACACGTCCACGCCCCGCTTGGCGGCGAAGGTGAGCGATGTGAGCATCTCGCTGTCCAGGATCAGGTAGGGCGTCATGATGTGCACGTACCGCTGGGCCCGGTTCAGGATGTCCATGTAGACCATTTCGCCCACCTTCTCGGCGTCCAGCGGGCTGTCGCCGTAGGGCAGCACCCAGCCGGGGGCGTCTACGCTCCAGCCGCCGCTGGGGGCGTCCAGGTAGCGGGCGAAGGCGTCGCCGGTCTCGTTCACGTTCCACATCTGCAAAAACATCAGCGTGAACGAGCGCACCGCCTCGCCCTCCAGCCTTATGGACACGTCCTTCCAGTGGCCGAAGCGGGAGCCGATGTTGATGTACTCATCCGCCAGGTTCACGCCGCCGGTGTAGGCCACCTTGCCGTCGATCACCAGGATCTTGCGGTGGTCGCGGTTGTTGTAGTGGGTGGAGATCATCGGCCGGATGGGCGCGAACATCTTGCAGGGGATGCCCAGCTTCTTCAGCATCTCCGGATAGCGGTAGGGCAGGCGGAAGATGGCGCAGGTGCCGTCGTACATCACGCGCACCTCCACGCCCTCCTTCAGCTTTTCCTCCAGGATCTTCAGCACTCGGCCCCACATGACGCCCTCGTCGATGATGAAGAACTCCAGGAAGATGAAGTCCTTGGCGGCGCGCAGGTCGTCCAGCATGGCCTCCATGGAGGCCTCGCCGCTGGACAGGTAGTCCACCTTCGTGTTGCCGTAGACGGGGTACCGCCCGCCGCGCTCCCAGGCATAGCGGGCCAGCCCGGGCAGCTCCTCCGCGGCCTCGGCGGCGCCCTCGGGCATGGGCATTTCCTCCGGCAGGAAGGCGGAGGTCTCCTTCATCAGCTCGCTCAGCCGGCGGTTCAGCACCCGGTGGCCGATGTCGGACTCCACGAACACGTACAGCGCCATGCCCAGCGCCGGGGCCAGCACCACCAGCAGGATCCAGGTGATCTTGGTGGTGGGCTCGGAGGGCTTGTTCACCAGGTGCAGTATGATCCCGCCGTAGAGCACCAGCAGCAGCACATAGTAATAGGGCATCCAGCTGCTCAGCGAGCTGAACAGCGCCACCAGCAGCGCGATCTGCGCCGCCAGCGTCAGTACCACCAGCATCGTGCGCCCGAACACCAGGTTCAGTATGCCGCGCTTGCTCTTCTGCAGCAGCCGGCGCTCTTCGCCCTCCTGGCTGCTGCGCGTGCGGATTTTCTCCTTTTCCTGATCCATATTGCCCTCGAATGACAGTTTGACAGAGCTAATGTCTGCCATTGTGTATACTATAGTACATTTTGGAGGAAATTGCAAGGGAATACAGGGAACCGATGAAAAAGGCCGGGGAGATCGGATTGCAGGTCAATCCGGCCTCCCCGGCCATTGCAATGATTCACTGATCGCTCAACGCTCCCAGCAGCTTGTACAGGATCCGATACAGCGTGCCGGCCTCCTCCGGGCTCAGCTGGATGCAGGCGCCCACCTGGCCGGGGATGCACAGGGCCTCCCGGCGCAGCGCGCGTCCGGCGTCGGTGATGGTCACCACCAGGTTGCGCTCGTCCTCGACGGCGCGGCGGCGGGTGACCAGCCCCTTCTCCTCCAGCTTCTTGATCACCGGGGTGAGGGTGCCGGAATCCAGGTGCAGCTTTTCGCCGATGGCCTTGCTGGTGGTCTCGCCGGATTCCCACATCACCATCATCGTGACGTACTGGGTGTAGGTCAGGTCGATGGCGTCCAGGAAGGGCTTGTACTTCTTCACCACCTCGCGGGCGCAGGCGTACAGCGGGAAGCACAGCTGGTTGTCCAGCCGCAGGGGATCGAATTCCGCGCCCTGCATGTCAAGTCACTCCCAGGATCTTGATCTGCTTCTTCGCGAAGTCCGCGGCGTCGGCGCAGTCCTGGTCGTTGGGGCGGTTCTTGTTGAAGAACCAGAACTGGCCCTTGCACTGGAAGAACATCTCGGCGGTCTTCACGGCCTGGCCCGCGGCGGCGGACTTGATGGCCGGGAAGGTGCTCTTGCTGGTGCAGGCGCTGCCGAACACCACGATCTTGCCGATGTTGCGGGCGTTGTCGGCGATGAACTTCACCACCGCCGGGTCGGGCTTGCCGCCATAGACGCTGGCGCCCAGGAACACCACGTCGGCATACTTCTCAAGGGGTACATCCACGGTCTTGGCCTCGGCGCCCACGGCATTGGCGATGGCGTCGGCCAGCTTCTTTGTGCCGCCGTTCTTGGTAAAATAACGCACGTCGACTCTCATTGGTTACGCTCCCTTCTTTTCCTGTTCATAGGCCTTGCGGACGGCCCTGGCCAGCTGGTCCGCGCAGGAGGTGGGCCGACGGCCGCAGAGGTTGCCGAGCAGGTATTCCTCGATCTTCTCCACGGTCCAGCCGTTCACCAGCTTCGATATCGCCTTCAGGTTGCCGTTGCAGCCGCCTATAAATTCGATGTTGGAGACCACGTTGCCGTCCAGGTCAAAGTTGATCTGGGTGGAACAGGTCATCTGGGTGGGCATGTTGTGCCGCATATTGGTATTCCTCCCGTCGATTCGGTGATTAATTGTGTCAAATTAATTTTAAACGATTGACCCCGCTTTGTCAAGCGGTGGGAGGGTTATGTGTGCGTTAAGGGGGTCAAAAGCTGCTGATCGGCAGGCTGTCGTCGTCCGTGCCCTTGGTGATGGAGAGGATGCGGATGTAGTACTGCACCTCGTCGTTCACCTTCACCAGCGCGCGCTCGCCCACCCGGCGGCCCATCACGGCCCGGCCCAGGGGGGATTCCTTGCTGATGATGCCGTTCACGGCGTCCTCGCGCAGGGTGGTCATCAGGGTGATGGTCTCCCTGTCGCCCTCGTCCTCGTATTCGATCTCCACCTTGTCGAAAAGCCCCGCCACGCCCTCGCGGGTGTCGGCCTGGATCACCTTGGCGGTGGCGATCATCCTTTTCAGGTAGCGCAGCCGGCTGTCGCAGCGGCGCAGCTCCTGCTTGGCGGCCTTGTATTCGTAATTCTCGCTCAGGTCGCCAAAGCCCCGGGCGGTCTGCAGGTCCTGGACGCACTTGGGCCGCACCACCCGCATGCGGTAGTCGATCTCCTCCTGCATCTTTTTGATGTCCACTTCGGTCAGTTCGTTGTACATGGTGCTGCCTTCCTCACCTTATGAAGTTCGTGAACGGTCCCTGCTCCGCCTCGGGCAGGCCGAACGCCTCTTTGCCCAGGGCGATGCTCTTCATCAGGAAGGCCATGTTCCTCGCCAGGGTGCGCATGGTGCGCAGGCCCTCCTCGTCCTGAGCGGCCTCGCCGGGGGCCATGCCGTGGACGCTGTTCCAGTAGCGGCTGGAGGCCACGGGCATGCCGGAGATGGTGAAATACTTGTTCAGCCGGTCAAAGGCGGCGCTGGCCCCGCCCCGGCGGCACACCACCGCGCAGGCGCCCACCTTCATGGTCTTGTCGAAGGAGGTGGAGTAGAACAGCCGGTCCAGGAACGCCGTGACGGTGGCGTTGGGGCCGGCGTAGTACACCGGGCTGCCCACCACGATGCCGTCCGCCGCCTCGAACTTCGGCGCGACCTCGTTCACCATGTCGTCGAACACGCACTTGCCCTTCTTTGCGCAGCCGTTGCAGGCAATGCAGCCGCGGATGGGCTGGCTGCCCACGTGGATGGTCTCGGTCTCGATGCCCTGTTCGGCGAAGACGGCCGCCATCTCCTTCAGGGCCAGGGCGGTGTTGCCGCTGGCCTTCGGGCTGCCGTTGATCAGCAATACCTTCATAGTGTCACTCCTTTTTGATTGTCGGCGTGCTGCGCAACTCGCGCTGTGCGCTCCCTTGCCCGCCGACCCGGAAAACCTGCGGTTTTCCTAATCTGATTTTGATTGTCGGCG
>CADCFG010000009.1:0-184497 GCA_902800625.1 uncultured Eubacteriales bacterium | reverse complement strand
GCGGTTTTCCTAATCTGATTTTGATTGTCGGCGTGCTGCGCAACTCGCGCTGTGCGCTCCCTTGCCCGCCGACCCGGAAAACCTGCGGTTTTCCTAATCAAGCATTTTTCCAACATTATAGCACCGGCGGGGACCCCCGTCAAACGGTTGAAGCTTATTCGACGATGTGGTAAAATAGCACCATCCCACCCCACGGAGGTAGTGCCCATGAGCCGCGAACTGACCCCCTGCCAGCTGATCGAGCGCAGCATCCAAAAGAAGTACCGCAAGGAATTATGGACGCCCTTCATCGCCGCCGTGAAGCGCTACGAGCTGGTGAAGGAGGGGGACAGGATTGCCGTGTGCGTGTCCGGGGGCAAGGACTCCATGCTGCTGGCGAAGCTGATGCAGCTTTTGCAAAAGTACAGCGACGTGCCCTTCGAGTTGAAATTCCTGGTGATGGACCCGGGCTACAACCCGAAAAACCGCGCTCAAATCGAGGCAAACGCCGCGCTGCTCCAGCTGCCGGTGGAGATCTTCGAGACGGATATATTCGACGTGACCAGCAGCGTGGAGAAGAACCCATGCTACCTGTGCGCCCGGATGCGCCGGGGCCACCTCTACAGTCGCGCCCGCGAAATGGGTTGCAACAAGATCGCCCTGGGCCACCACTTCAACGACGTGATCGAGACCACCGTGATGGCCATGTTCTACGGCGCCCAGCTGCAGGGCATGATGCCCAAGCTGCACTCCACCAACTTCCCCGGCATGGAGCTGATCCGGCCGCTGTACTGCGTGCACGAGGACGACATCATCGCCTGGAAGCGGTACAACCGCCTCACGTTTTTGCAGTGCGCCTGCCGCTTCACCGAGAATATCGCCCAGAGCGGCGACGGCGTGGGCGAGTCCAAGCGACAGGAGATCAAGCGGCTGCTGAAGGCGCTGAAAAAGGACAATCCCGACATCGAAAAGAGCGTGTTCAACGCGGTGCACGCCGTGTGCCTGGACACCTTCCCCGGCTGGAAGGCGAAGGGCGTGGAGCACACGTTCCTGGAGGGCTACGACGAACGATAGAAAAAACGGCGGCGCTGTGTTATAATGGGCGCGGGGAGGTGTGGGCGATGAAGATCGGCGTGCTGTCGGACACCCACGGGCTGCTGCGGCCGGAGGTGCTTTCCGCGCTTTCGGGCTGCGAGGCGATCCTGCACGGCGGCGACATCAACCGGCGGGAGATCATCGACGAATTGTCGAAGCTCGCCCCGGTGTACGTGGTCCGCGGCAACAACGACAGGGAGTGGGCCGAAGCCATCCCACTGTCCCTGGATTTCGCCCTGGCGGGGGTCAGGGTGGCCATGGCCCATAAGAAGAAGGATCTGCCAGCCGATTTGAGCGGGTACGACCTGGCAGTCTTCGGCCATTCCCACCGATACGAGGAGGCCCGGCAGGGGCGGACGCTGCTTCTGAATCCCGGCAGCTGCGGGCCGAGGCGCTTCAACCAGCCGATCACGCTGGCGGTGCTTCAGGCAGAGGGCGGCGAGATCCGCGTGGACCGGGTGGACATCCCCCACGGGGGCCGGCCCCTGGTCGCGCCGAAGGCCGCCGACCTGCGGGAGCAGATCGAGACGGTGATGAAGGAGACGGACCGGGGCCGGGGCCCCGGGGAGATCGCCCGCCGGCACGGCTGGGACGGGGAGCTGGTGCTGCAGATCGCCCGGCTGTACGTCACCCATCCCGGCGTGACGGCCGAGGGCATCATGAACAAGATGAGTCTTAAGTGAGGTGAAGGGCATGGGCTTCAATCAGCACGACATCACCCGGGACGCCTGTATGCTGCGCGGGCCGCTGGCCAGCCACGGCTATGACTGGTGGTGGCACTCCTTCACGGCCCAGGACGCCGAGACGGGCGAGGACAAGCCCTTCTTCGTGGAGTTCTTCCTGTGCAACCCCGCGCTGGCGGAGGATCAGCCGGTGCTGGGCCAGCTGCCGGAGAACCGGGCGGCGGGCAGGCGGCCCTCCTACCTGATGGTGAAGGCGGGCGCCTGGGGCGAGGACCACTGCCAGCTGCACCGCTTCTTCGCTTGGAAGGACGTGGATCTGCACGCCGACGCGCCCTATCGCGTGGCGGCCGGGGACTGCCTGGCCAGCGAGACGGAGCTCAAGGGCAGCATCGACATCGACCCGGCCCAGGCCGCGGCGCACCCGGAGTGGATGTGCGACGGCGGCTCGCTCAAATGGGAGCTGACCATCGACAAGCGGATCGCCTTCAACGTGGGCTATGGCGCCAGCAGGCCCCTGCGCGGCGCGGAGGCCTTCGCCATGTACTGGCACGCCGAGGGCATGAAGAGCGCCTACAGCGGCCGGGTGGAGTACAACGGGCGAAAGTATATTGTCACGCCGGAAAAGAGCCATGGCTACGCGGACAAGAACTGGGGGCGGGACTTCACCAGCCCCTGGGTCTGGCTGGCGTCCAGCTGTTTAAGGAGCAAAAAAACCGGGCGGGTGCTTCAGAACAGCGCCTTTGACATCGGCGGCGGGCGGCCCAAGGTGTACTTCGTGCCGCTGGATCGGCGGCTGCTGGGCGTGTTCTACTACGAAGGCAAGGAATACGATTTCAACTTCTCCAAGCTGCACCTGCGCGTGAAGACCGACTTCTCCTTCGAGGAGCGGGACGACGCGGTGGTGTGGCGCGTGCGGCAGGAGAACATCCACGCCGCCATGGAGACGGAGGTGTTCTGCCGCAAGCGGGACATGCTGCTGGTGAACTACGAGGCCCCGGACGGCACGAAGAGGCACAACCGGCTGTTCAACGGCGGCAACGGCCGGGGCACGGTGAAGCTGTACGACAGGGTGGACGGGGAGCTTGTTCTGGCGGACGAGATCGAGGCCACCCACATCGGCTGCGAATACGGGGAGTACGACGAGCCTGCGCCCCAGGAGGTCGGCCTGGCGGAGAGCCTGCGCGGCGCGCTGCGCCCGATGCGGCCCGCCCGGGAATAGGAGCGATTATGAAGAAGATCGAGAGCATCGCCATCGTCGGCATGGGGGCGCTGGGCCTGCTGTTCGGCGACCTGCTGCAGCGGGACGCGGCGCTTTCCGTGGGGTTCGTCGTGGACGCGGAGCGGATGGAGCGCTATGGGCGCGAGCCCATCCGCATCAACGGCGTTCCCAAGCGCTTCAAGCTGCTGCCTGCCGGGGCGGCGGCGAAGCGGGCGGACGTGGTGATCTTCGCGGTGAAGGCCACGGCGCTGGAAGGCGCCATGGAGGACGCCGCGGGCTGTGTGGGCGAAGGTACCGTGCTGATCTCGCTTCTGAACGGCATCACCAGCGAGGCCCTGCTGGAGGCGCGCTTCGGCCGGGAGAAGGTGGTGTACTGCACCGCCCAGGGCATGGATGCCACCCGCCGGGGCCGGATGCTGACCTACTCCAAGCCCGGCCAGCTGTGCATCGGCCTGCCGGACGGGCGGCCCCGGGACGCCCTGGAGGCGCTGGCGGGCGTGCTGGCGCGCACTGGGGTGCCCCACACGGTGGAGGCGGACATACTGCACCGCCAGTGGAGCAAGTTCATGCTGAACGTGGGCGTGAACCAGGTGGTGATGGTGCGCCAGGGCAATTACGGCACGGTGCAGGCCCCCGGCGCGGCCCGGGAGCAGATGATCGCCGCCATGCGGGAGGTGATCGCCCTGTCGCGGCTGGAGGGCGTGCCCGTCACGGAGGATGACCTCAAGTATTACGTGGACCTGATCGACACCCTGTCGCCCGAGGGCATGCCCTCCATGCGCCAGGACGGCCTGGCCCGCAGACCGAGCGAAGTGGAGCTGTTCTCCGGCACGGTGCTGCGGCTGGCCGCGAAGCACGGGCTGGACACGCCCGTCAACCGGGAGCTGTACGACACCGTCCGGAGGATGGAAGCGGCCTATTGACCGACGAAGCGACAGGAAAGGAGGCGCGGCATGCTGTTTTTCCAGCAGTTTTACCTGGACCGGGAGAAGGATATCGTCGTGGATCTGTATCTGGAGGGGGAGCGCCTCTTCCACGTCATCCGCACGCCCAACCACCACACCGGCAACCTGGTGACGAACCTGGCGCGGCTGTGCGATCTGGAGACATCGCTGGATGAAAACGGCTTGAAGGTGATCCGCGGCGAGGTGCCCTGCTATTTTGACGGGGACAACCGGCGGGTGTACATCCTGCGCCTGGGGGACACCAAGGTGGCCAACATCTTCCCGGACGGCAGGGTAGAATTGAAGGCCTCGGTGCCGGCCATCTCCAAGACGCTGATGAGCCAGACCAAGGACTATCGCCTGGGCATCGAGAAGACCATCGTCAAGACCTATATCCGCAGCGACTGCAAGTTCCGCACCGACCTGCACACCCACATGAACGGCAACCTGCCGCCGGACGCGCTGATCGCCCTGGGCATCACGCGGCAGATCCGCTATCCCTATTACTATATCAAGAAGCTGGAGCTGCAGTGCACGCTGGAGCAGATCGCCCGTCTGGAGGCGGCGCGGGTGGAGGCGGAGAAGGCGCTGGGGGACATCCCCCTCACCGGCCGCCACCGCGAGCGGCGCATCGACGACTTCACCTTCATCAACTTCGCCGACCTCATCCTGGGCAACCCGGAGCACGCCCTTTCAAACATCGAAAAGATCAGGAATTCCCTGACCATCCCCAAGGACGGCCAGGCGGTGTTCGCCAATTTGGAGAAGGTGTACCTGTACCGCTACGTGTTCACCAAGGGCGTCCAGGCGGACGATCCCTTCCCGGGCGTGAACATCGACCGCATCCCGGACCGGGAGGTGCTGTCCTACGCCAAGCGGATGCTGCGCGACCGGGAGGACGACCGCTACCGGGGCAACACGATCTATCAGGACCTGCTGCTGTGGATCGCCCGGGAGTACCAGCGCCACGGCATCCAATATGCCGAGATCACCGACACGGCCCTTCTGAACCGGGCGGAGTTCCCCGGCAAGCTCAGGCAGATCCACGAGGTGATGCCCGCCGTCATGCGGGAGACCGGCGTGGTGCTCCGGTTCCTGGCGGGCATCCGCCGGGTGCCGCTGACCATCGTGAAGGACGCCGTCACGCCCAACGACTACCTGGCCGGGAACCTGCGCTGCCTGCGGGCCATCGCCGCGGACCCCTATGTGGCCGGCAGCGACATCATCGGCGAGGAGATCAACGACGTGATGGAGCTGAAGAGCGTCATCCGCGAGCTGGTGCGCCTGGCGGGGGAGCACCCCGGCTTCGTCATCCGCATCCACGCGGGCGAGAATGACAGCCTGCGGGATAACGTGGAGGGCAGCATCCGCTGCGTGGAGGCGGCGCTGGCCCCGGGCCAGGAGATGCCGCCGCTGCGGCTGGGCCACGGGCTATACACCTGCGACCTGAAGAGCGAAAAGGGCAGGAAGCTGCTTGGCGACATGCGCCGGCTGGGCGTGACGCTGGAGTTCCAGATTACCTCCAACGTGCGGCTCAACAACCTGTCAAGGCTGGAGCGGCACCCGCTCAGGCGATACCTGAAGGCGGGCGTGCGCTGCGTGCAGGGCACCGACGGCGGCGCGCTGTACGGCACCAACTCCATCGACGAGGAGCTGAGCCTGGAGAAGCTGCTGGGCCTGAACCCGGCGGAGCTCAAAAAGATGCGCGAGGCGGAGGACGGCATACTGGATGAGAGCCTCAGGGTGTTCAGCCAGAAGGCCGACGCCTTCCGGGCGGCCTGCACCGGCGACGTGGAGCAGTTTTACCGCCGGCAGCTGGAGGCGGCGGACAGCGCCCCGGCCGACCTGTGGCAGGGCAGCGGCAAGGTGGCCTCGGAGGAGGCGCTCAGGGCGCTGATTAGGCCCTTGCCCCAGGGACTTATGCCCATCGTGGTGGCCGGGGGCAGCTTCAACAGCAACAGCCGACGCACCCCCCTGCGCGACGAGGACAGGGCCTTCATCGATGACCTGCTGGAAAGCGCCGACCCCGGGAAGGTCTGCTTCGTGGTGGGCCACGCGCTCACCGCCCAGGAGGGCTATCTGGTGAAGCGGGCGGCGGGGCGGTTCGAGGTGTTCGCCATCGTGCCCAACCGGCTGACGTCGATGCAGGTTTCGCGGCTCCGGGAGGCTGCGCCGGGCGTGCTGGTGTCCATCGAGGGCACCTCCGGCGGCCTGTACAAGAGCTTCGCCTACGAGATCTTCAAGCGGCAGCGCTCCGTGCTGATCGCCTTTGACGGCAACAGCGCGGCGCTGAACCTGATCCAGGAGGCCCGCAACGCCCGGCACAAGTGCCGCATCTACATCAATCCCCGCTCCCGGGGCCTGGCCGCCAAGGGCAGGCTGCTGGAGGGCTATGTGCAGCCCATCACGGATGCAAAGGCCCTGATTACAGAGATGGAATGAGAATGTCAGAGGAGGATGACCATGCCCTACAGCACGGACGTCGAGGCCGCGAAGGCGCTGGCTGAGCGGATGCACGAAGGCCAGCTGGACAAGGCGGGCCAGCCCTATATCACCCATCCCATGCGCGTGGCGTCGCGGCTCAAGAGCCCCGAGGCGCAGGTGGTGGGCTGGCTGCACGACACCGTGGAGGACACGGGGCTGACCTTGGCGGAGGTGGAGGCGCAGTTCGGCCCGGACACCGCCCAGGCCGTGGATGCCGTCAGCCGCCGGGAGGGCGAGGCCTGGGAGGACTACCTGGAGCGCGTGCGGGCCAACCCCGTGGCGCGGCAGGTGAAGATCAGCGACCTGATCGACAACAGCAACCTGGGCCGCATCCCCCATGTGACCCTGCGGGACGTGGAGCGCCAGGCGAAGTACAACCGGGCGCTGAAAATGCTGTTGGAAGGGGAATAAGCAAAAGGCTGACGCTTCAAACGCGTCAGGCTCTCAGACCGTTGACAAAGCCCACAAACGCAAAATCTCTGCTGACGAAAAGAAATCGGCAGAGATTTTTGCTTGCTGTGTCAGCATCACTTGCAAAAGACGGTCACTTATTGCCGGGCAAGCTCCCTTTTTTGCAGGTTCGCTTCCTTGCCTTGCGGGCCTTCTCAACGGCGTGCAGTCTGTTGACTTTGTCAACATTCTGAATGGGCATCGCAGCGCGATGCCCATTAGGGTTTGATGGTTTTCTTTTCGGGCCGATCCGCATCGACCGCGGCCCGGTTCACTCCTGCTTGTGGCGCTCCTCGCGCTCCCGGCGCTCGGCGGAGACCTCCTCGGCGGTCTTGACCCGCTGGCGCACCGCGCCGCGATAGCCCTCGTTGGTGGGAATGAGGCCGCCCGCCGCAAAGCGCGCCTTCGCTTGGGCGATGGCATCCCTGTACTGGGGCAGCCACGCCTCCTGGGCGATCAGCATCTCGTCCACCATCTGCCACACCTCCGGCGGGTTGCACACCGCGCCGGTGAGCGGGTCCATCAGCGCCGCCTGCTTCAGCAGCTCCGCGTCGCCGGTGACGGCCGCCTCCACGGAAAGCCGCTGCACCCACGCGGACTGGCTGCACACCGCCGCGCAGCCCAGGGGCAGCTCGCCCACCTTCGGCACGGAAATGCCGTTGCCGTCCACATAGCAGGGCACCTCCACCACGCACTCGTCGGGCAGGTTGGAGATGGCGCCGTTGTTCATCACGTTGAAGTGGCCCCGATAGGTGCGGCCCGTCTCCAGCGCCTCGATAATGTAGCTGCCGTGCTCGCTGCTGCGCTCGTTGCCGTCGTAGTTCTTCGGCGGCTCGGCCATCAGCTTCGGGAACTCCGTCTCGAACCAGTTGCGGTTCTCCCGGGTCTCCCGCAGGTAGCCGCCGGTCTCGCCGTTGATCCAGCTGGACAGGTCGATCCACTTCTCGATCTCCCCGGGCCGCTTGCGGTACCAGGCCACATACTCTGAAAGGTGCCCGTTGGACTCGGTGGAATAGTAGCCGAAGCGGCGCAGCACGTCGATGCGCACCTTCTCGGTGTGGCTGTATTCCGGGTGCTTCTCAAAGCCCTCCAGCAGCCTGTCGATCATCTCCTGGCCGTTGTGCTTGACGGACAGGTACCAGGTCTGGTGGTTCAGCCCGGCGCAGATCACGTCCAGCTCCTTCCTGTCCTTCAGGCCCAGCACGTCCGCGATCTGCATTTCGCCGTGGATCTCGCCGTGGCACAGGCCCAGCGTGCGCACCCCGCCATACTTGATTGAGGCCCAGGTGAGCATGGCCATGGGGTTGGAGTAGTTGAGCAGCAGCGCGTTCGGCTCGGCCACCTCGCGGATGTCCCTGCAGAAGTCCAGCACGGCGGCGATGCCCCGCTGGCCGTACATGATGCCGCCGATGCACAGCGTGTCGCCCACGCACTGGTCCACGCCGTACTTCAGCGGGATGTCGATGTCCGTCTCGAAGGCCTCCAGCCCGCCGATGCGCACGCAGTTCACGATGTAGCGCGCGCCCTTCAGCGCCTCGCGCCGGTCGGTGGTGGCAAGGATCTTCGTGGGGATGCCGTTGGCGTCCAGGTCCCGCTGGCAAAGGCGGGTGACCATGTCCAGGTTGTCGGGGTTGATGTCGGTAAAGGCCACCTCGATGCCGCGCAGCTCGGGCACGGACATGATGTCGGTGAACAGGGTGCGCGCGAACGTCAGGCTGCCCGCGCCGATGATCGTCAGCTTGAATGCCATGGTATTCCGCCTCCTTATGTTGGGTCCAGCATACCACGCCGGGGCGTTTCAGTCAAGGCAGTCCCGCGCTGGAAAAAACGCGGGCGCTGTGGTATAATGAATCTACTTTCAGACAACCGATGAACGGAGGTGTTCCCATGAAGCGCATCCTGTGCGTGCTGATCTGCGCCGCGATGGCCGTCTGCGCCCGGGCGGAGGGCAGCCATGGCGCGGAGCTGCGGTTCTTGTCCTTTGATGGCGGCGGCCACGTTTATACCGTGGAGATCGGCGACCCGTCCGTGCTGGCCTGCGAGGGCGAGCGGGACTACCGGGGCGAGGATCCGGAACTGGTGGACGGCGCGTCCTTCGACCAGCTGTTCCGCTTCACCGGCCTTGCGCCGGGGCGGACTGCGGTGAACGTCTACGGCCGCTCGCCGATCCTGGAGAACGACGACCACGCCTATACAGCCACCGTGGACGACGCCCTGAACGTGACGCTCGAGCCCCTGCGGGCCATCTCCACGTTCTTCCTGTCCCGGAACGGCGAGATCTACTATGATTCTTACCACATCACCAGGGAGCCGGACGGCTACCGCGTTTCCGTGAGCGACGGCGAGGCGCAGGGCATCGACGGCGCGAGCATGGAGGCGCTGATGGGCGTGATCGATAAATACGGCCTGGAGGGCTGGGACGGCTTCGACGGGTCCACGCCGTATGTGCTGGACGGCGAGGGCTTCTGGCTGGAGTTCACGCTGACGGACGGCACCCATGTGCAGGCCCGGGGCGACAACGCCTTCCCGGAGGAATACTTCCCGGCGATGGGCGAGATCTGGCGGATACTGGAGAATGCCGAAATCGGCGAAACGGAGGAAGAGACCATGAAACTAACCATCGGCGGCGAGGCCGTACCCGTGACCTGGGAGGAGAACGAATCGGTGGAGGCGCTGAAGACGCTGGCGCCGCTTGAGATCGAACTGTCTATGTACGGCGGGTTCGAGCAGGTGGGGCCCATCGGCCAGAGCCTGCCCCGGGATGACAAACAGACCACCACGGCCGCGGGGGACATCGTGCTGTATTCGGGCAACCAGATCGTTGTGTTCTACGGCTCCAACAGCTGGGCCTATACCCGGCTGGGCCACGTGGACCTGCCGGCGGCGGACATGGCGAGGCTGCTTGGGAACGGCGACGTGACCATCGCCATCCAGTGAGGCGGCGCCGCACCATGTATTTTGCGCATACCCATCGACCGGGCTTTTGGATGGGCTTTGTCGACTTCTTCACCGCCGGGCTGTTTTTCCTGTTCTACATGCCCCTGGGCGGCTTGCAGGACGAGCTGGATGCGATCCTCGGTCGGCGCACCCAGCGCTACTGGGCGGCCTACCTGCTGGGCATCCCCACGCTGTTCATCTATCCACTCGTCTGGATGGCCCGCATCGCCGAGGAATTGAAGGCGAAGGCCGTCGAGCTGGGCGTGCCCGGGCCATACACGTCCTGGTGGCACATGTTCGGCTGGAACACCTTCGGCCTTATGCTGATGGGCCCCGCCGTGGCCACGCACCGCTTCTTTGACACGCTGAACCGGGTGGAGGCGGAAATGAACAGGATAAACGGACAAAGGGAGGATCAAACATGAAATACCAGGGCATCCGCAAGATCCACGAGGGGAAGTTCATCACCCGATACGACGTGGACTACCTGACGGAGCAGGGGCATGAGAAGACCTATGAGATCGTCAGCCGGAACCGGGACCTGCGCACGCTGGAGGATTTACAGAACAAGGTGCCGGACTCGGTGATCATGATCCTGACCGACGAATCCGGCGAGCGCATCCTGGTGAACCGGGAGTACCGCATGGCCATGGCCCAGTGGATCTACAACTTCCCCGCGGGGCTGATCGACCCGGGCGAGACGCCGGTTGAGAGCGCCAGGCGGGAGCTGTGGGAGGAGACGGGGCTGACGCTTGAACGGGTGGACGACGTGCTGGACAACAGCTACAGCGCCGTGGGCTTCTCCAACGAGCGCAATATCTGCGTGTTCGGCGCGGCGTCGGGCGAGTTCCGGGAGAGCACTTCCGACGCGGAGGAGATCGTGCCGGGCTTCTACACCCGAGGGGAGATCCTTGAGCTGCTGCGTACCCAGCCCTTCGCGGCGCGCACCCAGGCCTATTGCTATGCCTGGGCGAGGGGGGAGGAATGAGCATGTACGGCTTTTACGGCTGGCAGGGCGCCGACATCCGGGACGCGCGGGGCCTGACGCCCCGGGACTATTACGACATCCTCAGGGGCCTCTGGGCCGCGGACACCTGCGCGCCCAGGATGCGGGACAGGTGGCGGGAGGACAACCCCACCTACGGCCAGTGCTCCATCACCGCCTTTCTGATGCAGGACATCTTCGGCGGGCGGGTGCTGGGCGTGCCCCGGGAGGGCGGCACCTTCCACTGCTTCAACGATGTGGACGGCTGCGTGTTCGACCTGACCAGCGAACAGTTCGGCGACGAAAAGCTGGACTACGAAAACTGCCCGGAGCAGAGCCGGGAGGTCCACTTCTCCAAGGCCGAAAAGAAGGCGCGCTACGAGCTGCTGCGCCAGCGGCTTTCAAAGGCCTTGGCCTGACATGGAGCGCCGCGCGGCGTGAAACCCACCATCGGACTGTCGGTCCGATTTGAAAACAAGCCCATCCCGGGTTTACCGGGATGGGCTTTTACGTAGTTTTAATTTGTCATTCACCCATAATTCGATAAAAAATGTAGTCATATTTCTGCCTGATTTTCGTCCTCAGCGAAGGCTATTTTTGTCCCCAATCAAAGCGGGTTTTGTGTTGACGATTTATTACACTGACACTACAATAAATATGTATATCTATAAGGATAAGTGGGTTCTTATCCCGACGCATGGAGGAAAAAGAAATGAAAAACGGCTTCTATTCCGACCTGAACCGGGGCACGGTGCTGCGCGGCGCACGGCGGTGCATGGCGCTGCTGCTGGCGCTTTTGATGCTGGTTCCGGCAAACCTGGCGACGGTGCTGGCGGAGGGAACCGCCGGCGCGCAGGAGACCAGGACGCTTAGGTATGTGGGCGATCTTTCGCCCCACAAGCATACCGATGCCTGCCGCAATAAGGACGGCAAGCTGGTCTGCGGCATCGTGGAGGGCGAATACTACCACGAACACAACCAGTATTGCCGGGATGAAGCCGGGAACCTGGTGTGCGGCCTGCAGGAAAAAAAGCCCCATCACCACACCGATTCCTGCTATAAAGAGGAAAAGAAACTGGTGTGCGGCCTGGAGGAGACTGCGGGCCATCAGCACGGTGAGGGCTGCTATACCGAAAAGAGGGAGCTGACCTGCGGCTTGGAGGAGACCGCGGGGCATCAGCACGGCGCGGACTGCTACACCCGCACGCTGACCTGCGGCCTGGAGGAGACCGTGGGCCATCAGCATGGCGAGGGCTGCTATGAGCGGCGCCTGACCTGCACAGAGGAGCACGAGCACACCGCCGACTGCCCCCATGAAGACGTGCTGGTCTGCGGCAAGGCGGAGGGCGAAGGCGCGCATGCCCACACGGACGCCTGCTATACCGACGCGCTGACCTGCGGCAAGGCGGAGGGCGAGGGCGCCCATGCCCATGGCGACGCCTGCTACACCGTGACCCGTGAGCTGACCTGCGGCCAGGCGGAGGGCGCGGGCGCCCATGCCCATACCGGTGACTGCTGGAAGACCTCGAAGGTGCTGACCTGCACCGAGGGCGAGCCCGTGGTCATCGACGGCGTGACCTTCAAGATCCAGACGCTCACCAGCAGCGCTTCCGATTGGAAGGAAGAGGACGTGACAGTACAGTCCGTCGCGGAGGAGCTCACTGAGGAAGAGCCTGCCGCGGAGGAGCCCGTCGCAGAAGAAACTATAGCGGAAGAAACCGCAGAGGAAGATAATATTGGGGAGGAATCCGCCGCGGAAGAAACTGCCGCAGAAGATTCCGCTGAGGAAGAAACTGTAGCGGAAGAGGCCGTCGCGGAAGAAACCGCAAAGGAAGAAACTGTTGTGGAAGAACCCGCTGAGGAAGAAACTGTCGAGGCAGGACCCGCTGAAGAGATCGTAGAGGAAGCGGTCGAGGCGGCGGAAGCAGCCGAAGCGGCCGAGCCCGAGGACAGGACGTTTGAATACGCCATCCGCGGCGCGCAGGAAGTGGCGCTGTCGGCGGTATTCCAAGCGCTGGAGGTCGTGGCGGACGGCGAATGGGCCGGCTTCGCGGCGGGGATCGAGGCCGTGGAGGTCTCCAATCCCGAGGCACTGTGGCTGGAAGAGACCGAGAACGACTGGACCCTGCGCGCCATGCGCGAGCCCGGGGCCGGGGACGCCCTGACGGCGGCGCTGGCGGACGGCTCGAAGATCACCGTCGAAATCACCGCCTATGGCGACACCGAGGCCAGCGCAAAGAACGACGCCGTGGTCATCAGCACCGTGGACGACATGTACCTGCCCGAGGAGGCCAGCGCCGAGACCGTGATGCCCGCCGGCGAGGCAGCCCCCGCCCAGATGCTGGACGTGCCGGATCCGGGCGAGGACGCCGAGTCCGTGTGCCGCGTGTTCGACATCGACCTTGCGAACGTGGACGCGCAGGAGTACGAGGGATTCGACGTGGCAGTGAACCTGGACGAGGACGTCGTGGGCGCCGATTTCAAGCTGTATCAGGTGCAGGGCGACGTGGCCACGGACCTGACCGATACCCTGGAGCTCAACAGCCAGGTGGGCGCGGACGGCTTGGAGAGCGTGTCCGGCTTCACCTTCCGGACGGACGATTTCGCCCAGTTCGTGCTGTGCTATTCCTTGGAAACCTATTACAAGACCGTCGAGGGCGGGACCTACAAAATCACGGTGAACTTCGACGAGGCCGCCCAGATTCCCTTTGGCTCGGAGCTGAAGGTGCGCGAGATCCAGCCCGGCGCGGAAGAGTTCCAGCGCTATCTGGCCGAGTCCGCAGCCCAGCTGGGCGTTCAGAGCGCGGCCGTGACCTTCGCCCGGTTCTTTGACATCGAAATCGTCAAGGACGGCGAGAAGGTGGAGCCCAAGGCCCCCGTGCAGGTGACCATCGCCTATCAGGACGCTCTGGAGCTGGGCAGGCAGGATCAGCTGAACGTGGTCCACTTCGCCGACGCGGGCACCGAGGTGATCGAGGACGTCTCCGTGACCGACGACGGCACGGAAATCTCCTATGAGCAGGGCAGCTTCTCCGTCACGGGCACGGTGGTGACTGCGCCGCCGACTTCCGGCGACGGGCAGCAGTACGCCCTGGTCGTCAAGTATGACGATAAATACTATTGCGTGCTGAGCGACGGCAGTCTGTCCGAGGTCACGTATTTTGAGGATTCCAATACCGTGTCCATGGACTATGCCATATTCTGGACTTATGCAAGGAACAACGCCAACGGGACCCAGGTTGACAACCTCCTGCTGCCTTCCGAAGCCTCCGGCTTTGACGGCAATCAGCTGCCCAAGGGTTATTACTACAGGTATATTGATCCCAACGTGGCCAGCGGCAGGACGGACGAACCCAAATTCCAGAATACGGATGATTACTGGTACTATCAAGCCGAGGCCCAGCATCCGAAATATTTCAAGCAATGCGCGATTGTGTATTCCGACAACCACATCAAGGCAAGGGACGCTGACAAATACATCGGCGTCGATGCCGCGAACCACAGGATTTGCGGCAATGTTCCCGCCGATCAGGCCGCCGAAGTGTATCTGGCCACGGTGACCTCTGTGCCGAAGTCCGGCAACATCTATCATACGGTCAACCACATTGACATCTCCATCGAGGGCAAGGCATCTGTGAAAAAGCCCCTGATCGCCGGCGAATACT
Organism: uncultured Eubacteriales bacterium; assembly: GCA_902800625.1. Taxonomy (GTDB): domain Bacteria; phylum Bacillota; class Clostridia; order Christensenellales; family Aristaeellaceae; genus UBA2862. The sequence continues at coordinate 170,056 of CADCFG010000009.1, read as the reverse complement.
GGTACCAGGTCAACGGCGAGTGGAGAAAACTGGAGGTTTCCAAAGAAAACCCGGTCACGCTCAATCTGGAAATGGACAAAGTGCCGATTGATGCCGATGACATGAAGAAATCGGTGGTAACCGCCTACTCCGCCCAGAGCGGTTTGCTGAATGACGCGTTCTATATCACCGGATATTCGCAGAACCAGCAAAACAGCCTGAGCACAGTTCAGGTCCGCCTGGAAGGCTCCTTCAAGGTTGCCGACCTGGATCCTTACTACCAGTACGCCAACAGGCTTGGGAATGACAACGATAATATTGAAGATGCCTTCAGCAGAGAGGACCTGCAAAGGAGGCTGGACAACAGGATCTACTACACGGTCACGGTCAGCAAGGAACTGACCTTTGATCTGGAGTATGAGTACGAAACGGGCAAGAAGGCGAAGCTGTACTCCAATGATGACCGGCAGCACCCCCTCACGACAACTTCGACGCTCAACCTTTCAAAGAGCTTTGATTACTGGGACGAGGGATCGGGATGGCCGGACTACGAAGACGGCAACGAATGCCCGCCGGTCACATGGCATCGTGGCAAATGGCAGCAGGGACAGATCATTTGGGACACCTCCAAAGGTACCGGTTCAGGCATGGACTTCAAGCTTGTAGTGGCAGGCGAAGGCCAGACCGACGACGTTGCGATAGACATTACAAAGACCATCCTGTCGACGGACGGCACGCAGCTCCACCCGGACACCAATGTGCTGAACCAGTTCACCGTGTACCAGAAGACCAACGCCGGCCAGGGCGATTGGGACAGCGTGGTCAGTACCGGCGTGGGAAGCCCTGCCGAGCAAGGTGGCGCCGAGGGATATAAAGCCGTTCACTCCAAGAGCATTCTCGTCGGCAAATCCGGCGAGGGCACGGTGTTTGACTACGACGTGGACCCGGGCATGACCTATATCGAGGAGGACAAGGATTCCATTCCCAAGACGTTTACGGATACCTCTGACAAGGAATGGCATTACGTCAGCAGCTATATCGATACGGAGTATGCGTGGCGCCAGAACGGCGACGAGAACAAACTCCATACCGCAAACGGCCTGAAGTCCATTCCGGACGTTCTGGGTCACTACAGGAATGGCGCCGGGAATGACCTGAATAACGGGTTCCTGGATTTCTACGTGTACAACGTGTACACGGATTTCGTGCCCCACAAGCAGGAAATCGGCCTGAATATGGCCGATGAATCCAAGAAGATTGCCGGTGAGGGTACGGCCTATTACGGCGTTGACAAACTCGGGGCTGTGAAGCCGGGTGACGAGATCACCTATGAGATCAGCTATAAGAACTATAGGACCGAGGCCGCGACCGTCACCATCGTGGACAAGCTAGATGAGAACGTGGAATACGTCTCTGCCAGCGAGGGCGGCGCGGAAGCTGATGGCACCGTGACCTGGACGCTGGAAAACGTTGCCGCGGGCACGGAAGGCAAGGTTACCCTGACTGTTAAGGTGACGGATGGCGCGAAGACGGCGGGCAAGGTCGTCAACGGCGGCGATACCGCAACTGTGCAGGTGGGCAACGACGAAGCTTTCACGTTGGAGACGGTGGAGAACCCGGTTCCCGAGCCCCCGACGAAGAAGGAGACCGCGCCCTATGAGGGCACCGGCGTGCTCGGCGGCGTGAAGGTGGGCGACGAGATCACCTACGAGATCAGCTACAAGAACTACAAGACCGAGGCCGCGGACATCGTCATCGTGGACACGTTGGACGAGAACGTGGAATTCGTGTCTGCCAGCGACGACGGCAAAGAAGCCGACGGCGTGGTGACCTGGACGCTGAAGGACGTTGAAGCGGGCGAGGAAGGCACCGTCACCCTGACGGTGAAGGTGCTGGAGGGCGCGCTTGACAGCAAGGGCGGCGAAGGCAAAGTCGTCAACGGCGGCGATACCGCCACCGTGAAGGTGGGCAACGACGACGAGATCTCGCTGAACGAGGTGGAGAACCCCGTCCCCGAGGTACCGCAGAAGCAGGAGACCGTGCCCTATGAGGGTACGGGCGTGCTGGGTGGCGTGAAGGTGGGCGACGAGATCACCTACACGATCAGCTACAAGAACTACAAGAGCACCGCAAGAGCACCGTCGCGGACATCGTCATAAAGGACACGCTGGACGCGAACGTGGAATACATTTCTTCCAGCGATAACGGCAGCCACACCGGCGGCGTGGTCACCTGGACGCTGGAGGGCGTGGCCGCGGGCGCGGAAGGCACCGTCTCCCTGACGGTGAAGGTGCTGGAGGGCGCGCTTGACAGCAAGGGCGGCGAAGGCAAGGTCGTCAACGGCGGCGACAACGCCACCGTGAAGGTCGGCAACGACAACGAGTACACCCTGAACGAGGTGGAGAACCCCGTCCCCGAGGTGCCGCAGAAGAAGGAAACCGCGCCTTACGAGGGCACGGGCGTGCTCGGCGGCGTGAAGGTGGGCGACGAGATCACCTACGAGATCAGCTACAAGAACTACAAGGCCGAGGCGGCGGACATCGTCATCAAGGACAAGCTGGACGAGAAGGTGAGCTTCAAGTCTGCCACCAACGACGGCTCGGAGGCCGACGGCGTGGTGACGTGGACGCTGAGCCAGGTGCCCGCGGGCGAAAGCGGCACGGTTACCCTGACGGTGCAGGTGCTGGAAGGCGCGCTTGAGAGCAAGGGCGGCGATGGCAAGGTCGTCAACGGCGGCGAGAACGCTACCGTGAAGGTCGGCAACGACAACGAATATACCCTGAACAAAGTGGAGAATCCGGTGCCCGAACCGCCGGAGAAGAAGGAAACCGCGCCCTATGAGGGCACGGAGGCTTTGGGTGCCGTGAAGGTGGGCGACGCGATCACCTACACGATCAGCTACAAGAACTACAAGGCCGAGACCGCGGACGTGGTCATCAAGGACCAGCTGGACACCCATGTTCAGTTCGTGTCTGCCAGTAACGGCGGCGTGTACGAAGACGGCACCGTGAAGTGGACCATCAAGGCCGTGCCCGCGGGCACAAGTGGTACCGTTTCCCTGACGGTGCAGGTGCTGGACACCGCGCTGGAGAGCCACGATCCCAAAGGCCCGGGCAAGGTGGTCAACGGCGGCGACACCGCCACCGTGAAGGTGGGCAACGACCAGGAGTTCGAGCTGAACGAGGTGGAGAACCCCGTGCCGGAGCCGCCCCACAAGCGGGAGATCAGCCCCTATGAGGGCAACGGCGTGCTGGGCGCGGTGCAGGTGGACGATCCGATCACCGGTCAGATCACCTATGAAATCGAATACAAGAACTACAAGAGCGAGCCGGTGGACATCGTCATCAAGGACAAGCTGGACGCCCATGTGAAATTCGTGTCTGCCAGCGACGAGGGCGCGCACAGCGGCGAAGAGGCCGGCGGCACCGTGGAGTGGACCATCGCGAGCGTGCCCGCGAATACGGAGGGCTTCGTCACCCTGACGGTGAAGGTGCTGGAGAGCGCGAAGGTGCCGGCCGGCCCGGGCATGGTGGTCAACGGCGGCGACACCGCCACGGTGAAGGTGGGCAACGACCACGAGTACACGCTGGAGAAGGTCGTCAATCCGGTGCTGCCCAGCAAGCAGGAGGTCTCGCCCTATGAGGGCCTGGACGATCTGGGCGCCGTGAAGGTGGGCGACGAGATCACCTATGAGATCAACTATGTGAACTACACGAATGAAACCGCGGATATCGTCATCGTGGATACGCTGGATCCGAACGTGGAGTTCGTTGAGGCGGGCAATAGGTCGTCGCAGGGAACAACGAATATGTTCCCCCCTGACGAAACAGCCGGCGGCCAGGTGAAATGGGAAATCAAGGATGTTCCCGTGAGCGAAACCGGCACCGTTTTCCTGACGGTGCGGGTGCTGGAGGGCGCGCTCAAGAGCAAGGAAGGCCCGGGCAAGGTGGTCAACGGCGGCAATAAAACCGCCTCGATCGAGGTTGGCAATGAGGGTGAGATTTACCTGAACGAGGTGGAGAACCCCGTGCCGGAGCCGCCCCACAAGAAGGAGACCGTGCCCTATGAGGGCACCGGCGAGCGTGGCGCGGTGCAGGTGGGCACGGAGATCACCTACGAGATCAGCTACAGGAACTACAAGACAGAGGCGGCGGACATCGTCATCGCGGATACGCTGGATAAGAACGTGGAGTTCGTGTCTGCCAGCGACAGCGGCTGGAACGACAACGGCGTGGTCCGCTGGACGCTGAAGGACGTTCCCAAGGGCGAGGAAGGCACAGTCACCCTGAAGGTGAAGGTGCTGGAAGGCGCGCTGGAGAAAAACGGCGGCAAAGGCGTGGTCGCCAACGGCGGCTCCTCTGCTACCGTGAAGGTGGGCAACGACAACGAATTTACCCTGGAAGAAGTCTCCAATCCCGTGCCGGAATCGCCGGAGAAGCGGGAGACCTTGCCCACGCCTCCTGACGGAACTGAAGGCAAGGGCCTGCTGGATCCGGTGCAGGTGGGCGATCAGATCACCTACACGATCAGCTACAGGAACTATAAGAAGACCGACGCGACCGTCACCATCTTGGACAAGCTGGACAAGAACGTGGAATTCGTTTCCGCCAGCACTGGAAGCGCCTACAAGGATAAGAACGACACAGACGCGCCGCACACCGTGACCTGGACGCTGGAGGGCGTCGAAGCGGGCAAGGAGGGCACCGTCACCCTGACGGTGAAGGTGCTGGAGGGCGCGCTTGTGAGCAAGGAAGGCCCCGGCAAGGTGGTCAACGGCGGCGAGAATGCCACCGTGAAGGTGGGCGACGACATGGAGTTCAAGCTGGACACCGTGGAGAACCCCGTGCCGCCCGTCAAGCGCGAGACCGCGCCCTACAACCAGGCGGAGGGCGAGGAGCCCGGCGCCGTGAAGGTGGGCGACGAGATCACCTACGAAATCTGCTATACCAACTACCTGAACGAAGCCGCGCCCATCACCATCAAGGACAAGCTGGACGCCCATGTTGAGTTCGTGGAGGCCAGCGACGGCGGCGTGAACGACGGCGGCGTCGTGAAATGGACCATTGCGGACGTTCCCGCGGGCGAAAAGGGTTCCGTCACCCTGAAGGTGAAGGTGCTGGAGGGCGCGCTTGAGAGCAAGGGCGGCGAAGGCAAGGTGGTCAACGGCGGCGAAGGTACGACCGTGAAGGTGGGCGACCACCACGAGTATACCCTGGAGCCGGTGGAGAACCCCGTTCCCGAACCGCCGGAGAAGAAGGAAATCAAGCCCTATGAGGGCACCGGCGTGCTCGGCGCCCAAGAGCACCGTCGCGGACATCGTCATAAAGGACACGCTGGACGCGAACGTGGAATACATTTCTTCCAGCGATAACGGCAGCCACACCGGCGGCGTGGTGACCTGGACGCTGAGCCAGGTGCCCGCGGGCGAAAGCGGCACCGTCACCCTGACGGTGAAGGTGCTGGAGGGCGCGCTGGAAAGTAACGACGGCCCGGGCAAGGTGGTCAACGGCGGCGACAACGCCACCGTGAAGGTGGGCAACGACCAGGAATACACCCTGAATGAGGTGGAGAACCCCGTTCCCGAGACGCCCACGAAGCAGGAGACCGCGCCCTACGACCAGACGCAGGACGAGGAGCTGGGCGCCGTGAAGGTGGGCGATACGATCACCTACACGATCAGCTATACCAACTATAAGAAGACCGATGCGACCGTCACCATCGTGGACGCGCTGGACAAGAACGTGGAGTTCGTGGAGGCCAGCACGGGAAGCACCTACAAGGATAAGAACGACACAGACACGCAGCACACCGTGACCTGGACGCTGGAGAACGTGAAGCCGGGCATGAGCGGCACCGTCACCCTGACGGTGAAGGTGCTGGAAGGCGCGCTTAAGAGCAAGGGCGGCGAAGGCAAGGTCGTCAACGGCGGCGAGACCGCCACCGTGAAGGTGGGCGAGGACCACGAGTACACCCTGAACCAGGTGGAGAACCCCGTTCCCGAACCGCCGGAGAAGAAGGAAATCACGCCCTATGAGGGCACCGGCGTGCTCGGCGGCGTGAAGGTGGGCGATAAGATCACCTACGAGATCAGCTACAGGAATTACAATTCGACCGGCACCGCGGACATCGAAATCGTGGACAAGCTGGATGGGCACGTGGCGTTCTCGGAGGCCAGCGAAGGCGGCAAGCACGAGAACGGCGTGGTGACCTGGAAGCTGAAGAACGTGGAAGCGGGCAAGGAAGGCAAGGTCACCCTGACGGTGGTGGTGCTGGAAGGCGCGCTGCAGTCCATGGGCGGCAAGGGCAAGGTAATCAACGGCGGCGATACCGCCACCGTGAAGGTCGGCAACGACAACGCCTATACCCTGAACGAGGTGGAGAACCCCGTTCCTGAACCGCCGGAGAAGAAGGAAATCACGCCCTTCGAGGGCACGGGCCTGCTGGGCGCCGTGAAGGCGGGCCAGGAGATCACCTACGAGATCAGCTACAAGAACTACAAGGCCGAGCCGGCGACCGTCGCCATCAAGGACACGCTGGACGAGCACGTGGAATTCGTGTCCGCCAGCGACGAAGGCGCGCACGACGGCGCGGAGACCGGCGGCGTGGTGAACTGGAAGCTGGGCCCGATCGACGCGGGCAAGGAAGGCACCGTGACCCTGACGGTGAAGGTGCTTGAGAGCGCCGAGGTCAGCAACGGCGGCCCGGGCAAGGTCATCAACGGCGGCGACAACGCCACGGTGCGGGTCGGCGAGGACCACGAGTACACGCTGAACACCGTGGTGAATCCGCTGCTGCCCCAGAAGCAGGAGACCGAGCCCTACGAGGGCAACGGCGTGCTGGGCGGCGTGAAGGTGGGCGAGGAGATCACCTATGAGATCTTCTACGCGAACTACCTGGACGAGGCCGCGGAGATCGTCATCAAGGACACCCTGGACGTGAACGTGGAGTTCGTCTCCGCCAGCGACGGCGGCGAAGAGGCCGGCGGCGTGGTCACCTGGACGCTGAAGGACGTGGAAGCGGGCAAGACCGGCAAGGTCACCCTGACGGTGAAGGTGCTGGAAGGCGCGCTGGAGTCGAATGGCGGCCCGGGCAAGGTGGTCAACGGCGGCGACAACGCCACCGTGAAGGTCGGCAACGACCAGGAGTACACCCTGAACGAGGTGGAGAACCCCGTCCCCGAGGTGCCCAACAAGCAGGAGATCAAGCCCTACGAGGGCAACGGCGTGCTGGGCGGCGTGAAGGTGGGCGAGGAGATCACCTACGAGATCTCCTACAAGAACTACAAGGCCGACGCGGCGGACATCGTCATCAAGGATACCCTGGACAAGAACGTGGAGTTCGTGGATGCCAGCAACGATGGCGAGGAGGCCAAGGGCGTCGTGACCTGGACGCTGAAGGCGGTTCCGGCGGGCAAGGAAGGCAAGGTCACCCTGACGGTGAAGGTGCTGGAGAGCGCGCTGGAGTCGAACGGCGGCCCCGCGAAGGTGGTCAACGGCGGCGAGAACGCCACCGTGAAGGTGGGCGAGGACCACGAGTACACCCTGAACGAAGTGGAGAATCCCGTGCCCGAGGTGCCCAACAAGCAGGAAGTCGAGCCCTACAAGGGCATTGGCGTGCTGGGCAGCGTAAAAGTGGACGATGAGATCGCCTATGAGATCTCCTATAAGAACTACAAGGCCGAGGCCGCGGACATCGTCATCGTGGACACCCTGGACAAGAACGTGGAATTCGTGTCCGCCAGCGACGACGGCGAGGAGGCCGAAGGCGTGGTCACCTGGACGCTGAAGGCGGTTCCGGCGGGCGCGGAAGGCAAAGTCACCCTGACGGTGAAGGTGCTCAAGGGCGCGCTGAAGTCGAACGGCGGCCCGGGCAAGGTGGTCAATGGCGGCGAGAACGCCACCGTGAAGGTGGGCGAGGACCACGAGTACACCCTGAACGAAGTGGAGAACCCCGTGGTGCCCGGCAAGCATGAGACCGCGCCCTACAAGGGCACCGGCGTGCTCAGGCCCGTGAAGGTGGGCGATGAGATCACCTACGCGATCGACTACAGGAACTACAAAGCCGACAAGGCCGATATCGTCATCAAGGACAAGCTGGACAAGAACGTGGAGTTCGTGTCCGCCACCGACGACGGCGTCGAGAAGGACGGCGTGGTGACCTGGACACTGAAGGACGTTCCCGCGGACAAAGAGGACAGCGTGTACTTGACCGTGCGGGTGCTGGAGAGCGCGCGCATCGGCAACGGCGGCCCTGGCAAGGTGCTCAACGGCGGCGACACCGCCACTGTGAAGGTGGGCAATGACGACGAGTACAGCCTGAATGAAGTGGAGAACCCCGTGGTGCCCAACAAGCAGGAAACGGCCCCCTACAAGGGCAACGGCGTGCTGGGCGGCGTGAAGGTGGGCGATGAGATCACCTACACGATCGGCTACAGGAACTACAAGGCCGAAGCTGCGGACATCGTCATCACCGACACGCTGGACAAGAACGTGGAGTTCGTGTCCGCCAGTGACGACGGCGTCGAGAAGGACGGCGTGGTCACCTGGACGCTGAAGGCGGTTCCGGCGGACAAGGAGAGCACGGTCACGCTTAAGGTGAAGGTGCTGGAAGGCGCGCTGAAGTCGAACGGCGGCCCCGCAAAGGTGGTCAACGGCGGCGACAACGCCACGGTGCAGGTGGGCGACGACCCGGCCTACACCCTGAACGAGGTGGAAAACCCCGTGCCCGAAGCGCCGTACAAGCGGGAAGTTGTGCCCTATAAGGGCGACGGCGTGCTGGGCGCTGTGAAGGTGGGCGAGGAGATCACCTACGAGATCAGCTACCGGAACTACAAGACCGAAAAGGCCGACATCGTCATTATCGACACCCTGGACAAGAACGTGGCCTTCGTGTCCGCCAGCGACAAGGGCGTCGAGAAGGACGGCGTGGTCACCTGGACGCTGGAAGGCGTCGAAGCGGGCAAGGAGAGCACAGTTACCCTGACGGTGAAGGTGCTGGAGGGCGCGCTGAAGTCGAACGGCGGCCCCGCAAAGGTGGTCAACGGCGGCGACAACGCCACGGTACAGGTGGGCAACGACGCGGCCCGCACCCTGAACGAGGTGGAGAACCCCGTGCCCGAGCGTCCCAACAAGCAGGAAGTTGTGCCCTATAAGGGCAACGGCGTGCTGGGCGCTGTAAAGGTGGGAGACGAGATCACCTACGAGATCAATTACAGGAACTACAAGACCGAAAGGGCCGATATCGTCATCAAGGACACCCTGGACAAGAACGTGGAGTTCGTGTCCGCCAGCGACGGCGGCAAGAATGCCGGCGGCGCGGTGACCTGGACGATCAAGGACGTGGAAGCGGGCAAGGAGGGCAAGGTCACCCTGACGGTGAAGGTGCTCAAGGGCGCGCTGGTCCAACAAGGGCCCGGGCAAGGTGGTCAACGGCGGCGACAACGCCACGGTGCAGGTGGGCAACGACAACGCCTACACCCTGAACCAGGTGGAGAACCCCGTGCCGGAGGCCCCGCAAAAGCGGGAAGTCAAGCCCTACAAGGGCACGGGCAAGCTGGGCTCCGTGAAGGTGGGCGACACCATCACCTATGAGATCAGCTACCGGAACTACAAGACCGAAAAGGCTGACATCGTCATCGTGGACACCCTGGACAAGAACGTGCAGTTCGTGTCCGCCAGCGATGGCGGCGTGAACGCCAAGGGCGTGGTCACCTGGACGCTGAAGAACGTGGAATCGGGCAAGGAAGGCAAAGTCACTTTGAAGGTGAAGGTGCTGGAGGGCGCGCGGAAGTCCAGTCCAACAAGGGCCCGGGCAAGGTGGTCAACGGCGGCGACAACGCCACGGTGCAGGTGGGCAACGACAACGCCTACACCCTGAACCAGGTGGAGAACCCGGTTTCCGACCCGACCACCGGAGACACCACCACCACGACTACCCAGACCACGACCCTGACCGGCCACAAGATCTGGGACGACGAGGGCGACGTGCACGGCCTGCGCCCGCAGAGCATCACCCTGCAGCTGCTGGCCGACGGCACGCCGGTGAACGCCACGCCCGAGTGGAGCGACACCGACACCGACGATTGGACGTTCACCTACAGGAACCTGCGCGCGACCACGGGCTCCGGCATCACCATCCATTACACGGTGCAGGAAGTGCCGGTGGAAGGCTACGAGTGCGAGATCAATGGCATGACGATCACCAATCACCTGATTCCGAGGGAGCCCGAGAGCTACGTGGATCTGTCCGGCGTGAAGACCTGGGTGGATGACGACAATGCCGACGGCAAGCGGCCCGAGGCCATCACGGTGCGCCTGTACAGGGATGGCCAGGTCATCGACGTGAAGAAGGTGACCGAGGCGGACGGCTGGAAGTACAGCTTCGGCAGGCTGCCCGCGGACGACGGCTTCGGCAAGGTGTTCACTTATGTCCTGCGCGAGGACGGCGTCGAGGGCTACTATGCCCGGTACAACGGCATGAACGTGACCAACACGCTGCTGCCCGAGACCCCGCAGAAGGAGCTGATCGTGCACAAGGGCACTCCGCGGCCGGACTTCAGCAAGTTCACCGAAACCATGTGGGACGAGCTGCTCGAGCTGCTGGGCTACGACACGCCGCTGTTCGGCATGCTGGCCACCGGCGACGAGACGCCCGCGTACCCCTACGTGTTCGGCGGCATCGGCGCGCTGGCAGTGCTGGCCTGGCTGGCGCTGGAGCGCAGAAAGCGCCGCGCGGCGAAGCAATAATCACAACGACACAAAATAAAACGACGCGCCAACCGAATCTCGGTTGGCGCGTTTCCTGTAAGTATCCGTCAGAACTCCATGCGCAGCTGCGGGTCGATCCAGCTGGCCTGTTTGGCGTCGCGCACCACGTCCTCCGGGCGCGGGCGGCCGATCAGCAGCGGACTGGCCGGGTCGTGGTTCTTCATATTCTCCCGGACGGCCCTCTCGTCGTGGTTGGCGTAGCAGTAGCGGCACAGGTGGCTGCAGGTGTTGTAGGCGCCGATGTCGCAGGCCAGGTAGCAGGCGCAGCTCTCCCTGGCGGGGGTATAGGTGGGGAACCGCATGCGGCTGCCCACGGCCCTTTCATATATCGCCGTCGTCATGCAGCCGGAGCAGTCCGCACCGTACTCCGCCAGCTCGTCCCCTTCGCCGCAGGGCCGCACGGTCATGCTGCAGGCTCTGGCCAGGGAGACCAGCGCCCGGCCCAGGGCGTGCCGGTCCTCCCGGCTGACGGCGCGGACATCGGGGAAGTTGCGCTTTGTCTTTTCGTACAGGTCGATAAAGCTGATGACCACGTTGTGGGTAAATCCCTTCAGCGACCGGGCGATGAAGGCGAAGTCCCGGATGTGGCGCTGGACAGTGTAGTGTTCGTCGATGAAGATGGGGTCGTAGCGCCAGCCGATGTTGTCCACGCCGACGATTTTTGACAGCACCCGGAAGGCGCGCAGTACCTCGCCCTTGTCCGGCGTGTTGGGCTCGATCTCGTGGCCATAGGGCGTGATGGTGACGTACCAGTACTGGCGATAGGGCGCCAGCAGTGCCATGTGATCCAGCATCGGCGCGGGGTTCTTGGTGCAAAAGCCGATCAGGTCCACCACGTCCGGGGACAGCCGATAGCGGGTGACGGCGGTGGGGTTGTAGGGGTTGCGCACCATCACGGAGCCTTCCCGCAGACGGTTCGCCAGCCACTGGGAGTAAAAGCCGGGGATGTCGGTGCGCTGGCCGGTGTTGATGATCATGGGCACCCCGCCTTTCATCGGTATGGATGAATTATAGCACGCGCGGCGCCTCCGGGCAAATGAAATTCCCTTGCCAGGGGCCCTTTGATACAGTATAATGAATACAGATACTGACGCGGGGAGAGGTGCGCATGACGCAGAGCGGAAAGAAGCGGATCGGCTTCGTGGTGGGCAACTATCACACGGATCATCCCAGCCGGCTGGTGCACACCATCTGGCAGATGCTCCGGGACGTGGAGGACGTGGAGCTGCAGGTGTTCCTGGGCACGGAGAGCGCCAGCTTCATCAAGGATTATGCCATGCGGTCCAGCCGCTTTGACTACCAGTATGCCTCGCTGTGCGGCTACACGGAGTACGAGGACATGGACCTGCTGATCGTCTCGGCGGGCACGCTGTCCATCTACCAGAACGCCATCCCGCTGGACGAGTTTTTGCGCCACACGCCCCGGATCCCCACGATCCTCACCGAGACAGACCGCCAGCCGGAGAACGGCATCAGCCTGATCGCCGACAACCGGCAGGGGCTGGACAGCTGCGTGGAGCACCTGATCACCGTCCACGGGCTGACGCGCATCGGCTTCATCACCGGCCCGGACAACAACCAGGACGCGGAGGAGCGCCTGGCGGGCTACAAGGACGCGCTGACGCGGCACGGCATCCCCGTGCGGGAGGAGTACATCGTGCCGGGGGACTACTCCGAGCACGTGGACAGGAGCGTGGAGCTGCTGCTGGACCGCGCGCCGGACATCCAGGCCATTGCCTCCGCCAACGACGAGATGACCGTGGCCATCTATCGCGTGCTGAAGGCCCGCGGGCTCAAAGTGGGGAAGGACATCGCCGTCACCGGCTTTGACGACATGCTGATGGCCCGCTACATGGATCCGCCGCTGACAACGGCCCGCCAGGACTACGACGAATTCTCCAGGCAGGCGGTGAAGAGCGCGCTGGACATGCTGCGCGGCGGGAAGGCGGAATCCCGGCGCATCCCGGTGCCGTTCATCCGCCGCTGCTCCTGCGGCTGCGCCCCGGTGGAAGGGGAGGAGCGCCCGGAGCATTCCGATGTGCTCCGCAGCCTCCAGCGCAGCCGGGAATACCAGCACAACAGCTGGATCGGCGCGCTGATGAACCGGGAGATGCTGATGGACGTGGACGAGCCGAAGCGCTTCTTCGCCACCATCGGCGCCTGCCTGGCCTACCTGGGCACGCCCAGCTCCTATCTGCTGCTGTTCGGCCATCCGCTGAAGGTGGAGCCGGGCACGATCCCCGAATTCCCGGAAAAGACCTATGTCTGCATGCGCCAGGTGGGCGATCAGGTGGAGGGCCGCGACTGGGCCGAGGCCCCGGTGATGCGCCAGGGGGATCACGCGACCGATTTCAGACCCGATGGCAGCTTCATGACCTTCCTGCTGTTCGACGAGGAGTATCAATACGGGGTGCTGAACGTGGAGATCGAGCCGGAGAAGATTGATTTTTACTACATGCTGTCGCTGGATATCGGCTCCAGCCTGCGCTACATGGACATCTGGGACAAGCAGAAAAAGTACCGGGCCGAGCTGCAGGCCATGGCGCGCACGGACGAGCTGACGGGGCTGTACAACCGGGCGGGCCTGGTCAGCGCCCGGGAGAGCATGACAGCGGAGCGGGCGCGGCCCGCGGCGGTGATCATGGCCGATCTGGACCATCTCAAGCAGATCAACGACCGCTTCGGCCACCACGAGGGCGACATCGCGCTGCGCAGCGTGGCGGACATCCTGCGGCAGGTGCTGGGCGCGGGCAAGGTCATCGGGCGCATCGGCGGCGACGAGTTCCAGGCCTGCTTCGTGCAGCCATCGGAGAAGAAGCTGCAGGAGTGGATCCGCCGCGTCAAGGCCCGCTGCGACGCCTACAACGAGACCTCCGAGCGGCCCTATTTCCTGGAGATCTCCCTGGGCTACGCCATGGGCACCGTCCAGACCCGGGAGGAGTGGGAGGCCCTGGCCGGGCGCGCCGACGAGGCGCTGTACGAGGCCAAGAAGTCCAGAAGGGATTTCGTGATTCGGTAAACAAGCGGTGCGGGAGCAGAAGGCTGCTCCCGCGCCGCGTTTGCGCCGCTTCCAAAGCATTCCCAAGGCGGGAAGGGAGATGCCGCTGCATGGGCGAAGCAGTCCTGAACGGGGAACCGGATTGCCACGTCGGGCCATGGGATGGCCCTCCTCGCAATGACGTATTGACGAACCGTTAAGCTGCTCTTCTACTGCAATAGAAGGAAACCCCACCGTCTGATACAATGTCATTGCGAGGAGCGCAGCGACGACGTGGCAATCCGGATTCCTGCGCTTTTTTGGGGCGGCGCAACGCTGTCCCTGCATTTATGCCGTCAGAAATGGTACTTCTATCGCTGCCCCCCAAACGCCGGCGGCATAAATCCCTACTCTCCATCCCGCACTTGCTGGATCAGCGGCGCGCCGGCGGCTTTGGCGATGTGTCGGCAGTCGTTGAACAGCTCCAGCCGGGGCTTGACGTACTCGCCCGGGCGAACGGGCAGCTCCACGATGATGATGGAGGTGAAGTCGTAGGGCAGCACCGACAGCACATAGGGAAAGGGCAGCGCCAGGATGTGGGCCAGGGCGCAGCCGCCGGAGCCGCCGTGGCTGAACAGGGCGATGGTCTCGTCCGCCTCCGTTTCACACAGGCAGCGCACGCCCTCGTGGCGATAGCCATGGGCCGCCAGCAGCCGGTCGAACCGCGCCGTCACCCGGTCATAGTCCCGCGTGGCGGCGTTTCCCTTGAAATAGGGATGCTCCCGCCAGTTCAACGCGGAGAAGTCAAAGTCCTCCTTCTCGATCATCCAATCGCCCAGCGTCCAGGGGTGCCCCTCGATGGGGATGCCCTCGCCGCCCCAGGTGATCTCGTGCATCCAGTCCAGCACCTCGATCCCAAGCCCCAGCCGCCGGGCCGTATAGCCCGCCGTCTGATATGCCCGGCCCATGGGCGAGGCGTAGATCTTCGATATGCCCTCTCCCGCCAGGCGCACCGCGGCCGCCGCGGCCTGGCGATGGCCCTCGTCGGTCAGGCAGTCACGCACATAGTCCGGCTCCCCGTGGCGCACAAATACGATCCTCATACCGATTCCTCCACAAAGGTCACCAGCTCCATGGGGTCGTCGATGATCACCGTCGCCCCGGCCTCCTTCAGCTGCTGGCGCGTGCGAAAGCCCCAGGACACGCACACGCAGTCGATGTCGGCGTTGCGGGCAGTGTCGATGTCCACCTCGGAATCCCCCACGTACAGGCAGCGCTCCAGGCGCAGGCCCAGCCGGTCCGCCGCGCCCTGCAGCATGTCCGGGTGGGGCTTGCGGCGCACGCCCTCCACCTCGCCCACCGCCAGCTGGATGGTATCGGAAAACCAGTCCCGGGCCAGGGGCTGCACGGCGGCGTCCGGCTTGTTGGACACGATGGCCAGGGCCAGCCCGAGGCCCTTCAGCCTGCGCAGCATGTCGTCGATCCCCGGGAAGGGGCGGCTCTTGTCGCCGGCGTGGGCGGCATAGTAGGGCTTGTAGAAGGCCAGCACCTCGTCCCGCCGGGCGTCGGTGAGATCCGGCAGCCAGCGCTTCATCAGCGTGCCCACGCCCCAGCCCAGATGGGGCTTCAGCGCCTGCGCGGTGCACTCGGGCAGGTGAAAGTGGCGCATGGTGTGATTCACCGCGTCCGCGATGTCCTGCAGCGAGTCGATCACCGTGCCGTCCAGGTCGAAGAATATGGCGTCGTACTTCATGGCTTCCCTCCGGGAAAGTATAGGTTACGGCTTTCATCACCATAAGGAGCCAGCCCCTGCGGGGCTGGCTCCCGTGGGTTCATCGGGCGGGAATTACAGGTTCGCCTCGAGGAACTTCTGCAGCTCGGCGCAGGCGGTCTCTTCGTTGGCACCATCGCAGGCGATGGTCACATCGGTGCCCTGCTTCACGCCCAGGCCCATCAGCTTCATCAGCTGGCCCGCGTTCACGGTCTTGCCGTTGGCGGTGATGGTGACGGCGGTGTCGGCGAAGCTCTTGGCCAGCTTGGACAGCTGTCCGGCGGGACGGGCGTGAATGCCCAGGGCGTCCTTGATGGTGTAGGTGAATTCCTTCATGTTCTTCTTCTCCTTTACTTATTGCAGGGCAAATGCCCAAAATACACTCGGTTATTCCTCCCGGCGCACCTGCACGACCTGCATGCCGATGGCCCGCAGCTGCTCCACCACATCCTGCGGGGCGTTCCAGTCGGTGATGACGGTGCCCTTCTTCTCCAGGTGGAAGCTGGCATAGGTGCCGGCCTTGCCCACCTTGGTGAAATCCGCCAGGATGAAGTAGGCGTCGGCGTGCTCGATCATGGTCTCGTTGATGGCCAGCTCCGAGGGGATGCCGCACAGGATCTCCCCGTCCGGGGATATGCCGGTGCAGCCCAGGAAGGCCTTGTCCGCGCGCACGTCCATCAGGTTGCGCATGGCCAGATCGCCGGTGAGGATATGGGTCTGGCCCCGGAAGCTGCCCCCGGACAGCTGCAGTTCGATCTGGGGCGGATACTTTCGCCCGCAGATCTGGCTGTTGTTGGTGAACACGCTCGCCCGCTTGCCCGCCAGATGGTCCAGCAGGCCCAGGGCGGTGTTGCTGCCGTTGATCAGCAGGGTGTCGCCGCTCTCCACCAGCGCGGCCGCGCAGCGGGCAATCTGCTTGCGGCAGAGCTCCACCTCGTCCTTCGCGTCGGCGGCCACCTGGCGCACGTCCACGCTGGCGCCGCCGTGGAACCGGCTGATCTTGCCCTGTTCCTCCAGCGCCTGCAGATCGCGGCGCACGGTCATGGTGGAGATGCCGAAAGTCTCGCTCAGTTCCTCCACCAGCACCTCCTGCCGCTCCCGGATCAGGGCCAGCATCTCGGCGTGGCGAAGGTTGACGGATTGGCGGTCTCGTTTCATGGGTCAGGCTCCTTCGGGTAAGTCACATCGCGGCGATCAGCCCAGGCAGGTCTGAAAGCCTTTCCAGCGTCCGCGCGCCCGGCACGGCCTCGGCGCCGTCCCCGCCGGGACGGAACCAGGCCGCCCGCATGCCCGCGGCCAGCGCGCCTTTCACGTCCTTTTCCAGGCTGTCGCCCACGAAAAGGCACCGGCCCGGTTCGCAGCCCGCCTTGGCCGCGCAGGCTTCAAACAGCCGCCTGTCCGGCTTCTCGGCGGTGACCTCCTCGCTGGTGACGAGGAAGTCGATCCGCTCCATGGCGCCGATGCGGATCAACTTCTCATACTGGTTGTCGGCGGTCATGTTGGTGCCGATGCCCACGGTGAGGCCCATTTCCCGCAGCTGTTCCAGCATCCGGATCGCGCCGGGATAGGGCTTCATGGCGTTAAGCAGCGTGGACCAGTAGAGCCTGGACATCTCCGGTGCGCGGCCGATGGGCCTGCCCAGCCCCTCCAGCAGCACCTGGTAGCGGATCAGCCGATTGTGCACCGCGGCGCAGTTGGCTCCGCAGCGCCTGCCCAGCTCCTTCTCGGCGGCCCTGTGCCTTTGGACGAACTCCTCCGGCGTCAGGCCGAATTCCCGGCAGGCGAAATCCGTCAGGGCCCTGAAGGCCGGGGCGTGGGCCGCGTCGTAGTCGTACAGGGTGTTGTCCAGGTCGAACACCACCGCGCGGATCGGGTTGTTTGATATCATAGCAGCATTATAGCATGCCTGTCAATGCGGGAAAAGCGGAAGGGAGACCCGCCCGCGGCAGGCCTCCCCACTTTCGTTAGTCCAGCAGACCGGCGTCCTTCATGGCCTGCTCCATCTCGGGAGCGGACATGATGTTCTTCAGGCCCAGCACGGTGGTGCCCTTCTTCTGGGCATCCGCGAACATGTTGGCGAAGTTGCGGGCGCACAGCACCACGTCGTAGTTGGGCGCGGCGCTCTTGCCCTCGGACAGGGAGCAGTGGTGCAGGGAGGCGGGCTTCACGCCCAGCTTGGTCAGCACCTTCTGCAGGGTCATCTTCATCATCAGGGAGGAACCGGCGCCGTTGGCGCAGCAAACCATGAACTTCTTGTTATCGAGCTTAGACATCGTATTGATTTCCTTTCGCGTTCAGAAATGTCCTTGGAGGAGCCGGAGACCCGGCCCCTCCGATGGGTTCAAGCGGGGGTTATCACTTCTTGGAAGCCATGTACTCCTTGTAGGCCTCGTAGTCCTCGGTGATGAGGAAGTAGGCCTTGGGGTCGCGGCGATACTCGATCTGGGGCAGCGCCATGAGGATCACGAACACAACCGCCACGCCAGCGTAGCCCAGGTACTTCATGATCACGGTGAAGGCCGGCCACACGGTCGCCCAGTCGAACATGCCCAGGTAGCCGCCGTACTGCGCCATGCCAACCCAGCCCGCGATGAAGGCGGAGCCGAAGACCTGGATCAGGCCGGACAGGAAGGGGATGCACAGGCAGGCCTTCAGGCCGCCCTTTTCGTTGGCAACCAGGCCGATGGTGGCGTTGTCGAAGAACACCGGCACGAAGCCGCAGATGATCAGTACGGGGCTCTTGAAGATGATCAGCGCGATGATCGCGACCAGCTGTCCGGCAAGGCCGGCCAGGAAGCCGAAGGTCACGGCGTTGGCATCGCCGAAGCCGTAGCACACGGCGCAGTCCACGCCAGGCACGGAAGCGGGCAGCAGCTTGTCAGCAATGCCCTGGAAGGAGGCGGTCAGCTCAGTGACGAAGGTGCGAACGCCCAGCTGCAGGATCGCCAGGTACACAGCGAAGTTCAGGCAGGTGGTCAGGATGTACATCACGAAGCTGGCGTCCTCGCCCAGGCTGCCCTGAGCCACGAAGAAGGGCTTGCCGATGACGACCATGATGATGCCGAAGAAGATGGTCATCAGGATGGCGGTACACACCATGTTCTCATTGAAGATGGAGAAGAAGCCGGGAAGCTCCATGTCGCCAACCTTCTTGATCTCCTTTTTGCGCTTGCCGCCGTTGGTGCCGAACAGCTTGTCGGCCAGGATGTAGCCCAGGCGGATGCCGAACATCTGCTGGTGGGCGATGGCGAAGCCGGCGCCGTCGGTCAGCTCCTGCATGGGCTTGACGGTCATGTTGGAGCCGACGGCCCAGTAGGCGCCCAGGATCACGGACATGACGATCAGCATGGGAACGGTCTTCACGCCGCCCTGCCACAGCTGGGGCAGCGCGAACAGGATCAGCCAGTAGGCGGTGGCGGCCTGCTGCACCTGCACATGGCCGGTGGTGAACAGCGAGCGGCACTTGGTGATCTTATTGAAGCGCACCAGCAGGATGTTCACGATGAAGGCGATGAGCAGCAGGGTCAGCGCGGAAGAGAAGGCCGCGCCGAACTGCTCTTCAACACCCGCGGTGACGGCGTTCTGGCCGTAGTAGGGGTCGATGACCGCAGCGGTCAGGTTGAAGCGGTCCTTCAGGCCAGCCAGGATGGGCCGGAAGTTGCTGGTCAATCCGCCGGAGCCGACGTTCAGGATCAGCATACCGATGATGGCTTTCAGGGTACCACCCAGCACATCATACCACTTTTTCTTCATCAGGATGTAGCCGATCATCGTGATGAAACCGATCATGTAGGGGGCCTGACGCAGGATATATGTCGTAAAGAACTCCCAAATCTTGACTAAAAACACAGAAATTCCCCTCTCTAATGGTTGGTGTGGTGAGAGAAGATCCTTCGCTTCGCTCAGGATGACAGGGAGCGCACGCGTTTTGTCATTCTGAGCGGAGCCGCGCCAGCGGCGCAGTCGAAGAATCTATTGCCAAACTTCTCAGTAATCCTCCTCCGGCGGGAAGTCGGCCTCGGCCTTGAGGATGTCCTCGGGGGTCTCGGCGGCCATCAGGGCGTCCAGCAGCGGCTCGTTGGTAAAGATGGTCATCAGCTGCTGAATGTTGTCCAGGTGCTCGTTGGGGTCCTTGGAGGCCAGGGTGAAGAACAGCCGGGCGATCTTCTGCTCGCCGTCCTCGTCCTTGCCGAAGTCCACGTCCTCCTTCACGCGCAAAAAGCCCACGGCGGTCTTCTCCGCTCCCTCGGCGCCCTCCTGGCTGTGGGGCATGGCCACGTAGTGGTCAAACACCACATAGGGGCCGTACTTCTCGATGCAGTCCACGATCTGCTTGTAGTAGTCGGGGCTGACATAGCCGGTCTCGGCCAGGCTCTCGCAGCTCATGCGCACGCCCTCCTGCCAGGAGTCCACGCGATCCACGAACTTGTAGTGGCCGCGCTCCACGATCTTCTGCAAAATGGTTTCAGCCATGCTTCAAACCTCCTTACAGACAGGACCGGAACGGGATGTTCTGGGGCGCCTCGAAGCAATCCTCGAAGCCGCGGCGATGGTGATAGTAGATCTTGTCCTTGTCCTGGGGATAGACGTACTTGCCGCCCACCTGCCAGAAGAAGGGATGGAACTTGTACTCGTTGCGATCCTTCTTGAAGTCGTAGAGCAGCTTGATCTCCTCGCAGTCGGCCTGGAAGTTGGTCCACACATCCCAGTGGATCGGGATGACCACCTTGCACTGCAGGTTCTCGGCCATGCGCAGCACGTCCACGCTGGTCATCTTGTCCTGCATGCCGATGGGGTTCTCGCCGAAGGAGCCGAAGGCCACGTCGATGTCGTGATCCTTGCCGTGCTTGGCGAAGTAGATGGAGAAATGGCTGTCGCCGGAGTGATAGATGTTGCCGCCGGGGGTCTTGACCAGGTAGTTCACGGCCTTGTCGTCCATGTCGGTGGGGCACTTGCCGGTCAGCTCCTCGCGGTCGGGACCGGTGGAGTCGGTGGTGACGATGCAGGTGCGGTCAAAGCTGTCCAGGCACACGATCTCGATGTCCTTGATCTTGATGGTGTCGCCGGGCTTGACGATGCGGCAGCGGTCCTCCGGCACGCCCCACTTCATCCAGGTCTCCACGCTCTTCAGCGGGCCGATGAAGGGCACCGGGATCTCCTTGCCGTTCTCGTCGGTGGTGGTCATGCCGCTGTTGATCACGTGGGCCGCCCACTCAGCGGACATGTGGTCCTGGTGATAGTGGGTCGCCAGCACGGCGTCCACCTGCTTGAAGGCGAAGGGATCAATCACGAAGGGCACGTTGCGCAGATTGGGCTGCATCGCCCGACCGCCGCACATGTTGGCCATCTGGTGGCCCACCTTCATCTTGCCGTCGCCGTGGGTGCGCTTGCCGTTGCCGCACCACAGGTCGATGGTGATGTTCGCACCGCCGGGCGTCTTGAACCAGATGCCGGTGCAGCCGAGCCACCACATCGCCACGTTGCCGGGCTGGACGACCTCGTTCTCGATGTCCTCCACCAGCCAGGTGCCCCATTCCGGGAACGTGGACATGATCCACTTCTCGCGGGTCATTTCAGATACCTTGCTCAATATTACCTCCCCTTTCTTAATCGTATTGTTCGTTTCCAACCTTTGCTCCCCCTTATTATATGATAGTTTGTCCAATATTTCAAGGGTTTGTTTATGTTTGCTTCGTGTTTTTATGTTCGTTTTATCGGTTTTTATTGCACGTTTTGTGCCTTAATCAAACATTAACATCGTGTTGCCTTCATTATTTCATAACATTCTCGATCCACCGTCACAATGCGATGAAACGAAATAACTTCCCCGTACAGGCACATTAAGGTTTTTTTCTTCTTAAACTGGGGTTTACTATTGCAAAAGGCACAGCAATCGTATATAATCAAACACGGAAGAACGTCCGTTTTCAAGCCTCATATGTTTCCCCCTTTGCCAAAAACGAACAAGTGAGGAAGACTAATATGAAGAAGTACGCCATCGGGCTCTACGAGAAGGCCATGCCGCCAACTCTGACCTGGCGGGAGAAGCTGGCCTTCGCCAAGGAGGTCGGCTATGACTTCGTGGAGATCAGCATCGACGAGAAGGACGAGAAGCTGGCCCGCCTGGACTGGACGAAGGAGGAGCGGCTGGAGCTGGTGAAGACCATGGTGGAGGTGGGCCTGCCCATCCGCAGCATGTGCCTGTCCGGCCACCGCAAGTATCCCCTGGGCTCCGCCGACCCCGCCGTGCGCGCGCGGGGCATGGAGATCATGGAAAAAGCCATCCAGCTTGCCGACGACCTGGGCATCCGCATCATCCAGCTGGCGGGCTACGACGTGTACTATGAGGAAAGCACTGCCGAGACCAAGGCCCTGTTCCTGGAGAATCTGAAGAAGGCTGCCGAGATGGCCGCCGTAAAGGGCATCCTGATGGGCTTTGAGACCATGGAAACCGACTTCATGAACACGGTGTGGAAGTCCATGTACTACGTGGACGCCGTGGGCAGCCCCTACCTGGGCGTCTATCCCGACTCCGGCAACCTGACCAACGCGGCGCTGACCTCCGGCGGCAGCGTGCTGGGCGACCTGTACGCCGGCCGGGGCCACATTGTGGCGCTGCATCTGAAGGAGACCGTGCCCGGCGTGTTCCGCGAAGTGCCCTTCCTCACCGGCCATGTGGACTTCCCGGCCGTGATCGAAAGGGCCTGGAGCCTGGGCATCCGCCGCTACGTCACCGAGATGTGGTACGTGGGCAACGATGACACCTGGGCCGGCGACGTGCGCTTCGCCTGCTCGAAGATGTCGGAGATATTGGATAAGCAGTTTTAGGGAGTAGGGAGTAGGCAATAGGCAGTAGGGGAGCTACCTGCTGCCGCACCGTATCAAGAATCCTTGCGGCAGCCACTATTCCTACTCCCTACTGCCTGCTCCCTCAATCAACCAACCGCCTGACGGCAGAGAGGAAAAATCCCATGAAGATCGAAAAGAAGGTCATCTCCAACCTGAACAAGTGCTACGCCATGTCGGAGCTGACGTGGAAGGGCAAGCACTGCTTCCTGGTGGCGGCGGAAAAACACGACCCCTGCTATGTGTTCTCGGAGGACGGCGACCAGCTGGACACCGTGTGGACCGAGCCCGGCGGCGTGATGACCATGGTGCCCGTGCCGGGCACGGAAGGTCAGTTCCTGGCCACCCACAAGTTCTACTCCCCCAACGACTCCGCCGAGGCGAAGATCGTCATCGCCACGTCCAAGGACGATGGCTGGGAGATCCGCACGCTGTGCGAGGCCCCCTTCGTGCACCGCTTCGGCATCCTGAACCGGAACGGCGTGAACTACCTGCTGGTGTGCTGCCTGAAGAGCGACCACGAGTACAAGAACGACTGGCGCTTCCCCGGCGCGTGCTACGCCTCGGTGCTGCCCTCTGACCTGTCCGTGTTCAACGAGGACCACCCGTTGACCCTGGAGCCCGTCATGTCCGACATGCTGCGCAACCACGGCTACAGCAAGGTGACCATCGACGGCTACGACGCCGCGGTGGTGGGCTGCGAGGAGGGCACCTTCCTGTTCAAGCCCCCCGTCGCCCCCGGCAAGGACTGGGAGATCGACCTGCTGAGCGCCGTGCCCAGCAGCGACTCCGTGCTCATCGACTTCGACGGCGATGGCCAGCTGGAGCTGGGCATGATCAGCCCCTTCCACGGCAACAGCCTGACCATCTACCACCTGGACGAGTTCGGCAACTACGTGCCCTGCTGGAAGTACGGCGCGCCGGAGAAGGAGACCGAGATGCTCCACGCCACCTGGGCCGGCGACATGCTGGGCAAGCCCACCTGGTGCGTGGGCTGGCGCAAGGGCACCCGCTGCACCATCGCCATCACCTATGAGGACGGCGCCTACAAGACCGAGTTCATCGACCAGGCCACCGGCTGCGCCAACCTGATGCACTTCGTCAACGCCGCCGGCCAGGACGTGCTGGTGGGTACCAACCGGGAGATCGATGAAGTGGCGATGTACACCATCACCAAGTAATTGGCTATTAGGAATGAGAAATTAGGAATTGCGGCGGAAATCCTTGCGGATTTCAAATGATTCAAAACCCGAAGGGATTTGTACCGCCATTCCTCATTCCTGATTCCTCATTCCTTATTATATTCAAGGAGGCAACAGCAATGCTCGAAGCATTAAAGAAGATCGTCTACGAGGCCAACATGGAGCTGCCCAAGCGCGGGCTGGTCACCTACACCTGGGGCAACGTCTCCGGCATCGACCGGGAAGCGGGCCTGTTCGTGATCAAGCCCAGCGGCGTGGATTACGACGCACTGAAGCCCGAGGACATGGTGGTCATGGACCTGCAGGGCAACAAGGTGGAGGGCGACATGAATCCCTCCAGCGACACGCTGACCCACATGGTGCTTTACAACGCCTTCCCCACCATTGGCGGCATCGTGCACACCCACAGCCCCTATGCCGTGGGTTGGGCCCAGGCCGGGCTGGACATCCCCTGCTATGGCACCACCCACGCCGACTACTTCTACGGCCCCATCCCCTGCGCGCGGCACCTGACCCAGGAGGAGCTGGACGCGGGCTACGAGCTGAACACCGGCCACACCATCGTGGAGTGCTTCAAGGACCGCGGCATCGACCCTGTCGCCGTGCCCGCCGTGATCTGCCACAGCCACGGCCCCTTCACCTGGGGCAAGGATGCCAACCAGGCCGTCTACCACGCCGTGGTGCTGGAGGAGGTGGCCAAGATGGCGCTGTTCACCAGCCAGGTGAAACCCGACGCCGATCCCGCTCCCCAGCGCATCCAGGACAAGCACTACATGCGCAAGCACGGCCCCAACGCCTACTACGGCCAGGGCAAGCATTGATATGAGCGAAAAGCAATCCCGGGGCTTCTTCCATGCCGATTTCACCTATACCGACGCGGTGCTGAAGGACTTCGAGGCCCTGTATCTCAAGAAGAAGGAGATCACCCCCATCACCCGCGCGGTGCTGGGGGCGCTGGGCCTCATCGGCGCGGGCTTCTTCGGCTATACGCTGTATAAAAACGGCTTCCAGTTCACCTACGTGGGCTACCTGCTCATCAGCTCCATACTGCTGGTGGTGGCCCTCCACCGGGGCGGCAGGCGGCCGGACGACAGCCTGAAGAAGTACCGCAAGTACTATCAGGACAAAGGCGCAACCGTGAAGGTGGACGACACCGGCGTGGAACTCAAGATCGAGGGCCAGCAGACCCACGCCCGCAGCAAGTTCAAAGAGGTCTACGGCCTGTTCGACACCGACCTGTGCTGGTACTTCCTCGTCAAGGGCCGGGCCTACTACATCCTGCCCAAGAGCGCCGTCGAGGGCGGCACGCCGGAGGAGTTCAGGAAGTACATGGAAAAGAAGTGCGCCAAGCACTTTCTGCACTACGAGCTGTAGGGCAAAAGGAAGGCCGCCAAAAAGAGCCGTTCCCCGGTTTCCCTTTTGGAAGCTATATCCAATAGGGTACCGGGGAACGGCTCTTTTCAAGCGCAGGAATCGGTCAATTGCTCATAGGTGCTGGTTGCCCTGTCCGGCGTCGTCCGTCGCTTCCACGTCGTCCTGGGGCGCGGCGGTGTCCTCGCCGTAGATCACCGCGTCCTGTGCGATCTGCCCGATCTGGGCGTACATGGCGTCGTACTCGGCGCGCACGGCCTCGTCGCCCATGTAGGCCGGGTAGTCGCTGGGCAGCTCCAGGTAGTAGTTCATGCAGGAAATCTCGCTGAAGCCCAGGTATTCAAAGGCGGGCAGTTCGGAGAAGCTGCTGTTGACGCTGGCGCCCAGGGAGAACAGGAAGCCGCCGTTCTCCAGGCCCTCCTCCAGGTACTTCTCATAGCTGGCGCGATGGTAGAACGCCAGGCTGTTTCCGCTGGGTTCGGCCAGCACCTTCTCCTGCCAGTCGGCGGGCAGGCGCAGGGACAGGTCCTCGAAGTAGAACATCAGCGAGCCGTCCTCGGCGGTGCCGGTGGTGAAGGCCAGGCCGGTCATCGGCTCGGCCAGCGAGGGCAGGGCGATCAGCATCAGGGCCAGGATCAGTATGAAAATGCGCTTCATGGGGTTTGCCTCCTTTTTGTCGCTTGGTTGTAAGTGAGACGGACTGCCCGACGGAAAAGTTCCGGGGATTTGGAAATATGCCGCGGTGGACAGCCCGGGCGAGGTCGGTTATAATAGGCAGGAACGGACGACAGGAGGCGAGGGACATGGGCGACATCATCCGCAGGCGCATACGCTTCCACGGGCTGGTGCAGGGCGTGGGCTTCCGCTATCGGGCCCGCCACGCCGCCGCGGCCGTGGGGGCCACGGGCTGGGTGCGCAACGACGTGGGCGGCACCGTGTCCATGGAGATCCAGGGCACCGAGGAGCAGATCGACCGGGTGATCCGGATGATCGAGCGGGGCACCTATGTGCGCGTGGAGCGCATGGAGGTGAAGGACATCCCGCCCGAGCCGGACGAGCGCGGGTTCGAGACCCGGGACAGCCGGTGGTAAACGCAAGGCGGGATTTGAACCGGCGAGGGCCTTTTGCCTTGACGGCTCCGCACAGTATGACGGCGCATCGAAACGCCTGCCATGTTGCGCGGAGCCGCTTTTTGCCCTTATATCCTGTGGATCACCGTGGCGTCCATCTGCGAAAGGTCGCCGG
This sequence comes from uncultured Eubacteriales bacterium, assembly GCA_902800625.1. GTDB lineage: Bacteria > Bacillota > Clostridia > Christensenellales > Aristaeellaceae > UBA2862. The sequence continues at coordinate 143,899 of CADCFG010000009.1, read as the reverse complement.
TGCCGGTGAAGGCCATGGCCTTCTTCAGGCCGTCGTTGGCCTTGGTGAGGTAGTCCCGCACGGCATCCGCGCCGCCCTGCTTGATGGCGGTCATCAGGGGCCTGCCGATGCACACGCCCTTGGCGCCCAGGGACAGGGCCTTGAAGGCGTCCATGCCGGTCTTGATCTCGCAGTCGATGAACAGCGGCACGTCCCCGGCCATGGCGGCGATCTCCGGCAGCATGGCCATGGGCGGCACGGCGTATTCGATGCGGTTGTTGTGGTGGCTGAGCACCAGCCCCCGGGCGCCCGCGGCCAGGCAGCGCTCGGCATCCCGGCGGCTGAGCACACCCTTCACGATCACGGGCAGCTTCGTCGCCTTGCAGATCTCCATAAGTTCCGCCGTGCGCAGCGGGGCCAGGGGCTTGCCGTCCACGATGTCCGCGCTGCCGTCCTCCGAGAAGGGATGGTCGATGTCCACGCCCACGGCCAGCAGGCCCAGCTTCCCGGCGTGTTCGATCTTTTTGCAGATGAGGTCTCGGTCGGCATAGGGCTTGATGATCTCGATCATCCGCGCGCCGGCGGCGTTCAGCCGCTCGATCTCCTCGTCCCCGGCCATGCCGTACCACAGCACGGCGCCCGCCGCCGCCGCCCCTTGGGCCAGGGCGTCCGCCGCGCCGGGGGACATGAAGTGGTCCAGGTGCGAAAGGGCCGCCGTCATGATGGGGGAAGGAAAGGTCTCGCCGTAGAGGGTGAAGTCGGTGGTGGGATGGGTGGCGTCCATGTAGCGGGTCTCGATGCGCAGGGAGTCGATGTACTCCCGGGCGATGCGGTTGGAATTGCCGATGTCGGCCATGGTGAAACCTCCTTAAAAATGAAGTTAATGCCATTATAGCACGCCCGTCCTTTTTCTGTAAAGCATTGTCTCTTTTTGCATCTCCACAACCAAAGACAACAAAAGCCAAACGGAAACGATGCATTTTCCGGCGCGCTCCGTTATACTTGTATTGACAAAACGAGCGACGGGAGGCGGCGGCATGCAGCGCGCAAAGAAAAGCAAGCGCCGGTGGGACGCAAAGAATTTCTGGCTGCTGACCATGGTCATGCCGGGAGCGATCTGGCTGCTGCTGATCCGCTACCTGCCGATGCTGGGCGTGATCATCTCCTTCAAGGACTACAAGGCCCAGAAGCCCAATACCTTCTGGAACAACCTGATCAAGTCCGAATGGGTGGGGCTGGGCAACTTCAAGTTTTTGAGCAACACCAACACCCTGCGGATGATCCGCAACACCCTGCTGTACAACGCAGCCTGGATCCTGCTGGTGCTGGTCATCGCGGTGCTGTTCGCGGTGATGATGAGCGAGCTGAAAAACCGTTTCATGGCCAAGGCCTACCAGACCATGATGTTCTTCCCCTACTTTTTGAGCTGGGTCGTGGCGAGCTACTTCGTGCTGGCCTTCCTGGACCCCACCAGCGGCATGATCCCCTCCATCCAGCGCAGCCTGGGCCTGAGGCCGACGCAGTTCTACATGGACACCACCTGGTGGCCGCTGATACTGACCCTGTCCAACCTGTGGAAGAACGTGGGCTACTCCAGCGTGCTCTACCTGGCGGCCATCACCGGCATCGACACCACCCTCTACGAGGCCGCGGCCGTGGACGGCGCCACCAAGCGCCAGCAGGTCTGGCATGTGACGCTGCCGGGCATCCGGCCCATGATCGTCATCCTGCTGATCATGTCCGTGGGCAAGATCTTCAACGCCGACTTCGGCCTGTTCTACAACGTGCCCCAGAACTCCGGCCCGCTGTACCCGGTGACCCAGGTCATCGACACCTACGTCTACAACACCTACGCCAACACCCACAACATCGGCATGAGCGCCGCCGCGGGCCTGCTTCAAAGCGTGGTGGGATGCGCCTGCATCGTGGCCACCAACCTGATCGTCCGCCGGATCGACGCGGACAGCTCGCTGTTTTAGAGAGTGGAGTTTGGAGAGTGGAGTGTGGAGTTTATATTTGCCGCGCACCAACGGCATGACGCACGCCTTATCCTTCATTCCCACGCCAGCATCATTGAATAAAAACAAATCCCGCAGGGATTTGTACCACAACTCCACACTCCACACTTCACACTCCTGACTCCTCACTCCGACAACAGGGAGGCTTCGATCATGGACAAGGCTCAAAAGCGCTACGCCGGCCTGAACACCTTCGGCCCCGGCGCGCAGGCGGTGTTCCACATCTGCCTGGGGCTGTTCGCGCTGCTGTGCATCATACCCTTCGTGTTCGTCATCATCATATCGTTCACGTCGGAGGACAGCATCCGCCAGATCGGCTACTCCTTCGCCCCGCTGAGCTGGTCCACCCAGGCCTATGGCTATGTATTCTCCCTGGGGCGGCAGCTGTGGCTGAGCTACTTCAACTCCTTCCTCATCACCGTCGTGGGCACGGTGCTCAGCGTGATCATCTGCATCCTCTACAGCTACCCCCTCTATCGGAAGGATTTCAAATACCGCAACTTCTTCAACTTCATGAGCTTCTTCACCATGATCTTCGGCGGCGGCCTGGTGCCCACCGTGGTGGTCTGCAAGCAGATGCTGGGCATGAGCGACAACTATGCGGCGCTGATCGTGCCCATGCTGTTCAACCCCTTCAACATCATCGTGATGCGCACCTTCTTCCAGACCACCGTGCCCCGGGAGCTGATCGAGGCCTCCACCATCGACGGCGCGGGGGAGTACCGCACGCTGATCCAGGTGGTGCTGCCGGTGGTGAAGCCGGCCATCGCCACCATCGCGCTGCTCAACGCGCTGGCCTTCTGGAACGAGTGGTTCCTGTCGCTGCTGTACGTCACCAAGAACATGGACATCATCCCGCTGCAATACCTGCTGATGCGCATGCAGCGCAACGCCGACTTCCTGGCGAAGAACGCCGGCATGCTGGGCGCGGACGCCGCCAAGGCCGCCCGGAACCTGCCCAGCCAGTCGCTGAAGATGGCCCTGGTGGTGTTCATCGTGGTGCCCATCGCCTGCGCCTATCCCTTCTTCCAACGCTATGTCGTTGCGGGATTGACGGTTGGATCGGTGAAGGGCTGATGCCCGGTGGACGTGGGGAATTCGCCCCCATGCCCGATTGAAAGAGAATCGCACGACGGCACCGTCCGTCTGCAAATAGAAGGAGGATATTCCCATGAAGAAACTGTTTGCTCTGATCCTGGCCCTGGCCATGGTCCTGACCGCCTCCAGCTTCGCGCTGGCGGAGGACCTGCCCACCATCACCATCATGTTCCATGGCAGCAACGTCACCGATGACACCGCCGTGCTGGAAGCCGTGAACGAATACATAGCGGACAAGGTCGGCGCGAAGCTGGAAGTCGTCTGGGGCACCTGGGGCGACTTCGACCAGAAGGCCACCGACGCCCTGACCACCGGCGACAGCAGCATCGACATGGTGTTCACCTGCTCCTGGAGCGCGGATGAATACAACAAGTACGCCAAGGACGGCTACTTCGTGAAGCTGGACGACCTGATCGCCGAGTACGGCGCGGACCTGACCGCCGCCATCCCCGAGAGCCTGATGCAGGCCGCCACCATCGAGGGCGCCGAGGGCATGGGCATCTATGCCGTCAATGGCTTCAAGGACACCGCTACCCAGAACACCTGGGACGTGAACGTCACCCTGCTCACCGAGCTGGGCTACACCCTGGACGACTTCAAGGCCATGAGCTTCTATGACTTCGGCGATCTGTTCGCCAAGGCCAAGGAAGTCAAGGGCGATTCCTTCTATCCCTTCCTGGTGGAGCCCATGGTGCTGGAGCGCATGGTCACCGGCTCCATCATCGTGGCCGGCGATTCCGGCAGCACCAACCTGCTGAGCCTGTACCTGAACCAGGACGACGTTTCCGCCGAGGGCCCCTACGGCAACGTGATGCTCAACAAGTTCGCCACCGAGGAGTACAAGAAGTTCGTCGAGAAGATGCACGAGTACTACGAGGCCGGCTATGTGGATCCCGCCCTGGCCGTGGCCGAGACCAGCAACGACACCCGCACCAACGCCCAGCTGACCGGCGACTACCTGATCGGCACCCAGAGCTATTCCTTCGGCTATGAGAAGCAGATCGACCGCGGCATCGAGGTGGCCTTCGTGCCCTGCACCGAGCCCTATGTGGACACCACCGCCTCCCAGGGCGCCATGATGGCCATCTCCACCGCCAGCGAGCATCCGGTCGAGAGCTTCAAGTTCCTGGCCCTGCTGAACAGCGATCCCACCCTGATGACCCTGATGAACTACGGCGTCGAGGGCGTGCACTACACGCTGGAGGACGGCCTGGTGAAGTTCGATCCCGACGCCCGCGCCACCTACAGCCCCTGGACCAATGGCATGGGCAACGTGACCATCCTGCCCGACACCGTGGATGAGGGCGCCGGCTTCCGCGAGTCCTTCAAGGAGTACTACGCGGGCGCCAAGGCCATCCCCGCCCTGGGCTTCGTGTTCGACACCAGCGAGGTGAACACCGAGATGGGCAACCTGAGCAACGTCGCCGCCCAGTACGCCCTGGCCCTGGATGCCGGCGCGCTGGATCCCGAGACCGCGCTGCCCGAGTTCCTGGCCGAACTGGACGCCAACGGCATGCAGGCCTATCTGGACGCCGCCAATGCCCAGCTGGCCGCCTACCTGGGCGAATAAGCCTGGCACTTAACCGTATCCCCGGCCCCGGACGCACGTCCGGGGCCTGCTTTTGTGTGGCCACGCATTGCCACTCCTACAAGAGCATTACACAATCCCGATCCTCGCTGATCCCCCGTCGCTGGGCGGCCTGCGCTCGCTGTTCAGTGAAGCATCGCGTTCGGCACCCTGCGCCGAGACGCTCGCTTCAATTCACGACTCGGCAGGCCGCCCCGTGATTGGGGTGCAGCGAGGAATGTGGCAGTCCTGAATGGGGTGCCCCACCGGCGCTTCGCGCCACCTCCCCATTGAGATGGGGAGGCTTTTGGTTTGCACGTAGTATTCTGTAGGGGCGGCGTTGCCCGCCCGCCCTTTTCGCCAACCTCGCACAACAAACGCCACTTCAATCCATTTCCTTTTTTCACCCTTGCGGTTAAAATGAATATAGAGTAAAATATCAATAAAGGCGAGGAGACGGCTCACATGAGATATGGCTACTTTGACGACGCGGCCCGGGAGTATGTGATCGACCGGGTGGACGCACCCTTTTCCATGACCAACTACCTGGGCACCCAGCGCATGGGCGCGGTGGTATCCCACAACGCCGGGGGCTACTGCTGGCTGGACAGCCCCCAGTTTCACCGGATCACCCGCTTCCGGCCCAACGGCGTGCCCATGGACTTTCCCGGGCACTATGTGTATTTGAAGGACGCGGATTCGGGCAAATACTGGTCCATCAGCTGGCAGCCCACGGGCGTGGACCTCGCCGGCGCGAAGTACGCCTGCCGCCACGGGTTGAGCTACTCCACCTACACCTGCGAATATGAGGGCATCTCCGCCAGCCAAACGCTGTTCATCCCCCGGGAGGACGGCGACGCCGACCCGGTGGAGATCTTCGATGTGCGCGTGCGCAACGATTCCGACCGCCCCCGCGCCATCGACGTCACCGGCTACGTGGAGTTCTCCTTCCACAACATCGACATCGACAACCAGAACTTCCAGATGAGCCTCTACTGCGCCGGGTCCTTCCTGGAGGACGGCGCCGCCATCTGCGAGCTGCACTACGAGCCGGACAGCTTCCAGTTCTTCGCCGCCTCCTTTCAGCCGGATGCCTGGGAGGGCACCCGGGACGGGTTCATCGGCGCCTATCGCACCGAGAAGAACCCTCTCGGCATCGAAAAGGGCCTGTCCGGCGGCCATGAGAACGGCGGCAACCCGGTGGGCGCGCTGATGAAGCGGCTGACGCTCAAACCCGGCGAGGAGGCGCGGCTGCTGTTCTATCTGGGCACGGGCCGGGGCGAGGCCGCCCAAAAGGCCCGCTCGCGCTACGACTTTGTCGGGACCGACGCCGCCTTTGCCGACCTGTGCGCCTTCTGGGACGGAAAGCTTTCCGCACTGGTGGTGGACACCCCCCACGGGAACATGAACCGCAGCCTGAACATCTGGAATTTGTATCAGAGCGAGATCAACGTGCTGTTTTCCCGGTTCGCCTCGTTCATCGAGGTGGGCGGGCGCACCGGCCTGGGCTTCCGGGACACCGCCCAGGACGCCATGTGTATCCCCCATGCCGAGGCGGCGGGCTGCAAATGGCGCATCCTTCAGCTTTTGAACGGCGTGACGCGGGAGGGCTACGGCCTGCACCTGTTCGACCCCGCCTGGTTCGAGGGCGAGGAGGCGGAAAAGGAGTGGTCGCCCACGGTGGTGCCCAAGTCCGCCGACAACAAGCATGTCCATGGCATCGCCGACGCCTGCGCCGATGACGCGCTGTGGCTGATCCCCGCGATCATCGAATACGTGCGGGAGACGGGCGACACGGCTTTCTTCGACGAGCGCGTGCCCTATGCCGACGGCGGCGAGGACAGCGTGTGGGCCCACATGGAGCGCATACTGGACTTCTCCTACGGCCAGCTGGGCAGCCACGGCATCACCAAGGGCCTGCGGGCGGACTGGAACGACTGCCTGAACCTGGGCGGCGGCGAGAGCGCCATGGTGGCGTTTTTGCTGGTCTGGGCCACGGAGCACTTCCTGGACGCCGCGCGGCACACGGGACGGGCCGGGGACGCGGATCGATACGAGGCGAAGCTGGCCGCGCTGAAGGACGCCTGCCAGAAGACGCTGTGGGACGGCGCGTGGTTCCTGCGGGGCTTTACCGCCGACGGGCGGCCCATCGGCAGCCACACCGCGGCGGAGGGCAAGGTGCACCTGGAGAGCAACACCTGGGCGGTGGCCTCCGGCGCGGCGACCCGCGAGCAGGGGATCAGCGCCATGGACGCCGTGGACGAGTGGCTCTACACCCCCTATGGCCTGATGCTGAACGCCCCGGCGTTCACCCGTCGGGATGACGGCATCGGCTTCGTCACCCGGGTCTATCCCGGCATCAAGGAAAACGGCGCGGTGTTCAGCCATCCCAACCCCTGGGCCTGGGTGGCCGAATGCAGGCTGGGCCGGGGCAGCCGGGCGATGAAGTTCTACGACGCGCTGCTGCCGGAGAACCAGAATGACATCATGGAGATCCGCCAGGCCGAGCCCTACAGCTACTGCCAGTTTATCATGGGCCGGGACCACGCCGCCCACGGCCGGGCGCGGCACCCGTTCATGACCGGCTCCGCCGGCTGGTCCTACTTCGCGGCCACCCGGTACATGCTGGGCGTGCGGCCGGAGTTTGACCGCCTGACCGTGGACCCCTGCATCCCCGCCGACTGGGACGGCTTCACCGTCGTGCGCCGCTGGCGCGGGGCGGAGTACCGCATCCGCGTGGAGAACCCGGCCCACGTGGAGAAGGGCGTGAAGACGATTTATGTGGATGGCGAATCCGCCGAACGCGTGCCCGTGTTCGGAGAGGGGGAGCACGAGGTCAGGGTGGTTATGGGGAGAAAATTGAGAATTAGGAATTAGGAATGAGAAATGAGGAATGGCGGAAGTAATCCTCACGGATTTCCTACTGATTCAAATTGCTGTCCGAATCCTTAAATTAATCAAATCCGAAGGATTTGCACATCCATTCCTAATTCCTAATTCCTCATTCCACATTGACAATACGATTTAAAAAGGAGCATTGTGCTATGATCGAATTCGGCACCGGCGGCTGGCGCGCCATCATTGGCGACGGCTTCACCAAGGAGAATATACAAAAGGTGGCGGTGGCGCTGGGCCGCCGCATGAACCGCGAGGGCGTGCGCAAGGAGATCTGCATCGGCTATGATCGCCGCTTCCTGAGCCGGGAGGCCGCCATCTGGTTCTCCGAGGCCATCGCGGGGGAGGGCGTGAAGGTGGATTTCATCAACATCTCCCCGCCCACGCCCCAGATCATGTTCACGGTGAAGAGCTGGGGGCTGCCCTACGGCGCGGCCATCACCGCCAGCCACAACCCGGCGCTGTACAACGGCATCAAGCTGTTCACCGAGGGCGGCCGGGACGCTACCAAGGAGATCACCGACCAGATCCAGGACGAGGCCAACGGCCTGACGCCCGGCGACATCCGTCCCGTGGACTTCGAGGAGGCCAAGGCGGCGGGCCAGGTGGTGTACGTGGACACCCGGGACGACTACCTGGATTCCATCCTGGAGCGCATCGACACCAAGGCCATCCGCAAGCGCCGCCCGCGCATCGTGCTGGATCCGATGTACGGCGTAAGCCTGACGGGCCTGATGACCATACTGTACAGCTGCCGCTGCGATGTGACCGTGATCCACGACACCCACGACGCCTTCTTTGGCCGCCGCCTGCCCGCGCCCAACGTGGACACCATGGGGGACTTGCAGCGCCAGGTGCTGGACAAGGAGGCAGACCTGGGCATCGCCACCGACGGCGACGCCGACCGGCTGGGCGTGATCGACGAGAGGGGCCGCTACGTCAGCGCCAACGAGATCCTGGTGCTGCTGTACCACTACCTGCTCAAGTACAAGGGCTGGAAGGGCGCGGTGGTGCGCAACGTGGCCACCACCCACCTGCTGGACCGGGTGGCCGCGAAGTTCGGCGAAAAGTGCATCGAGGTGCCCGTGGGCTTCAAGAACATCTCCGCCGGCATGCAGGAAAACGACGCGCTGCTGGGTGGCGAGAGCTCCGGAGGCCTCACCGTGCGGGGACACATCTTCGGCAAGGACGGCCTGTACGCGGCGTCGCTGCTGGTGGAGATGCTGGCCGTCACCGGCAAGCCCCTGTCCCAGACCGTGCAGGAGATCTTTGACGAGTACGGCGAGCTGCACATGGCGGAGTACGACTGGCTGCTGACCGAGCAGCGCAAGGAGGAGATCTCCACCCGGGTGTTTAAGCGGCGCCAGGTGCCCGCGTTCGATATTCCCGTGGACCACGTCTCCTGGGACGACGGCTGCAAGGTATATTTCACCGACGGCAGCTGGATCATCCTGCGCTTCTCCGGCACCGAGCCCCGCGTGCGCGTGTTCGCCGAGGCTGAGACCATGGACCGCGCCCGGGAGCTGGTGGGCCGGATGGCCGCGGAGCTGAATCTGCCGTTTTGAAGAATGGGCGGGCGGCGCAACGCCGCCCCTACAGAAGAATATGCACAACCCAAAAGCCTCCATCCATGAGGGAGGTGGCGCGAAGCGCCGGAGGGAGTTTCCCCATACAGAACTGCCACGCTACTCGCTGCACCCCAATCGCGGGGCGGCCTGCCGAGTCGTGAATTGAAGCGAGCGGCTCGGCGCAGGGTGCCGAGCGCGAAGCTTCACTGAACAGCGAGCGCAGGCCGCCAAAAAAGGCCGTCCCTCGGGTCCCAATCGCAATGCCGCAGCGACGAAGACCTCATCCGTCATTTGCCTCACAAGTACGGCAAATGTCACCTTCCCCAACACAACCCCCACGGAGGTACGCCCATGCGCATATTCAAGAAAATCCGCGTCCAGCTGGTTGCGATCGTGACGATCTGCTACCTGCTGCCCGTGTTTGTGCTGGGCTACTTCGTAGGCGGGCCGGTGCTGCGGAACCTGAAGGCCAAGACGGAATCGGCGCTGGCGGCGGGCATGGACGACGCTATGTTGCTGGCGGAGGAGGGCGCTCGCAAGCTGGTGACCCTGTCCCAGGACGCCACTTACGACGGCGAACTGACCGACGCCGCCTCCCAGCGGGACAGCGGCGCCATCTCCGACGGCGAGTTTCTGCGCCGCGCCCGAAGCTATATCGAGCGCAAGTACAGCCGGGAGGCCCTTCTGGCCTTCGCGACCTGTTTCACGCTGGACAACCCGGATCTGCTGCTGGTGAACCGTGCCGGCTCTGAGGCGGCGGCGGAATACCAGAAAAGCGCCCACGAGGCCGTGAAGGCCCTGGGCGGCGAGCTGGACACTCAGGGTCGCTTCGTGCGCATCGACGGGCGCATCTACCTGGTGCGCAACCTGATGAACCTGCGCATGAAGCCCTACGGCATGCTGGTGCTGGGGGTGGACGAGGCCCGGCTGACGGCCCCGCTGGCGGCGCTGGCCAGCCAGTGGGACGCCCGGCTGGACGTGTCGCTGGACGACGTGTCGCTGGATGACGTGACCCACACCGGCAAGCCCGGCCTGGATGGCGCGCGCTGGGATGAGCTGCCCGCGGGACAGGTATCCATCGCCGGGGTGGGCCAGTATGCCATGATGGGCCAGATCCTCGACCGGGACTATACCCTGCGCGCCGGGCTGGTGCTGGGCCGCGTGCGGCTTTACGGCGACCTGGACGCCTTCCGGCTGCTGCTGGGCGGGCTGATATTGCTGCTCATTCCCATACTGGGCGTCATCGCCTGGTACGTCTATCGGCGCATCACCCGGCCCATCGCCATCCTCTCCGAGGCCGCGAACCGCATCGAAGCGGGGGAGCTGGGCGTCACCGTGCCCATGCAGGGCGACGACGAGCTGGGCACCCTGGGCGTGGCCTTCTCCAACATGAGCCTGCGGCTTGAGGAGCTGATCGACCGCAACTACAAGGAGGAGATCGCCCTGCGGGATGCCCGCATCCAGGCCATGCAGAGCCGCATCAACCCCCATTTCATCAACAACGCCCTGGAGACCATCAACTGGCAGGCCCGCATCGAGGGCTCGGAGCAGATCTCCGCCATGGTGGAGTCGCTGAGCGTGCTGCTGAACGCGGGCATGTCCCGAAACGACAGGCGGATGCTGTCCCTGCGGGAGGAGCTGGAGACGGCGAGGGCCTACTTCTACTTCGTGGGCCTGCGCTTCGGCGATGCGCTGACCAGCCGGGTGGACGCTGCGCCACAGGCGCTGGAGCACACGCTGCCCGCGCTGACGCTGCAGCCGCTGATCGAAAACGCCGTGGAGCACGGCATCGCCCCGGCGGGCGGCGGCGAGATACTGCTGCGCTGCGCCAGCGTGGACGGCGCGCTGCAGGTGGAGGTCTCAAACAGCGGGCGCCCCGCCACCGCGGAGGACCGCCAGCGCATCGAGGCGGCGCTTCGGGGCGACAGCCAGAGCGGCAGCCACCTGGGCCTTGCCAACATCGCCATGCGGCTGAAGCTGATCTACGGCGGCCGCGCCGACCTGCGCGTGGACACCGGCAAGCCGGGCTGGACGCGCGTGTATATCCAGATACCGCAGGACAGGGAAACGGAGAGTTGAGAGTTCAGAGTTTAGAGTTCAGATAACAGTGCCGGAGCCATTCGCTGAACTCTAAACTCTCAACTCTTAACTCTTGATTTCCGCAGAAGGAGCCATCATGAAGAAAGCGATCTTATTCATCCTGACATTTGCGATCCTCGCGACCCTCGGCGCAGGCGCCGAAGGCGTGGCGCTTAAAACCGTCAGCTGCTTTGCCGGGGAGGACGCGGCGGCCATCGCCTATGCCGACCTGCTGCGGGATTACGAGCAGCAGACCGGCTGCGTGATCGAGGACGCCTCCGCCACCAGCGACGAGGGCTGGAAGGCCCGGGTGCTCAGCGACTTCGCCGTGGGCAACGAGCCGGACGTGCTGTTCTTCTTCGCCTGCAGCGCCGATTCCGCGCCGATCCTGCGCAAGATGGTGCCCATTTCCGAGATCAACGGGGAATACCCGGAGCTGAATCTGCTGGAGAGCGACGCCCTGCGGGAGGCGGACGGCGTGGTGTACGCCATCCCCGCCCGGCCCTATTACGAGGGCCTGTTCGTGAACGTGGACCTGTTTGAGCAGCACGGTCTGCCCCTGCCGGACACATGGGCGCACCTGGAGGAGGCGGTGAAGGGCTTTGCGGCGGCGGGCGTCACCCCCATCGCGGTGAGCTTTTCCGACATTCCCCACTATCTGGCGGAGTGCTGCCTGCTGGCCTGCGCCACGCCGGAGGAATACGCCGCCCGGCCCGCGTCGCTTGACGAAGTGCCCCAAAGCTGGCATGAGGGCATGGCGCTGATAAGGCGGCTGTACGAGCTGGGGGCCTTTCCGGCGGACGCGCTGAACACCTCCGAGACCGTCACCAGCCAGCTGTTCCGGGACGGAAGGGCCGCCATGCAGTTCGACGGCAGCTGGTTCGCCAACACTCTGCCCGCCGAGCGCATGGACCATGTGCGGGTGCTGCCCGTGCCCCGGTACGCGGGCGAGGGCGGCGCGGTGATCGGCGGCGTGTCCATGGGCTTCTACCTGACCCGCCGGGCCTGGGACGACCCCGCGCGGCGGGACGCGGCGGTGGGGCTGCTGGCCTGGCTGACGTCGCCTGAAAACCTGGCCCGGCTCAGCTCGGAGCAGACCTCCGGCGCGCTCAGGGAATCGGCCGAGGCACTGCTCAAGGACGCCGGGGCGCTGCTGGACCCGGTGCAGGACGCCATGAACAAGGACGCCCGGGAGGCCTGGCTCCTCAACTGCGTGCCCGCCGTGGCCGACGGCGGCATGACGCCGGAGCAGTGCTGGGAAAAGGTCATGGGGCTGATGCCATTTGAGGAATAGAGTTAAGAGTTCAGAGTTTGGATTGGAATGCCGGGAAACCCCTGCCATTCGCTGAACTCTCAACTCTAAACTCTTTGTATGATCGCGACCGACCCAAAGGGAGAACGAAGATGTACAAAGTGGTGCTGGTGGACGATGAACACATCATACTGGACGGCCTGACCCGGGCGGTGCCCTGGGGCGACATGGGCTGCGAGGTGGCGGGCACGGCCGCCAACGGCGAGGAGGGCCTTAAGCTGATCCACGCGCTGCGGCCGGACATCCTGCTGACCGACATCCGCATGCCCAACATGGATGGGCTGAGCATGGTAGCGGCGCTTCGCAGCGAGTTCCCGCGGCTGCAGATCGCGGTGCTGACGGCGTTCCGGGATTTTGAATATGCCCAGACGGCGCTGAACCTGGGCGTGTGCCGCTACCTGCTGAAGCCCAGCAAGCTGGACGAGCTGTACGAGGCCATCCGCACCATGACCGCCCGGCTGGACGCCCTGCCGCCCGCGCCTGCGGATGCCGATGCCGAGAGCGAGGGCGACCCCGCCGCGGGCAATTTCATCGTGCGCCAGGCGCTGGACTACATGCAGGCCCACTGCGCCGAGCATCTGAGCCTTTCGGACGTGGCCGACCACGTGTACGTCAGCCAGTGGCACCTTTCAAAGCTCATCAACAAACACACGAACCAGAGCTTCTTCGACATCCTGGGCCGCATGCGCATCGACCGCGCCAAGGCGTTGCTTTCCGATCCTGGCCTGCGCATCCATGCCGTGGCCGAGCAGGTGGGCTATGTGGACGTGGCCCACTTTTCCAAGAGCTTCAAGCGCCTGGAGGGTATGACGCCGGGGGAGTACCGGGACGGGCTGGGGAAGTGAGATGAGGGGAGCGCGAAGAATCAAATGGGGGGCGGCCATGAAGGCCGCCCCCTTGTCATCCCCTGTCCTCTTCCGCCATGCGATAGCCCACGCCCACTTCGGTGAAGATGTAGCGCGGCTCGCTGGGGTTGGGCTCGATCTTGCGGCGGATGGAGGCCATGTGGACGCGGAGGATCTTGTTGTCACTGCTGGCGGACGGCCCCCACAGCTCCCGCAGCATCGTGCGGTAGGTCAGCACCCGCCCCGCGTGCATCCCCAGCAGCGCCACGATGCGGAACTCGTTGGGCGTCAGGTGGGCGTCCGCGCCGTCCACGCTGACCCGTCGCTTGCGGTAGTCGATGGTCAGGCCACCCACGTGAAAGCTGCCGGTGAGGGCGATTTCGCCGTTCTCGGCGGTGGTGCGGGTGTGGCGCAGGGCGGTGCGGATGCGGGCCAGCAGCTCCACGGTGCCGAAGGGTTTGGTCACATAATCGTCCGCGCCCAAATCCAGCGCCAGGGCCTTGTCCTCCTCCATGCTGCGGGCGGAGATGACCACGATGGGCGTGCGCGTCCACTTCCGCATGCTGCGGATGATCTCATTGCCGTCCATGTCCGGAAGGCCCAGGTCCAGCAGCACGCAGTCCGGGCAGTGGCTGGCGATCATCTCCAGGGCCGTCGCGCCGCTGGAGACCAGGATGGTGTCGTAGCCCACGGCGGCCAGGGTGGTGCGCAGGAAGGTGAGTATGCCGGGGTCGTCCTCGATGACCAGGATTTTGCTGCGAATGCTGTCAGTCATGTTCCGCCTCCGTGCAGGGAAGATCAAAGGTAAACGCCGCGCCGCCGCGCTCGCCGCGCGTGGCCGTCAGCTCGCCGCCGTGGGCCTGGACGATGGTGCGGCACACCGACAGCCCGATGCCCATGTTCCGGCCGTCGTCGCCGCGGCCCGTGGCCTGGCCGTCGAACAGCTTTGCCAGCTTCGCCGGGGGGATGCCCGCGCCGTCATCCTCCACGCGCAGCGTCACCCTGCCGGGCCGCTGGCCGATGGTCAGCCAGATGCCCGTGGCGCCGCTGGCGTGGGCGCTGGCGTTGTCGAACAGGTTGAGCAGCACCTGCTCGATCAGTGTGGCATCCATGGGCGCGGTCAGTATGCTGTCGGGCTGGCTGACGTGCACCGGCAGGGCGCGCTCGCCCCGGCGATACTTCACGATGGCGCTGCCCACGATCTCCTCCACCACTTCCTCCGTCTTCTTCAGCGCCACGTCGCTGCCGGTGAACCGGGTGACGGACAGCAGGTTCTCCACCACCCGGGCCAGCCAGCTGGCGTCCCGGTGGATGGCCTCCACCAGTGCGCCGCGGTCCGCCGGGGGCAGGTCCTGCTCCGACAGGGCGCTGCTGGCGCCCAGTATGGAGGCCAGGGGCGTGCGGATGTCGTGGGCGATGGCGCGAAGCAGGTTGGCGCGCATCTTCTCCCGCTCCGCCTCGAAGCGCAGCTGCTCCTGGCGCTTGATCTGGGTGGTGAGCGCGCTGATGAATATGGACACCACCAGCATCATCGCGAAGGTGAGGGGATAGCCGGTCAGCGTCAAATCGAATTCCCAGAAGGGATAGGTGAACATGTAGTTCACGCAGAACGTGCCCACCAGCGAGGCCCCGATGCCCCAGCTGTAGCCGTCGGTCAGCCGCGCGATCAGCGCCATGGCCAGTATGAACACCGGCACGGCGAAGGGATTGTTGTCGTCGTTCACGCCGGACAGCGCCAGCGACACCGCCACCGCCGCGCCCAGCAGGCCCAGGCAGATGCCCATGTTTTTCAGCGCCCAGCGCCAGCCCCGCCCTTTCATGGCCGCACCCCCTATTAACTCATCTTATAGTATAACACGTTTTTTGCCCGCTGAGGGGAGCCATTCCCCTCAGCGGGCAATCTTTCCGGGTTCTTAGCGGCGCTGCGCGCCATGCTTTCCGCCATTTTAGCGCCCTTTCATTATATAATGGGCCCGATTTGGATAACAAGGAGGGCTCGTCGTGTACAGCGAGGAATACGAAGCCGCGAAGAAAGAATTTGTGAACTGCCTGCTCATGTCCGTGATCGGCGTGGGCGTGCCCATCGTGATCGCCTTCAGGGAGTGGCTGCCCATCATGCGCCGGGAGAAGAAAAAGGCCCTGGCAGGCGCGAACGCGGAGAGGGGTGAGCTTTTGAAATGATCAGCAAGATTTTGGTGGTCGGCGTACTGGTGGCGGCGATCGTCACCGGCATCGTCAAGTCCGTACAGGAGCGGCGGAAGAAGTGAGGCTGCCGGAAACCGGCCTGGAGGGGAGTGAACCAGCGTGAGCATCGGCTCGATATTGGCCGTGGGCGTGTTGATCGCGGCGATGATCGCCGCCTTCATCGTCGCCTACAGGCATTGAAAAGAGGCCGTCTCAAAACATCACGGTTTTGAGACGGCCCCTTTTTATCCCACCTGTATGATCCGCGCCTCCACCAGCAGCGTCCAGAAGTCGATGTCCATTTCCGGGGCGTCGTCCTTTCCTGGCGCGCTCTCCTGAGGCGCGGCGGGCGTGTTTTCCAATTCCGCCATCATGCCGCCTCCTGCCATTCGCGCAGGAAATCCAGGTATTCCTCCTGGGTGGGGAAGGCCATGCGGCCGCCGTCCGGCAAAAAGCCGGTATAGCCCTGGTTGGTGTAATAGCCCTTGGGGTTGAACATGATCCTCACCTCCGTCAGTAGATCAGCAGGTCGTTCAGGGAAAAGCGGCGGTTCCTGAGCCGCTGCCAGTGGCGCTCGTCTACGTGGGCCACCCGCACCATCAGGGCGGTGTAGGGGATGCCGAAGGGCCCGCGCTTCTTGATCTTCTGTACGTAGTGGATGCTGTGCATTTGAAAACCCCCTTGACGCTCTGTCTTCCGTCTGAAAACAGTGTATCAAAGGGGGTGTCCTGAAAAACGCCCACGATGTTGTAACAATCGGTTTTGGTGTACCGTTTTTCACCCTCGATATATCGTTTTTTCCGTCACATTCCGTTCGGTGCCCTGCGGCGGTCAATCCTGCAGATACTGCTCTGCCAGCTTTTTGACCTCCTGACGCATCCTGCGCACCACAGGCTCCGGCCCGGTGATCCTCACGCCGCCGCCCAGGCCCATCACCCAGCCGAAGAACTGGGAGCTGACGGCCACGTTCACGCTGGCCTCGAAGTGGTCGCCGTCCACGCTCACCAGGGCGATGTCCTTGCCGAAGCGGTCGATCACCACGCCCACCAGCCGGTTCTCGCCCTGAAGCGTCACGGCCGTCTCCTCGCCGCCGTACATGCCGAACAGGCTCTTGGCGTAGCGGGCCATGTCGAAGGCCTTGAAGGTGTCCCGGCCCAGGCGGCGCTCGTCGGTGATGCGGATGCGCAGCATCTTGTCCACCCGGTAGTGCTTGATCTTGTTGTCCGAAGCGTCGTAGGCCACCAGATAGTAATTCTCATCGTCCCAGATCAGCGCCCAGGGGCTCACCTGGTACACCGCGCCGCCCCGCCGCAGCTCCATTTCCTTGTTCACGTTCCACTGGTAGTATTGGAAGCGGATCTGGGCGTCGGCATTGATGGCCCCGTGGAGCTTGTCGATATTGTAGTAGATCGACTCGTTCATGGTCTTCACCCGGCCGGAGATCAGCACCTGGCGGTGCAGCTGGCGCGCCTGGTGGGCGGAAACCAGCCCCTCCAGCTTGCGGATCAGCTCCCGGGACTTCTTGTCCGTGATGAACTTCGCCGCCTGCACGCTGTCCACCAGCAGCTTCAGCTCCGGCAGCTCGAAATCCCGCGCGCCCAGGGCGTAATAGGTCTTGTGGCCCACCTGCTCTGTGAGGATGTCCAGCCCGTAGCGGCGCAGCTCCTCCAGGTCCAGGTACAGCGTCTTGCGGTCGGCGTTCACGCCCCGGGCGGAAAGCCAGTCGATGATTTCCGGCATGGTCAGACCGTGCTCGTCGTCCGTCTGCTCCATGAACAGCCTGGTCAGGTACAGCATCTTCAGCTTCTGGTTCTCACCCTTCATGCCCAGCGCCTCCCATCGGTTGATGGAAACAGTATAACATATTTCAGGAAAATATGAAACCGCCGTTGCGCGGCGGCGGGCAGGCGTGGTAAACTGTATGCGGGAGGTGGACGGCGGTGCGGCGGATGCTTGAAAACAGCGGCCAGGCGGTTCAGGCCGAATTCAGCGACGGGAACGTGCGGGACATCTTCCTGCCGCTGCTGCGTCGGCTGACGGCGCTGAGGCGGGAGAAGGGCCGGCGGGTGGCGGCGCTGCTGGCGGCCCCGCCGGGGGCGGGCAAGAGCACGCTGGCCGCGCTGCTCCAGGCGCTTTCCCGGGAAACGCCGGGACTGGAGCCGCTTACTGCCCTGGGCATGGACGGCTTCCACAGGCGGCAGGCGTACCTGGTGAGCCACACCACCCTGCGGGGCGGCGAGAGCATTCCCATGTCCCGCGTCAAGGGTGCGCCGGAGACCTTCGACCTGGAAGCGCTGCAAGGCGCCCTTGCCCGGGCGGCGGCGGGGGAGGATTGCCCATGGCCGGCCTACGACCGCACGCTGCACGACCCGGTGGAGGGCGCGCTGCGGGTGACGGGGGAGATCGCGCTCATCGAGGGCAACTACCTTCTGCTGGACGAACCTGGATGGCGGGAACTGCGGAAGTACGCCGACTATACCGTATTCATCACCGCCGACCCGGAGCGTCTGCGGGGGCGGCTGCTGGCGCGGCACCTGTCCACCGGCAAGCCGCCGGAGGCGGCGCGGGCCATGGTGGAAAACGACATGGAAAACGCCCGCCTGTGCCTGGAGAAGTCCGCCCCGGCGGATGTGACCTTGCGCCTCATGGACGACGACACCTTTATCCTGGAGGAATGAACATGAAGTATCCCAACATGTTTGCCCAAATCGGCAAGACCGAGGCCGAGATCGACGCCAAGGTCAGTGCGGCGTTTCGTGCCATCTTCGAGGATGAAACCGAGCGCTTCTACTTCGAGCCGGATGACCTTCACGGCTACATGCTGGACACCGGCAACATCGACGCCCGCACCGAGGGCATGAGCTACGGCATGATGATGGCCGTGCAGATGGATCGGCAAGACATCTTCGACAGGCTGTGGCGGTTCTCCTGCGACTACATGCTGCTGCGCTCCGGCCGCCACGCAGGCTACTTCGCCTGGTCGGTGAAGCCCGACGGCAGCCACAATGCCGAGGGCCCCGCGCCGGACGGCGAGGAGTATTACGCCATGGCGCTGCTGTTCGCGGCGGCACGCTGGGGCGGCGACTACGCCGATGCCGCCCGTCAGATCCTGCGGCACTGCGTGCACCAGGATGCGCTGAACGAGAATGGCTGCGCCATGTGGGACCCGGAGAACAAGCTGATCCGGTTCATCCCGGAGGTGGATTTCTCCGATCCGTCCTACCACCTGCCCCACTTCTACGCGCTGTTCGCCCAGGGCTGCGACCCGGAGGACCGGGAATTCTGGCGCGCCGCGGCGGCGGCCAGCCGGGAATACATCGCCAAATCCTGCCACCCGGTGACGGGCCTTGCACCGGAGTACGCCGAATACGACGGCTCCACCAAGCTGCTGTTCGGCAAGAACATGGCCTTCTTCTCCGACGCCTATCGCGTGGGCATGAACATCGGCCTGGACGCCGCCTGGTTCGGCCCGACGGCGGCGCTGACCGACGCAGCCCGGCGGCTGCAGGCGACCGTCGCCAACAATCCGGAGCTGCTTGAGACCGCCTGCCAGCTGGACGGCAGCCTGGAGGGCACGCCGGTGATGCACCCGCTGGGTCTGCTGGCCACCACCGCGGCGGCGTCCCTGGCCACCGGGGACCTGGACTGGGTCAGGCGCCTGTGGGACGCCGGGCCCCGCAAGGGCGCGCGGCGGTACTACGATAACTGCCTGTATTTCTTCAGCCTGCTGATGTGCGCCGGGCGGTATGTGAACTGGATGGATAAATCTCCGAACCCATCTTGACGCCCCCCGGGCGCGATGGTACAATCAACTCGGCACGAAAGCACAAGGAGGCGGTGGCGTTGCCCTGGTACTGGATCGCGCTGCTGGTCTGCCTCGTGATCGGCCCCTTCGACGCGCTGTACGTGTACATCAAGTCGCAAAAGCGGCGGGACGAGCTGAAGCGCCGCCGGGAGGAACAGGAGAAGACGAACAAGTCACAAACGGAGGACGACAGAGGATGAAATTCACCGACGGCTACTGGCTGAACAAGCCCGACTATGACTTCAACTTCGCCATACAGAGTTTTACCGCGTCCATGACGGATAACGCGCTGCGGGTGGTCTGCGCCACCGTGCCCATCGAGGGCCGGGGCGACCTGCTGAACCACGCCACCCTCACCGTCACCTTCACCGCCCCCATGCCGGATATTATCCGCGTGCAGGTGGAGCACTTCCGCGGCCAGCAGGATCCCGGCCCGAGCTTTGAACTGTACGAGAGCCCGGTCAGGCCCGTCATCACCGAGACGGAGGACGCTTATATCTTTGAGAGCGGTCGCGCCCGGGCCGTGGTCAGCAAGAAAAAGCGGGGCTGGCGCGTGCGCTACGAGGGCGACGGGAAGCTGCTGACTGAATCCGAGTACCACGGCATGGCCCACGCCCACCACAGGGAAAGCGGCGTCGACTACATGATCGACTCCCTGGACCTGGACGTGGGCGAGCGGGTGTACGGCCTGGGCGAGCGCTTTACCGAGTATGTGAAGAACGGCCAGTCCATCGACATCTGGAACGGCGACGGCGGCACGGCCAGCGAGATGGCCTACAAGAACGTGCCCTTCTACATGACCAACCGGGGCTACGGCGTGCTGGTGGAATCCAGCAGCGACGTGCGCTTCGAGGTGGCCAGCGAAAAGGTGGAGCGGGTGCAGTTCAGCCTGCAGGGCCAGAGCATGACCTATGACGTGATCTACGGCGAAACGCCCAAGGGCATCCTGGACAAATACACCGCCCTCACGGGCCGCCCGGCGCTGCCCCCGGCCTGGAGCTTCGGGCTGTGGCTGTCCACGAGCTTTACTACCAGCTATGACGAGGCCACCGTGACCAGCTTCATCGACGGCATGGCCCAGCGGGACATCCCCCTTTCCGTGTTCCACTTCGACTGCTTCTGGATGAAGGAGAACCACCTGACAGATTTGACCTGGGACCCGGACGTGTTCCCGGACCCGGAGGGGCTGCTCAAAAAGCTGAAGGCCCGGGGGCTGCACATCTGCTGCTGGCTGAACCCCTACATCAGCCAGGAGAGCAACATGTTCGACGAGGGCGTGGAAAAGGGCTTCTTCATCCAAAAGGAGAACGGCGACCCCTGGCAGACGGACATGTGGCAGCCGGGCACGGCGATCCTGGATGTGACCAACCCCGCGGCCCGGGAGTGGTATGCCGAGCGCTTGCGCAGGCTGATGGCCATGGGCGTGGACGCCTTCAAGACCGACTTCGGCGAGCGCATCCCGGTGCGGGGCATCAAATACTTCGACGGCAGCGACCCGCTGCGGATGCACAATTACTATACCTATCTGTATAATAAGCTGGTGTTCGAGACCATCGAGGAAGTGAAGGGCGAGGGCGACGCCGTGGTGTTCGCCCGAAGCGCCACCGTGGGCGGCCAGAAGTTCCCGGTGCACTGGAACGGCGATTCCAGCGCCTCCTTCCGCAGCATGGCGGAGACACTCAGAAGCGGCCTGTCCATCGGCCACAGCGGCTTTGGCTTCTGGAGCCACGACATCGCCGGCTTCGAGCAGACCGCCACTGCCGACGTGTACAAGCGCTGGGCGGTGTTCGGGCTGCTGTCCAGCCACAGCCGCCTGCACGGCTCGTCCAGCTATCGGGTGCCGTGGCTGTTCGACGACGAGGCCAACGAGGTGGTCAAGAAGTTCGCCCGGCTCAAGAACCGCCTGATGCCCTACCTGTACGGCGCGGCGGTGGAAGCGCACGAGCACGGCGTGCCGGTGCTCCGGCCCATGCTCATCGAGTTCCCGGACAGCATCGCCTGCGAAACCTGCGACCGGCAGTATATGCTGGGCGCGAACCTGCTGGCGGCTCCGGTGATGCACGCGGACGGCCACGTGGATTACTACCTGCCCGCGGGCACCTGGACCAGCATCCTCTCCGGCGAAAAGGCCGAGGGCGACACCTGGCGGCGGGAGACGCACGACTTCCTGTCGCTGCCGCTGATGGCGCGCCCCAACAGCGTCATCCCCATGGGCGCCTGCGAGGAGCGGCCCGACTACGACTATACCGATGGCCTGGAGCTGCACGTCTATCAGCCCGAGGACGGCGAGATCACCGTCACCGTGCCCGATCTGAAGGGCCGCGTCGCCGCGACCTACGTGGTGCGCACGGCAAACGGCAAGACCACCGTCCAGACCGATTGCGAAAAGCCGTATAAGCTGATCGTGCACAGGTAGGCATATGAGCCTTCCCCAAAGGGGAAGGCATTGCCTCCCGCTGACTCAATTCCACACTCGAAACTCCACACACACAAGGAGGTCTCCCCATGAACGAACGCCTCGCCGCCATTGAAAAGGTCATCGCCCAGGGGCCCTATGCCGACACCTGGGAATCGCTGTCGAACTATCGCGTGCCGGAGTGGTACCGCGACGCCAAATTTGGCATCTTCATCCACTGGGGCGTGTACAGCGTGCCAGCCTTCGACAACGAGTGGTATCCCCGCAACATGTACATGCCCGGCTCCAAGGCCTACGAGCACCACATCGCCACCTATGGCAACCACAAGGACTTCGGCTACAAGGACTTCATCCCCATGTTCAAGGCCGAGAAGTTCGACCCGCAGGCCTGGGCGAGCCTGTTCGAGCGGGCCGGGGCGAAGTACGTGGTGCCCGTGGCGGAGCATCACGACGGCTTCCAGATGTACAGAAGCGACCTCTCCCACTTCAACGCCTTCGAGATGGGCCCGCACAGGGACACCCTGGGCGAGCTGAAGGCCGCTTGCGAGGCCCGGGGGCTGACCATCGGCTGCTCGTCCCACCGCATCGAGCACTGGTTCTTCATGGGCCATGGCCGGGACTTCGACAGCGACATCCACGAGCCGCTTCAAAAGGGCGACCTCTACTGGCCGGCCATGCCCGAAGGCAACTTCGACGACCTGTTCAGCGAGCCCGCGCCCACGGACGAGTTCATGGAGGACTGGCTGGAGCGCACCTGCGAGCTGATCGACCGCTATCGCCCCCGCGTGCTCTACTTTGACTGGTGGATCGAGCACGCCGCCGCCAAGCCCTGGATCCGCAAGCTGGCCGCCTACTACTACAACCGCGCCGCGGAGTGGGGCATCGAGGTCGTCATCAACTACAAGCACGACGCCTACCTGTTCGGCTGCGCCGTGCCGGACGTGGAGCGGGGCCAGTTCGCCGACGTGAAGCCCTACTTCTGGCAGACGGACACCGCCGTGGCGCTGAATTCCTGGTGCCACACCGAGGGCAACGAGTACCGCGAGGCCTTCGACCTGGTGCGCGACCTGGTGGACATCGTCAGCAAGAATGGCTGCCTGCTCTTGAACATCGGGCCCCGGGCGGACGGCACCATCCCGGAGGAGGACGCGGCGATCCTGGAGAAGATCGGCGGCTGGATGCGCCACAGCGGCGAGGCCATCTACGGTGCGCGGCCCTGGCGCAAGTACGGCGAGGGCCCGACCCAGATCGCCGAGGCCCGGTTCACCGACGGCATCAAGAAGGACTTTACCAGCGCCGACATCCGCTTCACCACGTCGAAGGGCGCGGTGTACGCCATCGTGCTGAAGGCCAGCGAAGACGGGAAGTACCTGATTCGCTCCCTGGGCGAGCAGGACCCCGGCAAGCCCACCAACTTCCACGGCATCATTCGCGGTGTCACCGCGCTGGAGAGCGGCGCGCAGGTGCCCTTCACCCGGGACGGCGAGGGCCTGCGCCTGGAGTACCGCACCGATACGGACATGCCCGTGGCGTTCCGGATCGACGTGGACTGAGCCATGGCGGAATTCAAGCGATTGACGGAGCTGCTGGAGCGGTTCAAGGCTGACTCCGGCGAGTACCGGGACTGGGACGTGCCCCGGGAGCCTGCCACCCAAGAGCGGGCCATCCGCGCGCTGATGAACGTGCGCCCGCCCCGGCGCATGGACCCGGAGACGCTGGCGCTGCAGGACGAGTACCTGCAGGCGCGGTCGGTGGCGGTCGGCGTGGTGGGGCTTTCCGACATCCCCACCGCAAGGGAAGCCTATGGCTGCAATCTGCCCTGCGCCGATCGGATCTCCATCTGGCAGGGGGACATCACCCGGCTTGCGCTGGACGCCATCGTCAACGCCGCCAACAGCCGGATGCTGGGCTGTTTCGTGCCGCTGCACGGCTGCATCGACAACTGCATCCACAGCTTTGCCGGGGTGCAGCTGCGGCTGGAGTGTGCCCGCAGGATGGGGGAGAAGGGCCCGGATTATGAGCAGCCCACCGCCGTGCCCATGCTGACGGACGCCTACAACCTGCCGGCGAAAAAGGTGGTCCACGTGGTGGGCCCCATCGTGGAGGATGCCCTGACCCCGGCGCTGGAGAAGGACCTGGCGGACTGCTACAAAAACACCCTGGACCTGTGCCGGGACAGCGGCCTTCGCAGCGTGGCCTTCTGCTGCATCTCCACCGGCGTGTTCCGCTTTCCGGCGGGCCGGGCGGCGGAAATCGCCGTTCGGACCGTGGCGGACTGGCTGGCGGCGAACCCCGCCGCCATGGACCGGGTGGTGTTCAACGTGTTCAGGGACGAGGATTTGAGGATTTATCAAACGCTGTTGAGAGCGTGACACAGGGTTGTCTCAAAATGAATGCGCATGGATGAAACAGGTGCAGGGGCGCCGTTTCGGCGCCCGCTCAGGCATGAATCGCATCGTCCTGCCCGGTGGGCGACGCAACACCGCCCCTGCAAATTCATAGCCATTGTATGAGTATGCGTTTTGAGACAGTTCCCGTCTGTGTAAAGGAGCCAATATGAAGATTCACGGCCTGCAAAAGATGACCCTGCTGGACTTCCCCGGCCGGGTGGCCTGCACGGTGTTCCTGGGCGGCTGCGACTTCCGCTGCCCCTACTGCCACAATTTCGAGCTGGTGGACGGCAGCGCCCCGGCCATCATGGAGGAGGGGGAGCTGTACGCCTTCCTGGAGAAGCGGCGGGGCCTGCTGGACGGCGTGGCCATCACCGGCGGCGAGCCCACGCTGCGGCCCGACCTGCCGGAGCTGATGCGGCATATCCGGGACATGGGCTACGCCGTGAAGCTGGACACCAACGGCGGCCATCCCGACCGGCTGGAGAAGATCCTGTCCGAGGGCCTGGCCGACTACGTGTCCATGGACATCAAGAACAGCCCGGAGAAGTACGCTCAAACCGTGGGGCTGGCGAGCGTGGACCTGGAGCCCATCCGCGAATGTGTGTCGCTGCTGATGGCGGGGGAGACGGACTACGAGTTTCGCACCACCGTGGTGGACGAGCTGCACGATGCGGCGGATTTCGAGGCCATCGGCCAGTGGATCGCCGGCGCGCGGCGCTACTTCCTCCAGGCCTTCACCGACCGGGACTCCGTGCCCTTCGCCGGCCTGCACGCGCCCAGCGACGAGAAGATGCGGCAGTACGCCCAAATCGCGAGAAAGCACGTGCCGGACACCAGCCTGCGGGGCGTGGAATGACGGATGACCCACGGGACAGGGGCCTTCCCCAAAGGGAAGGCCCCTGTCCCGTCAACCACAACATATTGTGCTGCCGATTACATCGTTACCCCCACATATGCGAAAAAAGCCCCTCTATCCCTTTGCCCAAAAAACACAAATTTGTCGCAATCTTTTAAAGCGGGGTGGGTGTCACAATTCTGTAATCCAATGGGCGCAAGGGGGCGCGCCAAAAGGGCGGCGGGAGCGGGGGAATCGCAAACCAAACCGAAGTCGGGAAACACAATATATGACGTTTTTAATAAATCTCGGACACAACATATTGATTTTGAGCCCCTTGACTTTCCCCATATTTTGTGGTACTTTTATTCTGCTCCGTTTGGCGGGGGACGCCGCGCGGACCTGAATCGAATACCAATCCAATGAGGGGGATTTTTTTATGTACGAGGTACTCAAGCGAGACGGCAAGACGGTGGATTTCTCCATCGCCAAGATCAGTGCGGCCATCACCAAGGCCTTCGCGGCCACCGGCAAGCAGTTCCATCCCAGCGTGATCGAGCTGCTGGCGCTGCACGTGACGTCGGACTTTGACAAGAAGATCAAGGACGGCAAGATCGCCGTTGAGGATATCCAGGACAGCGTGGAGAAGGTGCTGAGCGAGTCCGGCTATGCGGACGTGGCCAAGGCCTATATCCTCTACCGCAAGCAGCGCGAGAAGGTGCGCAACATCAACTCCACCCTGCTGAACTACAAGGACCTGGTGGACAACTATCTGCAGATCAACGACTGGCGCGTTAAGGAGAATTCCACGGTGTCCTACTCCGTGGGCGGCCTGATCCTGTCCAACAGCGGCGCCATCACCGCCAACTACTGGCTCAGCGAGGTCTATGACGAGGAGATCGCCGAGGCCCACCGCTCCGCCGCCATCCACCTGCACGACCTCAGCATGCTCACCGGCTATTGCGCCGGCTGGAGCCTGAAGCAGCTGATCCAGGAGGGCCTGGGCGGCGTGCCCGGGAAGATCACCTCCTCCCCGGCCAGCCACCTGTCCACCCTGTGCAACCAGATGGTCAACTTCCTGGGCATCATGCAGAACGAGTGGGCCGGCGCCCAGGCGTTCTCCTCCTTCGACACGTACCTGGCCCCCTTTGTGCGCGTGGACAACCTGAGCCAGAAGGAAGTCAAGCAGTGCATCCAGAGCTTCATATACGGCGTGAACACCCCCTCCCGCTGGGGCACCCAGGCGCCCTTCAGCAACGTCACGCTGGACTGGACCGTGCCGGGCGACCTGAAGAACCTGCCGGCCATCGTGGGCGGCAAGGAGATGGACTTCACCTACGGCGACTGCCAGAAGGAAATGGACATGGTGAACAAGGCGTTCATCGAGATCATGATCGAGGGCGACGCCAACGGCCGCGGCTTCCAGTATCCCATCCCCACCTACTCCATCACCCGGGACTTCGACTGGTCGGAGACCGAGAACAACAAGCTGCTGTTTGAGATGACCGCGAAGTACGGCACGCCCTACTTCTCCAACTACATCAACAGCGACATGGAGCCCAGCGACGTGCGCAGCATGTGCTGCCGCCTGCGCCTGGACCTGCGCGAGCTGCGCAAGAAGTCCGGCGGCTTCTTCGGCAGCGGTGAATCCACCGGCTCCATCGGCGTGGTGACCATCAACCTGCCCCGCATCGCCTATCTGGCGGCGGACGAGGCCGACTTCTACAAGCGGCTGGACGGCCTGATGGACATCGCCGCCCGCAGCCTGAAGGTGAAGCGCACCGTCATCACCAAGCTGCTGGAGCAGGGCCTGTATCCCTACACCAAGCGCTATCTGGGCACCTTCAACAACCACTTCTCCACCATCGGCCTGATCGGCATGAACGAAGTGGGCCTGAACGCCAAGTGGCTGCGCGCCGACCTGACCGACGCCCGCACCCAGAAGTTCGCCCAGGACGTGCTGAACCACATGCGCGAGCGCCTGAGCGACTACCAGGAGATGTACGGCGACCTGTACAACCTGGAGGCCACCCCGGCGGAGAGCACCACCTATCGCTTCGCCAAGCACGACAAGGACCAGTTCCCGGACATCATTACCGCGAACATGAACGGCACGCCCTACTACACCAACTCCTCCCACCTGCCCGTGGGCTTCACCGAGGACGTGTTCTCTGCGCTGGATATCCAGGACGACCTTCAGACCCTGTACACCTCTGGCACCGTGTTCCACGCATTCCTGGGCGAGAAGCTGCCCGACTGGAAGGCTGCGGCCACGCTGGTGCGCAAGATTGCCGAGAACTACAAGCTGCCCTACTACACCATGAGCCCCACCTACAGCGTGTGCAAGGACCATGGATACCTGGTGGGCGAGCAGTATACCTGCCCCCACTGCGGCCAGAAGACGGAGGTCTACAGCCGCATCACCGGCTACTATCGCCCGGTGCAGAACTGGAACGACGGCAAGGCCCAGGAGTTCAAGGACCGCAAGGTCTATGACATCGGCCACTCCCATCTGACCCACAGCGGCCCGGTGACCACCATCGGCGCGACCAACGCCGACGCCGCCTGGGAAGCCACTCAGGAGCGCGGCTGCTGCGAGCCGGCACAGGTGCTGATGAAGCCCGGGACAGTGGAACAGCGCGCCGCCGAGGCCGAGAAGGCCGCGGAAGCCAAGGTCGCCCAGGCCGTGCCCGTCGCCGCCCATGTGCAGCAGATGCAGGAGACCGTGGACCTGAAGGACGCGGACACCATCCTGTTCAAGTCCCCGACCTGCCCCAACTGCAAGGCCGCCATGGCCCTGCTGGATCGGGCCGGCGTGCACTATGAGACCGTGAACGCCGCCGACGCCCGGGACCTGACCGCCCAGTACGGCATCAAGCAGGCTCCCACCCTGGTGCTGCGCCACGGCGACAGCTTCGAGAAGTATCGCGGCGTCAGCGACATCAAGGGTTGGCTGATGAGCAGGCACTAAAACATAGAAGTGGCGGAGGATATAATCCTCCGCCACAAGTCCCGATAACAATACTAAGTACAAATCTGGAAAAGGAAAAGAGCAACGCAAGTGACTGGTACTCACAAACATTGCTCTCCTGTGTTCAACGGACTGAGCATAGTCAAATGCTAAATCACGTTGTCGCTAAACACATGATTAGTATAGCATGCTTGACAAAACTTTGCAAGAGAAATTTCTGTTGACACGTTTCCAGCCTCCAGTTTGTAAATAAATATATAGAGGAGGCAAAACAATGATTGCCACTATGATTAAGATGAGAGCAGGATGCTATTACTCTCAAAACCTGACGGAAATTGATGAAATCTATATTAGAGGCTGTGACAACCCTGGTTACTTTAAAAAAGAAGTTCTTCATGACTATTTGGAAGCTAATCCAGGCACAATCCAAGTGAACATAGCTCCTTATCCTGATGTCATCCCAATGACGAGCAAATACGGGGAGAAATATGTTCGTTCGAGTCCAAATCAAAATGGATGGGATAATCTCCTGAACCTGCCAAGAGGATAGCGCGATGATGCCTTCATTCTTTGGGTACCAGACAATGAATGAAGGCATGATTTATTATAATATCAATCGGTAGACAACAAGTGTGAAAACTGTTATAATAACTTGAGCATAAGGAATAAGGAGGGATAATATGAAGAATACAATAGCAATACTATTACTAATCCTTATGCTGACTTTATTTGGTGCTCATGCTGAAGAAATTATCTCCCCAGAAGCAGACTTCTACTATTATGATGAAGTTGGCATACTCAGCGAAGAAACAAAGGGTGAGATATTCTATTCAAACAAGCTGTTGTATGATGATTGTGGAGCGCAGATTGTCGTTGCGATTATCAACAGCACAGGCAAGTACAGTTCAGAAGAATACAGCATAAAGCTTTTCAACAAGTGGGGAATTGGGGATAGCGAAAAGAATAACGGGTTTTTACTGTTGTTGGCCATACAGGACGATGATTATTATGCCTGTCCAGGGGAAGGCTTAGAACCATTGCTTCCTGCTGCCACAATAAAGGAAATGTTCGACCTGTATTTAGAGGATGACTTTGCAGCAAAGAGATATGAGGATGGTGCGAAGAAGTTCTTTGAAGAGGTATTTAAGTATATTGCAGAGATCTATCATTCGGATGTAACTATTCAGGATGGTATTCACGCATATAATTCCCTATATGGAAAGACAACTGCTGACGCTATTGATCTATCTGGGATGTCTTGGGACGAATTGATGACAATACAACAACGGATTGTAGAAGAGATGCAGCAGAGAACGGAAAGTGGGAACAAACCTTAATGTTTTGCCGGGGAGGTGCGCATGGAGCTTCAGAACAAGCTGGGCCTGACCGGCGCGGCCTATGAGGCCGAAGAGGAGCGCATCAGCAAGCGGCAGGCGAAGGCGCTGTTTGAGAGCGGCGCGCTGGATGAGATCGCGCGGTGTTCATGCGGGGCGTGGACGCCAGCTATCGATACGAGGGCTACAATCAGTACAGGACAGAAGAACTATGAATCGAGGTTATCACCATGCATGACATCATCGTCATCGGCGGCGGCCCGGCGGGCATGACGGCGGCGCTGTACGCCCAGCGCAACGGCAAGAGCGCGCTGGTCATCGAGAAGGCCGGCTTCGGCGGGCAGATCACCCACTCCCCGAAGGTGGAGAACTATCCCGGTACGCTGCAGATGAGCGGCAACCAGTTCGCGGACAGTATGCTGGACCAGATCCTGGCCCAGGGCGCCGAGATCGAGATCGAGACCGCCTGCGCCGTGGAGGATCACGGCGACACGAAGGTGGTCGTCACCGAGGAGGGCAGCCGCTTCGAGGGCCGCGCCGTGGTGATCGCCACCGGCGTGAAGCATCGCATGCTGGGCCTGCCCGGCGAGGACGAGCTGGTGGGGGAGGGCATCTCCTTCTGCGCGGTCTGCGACGGCGACTTCTACAGCGGCCAGAAGGTGTGCGTGGCCGGCGGCGGCAACTCCGCGCTGCAGGAGGCCATACTGCTGGCGGAAAAGTGCAGCGAAGTGGTCATCCTCCAGGACCTGCCCGCGCTGACCGGCGAGCAGAAGCTGCAGGACGTGCTGGCGGCCCGGGGGAACGTGCGGGTGATCTGCGACACGAAGATCGACGGCCTCATCACCGGGGGCGGCGACTTCAAGGGCGTGGAGATCTCCAGCCGCACCACCGGCGAGGGGCAGACGATCCCCTGCGACGGCCTGTTCGTGGCCATCGGCCTGATCCCGGAAAACGGCCCCTTCGCCGCGCTGGCGGAGCTGAACGACTGGGGCTATTTCGATTCCGACGAGCGCTGCCTGACGAAGACCCCCGGCGTGTTCGTGGCGGGGGACTGCCGCAGCAAGGGCGTGCGCCAGCTGACCACCGCCGTGGCCGACGGCGCCACCGCGGCCCTGGCGGCGTGCCGGTATATCAACGAGCGGTTCTGAGCTGATTGAGCCAGGAGGTTATCCCATGAAAAACGTCACCATGCGGGACATCGGCGCGGCGCTGGGCGTCAGCACCGTCACGATCTCCAAGGCCCTCAGCGGCAAGGAGGGCGTCAGCGACGCGGTGCGGGAGAAGATCATCGAGACCGCCAGGCAGATGGGCTATCACTACAGCGCCCCCCAGGCGGACGACACCGGCCGCATCATCGGCATACTGATCGCCGACCGCTTTTTCAGCGCCCCCAGCTTCTATTTTTCCATGTACAGGGAGCTGCTGCGGGAGTTGGCGGAGGCGGGCATGCTGGGCGTGCTGGAGGTGGTCTCCGACGCGGACGAGGCCGGGCTTGTGATGCCGGTGTCGGCCACGATCCAACGGGCGTCGGCCTTCGTGCTGCTGGGCCAGTTCTCCACGGACTACGTGTCCGCGATCCTGGACACGGGTCTGCCCAGCGTGCTGCTGGACTTCACCTGCGACGGCCCGGACGTGGACGCGGTGGTCAGCGACGGCCAGACCGGCTGCTTCATACTGACCCGCTACCTGCTGGAGCACGGCCACAGGAACATCGGCTTCGTGGGCCGCGTCAACCGCACCACCAGCATCATGGACCGCTACAGCGGCTTTTTGCGGGCGATGCTGCTGGAGAAGCTGGACGTGAACCCCAAGTGGGTGGTGCCGGACAGCGACATCGAGGGCCGCTACTTCGAGGAGGTCGCCCTGCCGGACGAGCTGCCCACTGCCTTTGTCTGCAACAACGACATGGTGGCCTGCCGGGTGGCCGAGGCGATAGAGGCCCGGGGCCTGCGGGTGCCGGAGGACGTGTCGGTGGTGGGCTTCGACGACTTCGTCTACGGCAAGCACGCCCGGCCCGTTACCACCTATGCCGTGGACCAGCAGCGCATGGCCCAGGTCACCGTGCGGCGGCTGCGCAACCGCGTGCGCGAGGGCATGGAGGGGCCGCTGCGCACCTCCGTGGGCGGCTGGTTCGTGGAGCGGGATTCCGTGATGGACCTCAACACCGGCGAGCGGCTGGGAAGGAAGTAGACAGGATCAGGCGGGCGGCATCCTGCCGCCCGCCTTGCTTTCCCGGCGCCAATCCGGATTTCACTTGTTGCAGGGGCGGCGTTGTGCCGCCCAAAGCCTTCCCCATTGGGGAAGGTGGCCGAGCGGAGCGAAGTCGGATGAGGCTTCGTCATCATGCCTCCCCATCTCGATGGGGAGGTGGCGCGAAGCGCTGGTGGGGCACCCCATTCAGGAATGTCACCTCTATCGCTGTTCTCCAATCACAGGGCGGCCTGCCGAGTCGTGAATTGAAGCGAGCGGCTCGGCGCAGGGTGCCGAGCGCGAAGCTTCACTGAACAGCGAGCGCAGGCCGCCAAAAAGAAACGTTCCTCGTCCCCTTCGGAAACAGATTCGGAAAGGGAACCGGGGAACGGTTTTTCAATGTTAATTTTTCGATTTTTAGTAACTTAATTTATAAAGTAAGCCTCTAAGCTATTGACGAAACATAGCGGTAATGTTATAATTGGTACATCGAACAATGGAGCGTAAAACATTGTTCAAAACTGACAAATGGAGGAAGTTACCATGAAGAAGCTGCTGGCTCTGGCGCTGTGCGCCCTGCTCGCAATCAGCTGCTTTGCCTTCGCGTCCGCGGAGGAAGAGCTGCCCACCTTCGACCAGATCGTTCTCGGCGAGAACACCGACCTGGCCGCCGACATCCACTTTGTCTATCACCGCACCGACCTGGCCGGTGACGACGGCAAGCTGGCTGGCTATGTGAAGCAGTTCCAGGAGACCTATCCCAACATCAACATCGAGTATGAGCTGATCACCGACTTCGCCGAGAACGCCCTGCTGCGCATCGGCAACAACGACTGGACCATCATGGGCATCCCCACCGTCGACAAGGACGAGCTGCCCAACTACTTCATCCCGCTGGGAAGCCTCGAGACCCTGGACGGCCTGTACAACTTCATGAGCAGCTGGGCCTATGACGGCACCTGCTACGGCATCCCCTCCACGGCTGCGGCCCAGGGCGTGCTGTACAACAAGCGCATCTTCCAGGAAGCCGGCGTGACCGAGCTGCCCAAGACCCCCGATGAGTTCATCGCGGCTCTGAAGCTGGTCAAGGAAAACACCGACGCCATCCCGCTGTACACCAACTACGCTGCTGGCTGGACCATGGGCGCCTGGGATGCCTACATCGGCGTGGCCGCCACCGGCAAGGCCGAGTACATGAACCAGGAGTTCCTGCATGCCAAGGATCCCTTCACCCCCAACGAGGATGGCACCGGCCCCGCCGCCGTCTACAAGATCCTGTATGACGCGGTTGCCAACGGCCTGATCGAGGAAGACTACTCCACCACCGACTGGGAAGGCTGCAAGCCCATGCTGAACAACGGCGAGATCGCCACCATGGTCCTGGGCAGCTGGGCCTTCACCCAGATGCGTGACGCCGAGGGCGGCGAGCATCCCGAGGATGTTGGCTACATGGCGTTCCCGATCACCATCGACGGCAAGCAGTATGCTCCCGCCGGCGGCGACTACAACTTCGGCATCAATGTGCAGGCGACCTACGAGCAGAAGCTGGCCTCCATGTACTACCTGAAGTGGCTCACCGAGGAGAGCGGCTTCTCCTACAGCGAAGGCGGCCTGCCGATCGCCAAGGACGGCGAGTATCCCGACCTGTACGCGGCCTTCGAGGGCATCGACATGGTGTCCGACGCCGACGCCCTGCCCGGCGAGGAGACCCTGCTGAGCGAGCTGAACAGCGAGTCCGAGCTGAACTTCAACGCTGGCGGCAACACCAAGGTTCAGGCCATCGTTGAGCATGCCTTCAACGGCGACGAGTCCTTCGAGGACATCATGGCCGAGTGGAACCAGGCCTGGAGCGATGCTCAGGAGAGCCTGGGTGTCGAGGTCAACGAATAAGGAACCCACTGACATCGGGTTGATCTGATGATGGGGCGGAGTCACGAGCGAGTCTCATGGCTCCGCCCTCTTCCATCCCAAAGCAAATTAAGGAGGTGCTCCTCTTGTCCACGAGCAAATCCGCTTCCTATGTCCCGGGCGGCAGGCGGATCAACTGGCAAAAGGTGGCGGTGATCCTCGCCTTCGGCATTGTGCCCCTCGCCCTGCTGATCATCTTCACCTATGTGCCCTTTGCCAAGATGATCCAGTTCAGCTTCTACAATATGAGCTACACCAAGAACAAGGGCTTCGTGGGCTGGCAGAACTATCTGCGCGTGTTCGGCAAGAGCGAATACGTGGGCGCGATGCTGCTGAGCCTTTACTACATGGCCGGCGCGGTGGTGCAGCTTTCGCTGGCGTTGTTCTTCGCCTCCATACTCAGCCTGGAAAAGATCCGCGGCGCGGGCTTCTTCAAGTCCGCCATGTTCTTCCCCTTCCTGGTGAACGGCATCGCCATCGGCTATATCTTCAAATTCTTCTACACCCGCGGCTTCGTGCTGGACACGGTGCTGCAAGCGGTGGGCATACCGCTGGAGAGCCTGCCCTACTGGCTGCGCGACCAGTCCATCAACAACTGGTCGCTGGTGTTCACCAGCCTGTGGAAGTACTGCGGCCAGAACATGATCCTGTTCATCGGCGCCATCGCCTCCATCGACCCCACCCTCTACGAGGCGGCCACCATCGACGGCGCGAACCGCTGGCAGCAGTTTTTGCATATCATCCTGCCGGGCATCAAGACCGTGTTCATGCTGAATTTGATCCTGTCCATCACCGGCTCGCTGTCGGCGTTTGAGCCTGCCTACGTGGTCGCGGGCATGGGCGCCAACGGCACGGCCACCTTCTTCATCAAGATCCACCAGATGGCCCACGTCTCGGGCAAGGTGGGCCAGGCCTGCGCCATGGCCATGGTCTTGATGGTGCTGATTCTGATATTCACCGCCGGCCAGCGCCTGTTCTTCCGCTTTGCGATGAAGGATTCCGACAATACCTTCTCCGCCAAGTCGAACAAGGCCAAGGCGCTGTGGTAAGGAAGGGAGGCAGAGACTATGGCAAACAATACCACTTCCGTCACCGCTTCCAACACCTCCGCGCGCGTCAAGCGGGGCGTCATCAAGTTCCTGGAGTACTTTGCGCTGATCTTTGCGTCCTTCGTGGCGCTGCTGCCCATCATTTCCTCGTTCATGATCTCCTTCAAGACGAACGCGGAATACGCTTCCACCAACGCCATGACCCCGCCGCAAAACTGGCTGAACTTTGAAAACTATCGCCAGGTGTGGGTGGACGGCGACATGCTGCGGGCCTTCCTGACGTCCTTCAGCGTGGTCGTGGTGGTGGTCATCGTCAGCGTGATGATGGGCTCCATGCTGGCCTACGTGCTGAACCGCTTTGCCTTCCCGGGCAACAACCTGATCCGCAACCTGTTCATGATCGCCACGCTGATCCCCGGCATCGCCATGCAGGTGACCACCTATCAGATCATGAAGAACTTCGGCCTGCTGAACAGCATCGTGGGCTACATGATCCTGATGAGCGGCACGGACGTCATATCCATCTACATATTCCTGCAGTTCTTCGAGAACCTGAACGTGGCGCTGGACG
The DNA here is from genome assembly GCA_902800625.1 of uncultured Eubacteriales bacterium. Taxonomy (GTDB): domain Bacteria; phylum Bacillota; class Clostridia; order Christensenellales; family Aristaeellaceae; genus UBA2862. Next base: position 108,882 of record CADCFG010000009.1, on the reverse strand, counting down.
AATCCGCCGTGCTGGAGGGCTGCACCTACTTCGGCGTGTTCTTCAAGATCCTGCTGCCGCTGACCAAGCCGGCCATCGTGACCGTCGCCGTGCTGAAGGGCGTGGGCGTGTACAACGAGTACTACAACGCCAACCTGTACCTCCAGTCCAACACTTGGCGGACCATATCCACGGCGCTGTATTCCTTCTCCGGCCCCTTCAAGAGCAGCTACAACATCATCTGCGCGGGCGTTCTGCTGACGCTGATCCCCTCGCTGCTGATCTTCCTGTTCTTCCAGAAGCAGGTCTACGCGGGCCTGGCCAACGGCGCCGTGAAGGGCTAAGGCGCCTGTTGGGAATGGGGAGCGGGGAATCGGCGATGATGAAGAGCTGGCGCGTCATACAATCAATGCCAGCGCCAGGTCATGTGCGGATTCTTCGACTCCGTTCCGCCTTCGGCTTCACTTCGCTCAGAATGACAGCGTATTGTACTGCTGTCATCCTGAGCGGAGCCCTGCGACTGGCAGGGCGCAGTCGAAGGATCTGTCCGATGCGCTTTGAAGGCGCATTCCAGATGATGGCAGGCGGCTTCTGAAGCACTGATCTATTTTTCTCAATAAGCATGAAGAAGGTAATGCGTATGTCCAAGGTCAAAATCCTGAACTGCCCGAGCCTGCCCAACATCCCCTGGCAGGATCGGCCGGCCGGCGATACCCACGATGCGCCCGTCTGGCGCTACAGCGAAAACCCCATCATTGGCCGCAACCCCATCCCCGGCGTGGCACGGGTGTTCAACAGCGCCGCCGCGCCTTATGAGGGCGGATTCATCGCCCTGTTCCGCGGCGAGCGCACCAACGGCATCCCGATGATCTATCTGGGCAAGAGCCAGGATGGCATCCACTGGGACATCGACCCGGAGATGGTGCCCTTCACCGACGAGGCCGGCCAACCGCTGATGCCCCGCTATGCCTACGATCCCCGCCTGGTGAAGGTGGAGGACACCTGGTACGCCATGTGGTGCCAGGACAACTACGGCGCGTCCATCGGCATGGCGAAGACGAAGGATTTCAAGACGTTTACCCGCCTGGAGAACCCCTTCATCCCCTTCAACCGCAACGCCGTGCTGTTTCCCCGGAAGGTGAACGGGCGCTACCAGCTGCTCTCCCGGCCCTCTGACAGCGGCCACACGCCCTTTGGCGACATCTGGCTCAGCCAGAGCCCGGACATGAAGTTCTGGGGCATGCACCGCCATGTGATGTCCTCGGGCAGCAAGTGGTGGGAGAGCGTGAAGATCGGCTCCGGCGCGGCCCCCATCGAGACCAGCGAAGGCTGGCTGCTGTTCTACCACGGCGCGTCCAGCACCTGCTCCGGCTTCGTGTACTCCTTCGGCGCGGCGATCCTGGACATCGACGAGCCCAGCAAGGTGAAGTACCGCTGCGAGAACTTCCTCATTACCCCCGAGGAGTGGTACGAGGAGAAGGGCTTCGTGCCCAGCGTCTGCTTCCCCTGCGCCACGTTGCAGGACCCCGACACCGGCCGCATCGCCATCTACTATGGCGCGGCGGACACCTACCTGGCCATGGCCTTCACCGAGATCGACCCGCTGGTGGACTACATCAAGGCCCACAGCGACGTGACGGAGACGGACGCGGAGATCGGGATAAGGTAAGAAGAGGGAGTAGGGAGTAGGAATAGCTGCTGCCGCGTATCTGCGGCATATTCTGCTCCCTGCTATTCCCTGGCAAACAAAAAGACCCCTTTTGGGGTCTATTTGTTTGTCAATTAGGCGTAGCTGTGTATTCCCGGCAGGAACGTGTTCACGCCGATGTAGGTGAAGATCACGCAGACGAAGCCGATCACCGCGAATATGGCGGCGGCGCGGCCCTCCCAGCCCCGGCGCAGGCGCAGGTGCAAATAGGCGGCGTAGATGATCCAGGTGACCAGCGACCAGGTCTCCTTCGGGTCCCAGGACCAGTAACTGCCCCAGGCGCGCTCGGCCCAGATGGCGCCGGTGACGATGGTGAACGTCAGAAACAGCAGTCCCAGCGACACGCTGCGATAGGCGATCACGTCCAGCTTCTCCCGCTTGGGGATGTGCTGGTCCAGGAAGCCGCTGTCGCGCATCCGCTGCCGCAGCAGGAAGATGACGCCCAGCACGAAGCTGACGCCGAAGGCCCCGTAGGCGATGATGGCCGTGGACACGTGGAACCCCAGCCAGTTGCTGCGCAGGGCGGGCATCAGGTTCTTGACCTCCTTGCTCTGCATGGCGGCATAGCCGATGATCAAAAATACCACCGGCGCGGAAAACGCCCCCAGCACCGGGAACTTGAACTTCAACACGAAGATCAGGCTGACCAGGCACAGCCCCCAGGCGAAGGACGTGGCGAACTCATACTGGTTGGTCAGCGGCAGCCGCCCCGCGCCGATTCCCCGGCAGATGAGCGCCGCCGTGTGCAGCGCCAGGCCCGCGATCTGCAGCCCCACGGCCACCTTGGCCACGCCATCCTTCTTCACCGCGATGAACGCGAAGTAGAGCAGCATCGACGCGAAATACAGCAGCATGACGATGGTGAACTGGGTGTTTTCGACTTGAAGCATGGATCAATTCTCCTTTGACGCGATGGGGGATTGGGGATGGTGAGGGTAAGTCGTTCAATAGATGCTGTAGATTCTTCGACTCCGTCCCGCCTGCGGCCGGACTTCGCTCAGAATGACGGCACAGCGCATCGCTTGTCATCCTGAGCGGAGCTTTGCGGCCAGCAAGGCGCAGTCGAAGGATCTGTATGCGGCATTTGAGGGCATATCACAGCACACGATGCGCCCTTTGTGCGCGTTTTAGGGTTCTTCCTCTGCCGTTCCTTCCCTGCCGCCGGCGGCCTGCGCGAACTTCTCCCTGAAGATCGTCCCGCCCTTGCGGCAGGCGCCGTGCAGCGTCCAGCTGCCGTCCGTCTCCTGCACGGCCCAGACCCTGGCCGGCTGCACGTAGAACGCCAGCAACAGGCCCAGCATCGTGGCGATGCCGCCCAGCAGGGCCAGCCACGCGAAGTGATCCTCCTTGATCTGGATCAGGGTGAAGTTCTGGGTGTCGGTGAAGGTGAAGGTGTACTCGTCCACGGTCAGCTCCTCACCGTCCATCAGCGCGTTCATGCCCAGCAGCCGGCCCTGATAGTACACGGAATACAGCCAGGCGGGGTTGTTCATGTCCGCGGAGGCGGTGGAGGGGCCGACGCCCGGGGTGAGCACGTAATCCGGATAGAAGGCGTTCAGGTACACCACCAGGTCCGGCTTGTCCGCCACGGGCAGGAAATCCCCGGCGCAGACCACGGCGTCCTGCAGCGGCGCGCCGTCCTTCAGCACGTTCACCCGCGTGGCCCAGCCGGTGGAGTTCTGGTAGAACTTCAGGCCCTTGAGGGTGGCCGGGTGGTTCACGCTGATCTCGGCGCTCTCGCGGGTCGCATCGCCGCCCTCCGGGCTGTACACGCTGATGGCCGCGGTATACTGCTCCACGGTGGCATCCTCCCGCAGGCCGATGGTGAAGTCGTCGATTTCAAGCATCCAGCCGGTGTCGCCGATGGGCTTTGCGTCCCCGGGCACGCCGTAGACCGTGTACTGCTTCTGGGTCATCTGCCCCAGGCCGAAGCCCAGGATCAGCAGCAGGATGCCCAGGTGGCACACCCACGCGCCCCACAGGCCCGCGCGGTGCTTCGATGAAAACAGCGCCTTCCGGCCGTCCTCCGTCTTGCAGGGCTCGGGCCTGGGCATGCGCAGCCGGGCGAAGGCGGCTTCGGGGTCCGGGACGCGCTCGCTGGTCACGTCGCCCTGGGTGCGCAGCGCGCCGTCCGGCTTGCCCTCCGCCTGTGTGCGGCGGATCAGCTGGGGCAGGCGGGTCAGGTTGCACAGCAGAAGGTTCAGGCACAGGAAGGCCGTGATGACGATGAACCAGATGCTGTGGAAGGCGTCGTCCAGCCCCAGCGCGACGATCAGCCCCGCCGTGCGCTCGGAATAGCGCTGAGCGTACCAGTCGTAGCTCTGCCCCTGGGTGACCAGGCTGCCCACGGAGCAGGCGATGGCCAGCACCACCAGCAGGATGATGGCGAAGCGCATGGAGCAGAGAAATTTCCAGGTTTTCTTGATTGCTTTCATAGGATTGCTTCCCGTTGGAATGAACAAGATCCTCCGCTTGGCTCAGGATGACAGGTATCGCATCGTTGTCATCCTGAGCGCAGCGAAGGATCTGTTATTGTGTATTGGGCTTGGTTTACTTGTCCAGCAGCTTGAGGGCCTCGTCGATCAGCGCGTCGGAGGTGTCCAGGCAGCGCATGGCCAGCTCGCTGTTGTGCGCACCCTCGGAGTTCTCCACGTAGCAGAAGTCAAAGTACCACTGGGCCTGACGGTGCAGCGTGCGCACGGCGTTCAGGTCCTCCTCGGACCAGGTGCCGGAGGCCACAGCCTCGGCCAGCTTGTCCTTCATGCCGCTGAGCTTGTTGCCCACCTCGGTCTCCCGGGCGGTGACCTTCTCCTGGATGCCGTGGACGAGTTCCACCATGTCGGTGTCCCGGTGGCAGGCGGCGCAGGTCTGAAGCAGCGCCTCGCTCTGAAGCGGGCTGACCAGCTCGTGGCTGTGATAGGCCACGCCGGTGTCCGTGGTCTCCATGGGCATATGACAGTCCGCGCAGGACAGGAAATTGGCGTGCTTGCCGGCCAGGAAGGTCTCCATCTCGGGGTGCTGGGCCTTGAGCAGCCGGGTGCCGGTGCTCTCCTGGGTCCAGTCGGCAAAGTCCATCTTGTCGTAGTAGGCCAGGATCGCCTCGGGAGCCATGGCCTCGACGCTGTCGTAGGGCATCATGGTCTCGCTGTCGGAGGGGGTGAAGTAGTATTCGATGTGGCACTGGCCGCAGGACAGCGTGGCGGGGTTGATGGTGCCCACGTTCCCGCCCAGGGCCTCGTTCACATACTGGTGGGTGACCACCAGCGCGCCGCCGTTGCCCGCGTCGTCGCCGTGGCAGGTGTAGCAGTTGATGTTGGTGGTCATCTGGGCCATCACGTCGTCAAAGGGCATGGAGTAAACGCCCAGGCCCTCCTGCTCCACCAGCTTGTGGAAGTCCGGCGTCTTGCAGGTCAGGCAGTTGGCCTTGGGATGGGGGCGCTGGGTCTTGGCCACGTCCTCCAGGGTGTACTCGTGGCCGCGGGCGCTGCCGTAGTCCTTGGCGAAGCCGTAGCCCTCGTAGATGTTCACCAGGTAGGGGTCCTGCTCCAGGTAGTCCGTCACGTAGCTGTTCTCCCTGTTTGCGCCCATGGACACCACGATGGCGGGCAGGGCGGCGGACAGGTCCGCGTCGGCAGAGGCCGTTTCGACGGCTTCCTCGGCGGATGCTTCCTCGGCGGCCTCCTCGGCAGGCGCTTCCTCTTCAGAAGCCGCGGCGAAGGCGGGACGCTGGCGCATGTACTTCATGGCGTCGGCGGATGCGACGGGGGATTCGTCGGCCGTTTCTTCAACGGGCGCTTCCTCTTCAGAAGCCGCGGCGAAGGCGGGGCGCTCACGCATGTACTTCACGGCGTCGGCGGACACGGCGGGGGATTCGTCGGCCGTTTCTTCAACGGACGCTTCCTCTTCAGAAGCCGCGGCGAAGGCGGGACGCTCACGCATGTACTTCATGGCGTCGCCGGACACGGCGGGGGATTCGTCGGTCGCTTCCTCGGCGGGCGCTTCCTCGGCGGAAGCCGCGGCGAAGGCGGGACGCTGGCGCATGTACTTCATGGCGTCGGCGGACGCGACGGGGGATTCGTCGGTTGCTTCCGCGGCTTCCCCGGTGGAAGCCGCGGCGAAGGCGGGGCGCTCGCGCATGTACTTCATGGCGGGATCGGCCTCGACCGCGCTGCCTTCGGAAGATGCTTCCTCAGCGGAAGCGGCGGCGAAGGCGGGACGCTCGCGCATATACTTCATGGCGGGATCGGCCTCGGCTGCGCTGTCCTGGGCAGGCGCTTCCTCGGCTTTCTCGGCGGAACCAGCGGCGAAGGAGGGCCTGGGTCTCATGTACTTCATGGCGGGGTCGGCCTCGACCGCGCTGTCCTCGGAAGCGGTTTCCTCAGCGGGTGCTTCCTCGATGGAAGCTGCTGCCTCAAACACCGGACGCGGGCGCATGTACTTCATGGCGTCCACGCTGATGCCGCTGGCGGCGGCAGCCTCCAGCTCGGCGACGCGGGCCTCGGCCTGGCTGGCGGCAGCTTCAAGCTCCGCCACGCGCGCCTCCAGCTCGGCGATGCGCTCATCGTCGCTGCCCTCGGCGGGCGTTCCAGTATCGCCGGAGGCCTGGGCGAGAATGTCATCCACGCATTCCTTCACGGAAGCGGCGGAGAAGGTCAGCGTCGCGCCGGTGATGGCGTCCGCGTCGGCGGACTGGGCGTCGACGATGGCCTGGGCCCACTCCTGGCGGGTGGCGTCGGTCATCAGGTCGTTGTCGCCGGACGAGGTGATGGCGCAGTCGGCGATTTTGCCGCCCTCGATGGTCGCGTCCACCTTCACGGTGCTGAAATCGTTGGCGGCCTCGGCGGAATAGCTGCCGTCGGCATAGGCCCCGGCCTCCGCGGGCGCATCGGCGCCTTCCTCCGTCGCGGGCTCTTCAACCTCGGCGGGGGCCTTTTCCGAGGGCGCCTCGGCGGGCGCTTCGATCTCGCTGGCGTCCTTGATGCCGGCCTGGACGAGGATGTCGTCCACGCACTCCTTCACGGACGCGGCGGAGAACTTCAGGCTCGCGCCGGTGATCACGTCCGTGTCGGCGGACTGGGCGTCGACGATGGCCTGGGCCCACTCCTGGCGGATGGCGTCGGTCATCAGGTCGTTGTCGCCGGAGGAGGTGATGACGCAGTCAGTGATCTCCTGGCCCTTGATGGTCGCGTCCACCTGCACGGTGCTGAAATCATTGGTGGCCTCGGCGGTATAGGGGCCGGGCTTCTGATAGGCCACGTCGTGGCCGCCCACCCATCCGCTGGCGCCCCAGACCGACAGGCCCAGGATCGCCGCGGAGGCGACCAGCTTGGTTATCGTCTTTTTTTCCATATATCTATCATCCCTTCTTCAATGGCCGTCCGTCAAGGATTGACCGGCGGCGGGGTGATGACCTTGGCGGGACACTTTTCGACGCACTTGCCGCACTGGGTGCACTTGTCGTAGTCCACGGCGGCCAGGAAGTTCGTCACATGGATGGCGTCGGACTCGCACTGCTTCTGGCAGATGCCGCAGCCGATGCAGCCCGCCGCGCAGGACTTCTTTACCATGGGCCCCTTGTCGTGGTTGGAGCACTGCACGGAGACCCGCTTGCTCTCGGGCACCAGCTCGATCAAGCCCCGGGGGCAGGCCTTGGCGCACAGCCCGCAACCCACGCACTTCTTGCGGTTCACCATGGCCACGCCGTCCACCACGCGGATGGCGTCCTGGGGGCAGGCCTTCACGCAGGAGCCCAGGCCCAGGCAGCCGTAGGCGCACTCGGTGACGTTCAGGCCGGACAGCACCGCGCTGCGGCAGTCCTGGATGCCCACGTAGTAGCCCTGGTTGCGGGTCACGTCGCAGCTGCCCTTGCAGCGGACGAAGGCCACCTTGCGCTCCACGTTCTCGGCCTCCACGCCCATGATGGCCGCCACCTGCTTCGCCACGGGCATGCCGCCCACGGGGCAGGCGTTGGCCGGGGCCTCGCCCTTGGCGACGGCCGCTGCCAGCGCGTCACAGCCCGCGAAGCCGCAGGCGCCGCAGTTGTTTCCGGGCAGGACCTCGCGCACGGCGCTCTCCCGCTCGTCCACCTTCACATAAAACTTTTTGCCGGTGTAGACCAGGCCCGCGCCGACCACGATGCCGATCACGGCGATCACCAGCGTTGTAATGAGAATCGTCTGCATTTGGCACCTCCATTACAGCGACAGGCCGGAGAAGCCCATGAACGCGATGGACATCAGCGCCGCGGCGATCAGCACGACGGGCGCGCCGCGCAGGGGAGCCGGTACGTCGTCCTCGTGGATGCGGCTGCGGATGCTGGCCAGCAGCACGATGGCCAGGGTGTAGCCCACCGCGGTGCCGAAGCCGGACAGCACGCTTTCGATGAAGTTGTAGCCGTCCTGCACGTTGGTCAGGGCCACGCCCAGCACCGCGCAGTTGGTGGTGATCAGGGGCAGGTAGATGCCCAGCGCCTTGTAGATGGCGGGGGAGGTCTTCTTCAGGAACATCTCCACCACCTGTACCAGGGCCGCGATGACCAGTATGAACACGATGGTCTTCATGTAGTCCAGGCCCAAGGGCGCCAGCACGTAGTCGTACAGCAGGCTGGCCACGGCGCTCGCGATGGTGATGACGAAGATCACCGCGCCGCCCAGGCTGGCGGAGGCCTTGATCTGCTTGGACACGCCCAGGAACGAGCAGATGCCCAGGAACTGGTTCAGCACCACGTTGTTGATCAGGGCGCTGCCGATGACGATGAGGATCAGGCTCTTCACTTGGTGCTCACCTCCCCGGTTTTGCATTCAGAAGTGCACTTGGAGCACATCCCGTCGCAGCCGCCGTCCACCAGGTGGCGCTGGCGGGTCTTGATACCGATGGCATTCTGCACCGCAATGATCAGCGCGATGATCAGGAACGCTCCCGGAGGCTGGATGAAGATGCCCAGGGGCTCCACGCCGGCGGGCAGGATCTGCGCGCCGAAGGCGGTGCCGTTGCCCAGCATCTCGCGCAGCAGGCCGGCCAGGGTCAGCGCCACGGTGAAGCCCAGGCCCATGCCGATGGCGTCCATCACGGAAAGGCCCACGCTGTGCTTGTTGGCATAGGCCTCCGCGCGGCCCAGGATGATGCAGTTGACCACGATCAGCGGGATATAGATGCCCAGCGCCTCATACAGCGAGGGCAGGTAGGCCTCGATCAGCAGCTCCGTCACCGTCACCAGGCTGGCCACGATCACGATGTAGGCGGGCAGGCGCACCTGGTCGGGGATGGCCTTGCGCAGCAGGCTGATCACCAGGTTGGAGAAGATCAGCACCGCCGTGGTGGACAGGCCCATGCCGATGCCGTTCATGGCCCGGGTGGACACCGCCAGCGTGGGGCACATGCCCAGCATCAGGATCAGCGTGGGGTTCTCCTTGATCAGGCCGTTGTAAAGCCGTTCAAGATACTTGTTCATCAGGCGTTGCCTCCCTTCACGGTGGCGCGGAAGAAGTCCAGCGCGGCGTTCACGGCGTTGACCACGGCCCCGGAGGTGGTGGAAGCGCCGGAAACGGTGTCGATCTGGTCGTCCTCGGTGGAGCCGCCGGCCTTGTTCAGCGTGAACTTTTCCACGTTCCTGCCGCTGAACTGGCCCTTGAACTCGTCCTCGTCCACCCGCATGCCCATGCCGGGCGTCTCGTGCAGCTCGGTAAAGGAGATGCCGTTCACGGTGCCGTCTGGCGCGATGCCCACCGCCACGGTGACGTCGCCGTCAAAGCCGTCGGAGGTGGTGACGCTGATGGCGTAGCCCGCCACCTCGTCCGCCGCGGTCTTGCCCACGAAGGCCTCGTTGATCTTCACGCGGCCGTAGTCGGAGCCGTAGACCTGGCCGTCCAGGTCGGCCACGGCCTTGTCCAGCGCCTCGTCCACGTCGAAGTGGTCCGCGTCGGGAACCACCACCTGGTAGGAGGCCGCGCTGGCCGCCCGCTTCTGGTCCTCGATGGTGTCCTTGGTCATGGTGAACACGCCGGAGAGCGCCAGGCCGGCGATCAGCGTGATCACGGTCAGCACGATCACGGGCTTGGGGATCCGCTGCATCAGCGGCTTTTCTTCCTTATATTCGTGGGAGATGCCCTTGCGGAAGGCGAAGGGCTTGGGGATGACGTACATGTCGATCAGCGGCACGAACAGGTTGGCGCTGATGATGGAATAGCTGAAGGAGTCCGCCGCGCCGCCCTTGATGCGGAACAGCGCGCCCAGCGCGCCGATCAGCACGCCGTAGACCGTCTGGCCCAGGCGGCCGACGGGGCTGGTGGCATAGTCGGTGGCCATGAAGAACGCCCCCATGATTACGCCGCCGCCCAGCAGGTGCGCCAGCAGGAACATCGGGTCAAAGCCCTGGCCGCCGAACAGGCCCATGCACAGCGTGAACGCGCCCAGCACGGAGAAGCAGATCTGGCCGTGGATGATATCCATGGCCCACAGCGCCAGGCCGCCCACCAGCAGCGCCAGCGCGGAGCCGCCGATGACGCCGTTGGCCGTGCCCAGGAAAAGGCTCGTGATGTTCACGGCCTCGCCGCTCTTCAGAAGCGCCATGGGCGTGGCGGAGGTGACGCCGTCCACGACCCGGTAGGTGGACATGGTGGCGCCGAAGGAGATCAGCAGGAAGCACCGCGCCGCCAGCGCCGGGTTCAAAAAATTCTTGCCCAGGCCGCCGAAGCAGCACTTCACCACGATGATGGCGAACACGCTGCCGATGATGGGCATGCTGATGGGCACGGAGGGGGACAGCGACAGGGCCAGCATCAGGCCTGTGACCACGGCGCTGCCGTCCTTCCAGGTGTCCTTCTTATGGGCGATCTTGTCGAACACGAATTCCGACAGCACCGCCGCCAGCACGGCGCTCAGCACCACCAGCAGCGAGTGCAGGCCGTTCACGACGACGCCCACGATGGTGGCCGGCATCAGCGACAGCACCACCACGCGCATGATGAACGCGGTGGACCAGCGGTCCCTCGCATGGGGGCTGGAGGACAGGTTCAGTTCGTTTTGATTGGTGAGCATGTTACTTTCCGCCCCCTTCCGCGCGCCTGCGCGCCAGGATTTCGGCCTTGGCCTGCTTGAATTCCTGCATCAAAGGCCGCTTGGCCGGGCATACATAGGTGCAGGAGCCGCACTGGATGCACTCCAGGCCGTAGAGCTTCTTTTCATAGCGCTCCAGGTTGCCCATGAAGATGGCCTCGCTCATCAGCTGGGGCAGCAGGCCCACGGGGCAGACCGTGGTGCAGCGCCCGCAGCGCAGGCAGGCGGTCATCTGGGCCTCGGCTTTTTCATTGGGGTCCTCCGCCAGCAGCGTCAGTCCGTTGTTCTGCTTCTGGATGGGCACGTTCAACTCGCTCATGGCGAAGCCCATCATCGGGCCGCCCACCATGGCCTTTTTGAGGTTGACGCCTTCCTTCAGGCCGCCGGCGTGGTTCAGCAGCTCCGCAAAGCTGGTGCCGTCCCGCACGATATAGTTGCCGGGATTCTTCACCGCCTCGCCGGTGAGAGTGAGGCACTGGGAATACAGCGGCTCGTTGTACAGCACCGCCCGCTGGATGGCGTACAGGGTGCCCACGTTGTCCACGATGCAGCCCACGTCCGCGGGCAGCTGGGAAAGCGGGAAGTCCACCCCGGCGATGGCCTGGATCAGGCTGCGCTCGCCGCCCTGGGGGTACTTGGTCTTCATGGCGCGCACTTCGATCTTTTCCTTGCCGGTCGCGGCCTGCCGCATGGCGGCGATGGCCTCGGGCTTGTTGTCCTCGATGGCCACCACGCCCTTGGCCCGGGGGAACAGCCTCAGTACCAGCTCCAGGCCCTCGATAATCTCCGGGGCCTTGGTGCGCATCAGCTGGTCGTTGCAGGTCAGGTACGGCTCGCACTCCGCGCCGTTGGCGATCACCACGCGGATGGCCTGCGGGTCCTTGGGCTTGAGCTTCACGCAGGTGGGGAAGCCTGCGCCGCCCAGGCCCACCACGCCGGCCTCCTGGACGCGGCTGATGATCTGCTCGTTGGAGACGCTGTCGGGCTCCTGCCGGCGGGTATAGTCCTCCGCGGGGGTGAACTGGCCGTCGTTTTCGATGACGATGCAGTCCGCCATGGCGCCGGTCAGTACCCGGCGCTTCTCGATGGCCTTCACCGTGCCGGAGCAGGAGGAAGCGATGTTGGCGGAGATATAGCCGTCCGCCTCGGCGATGCGCTGGCCCACCAGCACGCTGTCGCCCTTCTTCACAATGGGCTTGGCGGGCTTCCCGATGTGCTGCGAAAGCGGGAAGACCATCTCGCCCGCGGGCAGAAAGTCGCGCAGCGGCATTTCCCGGCTCAGCTCTTTGTGCCCGGCCGGATGCACTCCGCCGCGAAAGGTGTGCTTCAAGGTCCTCGACCTCCTCGTGTTTTTTTGTTAACTGGAATGTGCCGCGAACGGACATGATTGCATATTCCGCCCACAGTATAATCCTACAAATTAATTCTATCATATTTAAAGGGGTTTGTAAATGGCAATTGACTGAAATTATATTGAAGAAAAACGCGAATCAGGCGCGCCGGTTTGCTTTACTTTCCGGCGGAAATATAGTAAAATGACAGCTAAGGAGACAAAGGGGAAGTTCACCATGACCATCATGAATTATGAAGTCACCGGCGCGCTGGGGCTGCATGCCCGCCCGGCGGCGTTCCTGGCCCAGACCTGTGTGGGCCTGGCCTCCCAGATCACCGTGAAGTACGACGGCCGGACCGCCAGCGGCTCCAATGTGCTGGAGCTGCTCGCCCTGCGCGCCGGGAAGGGCGCGGTGCTGGAGATCTGCGCCGAGGGCGGCGACGAGCAGGCCGCGCTGAACGAGGTGTACCGCGTGCTGCGGGAGAAGATGTGGGACAGGCGCAGGACGCCCCTCCTGCACATCGCCTTCTTCGGCACCCATGACTACGACCGGCTGTTCTTCAGCGAGCTGGCCAGGGACCGGGGCGAGGGCACCTACAACTGCTCCATCAAGTACTACAGCTGCCGCCTGACGCCGGAGACCGCCAACCTGGCCAGGGGCTTCGACGCGGTGTGCGTGTTCGTGAACGACGAGCTGCCCCGGGCGGCGGTGGAGACGCTGGCGGAGGTCGGCGTGCGGCTGATATTGCTGCGCTGCGCCGGGTTCAACAACGTGGACCTGCAGGCCTGCAAGGAGCGGGGCATCAAGGTGGCCCGGGTGCCGGCCTATTCGCCCTATGCCGTGGCCGAGCACGCGATGAGCCTCGTCATGACCGCCAACCGCCGCCTGCACAAGGCCGTGAACAAGGTGCGGGACAACAACTTCGCGCTGTCGGGTCTCCTGGGCCTTGACCTGCACAACAAGGTGGCAGGCATCGTGGGCACGGGCAAGATCGGCCAGTGCATGGCCCGCATCTGCAAGGGCTTCGGCATGTCGGTGATCGCCTGGGACGCCTATCCCAACAGGGCGCTTGAGGAGGAGGGCCTTTTGAGCTACGTGCCCTGGGAGGAGCTCCTGGAGCGCTCGGACCTGATCTCCCTGCACGCGCCGCTGATCGACGGCCCCGGCGGCACATACCACCTGATCGACGCCGCGGCCATCGCCCGCATGAAGGACACCGCCATGCTGGTGAACACCGCCCGGGGCGGACTCATCGACACCGAGGCGCTGATCGACGCGCTGAAGAGCGGCAAGTTCCACGCCGTGGGCCTGGACGTGTACGAGGGCGAGGACGCCAACGTGTACACCGACCGCTCCACCGAGTTTTTGAACAACGACGTGACCGCGCGGCTGCAGATGTTCCCCAATGTGGTGATGACCTCCCACCAGGCTTTCTTCACCCGGGAGGCGCTGCAGGCCATCGCCGCCGAGACGCTGGAAAACGCCCGCCGCTTCAACGAGGGCGTCGACCTGGGCGCGGCGGAGGTCAGGGCATAGCAAGCAGGAACAGACAGAGAAAAACAAAAGGAGGATTCCCCATGAAACACATCATGCTCATCAAGCTCAAGGCCGGTACGGACCCGGTGGAGATCCAGGAGAAGATCATGAAGACGTTTCGCAAGCTGGACGACGAACTGGACTGGCTGAACCGGCCCATGGTCTGCCGTCGCTGCGAGGGCACCGGGGCCAGCTTCGACCTGATGGCGTCCTTCGAGCTGGAGAAGGAGAGCCAGGTGGCCGAATACCAGGCCCTGCCCCAGGTGGAGAAGCTGCGCGGCAAGATCCTGGAGTTCGTCGAGGACAAGGCGACCTTCGACCACTATTGACCTGCGATCAGGGGACAGGGGCTGCCTCAAAGCGAGGCAGCCCCAATGCTTTGCGCCGCGGTGAGCGGGGAGGCGCAAAGCGAATCATGCGCCTTCTACCGCCGGTCGCGTCCGTTCCGGTTGCATTTCCACATGGAAGCGGCTATAATAATATTAACCCTTCCGGGATTGACAGCCGTGCTTTTTTGTGATACCATGCCACTACAGTCGAATACCGCAATTAAAGGATAGAGGCGCAGCTGTCATCAGTAGGCCCGGCGCGCAAGGCTTCGCAGGCCGTTGCCGGGAACGAAAGGGGCCGCTGCCGAAGGGGAGGGAGCGCGAACCCGCCCCTGGGCAAACGGACAACATCCGTTTGACTGCCACTTTTGTGGAGCGCTATGGATTAATTGTGATTTCCCGGGTCGGGCTGCGTCCGGCGCGGGGGCCACAGTCAATGCACGGCGTGTATTGGCTGAATTTTTATACCGAACGAGTGAGGTGCATTGACATGAAGAAGCAGACCGTCTTTCGCGGCGCCGCCACGGCGCTGATCACGCCCCTGAACGCGAGCGGCGTGGATTACGAGGCCTTTGGCAAGCTCATCGACTGGCAGATCGCTCAGGGCATCGACGGCTTGGTCATCGCCGGCACCACCGGCGAGGGCGCGACGCTGACCTATCAGGAGCACGAGGAGTGCATCCGCTTCGCGGTGGAGCGGGCGGCGGGCCGCGTGCCGATCATCGCCGGCTCCGGCTCCAACGACACCAATCGAGCCATCACGCTGTCGAAGTTCTCCTGCCGGGCGGGGGCCGACGCGCTGCTGGTGGTGACGCCCTACTACAACAAGGCCACCCAGAAGGGCCTGATCGCCAGCTACTTCGCCATCGCCGACGCGGTGGACCGGCCCATCATCCTCTACAACGTGCCCTCCCGCACGGGCGTGAATATCGAGCCCGCCACTTATGCCGAGCTTGCCAAGCACCCCAACATCGTGGGCATCAAGGAGGCCAGCGGCAACATCTCCAAGGTGGTGGAGACGGCCATGCTGGTGGGCGACACCATGGACATCTACTCCGGCAACGACGACCAGGTGGTGCCGCTTCTGAGCATGGGCGGCAGCGGCGTGATCTCGGTGCTGAGCAACGTGATGCCCGCGGCGACCCACGAGATGTGCCAGAAGTTCTTTGACGGCGACGTGGCCGGCAGCGCCCGCATGCAGATGGACCTGCTGCCCCTGATCAACGCGCTGTTCAGCGAGGTGAACCCCATCCCCGTGAAGGCCGCCATGGCCGCCATGGGCTGGTGCGAAAACTTCGTCCGCCTGCCGCTGACTCCCATGGAGGAGGCGCATTGGCAGAAGCTGGAAGCGATCATGAAGGGACACAAGCTGATTTAAGAGTTGAGGGAGCAGGGAAGAGGGAGCAGGGAGTA
The DNA here is from genome assembly GCA_902800625.1 of uncultured Eubacteriales bacterium. Classification (GTDB taxonomy): domain Bacteria; phylum Bacillota; class Clostridia; order Christensenellales; family Aristaeellaceae; genus UBA2862. The sequence continues at coordinate 93,529 of CADCFG010000009.1, read as the reverse complement.
GGAACAGCAGCTGCCGCGTTCCCTGGCATTTCCTGCTCCCTACTGCCTGCTCCCTGAACGCACAACAGAAGACGGAGGTACCCCATGAACATCATCATCAACGGCGCCTGCGGGCGCATGGGAAGGATGCTGACCGAGGTCATCGAGCAGGGCGGCGTCCACGGCGTGGCCGCGAAGGTGGACTGGAGTTATGCCGCCGGAGACGGCCTTTCCGAGCTGAAGCAGTACGAGGGCCCGGCGGACATGGTGATCGACTTTTCGAACCACACCGCCACGGCCGCCGTGACGGAATACTGCGCGGAGCGCGGCCTGCCGGTGGTGATCGGCACCACGGGCCAGACGGAGGAGGAGATGGCGCTGATCCGGGGCGCGGCGCAGTCCGTGCCGGTGTTCCTGTCGGGCAACATGTCCCTGGGCATCGCGGTGCTGGCGGACCTGGCGAAGAAGGCCGCCGCCATGTTCCCGAACGCCGAGATCGAGATCATCGAGCGCCACCACGACCAGAAGCTGGACGTGCCCAGCGGCACTGCGCTGCTGCTGGCCCGGCGCATCCAGGAGGTGCGTCCGGAGGCGGAGCTGGTGATCGGCCGCCACGAGAACGGCAAGCGCACCGCCACCGAGATCGGCATCCACTCCCTGCGCTACGGCAACGAAGTGGGCACCCATGAGATCATCATCGCCAACGGCAGCGAGACCCTCACCCTGAAGCACGAGGCCGAGAGCCGCGCCCTGTTCGCCGGCGGCGCGGTGGTTGCGGCGGAGTACCTGCTGGGCAAGGCCCCCGGGCTTTACGACATGAAGGACATCGTGGAACAGGAGGCGTGAATATGAACGCACAGGACTTGATCAACTACATCGCCACCGCCCCGAAGAAGACGCCGGTGAAGCTGTATGTGAAGGAAAACGCCCCCATCGACTACGGCGCGGCCAAGGTGTTTGGCGCGGGGGACAAGGTGGTGTTCGGGGACTGGAGCGAGCTTTCCCCGATCATCGAGGCCAACCGGGACAAGATTGCGGACATCGTCATCGAGAACGACCGGCGCAACAGCGCGGTGCCGCTGCTGGACATGAAGGGCGTGCAGGCCCGCATCGAGCCCGGCGCGCTGATCCGCGACAATGTGACCATCGGCAAAAACGCCGTAATCATGATGGGCGCGGTGATCAACATTGGCGCCATCATCGGCGACGGCACCATGATCGACATGGGCGCGGTGCTGGGCGGCCGGGCCACGGTTGGAAAGAACTGCCACGTGGGTGCCGGTGCGGTGCTGGCCGGGGTGATCGAGCCCGCCTCGGCAAAGCCCGTCGTCGTGGAGGACGGCGTGTTGATCGGCGCCAACGCCGTGGTGATCGAGGGCGTGCACATCGGTGAAAACGCCGTGGTGGCCGCCGGAGCCGTGGTCATCGAGGATGTGCCCGCCGGCATGGTGGTCGCAGGCTGCCCCGCCCGGGTCATCAAGAAAAAGGACGAGGGCACCACGCAGAAGACCGCCCTGGAGGCAGCGCTGAGGAATCTGTGAAATGGCGGGGGACCTGCTTCCCCCGCCATTACCACCCCTTTGACAGATTCACCTGAAATCGCAGGCGATTTCCGGGCGGTGAATCTGCAAGGAAACGGTTTTTGCTCTGGCCGACAGGCTTCCCGCCGCAAAAACAGTCACGTTGCCGCCGCACATGTCGCCGGCGACGATTGAATATCGGGGCGCTGCCGCCCCCGATTCCCCTGGCAATATAGTGTTTTTCATACGCTTTGCCTTGAAATTTGGAGGGTTATCATGACCGACTATCTCACCCGGGCCGACGCAATCGCCGGCGAGCTTGCCGAGCTGCGCCACGCGTTCCACCGCTATCCGGAATTGGGGAACCGAGAGCATCAGACCGCGGCGCGGATCGAAACTTATCTGCGCGGTTTGGGTATTCCCACGGCGCGGATGCTGGACACGGCGGTGGTGGGCACGCTGGCGGGCGGCCTGCCCGGGAAGACCGTGGCGCTGCGCGCGGACATGGATGCCCTGCCGCTGACGGAGGCCACCGGGGCGGATTTCGCCTCGGAGAACCCCGGCTGCATGCATGCCTGCGGCCACGACGTGCACATGACCGCGGCCCTGGGCGCGGCGCGGCTGCTGGCGGCGCGGCGGGAGAGCCTGCGCGGCACGGTGGTGTTCCTGTTCCAGCCCGACGAGGAGGGCCGGGGCGGGGCCGAGCGGATGATCGCGGCAGGCGCGCTGGAGGGCGTGGACGCGGTGTTCGGCGCGCATGTGTCGCCGGAGCTGCCCCTGGGGCACGTGGGCGTGCGCTACGGCAAGTTCTATGCCGCGTCGGACACGTTCAAAATAATCGTCCACGGCAAGGGCGCTCACGCCGCCGAGCGGGAAAAGGGCATCGACGCCCTTGGCGCGGCGGCAGACATGGCCACCCGGCTGATCGCGCTGCCGAAGGCGCTGGCCCCCGGCGAGACGGGCGTCCTGACGGTGGGCACCCTCCACGCCGGCACGGCGGAAAACGCCCTGGCGGACCGGGCGGAGTTGACAGGCATCCTGCGCACCCTGGGGCCGGAGGCCCGGGCGGACCTGAAGCGGCGCTTCCGCGAAGCCGCTAACGCCGCGCTGGACGACTGGGGCGCGACGGCGGAGATCGAATTGCGGGAGAGTTATCCCGGCGTGGTGAACGACGACGCCATGACGGCCCTGGCCGAGCGCGCCGCCCGGGGGCTGCTGGGGGACGGCCGGGTGCGGGTGATCGACCGGCCCACCATGACCACCGAGGACTTCGGCTATTTCCTGATGGAGCGGCCCGGCAGCTTCTACCACATCGGCGTGGGCGGGGATCTGCCGCTGCACAACCCTTCCTTCCTGCCGGACGATCGCGCCGCCGCCATCGCCGCCACCGTGCACTGCGCGGTGATCGAGGCGTTTTTGGGAGCATAGGATGATAAAAACAGGGCCTTCCCCCGTGGGGGGAAGGCTTCCTTATCCGCATTGACAAGCCTGCGGGCCGGTGCTATAATGGACAAACCCAATACGACCTACGGAGGCCGCGCCGATGGACTGGAGCTTTTCTTTTTTTCTCAACGCCGCGCTGCTGGGCGTGGGCCTGGCCATGGACGCCTTTTCCGTGTCGCTGGCCAACGGCCTGAACGACCCGGGCATGGGGAAGGGCCAGATGCTGCGCATCGCGGGCACCTTCGCGTTCTTCCAGTTCCTGATGCCAGTGGCGGGCTGGGCCTGCGTGCGCACGGTGGCCCAGGCCTTCGCGGCGTTCCAGAGGGCCGTGCCGTGGATCGCCCTGGCGCTGCTGGGGTACATCGGCGGCAAGATGCTGTATGAAGGCGCGACGGGAAAGGCCGTCGGCGAGGACGAGAGCGGCCTGGGCGGCGGCACCCTTCTGATGCAGGGCGTGGCCACGTCCATCGACGCGCTGTCCGTGGGCTTCACCATCGAGCGCTACGGCGCCGCGCAGGCGCTGGCGGCATCCGCCATCATCGCCGCGGTCACACTGGCCATCTGCCTGGGCGGGCTGTGCATCGGCCGGAAATTCGGCACCCGCCTGGCCGGGAAAGCCAGCCTGCTGGGTGGCGCGATACTGCTGCTGATCGGCGTGGAGATATTCATCAAAAACGTATAACAAGAAAACGGCGGGGATCCCGCCGTTTTCAATCATTCGCCGATGGGCTCGTCCGCGCGCTCGCGGAACAGCAGCGAAATGCACCACAGCGCCGCCACGCCCACGATGGTATAGATGACGCGGCTGATCGTGGCCGCCTGGCCGCCAAACAGATAGGCCACCAGGTCGAAGCGGAACAGGCCCACCAGCAGCCAGTTGATGCCGCCGATGATGCTCAGCACCAGTGAAATGCGATCCAGCATGAAAAACATCTCCTTCTCTTGGCCGGTTCCCCGGCGTTGTGGTTATAGCATGGGCGCTTTTTCGCAAAATATACCACGGCCGGAAAAAACTGCGGCGCGTGGATGAATTTTTCTGCGGCGTGTTGATAAAAAGCGGGGGAAATGCTATACTGGATGTGAACCTGTTTGGCCTTTTTCGCGTCAAAGGATGGATTTGGATTTCCAGAGGAGGTATTTACATATGAAAAAGCGCACTTTGAGGACGCTTGCGTTGGCGCTGGTCATGCTGCTGGCCTGCGCCATGGCCCTGGCGGACGTGCGCACCACCGCCAGCGTGAACATGCGGTCCGGCCCGGGCAAGAATTATGAGATCGTCACCAGCTTTTCCGCAGGCAAGAAGCTGACCTACCTGGGCGAGACGAAGATGGATGACCGCCCCGTGGCCTGGTACAAGGTGACCGACGGCAAGCACACCGGCTGGGTGTCCTCCGTGTATTCTGTGCTGGAGGGGGAGGAGTCGCAGGCGGCGCCCACCGCCGCGCCCACGGCGGCGCCCACCGCCGCGCCCGCGCCGCAGCCCACCCAGGCGCCCGCCGGAGATGGCCAGGCGGCCCTGCCCGCGCTGAACGCCGGGGGACTGTTCGTCGACGGTCTGAACCAGGACACCGGCACCCTGCCCGAGGCGGCGCCTGAATCCGAACCGGAGAAAGAGCCCGCGCCGACCCTCATGTCCTTCATCGACATCTCAGCCGACGCCAAGCCGGTGGAGCTGTCCACCTACTACCGCGCCGACCTGGTCACCGCTGCCAACGAGATCGGCCTGATCTCCTATCGGCAGGTGGAGTCCGAGGTGCCCTATCAGTACTACAACGACGCGTTGATCCTGGCGGGCAACCAGAACGTGGAGAACATCGTGGTCTACGGGGCCGGCTACGAGGTCTACGGCGTGAGCGTGGGCATGAACGCCAACGCCGCCATGGCCTGGCTGAACGCCGCGGGCCTGGATTACGTGGATTCCGTCAACGGCCTGACCTACGAGCACAAGGCCGCCGCGGACGCGCCCTTTGCCGATGCCAACGGGCACGATTCCTGCATCAACCTGTGGGTGGACGATAACAACGTCATCACCGAGATCGACTGGTCCACGTATACGGGCTGAAATGAATGGGGGGCTGTCTCTTTTGAGACAGCCCCCCCATTGTGCCTTTGCACAGGGTATCAGGGCAAGAGGCAAATGAATAGGCGCTTCGCGCCATGAATTGACTGCTGCGCAGTCATGATTTGCACCTGCGGCGCATGATTTGAATTGCGCCTTCTCATGCCCGAAGGGCAATTCACGCGCTGGTGTGCATCGGCGCAATTCATTGGGGCTGCCTCATTCTGAGACAGCCCCTTATGCTTATCCCTGCGCCAGGATCATATCCTGTGTCGCGCCGTCGGCTTCGCCGGAGGCCTCCAGCCCGTGGTCGGCCTGGAAGGCGGATACGGCCTGGGCGGTCTTTTCGCCATAGTAACCGGTGCTGGGGCCGTCCATCACCAGGTAGCCCTGGCTGCGCAGCGCGTCCTGCAGCTGAAGCACCACCCAGGTGTAATCGCCCAGCTTCTGGGTGTGGTGGTCGTCGATGAAGCCGGCGGGGACGGGCATGCTCTGCTCGGTCAGCGGCGCGGTCTCGTTGGCCGTCAGGCCCAGCAGCTCGTTCATCGTCACCAGCTCGTAGCCCTGTTCCACCGCCCAGGGGATGAATTCCTGCAGCTTCTTCGTGTCGGCGTCGGTGGTGTGGAACAGGTAGATCTGCCCGGGGGACAGCGCGCTTTCGATGTGCTCCAGGTCGGAATCCGAACCGGACACGCTCCACTTGGCGATGCCGAAGTAGCCCAGCTGCTTCAGGTAGTTGTGGGTGCGCTGGTCGGTCTCGCCGTCGCCGCCCATCAGCCGCAGGAAGTGCTGGTTCCAATCCACGCCCAGGGCCTCGTTCAGCGCCTGGCGCTGGTTCCAGATCTCCGCCGCCATCTCCTCCTCCGGCAGGCGGAAGATGCGGGCGTGGGAGTAGGTGTGGTTCTCGATCTCAAAGCCCAGCTCGAAGGCACAGCGCTGCAACAGCTCCGGCATGCCGTGGTTTTTCAGCGTCTCGCCCACCGGGAACAGCGTGAGCTTCGCGCCGTTTTCCACGGCCAGGTCCACGATGGTCTGCAGATTCTCCTTCTGGTAGCAGTCATCCACGGTGACGGCGATGCGCTTCTTCTCGGTGTGGCCGCGATAGACCACGGGCAGGTAGGTGAAGGGCGTGGGCTCGGGGGTGGGCGCCAGGGTCGGCTCGGGAGTGGGCGCGGGAGTCGGCTCCGCCGTGGGCTCGGCGGTGGGCTCCGGCGCCAGGGTGACCACCGGGGCGACCACGTCCGCCAGGCCCAGATCGGTGTGGGTCATGCCGTCGTCCGGGACATCCGGCAGGGCAGGCTGGGCCTGCTGGGTGTGTTCAACGAGGGTCAGCAGCACCGGGATCGACGCCGCGCCGCAGAAGATCAGCACGGCCAGCACCGCCGTGATCCGGCCCAGTGAATCGCGCCTGCACCTGCGATTTTTCTTCTTGCTCATGGGAAACCCTCCTCGTCTTGACGTGCCGCGGTTTACGGTTTATACTGATAAAGGCCGCTGGTTGGCCTGATACACTACCTCATTATAAGCACTTGGCCGGCGGTGTATCTATCATTTTTGCGGTACTAAGACGGGACAAAATTGCGATAAGTTGCGGTTTATTGACACAGGAAAATCATAACTTGCGCCGCTGTAAAAATCTTCCAAAGATGGGATAAACTGGAAATGAAGGCAACGAAAATGCGATTGGACAAGGCCACCGCGCTGGCGGGACTGACCCGCGGCGAGGCCCGGAAGGCCATCGCGGCGGGCCGCGTGTTGGTGGACGGAGCGCCCGCCCGGGACGCCGCCATGCAGGTGGATCCGGCCAGCGTCACCGTGGACGGCGCGGCGGTGCAGGCGCCGGGGGAGCTGTACATCATGGTGAACAAGCCCGCCGGGGTCATCACCGCCACAGAGGACAGGCGGGCCGAAACCGTGCTGGACCTGCTGCCGGAGCCGCTGCGCCGCAAGGGCCTTGGCCCCGTGGGGCGGCTGGACAAGGACGTGACCGGGCTGGTGCTGCTGACCACCGACGGCCAGCTGGCCCACCGGCTGATCTCGCCGAAGTGGAAGGCGGAGAAGCTCTACCGCGCCCGCTGCGAGGGCATGCTGACCCAGGCGCATGTGGCGGCGTTCGCGGAGGGCCTGGCGCTGTCGGACTTCACCGCGAAGCCGGCCCGGCTGCAGATCATTGAGGCGGGGGAGACGTCGCTTTCGGACGTGGTGCTGACCGAGGGGAAGTTCCACCAGGTCAAGCGGATGTTTGCCGCCGTGGGCCATCCGCTGATTTCACTCGAGCGCCTGCGCATCGGCTGCGTCGGGCTGGACCCGGCCCTTGAGAGTGGGGCTTGGCGGATGCTGACGCAGAACGAGACGGCGGGGCTGAAGCGGCTCTGCGGGATGGAAGAAGAGTGAGGAGCAGATCATGACCGAGCATTACTACACGCAAAACCCCGCCTCCGCCCACGACGAGCGGCAGGTGACGCTCCGCGCGCTGGGAAACGAGCTGGTCTTCACCACCGACGCGGGGGTGTTCTCCCGGGACGGCCTGGACCGGGGCACGGAGGTGCTGCTGGAGGCGCTGCCGGTGCTGACCGGCCGTGTGCTGGACCTGGGCTGCGGCTGGGGCGCGGTGGGCGTGGCGCTGGGGAAGAAGTACCCGTCGCTGGACATCGTGATGACCGACATCAACCAGCGGGCCGTGGACCTGGCCCGGCGCAACCTGGCGCAAAACGGCGTGAAGGCCAAGGCCGTGCAGGGCGACGGCTTCGCGTCCGTCACAGGCACATTCGACGCCATCGTCACCAATCCGCCCATCCGCGCGGGCAAGGCCGTGATCTACGGCCTGTTCAGCCAGGCGCGGGACTTCCTGAACCCCGGCGGCGCGCTGTATATCGTCATCCGCAAGCAGCAGGGCGCGCCGTCCGCGCTGAAGTACCTGAAGGAGATCTACGCCGAGGCCGAGGTCATCGACCGGGGCAGCGGGTTCCATGTGATCCGCGCGAGCGGGAGTAGGGAGTAGGGAGTAGAGAGTAGGGAGTAGGAATAGTGGCTGACGCGCAAACCAAAAGCCTCCCTCCATGAGGGAGGTGGCGCGAAGCGCTGGGGGGAGTTTCCCATACAGGACTGCCATGCTCCCTCGCTGCTCCCCGATGCAGCGGCGGCCCGCCGAGTCGTGAATTGAAGCGAGCGGCTCGGTGCAGGGTGCCGAACGCGAAGCTTCACTGAACAGCTAGCGCAGGCCGCCAAAAAAGAGGCTCTTCACGGAAAGTTGTGGGATTTCCCCCTCATCAGTCACCTACGGTGACAGCTTCCCCCCAGGGGGAAGCCTTTCTGCGCTAAGCCTTCCCCTTGAGGGGAAGGTGCCCCGAAGGGGCGGATGAGGTGTTTGTCATCCCCCAACTTTCCGTGAAGAACCAAAAAAGAACCGTTCCCCGGTTCCCCTCCTGAAACTGCTTCGGGAAGGGTTCCGAAAAACGCTCTTCCATAAAAGAGATGCCGGGGCGACCATTGGTCGCTCCGGCATCTTTTGCGTTCCGGCATTACTGCTCCTGGAACAGCAGGCTCTCCTCGGTCTTCGGGTCGAACAGGTGGGCCACCTTCTCGGGGAAGGTGAAGCGCAGCTTGCTGCCGTAGGTGAGAGCGCGGCGCTGCTCCTCGGTGAGATCCAGCGTGGGAATCCGCAGGATCACGGAGGTGCCGTCCACCAGGTCCACGTGCAGGTGCAGCTCGCTGCCCATCATTTCGTTGACGCGCAGGGTGCCCTCGATGGTGTTTTCCGTCTGGTTGAACACCAGCTGGGTATGCTCGGGGCGCACGCCCAGGATGACGTCCTGGGTGCCCGTGCCGTTCTTCGCCAGCAGGGCGCACTTCTCCTCGCTCAGCGGCACACGGATGCCGTACAGCTCGGCGGCGTACCCGTTCCCGGATTTTACCAGCTTCGCCTTCAGGAAGTTCATCTGCGGGGAGCCGATGAAGCCGGCCACGAACAGGTTGCGAGGCGTCTCGAACACCTCCTGGGGCGTGCCGACCTGCTGGATATAGCCGTCCTTCATGATGACGATGCGGTCGCCCAGGGTCATGGCCTCGGTCTGGTCGTGGGTGACGTAGATGAACGTGGTGTCGATGCGCTTGCGCAGCAGTATGATCTCGGCGCGCATCTGGTTGCGCAGCTTGGCGTCCAGGTTGGACAGCGGCTCGTCCATCAGGAACACCTGCGGCTCGCGCACGATGGCGCGGCCGATGGCCACGCGCTGCCGCTGGCCGCCGGACAGGTTCTTGGGCTTGCGGGCCAGGTATTCGGTGATGCCCAGGATCTCCGCTGCCTGGCACACCCGGCGGTGCACCTCCTCGTTGTTCATCTTGCGCAGGCGCAGGCTGAACGCCATGTTTTCATACACGGTGATGTGGGGGTAAAGGGCGTAGTTCTGGAACACCATGGCGATGTCGCGGTCCTTCGGCTCCACGTCGTTCACCACGCGGTCGCCGATGGTCAGCGTGCCTCCGGAGATGTCCTCCAGGCCGGCGATCATCCGCAGCGTGGTGGACTTGCCGCAGCCGGACGGGCCGACGAACACGATGAATTCCTTGTCCTTGATCTCCAGGTTGAAGTCGTGGACGGCCACGACGTTCTTGTCATATACCTTCTTGATGTGCTCAAGTTTCAAGCTTGCCATATTGCTAATCCTCCAATCTATGGGCGAGACAATATCCAGGGCTCCCTCTTTGAGGGAGCTGTCTGCTCCGGGGGAGCAGATTGAGGGAGTCGACTCCTTCCGTCAGCCGCTTTGCGGCTGCCACCCCCCTCGGAGAGGGAGGCTTGTGGCAGGGCGTCTTATCCCTTCACCGCGCCGCCGGTGACGCCTTCGACATAGTACTTCTGCAGCGCCAGGAACAGCGCCGTGATCGGCACCGCCACCAGCACGCCGCCCGCGCAGAAGCGGGTGAAGTAGTTTTGGAAGTCGTTGGTGTTCACCCAGTTGTAAAGGCCCACCGCCACGTTGTAGCCGTCCTGGTGGCCGAAGGCCACATAGCTGGCGAACACGTAGTCGCCCCAGGGGGCCATGAAGGCCATCAGGATCGTGTAGATCACGATGGGCTTGGCCAGCGGCATGATGATCTTCAAAAACACCTGGAAGCGGGTGGCACCGTCGATGCGGGCGGATTCGTCCAGGGACTTGGGGATCGTGTCGAAGAAGCCCTTGGAGATGTAATAGCCCATGCCCGAGGAAGCACAGTAGATTAAAATCAGCCCGGGCACCGCGCCGGCCTGGGTCAGGCCCAGCTGCTTCAGCAGGAAGTACAGCGTGATCATGGTGAGGAAGCCGGGGAACAGGCCCAGGATCAGCACCACGTTCATGATCAGCTTGCGGCCCTTGAAGCGCAGGCGGGACAGCGAATAGCTGACGGACAGCACGATGGCCGTCTGGATCACGGCGGTGAATAGCGCGATGGTCAGCGTGTTGCCGTACCAGCGCACGTACTGGCTCATGGTCATGGGCGCGAGGATGCACTGGATGATCAGCGCCAGCGCGCCGAATTCCGCGAACATCGCGCAGAATTTTTTGATGCCCTGGTGCCTGTCCTCCACCATATAGCCGGGGATGGTGCGCAGCAGCTTGCTGTCCTGCTTCAAATACACCCGGGCCATGATCCAGCCCGCCAGCGCGTACAGCAGAAGCGAGATCACAAGGTTTTTCCAGCTGCCCGCCAGGGTGAAGCCCTGCATGGCCATGGTCATGGCCACCAGTGCGACGAAGCCCACCAGCAGGCTGCCGCCGATCAGCGCGATGCGCCGCCCGCGGCTGTCCTCGCCCCTGTCCAGCAGCTTGGCGCACACGTGGATCAGCGCGGCGGCCACCGCGGCGGCCACCAGCGCCACGATCAGCGCCTTGCCCAGCCAGGAGAAGAAGTTGCTGCCCTCGAACAGGAAGGCGTAGTTGTCCAGGGAAAAGTGCTTGGGGAGCAGGTAATCCACCATGCCGCCCTTCTCCAGCTTGTAGCTTCGGAAGGACTGGAGGACCAGGAACACGAAGGGAATGAGCCACACGATGCTCATCACGGTCAGAACCGTGTAGATCGTGCCGTTCACCCGGCGCTCGTGGCCCTTCTTGCTGCGCAGCTTCTGCTGGCCCGCAGCCACGTTTGCGTTATTCGTCATTACTGGAAATCCTCCTCATTCTTCACGGACGGTATCAGGTTGTAGACCACCAGGTTGATCACAGCCAGCACCACGAACACCATGATGCCGATGACGGCGGCGATCTTGTAGTTGGTGTCGGAAACGGTCATGCGGTACAGCCAGGTGATCAGCAAATCCGTGTGGCCGGAAGTTGTTGATGTTGCCGGTGAAGCTCGTCAGCAGGTAGGGCCCGGTGACGAACAGCATGTAGGGCAGGGTGATCTTGCCGTACATCTGCATGGCGTTGGCGCCGTCGATGCGGGCGGATTCGTACAGATCCGCCGGGATGTTCATCAGTATGCCCGTGGCGATCAGCATCAGGTAGGGGATGCCGATCCAGATGTTGATGAGTATGATGGTGAACCTGGCCCAGCCGGGGTCGGTCCAGAAGGGAATCGGCTGGCTGATCCAGTGCCATTTCATCAGATAGGTGTTGATCAGGCCGTCCGCCGCGAACATCTTCGAGACGTACAAAAGGGACACGAACTGGGGGATGGCGATGGTCATCACCAGGATCGTGCGCCAGACCTTCTTCAGCTTGATGCCCTTCTTGTTGATCATGATGGCCACGAACATGCCCAGGAAGTAGTTGAGGAACGTGGCGAAGAAGGCCCATACCAGCGTCCAGAACAGCACCTGGCGGAACGTGTCGCCATAGCTGGCCGAGCCGGAGGACAGCAGCGTCTTGAAGTTTTCAAAGCCCACCCAGGTGAACAGCTTGGCGGGGGGCTGGTGGTTGTAGTCGAAGTTGGTGAACGCCACCAGGATCATGAAGAAGATGGGCAGGATCGTGAACACGAACACGCCCAGCGTGGGCAGCGCCAGCAGCGTCTTGTGGAACTGGCTGTCCGCCAGGGACTGCAGATCCTCCTTGGTGCTCTTCAGCTTTCGACCGGAGGCCTCGATCTGCTGGGCGATCCGGTTTTGCTTGATGTTCATGTACCAGGTGTAGATGAACGCCAGCACGAAGAACAGCGTCAACACGCCGTACAGCAGGATCAGGAAGGAATTGTCGCCATAGACGGTTTTGCGGCCCACCTTCTCGGTGGCCACGGTGCCCAGCGTGCCCAGCTTGGAGAGGTAGGCCATGCCGAAGTTCACCATGTAGAGGTTGAAAACCGTCTGGAACAGGAAGAACAGCAGGCCGCGCCCCCACTGGCCGCGCGCCATGCTGCCCGAGCCCATCACCAGATAGGAGAGGCGGGTCTTCCAGTCGCCGTTTTTGAACGTGGTGAACAGGTCTGCGATGGCCAGGGCGATGCCCTTGAAGAAGCCGCCGATCGAGCGCCCCAGCTTCACAAAGCCGCCGCCGATCCTGCCTGGCAGCGACATGAAGAACTTGCCCAGGTTGTGGATGAACTTCTGGGGCTTGCTCATCTTGAGATAGTCCAAATCAACCATATGTACTGCCCCTTATTTCCGAAAGTCGTTGGTTCGATCTAAAACGGACCGGGGTTCAGCCCCGGTCCGTCTGACGGTCGGATTAGCCGACGTAGGAAGCGCAGGTATCCTGGAACTCGGTGAGGACGCCCATCAGGGTGTCGTCGTCCGCATCGTCGAATTCCTTGCCGATGATCCTGTCGCCCAGGCCGGTGGCCAGGCTCCAGTAGTCGCCGGGATACTGGCCCTGCGGGATGGTGAAGGCCAGCTGCTCGCCCAGGGCGGACAGCGCCACGTCAGCCTGCACGGCTTCGCTCTTCTGGGCCTCCAGGTTGGAGGGACCCCAGCCCAGCGCCTCGTAGCGGGCCAGCTGCACATCGCCGGAGGACAGCCACGCGGCCAGCGCGTCGCAGGCGGCCAGCTTGGCTTCGTCTTCCTGGGGCTTCACGCCCAGCAGCTTGAAGCCGCCGAAGCCGGACAGCTGATAGCCGTCGCACACGGGCAGCTTGGCAGCGGCGTAGTTCTCGCCGAACAGCTCCTGCGCGGCAACGGCGTCCCAGGTGCCGTCCACGATGGCGCCCACGTTGGTGGCGTTGGAGACGGAGGAGCCGTTCTGGAAGGCGGGGCTCTTGGCCAGCTTGATCATGCTCTTCAGGGCCTTCAGGCCGTTCTCGGAGGCATAATCGGCGTTGCAGGCGGTCAGGTTGCCGTCGTTGTCGGAATCATAGGTCAGGGTGCAGCCCGCGCCGAAGAAGAAGGCGGTCTGATACCAGCCGGAGTTGATCTCCATGTAGAAGCTCTTGCCGGCGGCCTCGCAGTCGGCCAGCACCTTGTCCAGATCGGTGGGATCGGTGACGACGCTCTTGTCGTAGTACATGAAATAGCCGTTGTCGCTGGTCAGCGGATAGGCGTACAGGGTGTCGCCCACGGTGGCGGCGGCCACGGAGCCGGCGTCGTTCTCGGCCTTGACGACCTCGGCGTTGTTCTCCTCGACCACTTCCACGGCACCGGCGGCCACCAGGCGGGCCAGCTGGTCCTGCGCGAAGTTGAACACGTCCGCGGCGGCATCCACGTCGGTGATGACCTTGCTGGCGGCGTCGCCCTCGCCCACGGGCTCGATGTTCACGGTCATGTCGGCAAACTCGGGATAGGCGGCCTTGAAGGCATCAACCTGCTGGGCGGTGAAGTCCACGGCAGCATCCGGCACCCACACCTTCAGTTCGCCGCTGTAGCCCTCCGCGAACGCGGAGCACAGGGTCAGCGCCAGCGCCAGGGCCAGCACCAGAGCAAACAGTTTCTTCATGGTAGTTCCTCCTTTTGATTCGACGCGCTGACGGCGCGCCGTTTTCATTCAATCATATTATAGCACCCGTTTAACAAAATGTCAAAAGAAATCCTGCCATTTTTGGCAGGTTGGTAGGATTTTTTTGTCCTGTGATAGGAAAGTGCTAAAAATGAGAAGTTCCCTCGACTTCGCTGCGCTCCGCCAGGGATGACAGGGGAGGGGGTTGGCTCCGCTGATGGGCTGCCCGGAGTGGCAGAGGTGGCTTCTCCCGGATGACAGGGAGGGGCTCAACTTTGCCGGCCTTTCGTCGGGAATGGCCACAGCCCGGCCCATTGTCATTCTGAGCGGAGGCGAAGCCGGAGTCGAAGAATCTACACTCCCTTCGGGTTCTTCCGGTACCGCCCGGGCGACGTGCCGTACTTGCGCCGGAAGCGGCGGATGAAGTAGCTGATGTTCTCAAAGCCGCAGTTGGCGGCCACCGCGCCGATGTCCTCGTCGGTCTCCTTCAGATAGTACACCGCCGCGCTCAGCCGGTAGTCCGTCAGGTAGTCCACGAATGTGCGGCCCGTCACCTGGCGGAAGATGCGCATGAAGTGGGAGGGGCTGTAGCCCGCCACGGCGGCGGCGTCCGCCACGGAGATGCCCTCGCGGAAGTGCTCCTTCACATAGGCGATCAGCCCCTTCAGCTTATCCGCGTCCTCCTTTGGATGGGGGGCCTCGTCTGAAAGCCGGTGGGTGTGCAGCGCGTGCAGCAGCATGAACAGCTGGCTCTTCACCAGCAGCGCATAGCCCTGCTCCTTCGCCTCGCAGGCGGCGTCCGCCCCGTCCAGCGCCGCGGACACAGCCCGGTGGAATTCCGTGCCCGGGCGGATGGGCCGCTCGAACCGCAGCGCGCCGCTGCGCAGCCGGTTCAGCACGCCGCGGCACCAGTCGTCCGCCTCCGTGCTGTCCAGCAGCCCCAGGGAGAAGATGATGTTCTCATACTCCATGCGCACGCCCTCGTCGCCCTCGATGGCGTGCAGCTCCCCCGGCAGCACCGGCACCACGCAGCCCGCCGACACCGGGTAGTTCTCCAGGTTCACCGACACCGTGCCCGAGCCCTTCTTGATGTAAATCAGCTCCATCTGCTCGTGCCAGTGGGGGTTCACCCGGTCGAAGTCCTGGGGGATGGTGCACAGGTAGGTGTTGTAGGCAAACCCCGGCTGCTCGTGCAGACGGGTCTCCTGGTATTGGGTGTATTGTTCGAGTTCCATGGGCTCACCTCCCTCTTATGATAGTATTGTACCATAATATACGCCGATCCTGCAAGATTTTCGCAGATTATCGTACTATAATACATCCACCATGAGAATTGGAGGCACGCACCATGCGCAAAAACCTTTGTGAATACACCGGCAAGCCCCTGGAGGAATGCACGAAGCTGGAGCTGTTCAACGCCCTTTTGAGGTGGACGGACGACGCAGCCCGGGCAAAGGGGCACAACGAGGGCAAGAAGAAGCTGTACTACATCTCTGCCGAGTTCCTGATCGGCAAGCTGCTGAGCAACAACCTGATCAACCTGGGCCTGTACGACGAGGTCAGCCGCCAGCTCTCCGCCGCGGGGGTGGCGCTGTCCGAGCTGGAAGAGTTCGAGAATGAGCCCTCCCTGGGCAACGGCGGGCTGGGCAGGCTGGCCGCCTGCTTCCTGGACAGCCTGGCCACGCTGGGCCTGTGCGCCGACGGCGTGGGCCTGGCCTATCACTGCGGCCTGTTCAGGCAGAGCTTCGTGGATCGGAAGCAGTACGAGACCCCGGACGGCTGGCTGCGCTGGGGCACGGAGAGCTGGATGCACCGCACGGGCGTGCACTACGACATCCCCTTCGGCGACATGACCCTGCGCTCCACGATGTACGAGATCGAGGTCACCGGCTACGAGGGCAAGTGCGGCCGGCTGCGCCTTTTCGACGTGGACACCGCCGACGAGCGGCTGATCAAGTCCGGCATAAACTTCGACCAGGCGGACATCGCCAGGAACCTGACGCTCTTCCTCTATCCCGACGACAGCACCGACGCGGGCCGGCTGCTGCGGGTGTACCAGGAGTACTTCATGGCGGCCAACGCCGCGCGGCTGATTCTGGATGAGTGCGTGGAGCGGGGCAGCAGCCTGCACGACCTCTACGATTACGCGGCCGTGCAGATCAACGACACCCATCCCACGCTGGTGATCCCGGAGCTGATCCGGCTGCTGATAGAGCGGGGCATCCGCGAGGACGAGGCCACCCGGATCGTCACGAAGGTCTGCGCCTACACCAACCACACCATCCTGGCGGAGGCGCTGGAGAAGTGGCCCATATCCTACCTGGAGCGCACCGTACCCCACCTGATGCCCATCATCCGGCGGCTGGACGCGCGGGTGCGAACCGAGCACGACGACCCCTTCCTGTGGATCATCGACGACAACGACTGCGTCCACATGGCCAACCTGGACATCCACTACAGCCATTCCGTCAACGGCGTGGCGAAGCTGCACACCGAGATCCTGAAGAAGTCCGAGCTGGCGCCGTTCTATGCCGTCTATCCCAAGAAGTTCAACAACAAGACCAACGGCATCACCTTCCGCCGCTGGCTGATGAGCTGCAACCAGGACCTGGCCTGCCTGATCGACGGCACCATCGGCAGCGGCTGGCGCAGGGACGCCGGGGAGCTGGAGAAGCTGCTGGATCACCTGGACGACCCGGAGCTTTTGAGGCTGGTGGCCTGCGTAAAAAGGGTGAACAAGCGGCGGTTCGCCGAGTGGCTCTATCAGCACCAGGGCGCGGTGATCGACCCGGATTCCGTGTTCGACGTGCAGTCGAAGCGGCTGCACGAGTACAAGCGCCAGCAGCTGAACCTGCTGTGGATCATCCGCCAGTACCAGCGCATCCGGGAGGGCCTCGTGCCCGCGCGGCCCGTGACGGCAATCTTCGGCGCGAAGGCCGCCCCGGCCTACACCATCGCCAAGGACATCATCCACGCCATCCTCTGCCTGGGCGATGTGATCGACGCCGATCCGGCGGCGAGCAAGTGGCTGAAGGTGGTGATGGTGGAGAACTACAATGTCTCCGCCGCCGAGAAGCTGATCCCCGCCTGCGACCTGTCCGAGCAGATCTCCCTGGCCTCCAAGGAGGCCAGCGGCACCGGCAACATGAAGTTCATGCTCAACGGCGCCGTGACCCTTGGCACCATGGACGGCGCGAACGTGGAGATCGCCGAGCTGGTGGGCCGGGACAACATCTACACCTTCGGCGCGTCCTCCGACCAGGTGATCGAACGCTATCGCCAGGGCGACTACGACCCCCGGGCCTACCTGAACGCCGACGGCGAGCTGGCCGCGGCGGTGGACTTCCTCACCGGCGAGGCCATGCTCCGGGTGGGCGACCGGGAGCGCCTGGAGCGCCTGCGCGGCGAGCTGACGGGCAAGGACTGGTTCATGACCTTCCCGGACTTCTCCGACTACTGCCGCGTGAAGGACCGCGCCCTGGCCGACATGGCCGATGAGACCGCCTGGACGAAAAAGGCCCTGGTCAACATCGCCAGGGCGGGCTTCTTCTCTTCCGATCGCACCATCGAACAGTACAACGGGGAGATTTGGGGGCTCTGATAATGAATTAGGAATTGGAAATGAGGAATGAGGAATTGCGGTGCAAATCCTGACGGATTTGATTGAAAAAGACCCGGATTGCCACGTCGGCCCGTGGGCTTCCTCGCAATGACACAGCCGGAATCGCAGCGCTTCATTTCAATAGAAAGCCGCCTGCGTGAACCGCCGCGTCATTGCGAGGCCGAAGGCCGTGGCAATCCGGGTCCCTTTGAATCCGGGAAATCCGCAAGGATTTCTTCCAGAATTCCTCATTCCTCACTCCACATTCCTCATTGTTTAAACACCTTTGGCCGCAGCTTCTTCACGTACACCACCGCCATGATCCCCAGCAGCCGGTCATACACCAGCAGCGTGATGTTGGCCAGCACGATGAAGCCGATCAGCATCGCCCGGCCCATCTCCCGGTACTCGGCCATCACCTGGTCCATGCGCAGCACGAAGAAGATCATCGCCGCCATGGCCCCAGCGCAGGCGTTCCAGATCACTAGCTTCACCGGCACGCCCTTCCATCCGGGCAGCTTCATGTCCAGCTTCCACTTCATCGCCGGATACCAGCCCAGGAACGCAAACAGCAGCGCGGCCTCCTTGTCGGCGCTCAGCATCAGCCCCAGCGCGCTGATGGCCAGCCATGCCCCCAGCGCCAGCTTCTGGCCGCCCTCGGCGAACACCGGGATCAGCATCAGCCCCGCCAGCGCCGGGCCCACGAACGTGGCCGCCGGGATCACCCCGCCCATCATCAGTATTGCCACGGCCAGCGCCACCATCATGCCGCTCACCGCGATCTGTCGGGCCCGTTTCTTCATATAAATACCGCCTCCGTCGCGTCAATTTTTCGACGCCGCGGGGGCGGTTTCCTGCTTTTGGTTATTGATTGGCCGCCGTTTCCAACGCACGGTAGTCGATTTTGCCGATTGGGGTCAGCGGCAGCGCGTCAATAAACCGATACTGAATCGGCTGCGCGTATTCGGGAAGCTCCAACAGACAAAGCCTTCGCAGTTCCGCTTCTGTTTGCTGAGCATCCGCATGCGGTTTCAATACGGCAAACACGACGGGCAGCTTTCCCTGGCTGTGCGCTGTGTCTCTCGTTCCAACCGTGCAACAGCTTTCTACCGAGTTGTGTCGGGCAACAGTTTTCTCGATCTGGGATGGGAATACCTTGAAGCCGTCGTGGCGAACGATCATGCGCTTCATCCTGTCCACGATGAAAAGGCTGCCGTTTTCATTCATATACCCAATGTCCCCGGAGTGAATCCAGAGGCGTCCGTCCGCGTGGCGACGCAGGATGGCGTTCGTCGCCTCAGGATTGCCATAGTAACCGAGCATCACGTTCGGCCCTGTGATACAGACTTCGCCGCGCTGGTTGTAAGTCAGTTCTTCGCCGGTTTCGGGGTCAAAGATGGAAATAGTTGTATGAACGTAGGGTATTCCAACGCTTCCAATTTCATTATTTGCATCAATCGTTGCGGTCACGGCGGCGCAAACCTCTGACATTCCGTAGCCTTTCGTCACCGCGTGTTTGCTTCCGTGCATCTTTAAAAATGCGTTCGCAGCTTTTTCCAATTCAATATCCAGGGAATCGCCGCCTACCGCGGCTAAGACGATATTTGAAAGATCAATTCTGTCCATCTTCTTGCTACGGATGATTGTGCCCCAATAGGATGGAACGAAAACCATGTGGACAGGCCTGTGTCTGATGATCAGTTCGTCGAATTTCTTTGGATCGAAGGAAGGAATCAAAATGGTTTCCATGCCAATGACCAGCGGCAGGCATACGCCCATACCCAATCCATAAGCGATAAAAGGCGGCATAATGTCCATCCATGTATGAATCCGTTGCATATCAATGCCGGTGAGTATGGATTGCTGTACCAGCGCGTTCAGGTTGTCGTCGCTCAGCATGACGCCCTTCGGAGAGCCCGTGGTGCCGCCCGTATGCACAATCAGGCAGCAGCGATCTTTTCGATAGGGTTCCTCGTCATAGGTCTTGCCGCGTCCGACTTCAATGAAATCGCGCCACGATACGCAGTTTTCATCCAGCTTTGGCGCGGGTTTGGTCAGCCGATAACCCAGACGCTTGATGCCGCGCAGAGAATCTGCGGGAGAGACTATGACGATCTTTTTGACATTGGTACCGCGAATCGCCTCTTTGATTTTTCCATATGTAGCATCCAGCACCATGACTACTGTGGCGTTCACTTCGCGGATGTATTCGCGGATGCCCTCGGCGCTGGTGCGCGGGTCGACCATGTTGGAGACGGCTCCCAAACGGTTTAGAGCATAGAATGCGTAGATGGTCTCGGGCGTGGTGACGCTGGCAATGACCACAATGTCGCCCGCCTTTACGCCCAGAACGGCAAAGGCTGCCGCGGTTCGATCAATGTTACGGAACAGTTCACGAAACGCAATTCGGTTGTCAAAGTAGTTGAGGGCAATTCGATTCAAATAATCCTTGTTTTGCCGCCATAGATATTCATAAATCGTGCATTCCGGCAGCGGGGCGTTAATGGCTTCCTCGCTGTAGTATTTAAGCCAGGGCCTGTCGATGGACGGGTAGCCGGTTTTCTGGGTCATGGTCTTTCCTCCGCATACTCAAATTGGGCTTCGAGTATGATTTTAGATAAATATTATCTAAATGTCAATAGATAAATTTTGTCTATGCTATAGTTTCCCTGATGCCGGCAGGGGGTGGTGGATTGCGCAACAGAATACGGGATTTACGGGAGGACCACGACCTGACCCAGCAGAAGCTCGCCGACGCCATCGGCATCACCCAGCGCAAGTACAGCTACCTGGAGACTGGTACCCAGCAGTTGACGGATGAGATACTGGTGAAGCTGGCGGATTATTACAAGGTCAGCATCGACTATTTGCTCAGGCAGACGGACAGGCCGGAGAGAAACGTATAGCGACCCGCATGACGCGGGCCGCTGATGCTTATTATGAAGGACACATGCCCAATGGCTTCCCCTCAAGGGGAAGGCTTTTGAAAGCGCAAAATATGAGGTGGAAATCCGGGAACGTTTCATGTATAATTGTATCAACAACATTTTCGGAGGGGATACCATGGAGAAGGTCGTCATACTCACCGGCGGGACCAGCGGCATCGGCGCGGCCACGGTGGCATTGCTGCGGGAAAAGGGCTGCCGGGTGTACGAGTTCAGCCGCCGGAACGCGGCGGACCCGATGCATTTCAGCGTGGACGTGACGGACGAGGCCGCGGTGAAGGCGGCGGTGGACGCGGTGTTTGAGAAGGAGGGGCGGATCGACCTGCTGATCAACAATGCGGGCTTCGGCATCTCCGGCGCGATGGAGTTCACCGAATCGGCGGACGCCCATCGGCTGATGGAGGTGAACCTGTTCGGCATGAACAACACCATCCGTGCCGTGCTGCCCCACATGAGGAAGGCCGGCTCGGGCCGCATCGTGAACATCTCCAGCGTGGCCGGTGTGTTCGCCATACCCTTCCAGGCCTGGTATTCCATCTCCAAGGCCGCCGTGCGCTCCATGACCATGGCGCTTTACAACGAGGTGGCGCCCTACGGCATCCAGGTGGCCAGCGTGCTGCCCGGGGACATCAGGACCGGCTTCACCGCCGCGCGGCAGAAGAGCGTGGCGGGGGACAGCGAATACGGCGGGCGCATCTCGGCGTCCGTTCAGAAGATGGAAAAGGACGAGCAGAACGGCATGGCCCCCGCCGACGCCGCGAAGACCATCGTGCGCGTGGCGCTGCAGAAGCGGCGGGTGAAGCCGGAGTACACCATCGGCTTCTCCTACAAGCTGCTGGTGCTGCTGGACAGCCTGCTGCCCTGCCGCATGGTGCGGTGGCTGCTGTTCCTGCTGTATGGGAAATAGGATGGTTGGCAAATGGGCCGCGTTCGCGCGGCCCATTTGTCATTATTATGTCAACATTTCTACCCATTAAAACTCCATTGTAATGCTATACTGGTATACGAATAAATATATACAGGGTGGGGTAGAGTTCCCACCCATGGCAGGAAATGGAACCGGGGCGGCGCCGGCCGCGTCTGAACAAATAGGCAATCCGAGACGAAACCGGAGGTGCGCATGGATTTTTTTCACTCGTTTTTTTCAAATGCCCTCAGCGGCATATCGAATCTGCTGGTCTATGCCGGCATCGTGGCGCTGTTCGTGGTGGGGTTCATTCGGTGCATCGCGCCCGTGATGGCCACCCGCAACACCCTGCGGCGCGCGGTGCGCAGCATCCGCTCCAGCGGTGACAAGTACGCCTGGCAGCAGGACGACTTCCTGGGCAAGGGCACGCTGTTTCCCCACTGGAGCGAGTACCTGAACAACCTGTTCTTCGCCGACGGCGTGTACCACAATGCCTCCAACGTGGAGGACTACATCAACGAGGAGACGGTGATGTACGGCCCGGGCCGCGCGTCCTTTGCCGACGCCCTGCCGGGGCTGATGACCTCGCTGGGCTTCCTGGGTACGCTGATCGGCCTGGCCCAGGGCCTGTCCGGCTTCAACATGACGGACTCCGCCGCCGTGCAGCAGTCCATCGTCACGCTGATCCCCGGCATGCGCTACGCCTTCACCACGTCCATCTTCGGCGTGGTGGGCAGCGTGCTGTTCACGCTGATCACCCGCGCGGTGTACGGCTCCAGCGAGCATACGCTCAAGTCCTTCTACGCGCCGGCGTGCTGAGCGTGGACCCGATGACCCAGATCGCCATCTACCAGCAGGAGCAGACCGCCCTGATCCAGACCATGGCCAAGGACCTGAACGGCGCCTTCACCGAGAACATGGCCGCCGCCGTGCGCGAGGCCGTGGAGCCGCTGAACACCGCCTTCCACAGCTTCGTCAACGTCACCACCAAGGAGCAGATGCGCTTCATGGACGCGGTGATGCAGCGGTTCGCCGACCGGCTGGACGACACCCTGCGCGACAAGCTCAAGGCGTTCGGCGAGGTGCTGGACGAGACCAGCCGCCTGCAGCAGGAGAACTGCGTGGTGGTGCGGGCCAGCCTGACCGGGGCCAAGGACGCCCTGGAGGACCTGCAGCAGATGCAGCGGCTGAGCCGGGAGATCCTCACCGGCCTGTCCGGCTATGCCCAGCAGCTGGAGGAGGCCCGCAAGCAGTCCGACGACGCCTATATGCGCGTGGCCGGCACCGTGGAGCAGATGGAGCTGGTGTCCCGCCAGCAGAACAACTACCTGAAGACCGTCAGCAGCATGCAAGCGGACCTCACCCGCATCAGCGAGGCCATGCAGAAGGCCGCCGGAGACCTGCGCGGCTCGGCTTCCAGCATCGAAAAGGTGCACATGCAGGCCAGCAAGGACCTGCAGGAGGAGTTCTCCAGCACCATGGACGCCTATCGCGACTATGTCAACCAGTTCACCCAGCGCGTGGACTACCTGGCCAGCAACATCTCCCGTTCGCTGGACGGCCTGCCCGACGCCGTGGCTGACACCAACAACCGCTTCCTCGACCAGGTGGACCGCCTCACCGACGCCATGGTGCAGGCCCAGCGGGCGCTGGAGGTCACTGCGGACAGGATCTATCGGGGATGATGGATGTGGACGGGGGAGCAAGCTCCCCCGCCACTGCCACCCCCTCCAGATTTTGTTTGAACCCTGAAGGGTTCCGGCCACAAAATCTGCAAGGCAGCTTTTTTCACTCTGGTCGACAGGTTTCCCGGCGTGAAAAAAGCCCCGTTGTCGCCGCGCATGTCGCCGACAACGATCGAACATCGGGGCGCTGCCGCCCCCGATACTCCCGGCAAGTATGCTGAAAGGAAGTATCCCATGCGAAACACGCGCCAACGCGTATCCCATCGCCGCCCGGGGGGCAGCGGGGTGCAGTGGCTCAGCTTTTCGGACTTGATGAGCGCGCTGTTGCTGATATTCATACTGATCATGTTCTACATCATGTATCAGTATTTCGATATGTATGAGATCAACATGGCGGAGATCGCCCGCCAGCAGTACGACCTGGACCAGGCCAACGCCTCGCTGGACGAGCAGAAGACCAAGCTCACCGCCGCCGAGGCCCAGATGGTGGCCCAGCAGATCCGGCTGAATGCCGCCCAGTCCGACCTGGACGACGCCCAGGAGATTCTGGCTGCCCAGCAGGAAGAGCTTGCCGAGGCCCAGTCGCTGCTTGAGGAAAAGGAAGACGAGATCGCCGCCCAACAGGAGCAGCTGGACGCCCTGAGCATCCAGCTGGGCAACCAGCAGACCCAGATCGACGCCCAGCAGAAGGCCCTGGACGACCAGCAGCAGCAGCTGGAGGCGCTGGTGGGCCTGCGCACCCGGATCATCACGTCCCTGTCCAGCGCGCTGAAGGAGGCCAACATCTCCGCCCAGGTGGACCCCACCAACGGCTCCATCGCCCTGGAGAGCGACGTGCTGTTCGAGCTGGGCCGGTACAACCTGTCCGACCGAGGCGAGGCCTTCATCGACCGCTTCCTGCCGGTCTACCTGAACGTGCTGTTCTCCGACGAGTACCGGGATTACGTGTCCGAGATCATCATCGAGGGCCATACCGACTCCCTGGGCAGCTACATCGACAACCTGGAGCTGTCCCAGCAGCGCGCCCTGGCGGTGGCCAGCTACGTGCTGGACGACGGCTATCGGGCCATTACCGCCGACCAGAAAAAGCAGCTGCGCAAGGTGACCACGGCCAATGGCCGCTCCTTCAGTGATCCGGTGCTGGACGCCAACGGCCTGGAGGACATGGACGCCTCCCGCCGCGTGGTGTTCAAGTTCCGCCTCACCGACGAGCAGATGATCCAGCAGCTGAAGAATATATTGGAAAACACAGGAGACTGATACCGTGCAATACATTCGCCGCTTTACCTGGTTTGTTGCCGGGAAGATGATACTGATCTGCGTGCTTCTGGGCATGCTGGTATGCGGCTTCTTCATGGCCCTGAACGGCGCCAACATCTATGTGGTGCTGAACGAAGGCATGGAGAAGCGGGTGGACGTGATCCTCACCCGCCAGCAAGCCGAGGAGTTGAACAAGTATTTCCACGCCGATTTCCTGATCGCGGACGAGGCGCTGGAGGGCGCGCTGAACGGCATGAGCGCCTATTCCGATTACAATATCACCGGCTTTGACTATCAGCTGACCATCGAAAAGCTGTGGGCCTGGCCCTGGGACAGCTATGCCAACTGCACCGTGGTGGAGCGCGTGCCCACCATCAACGGCAGCGTCATCTCCTCCCGCCGCAGCGAGGTTTCCGAGCGGATCCCCAAGTGGGTGGGTGGCCGGTACGACGTGACGCTGGTAAAGGTTGGCGGCGAGTGGAAGATCATCGGCATGCAGCAGAAGACCGTGCTGGTGGAGCCCGAGGGCGACGAAGGCGGCCTGGAGACCGAGGTGCTGGTATCGTAATAATCCGCAGCGGCGGCGCAAGCGCTGCCGCTGTAATTTTGAATGATTAGCGAACCGGCGAGCGCAGCGAGCGGTTGCGCGGTCCGGCGGAGGATGCAGAACTTCGCCGGAAATCATTGTGAGGTGACGATATGCGCGTGGTGGTTGGCATGTCCGGCGGCGTGGACAGCTCGGTGGCGGCGCTGCTGATGAAGCGGGCCGGTCACGAGGTGATCGGCGTGTTCATGAAGAACTGGGAGGAAAAGGACGAAAACGGCGTTTGCACCAGCGAGGCCGACTGGGCCGACGTGCGCGCCGTGTGCGACAAGCTGGACATTCCCTATTATTCCGTGAACTTCGCCCGGCAGTACCGCGAGCGGGTGTTCGATCACTTCCTGGAGGAGTACAAGAAGGGCCGCACGCCCAACCCGGATGTGCTGTGCAACCGGGAGATCAAATTCAATGTGTTCCTGGATTTCGCCGAGGAGCTGGGCGCCCAGAAGCTGGTCACCGGCCACTTCGCCAATATCGACCGGGTGGACGGCGAGTACCGGCTGCTGCGGGCGGCGGACGAGAACAAGGACCAGACCTACTTTTTGTACATGATCGACCAGCGGGCCCTGTCGAAGGCCCTGTTCCCGGTGGGCGGGCTGATGAAGGGCGAGATCCGCCAGATCGCCCGGGACGCAGGCATCCCCGTCAGCGAGAAGAAGGACTCCACCGGCGTGTGCTTCATCGGCGAGCGCAACTTCAAGCAGTTCCTGTCCGGCTTCCTGCCGGCCCAGCCGGGGGACATGGTGACCACCGACGGCAAGGTGGTGGGCCGCCACGACGGGCTGATGTACTATACCCTCGGCCAGCGCCGGGGCCTGGGCATCGGCGGGGGCGGCAACGGCCAGCGCTGGTTCGTGGTGAAGAAGGATTTGAAGAACAACGTGCTGGTGGTGCACCAGGGCGAGGACGAGGCGCTGCTCTACAGCCACGAGGCCGTCGGCAGCGACTTGACCTGGCTGGCGGGCCATCCGCCGGCGGGGGAGGGCGCGACGTATGACTGCCAGGTGCGCCTGCGCCACCGCCAGCCGCTGCAGGACTGCCGGCTGACGCTGAAGGGCGGCCGGGCGTTCATGGAATTTCCCGTGGCGCAGCGCGCCGTGACCCCCGGCCAGTCCGCGGTGTTCTATCAGGACCGGGTCTGCCTGGGCGGCGCGATCATCGACGATATTTGATGCATAAAAAGTTGTCCGGGGGGCTGTTCACGGGCGGCGTTTCATGCTATAATATGATTAGAAGTATGTAAAACAATACGGGGAGGCTGTTCTATGAATTCCAAAAGCAAAATCTGGCAGATCGTGCTGTTGGTGCTGCTGGTGCTGGCCATCGCAGCCATACTGTTTTTCAACAACAAGCTGAACGCCAGCAAGGCGACCCTGTCCGATACCATGGCGCAGCTGACCGAGGAGCAGGAGAACTCCGCGGCCCTGCAGGCGGATCTGGACGCCACCAAGGCGGACCTGGAGACCGCCCGCACGGACTATGAGGATGTCAGCGGCAAGCTGACCGAGGCCCAGGCCAGCGTGGAGACCCTCACCGGCGAGGTGGAGAGCGGCAAGGCCGCCGCCGAGCAGCTGCAGGGCGACCTGGACGCCGCCAACGGCCGGGTGAGCGAGCTGGAGACCGCCGCCGAGGAAGCCTCTGCGAAGATCACCGAGCTGGAGGCCGCCGTCCAGACCAAGGACGCCGACATCGAGACGCTCAAGGCTGCCGCCGAGGAAGCCACGGCGAAGATCGCCGAGCTGGAGACCACTGTCCAGACCAAGGACGCCGACATCGAGACGCTCAAGGCCGCCGCCGAGGGAGCCACGGCGAAGATCACCGAACTGGAGACCGCGGTTACCGAGAAGGACGCGACCATCGAGGCGCTGAACGCCGCCAAGGACGAGACCGAAGCCAAGCCCGAGCCTGAAGCCGGTGCCGACGCCGATGCCAAGAGCGACGATACCGAGACCAAGAGCGATACCGAGGCCAAGAGCGATACCGAGACCAAGAGCGATACCGAGGCCAAGAGCGAGGATAAGGAAGAGCTGACCACCGCGGTTTCCAAGGTGGAGAACAAGCTGGTGCAGCTGAGCGGCCTGCAGGCGGCGGAAGAGGTGCCCGAGGCCGTGGCCGCCGTGGACGCGGAGGCCCTGAAGGCGGATGTGGCCGCCATCATGGAGGACGAAACCAAGACTGCCGAGGAGCAGGTTGAGGCCCTGCAGGCCATCGAGCAGCAGCTGACCGAGGTACTGCCCGAGGAGACCGCGGAAGCCGAAGTCGATGTGGCCCAGGTGCAGGCGCAGCTGGAGGCCGCCGAGGCCGAGGTGGAGCAGCTGTCCGGCGAGCTGGTGGAGAAGCTGGACACCATCGACGATCTGAACGCGCAGATTGAGGCCCTGGGAGAGCAGGCTGAGACCGACGCCGCGACGCTTGCCGACCTGCAGGAACAGCTCGCCGCCGCCGAAGCCGATGCCGAGGCCAAGAGCACCGAGCTGGCCGACGCCCAGGCGACCTACGAAAAGAGCCTGAAAGAAGTGGAGGCCTATCACGTGCAGCGCGATCCCGCCAGCGGCGAGGCCCACATCGCCACCGCCGTGAACAACGCCATCGAAGTGGCCGAGGACGGCGTGACCGCCAGCTGGCAGTACACCAACAGCGACCTGTCCGGCAACATGGCCCTGCTCAGCCTGGTGCTGGACGATGGCGAGACTGTGTTCCTCACCAACGTGAAGCCCGGCGAGACGCTGGACGGCATCACCCTGGACAAGCCCCTGGAGCCCGGCACTCACCAGGCCATGGCCGTCACCACCGTGGTGGACGACAAGGGCGAGGCCCAGCTGACCACCCGCGTGCCCGTGACGCTGAACGTGGCGGGCTGATGACCGGGACAGCGACAATCGGATAAAATGCGGATTCTTCGACTCCGGCTGCGCCTTCGCTCAGAATGACATACGCTTTGTCTGTCATCCTGAGCGGAGCGGCAGCGGAGTCGAAGGATCTTTTATGTTCCGTCGAATGACTGCGTTGCAATTATCCGAGCAATGTGATATGATATTACGGTAAATCAAACTGAGGGGAATCACCATGAAACCAACCATCGCCGTGCCGGACGCGCTGCAGGCCTTCTTCCGGGAACAACCCCGGCTGGCGCTGGCCTTCTCCGGTGGGGTGGACAGCGGCTACCTGCTGTATGCCGCCATCGCCTGCGGCTGCGACGTGCGGGCCTACTACGCCCGCTCGGCCTTCCAGCCCGCCTTTGAGCGCGCTGATGCCCACCGCCTGGCGGAGACGCTGGGCGCGGACATGGTGGAGGTGCCGCTGGACGTTTTGTCTGTGGAGGCGGTGCGGGCAAACCCGCAAAACCGCTGCTATTACTGCAAGCAGGCCATATTTACCGCGCTGCTCGACGCCGCCCGGGGGGATGGCTATGCCGCCGTCATGGACGGCACCAACGCCTCCGACGACGCCGGGGACCGCCCGGGCATGCGCGCGCTCAAGGAGCTGAACGTTCTGTCGCCGCTGCGGCTCTGCGGCGTGACCAAGGCGCAGGTGCGCGCGTTTTCCCGTGAGGCCGGGCTGTTCACCTGGGACAAGCCGGCCTATGCCTGCCTGGCCACGCGGATCCCCGCCGGGACGGCCATCACCCAGGAAATGCTTTCCCGGGTGGAGGGCGCGGAGACGGCGCTGTTCGACCTGGGCTATACCGACTTTCGCGTGCGCCTCTTCAACGGCGCCGCGCGGCTGCAGCTGCCCGCCGACCAGCTGGCGCGGGCCGTGGAGGGGCGCGAGGCAATCCGGAAGGCGCTTCTGCCCTGGTTCGAGACGGTGCTTTTGGATTTGAAGGAAAGATAGGATGAAGTCACGGAAGAGGCCGTTTCTCCTTCTGGAGGGTCATATATGAATCGGGATCAACTTCTCGCCGCCCTGAAGGCGGTGCAGGCCGGGGACATGACCCCGGAGGCGGCGCTGGGCCTGTTCGTCCAGGCCCCCTATGAGGACATCGGCTATGCCAAGATCGACCACCACCGCGGCCTGCGCAACGGCTCCGGCGAGGTGATCTACGGCGCGGGCAAGACCGCGGAGCAGATCGCCGGGATCGTGGAGCGCATGCTCGCGGCGGGGGGCGAGAACATACTCATCACCCGCATGGACGGGGAAAAGGCGGCGTTCGTGGCGAAGTCCGCGCCGCTGTTCTACGATGAACTCAGCCATGTGGGCATCGCCAATAAAGTGAAAAGACCGCTGGTGGGCAGCGTGGTGGTGGCCTCCGGCGGCACCAGCGACCTGCCCGTCTGCGAGGAGGCCGCCCTGACCGCCGAGTGCCTGGGCAGCCGGGTCACGCGCCTGTACGACGTGGGCGTGGCGGGGCTGCACCGGCTGCTTTCCCGCATGGATCAGCTGCAGGCGGCCCGGGCCGTGGTGGCCGTGGCGGGCATGGAGGGCGCGCTGGCCAGCGTCATCGGCGGGCTGGTGGACTGCCCGGTGATCGCCGTGCCCACCTCCGTAGGCTACGGGGCCAACTTCGGCGGACTGTCCGCGCTGCTGAGCATGCTGAACTCCTGCGCCAGCGGCATCAGCGTGGTGAACATCGACAACGGCTTTGGGGCCGGGTTCCTGGCCAACCGGATCAACCAGATGGAGGGATTAGGGAATAGGGAGTAGGGAGTAGGAATAGTGGCGCGAGCCTGCGGCGGCGGCGACCATGCCGCCATGTTTCCCTTTCAAGGGAACGCGGCCCGCTGTAAATATCGACAATGGAGAAATGAAATGAAGACACTTTACATCGAATGCAACATGGGCGCGGCAGGGGACATGCTGATGTCCGCGCTGTCGGAGCTGATCGACAACCCCGGGGATTTCATCGACCGCATGAATGCCCTGGGCATCCCCGGCGTGCGCTTTGAGCGGCAGAGCGCCGTGAAGTGCGGCGTCACCGGCACCCACATCGCCGTGACCGTGGACGGCGAGGAAGAGGTCAGCGAGGACGTGCACGACCACGAGCATGAACACCATCACGATCATGATCGCGATCACGGCCATGAGCATGAGCATCATCACGACCACGATCATCACGACCACGATCATCACGACCATGAGCATGAACACTCTGAGCCCCACGCTCACCATCACCACCACGCCCACCTGAGCGACATCCGCGCCATCATCGACGGCCTGCCGGTGTCGGAGAAGGTGAAGGCGGACGCGGCTGCGGTGTACGGGTTGATCGCGAAGGCGGAGTCGGAGGTGCACGGCGCGCCTGTGGAACACATCCACTTCCACGAGGTGGGCACGCTGGACGCGGTGGCCGACGTGGTGGGCGTGTGCGCGCTGCTGGCGGAGATCGCGCCGGAGAAGATCGTGGTTTCGCCCGTGCACGTGGGCAGCGGCCAGGTGCGCTGTGCCCACGGCGTGCTGCCCGTGCCAGCCCCGGCCACGGCGAAGATCCTCGCGGGCGTGCCCATCTACGGCGGCGCGATCCGCGGCGAGCTGTGTACCCCCACCGGCGCTGCGCTGCTGAAGCACTTCGCGACGGCCTTCGGCCCCATACCCGCCATGTCGGTTGAGAAGATCGGCTACGGCATGGGCACCAAGGACTTTGAATGGGCCAACTGCGTGCGCGCGATGCTGGGCGAGACGGACGAGGCGGCGGGCGAGGTCGTTGAGCTGTGCTGCAACCTGGACGACATGACCGGCGAGGAGATCGCCTTTGCCGCGGATGTGCTGCGGGACGCCGGGGCGCTGGACGTGTGGACGGAGGCCATCCAGATGAAGAAGGGCCGCCCGGGCACGAAGCTCTCCTGCCTGTGCGGCGGCGAACGGGAGCGGGATTTCGCCGCCCTGATGCTCAGGCACACCACCACCATCGGCGTGCGCGCGCAGACCCTGCGGCGCTACACCCTGGACCGCGAGGCCGTCACCCTGAACACCTCCCACGGCCCTGTGCGGGCCAAGCGCTCCTTCGGCTATGGCGTCGAGCGCGTCAAGCCGGAGTTTGACGACCTGGCCCAGATCGCCAGGCGCGACGGCGCCGCGGTGCGGGAGATCCGGGTTGAGTGACGCAGCGGCATGCCCGGATGCCCCTTCTTTGCGCAATCCACTACGAAAGGAACCTGCCCCATGACCACATCCTCCAATCGCAAGGGCGTTCGCCTGGCGTTCAACTCCCCGGCGGTGCTGGGCTTTGCGGCCATCTGCCTTCTGGCGATGGTGCTGAACCGGCTCACCGGCGGCGAGAGCAACCGGCTGCTGTTCAGCGTGTACCGCGCGCCGCTGACGAACCCGCTCACCTGGCTGCGCATGGTGTGCCATGTCTTCGGCCACGCCGACTGGAACCACCTGCTGAACAACATGATGTATATACTGCTGCTGGGCCCGATGCTGGAGGAAAAATACGGCTCGGTGAACCTGATATTGGTGATGCTGGCGGCGGCGCTGCTCACGGGGCTGATCAACTTCATCTTCTTCCCGTCTACCATGCTGCTGGGCGCCAGCGGCATCGTGTTCGCCATGATCCTGCTGTCCTCCATCACCCGCGGCGGCGAGGGCACGATCCCGGTCACGTTCCTGCTGGTGGCCATCCTCTATATCGGCCAACAGGTCTGGCAGGCCATCACCGTGCGGGACAACGTTTCCTACATGGCCCATATCGCTGGCGGCGCGGTGGGCGCGGGCCTGGGCTTTGTGCTGAACCGGGCGGGGGAGAAGGGCTGAAAAACCAAACAGATAGCGCTGCGGCTGAAGAGTCGCAGCGTTTTCAATTCGTTCACAAATCATGCAATGTTTGTTTATTGACTTTGATCTTTCCTGATTTTATAATATTCCCAGCAACCGGGAAGGAAGCCCGGCTGGCAAAATGGAGACCTTATTCACAGATCATTCCGCGAAAGGAGCAGATAGATATGAAGACCAATGAGAAAAAGATGAATGTCAAGCGCGCGCGCAGGAACCGCGGCTATGCGCTGATCGCGACGCTGGCGCTGGTATGCGCGCTGGCCGTGGGCGGCACCTTCGCCCTGACCGGCGGCAGCCGCGCGGCCATCGCCGAGACCACCCAGGTGGAGGTGTCCGCCCCCACCGAGGACACCAGCCCGGCCATCTACGTGGCCCAGAAGAACGCCAATTCCGTGGTCGGCATCATCACCAGCACCGAGGGCTGGAGCCGCAGCACCGGCGTGCAGAACACCCCCGTGGCCCAGGGCAGCGGCGTGGTGATCGCCGAGGGCGGCTATGTGCTGACCAACTATCACGTCGTCGAGGACGGCAGCGCCTTCCAGGTGCTGATGCCCAACGGCGACAAGGTGGACGCCACCATCGTCGGCACCGATTCCGCCATGGATCTGGCCGTTTTGAAGGTCGAGGATCAGGCCGACACCCTGGTGCCCGTCACCATCGGCGCCTCTGAATCGCTGCCCGTGGGCTCCACCGTCATCGCCATTGGCAACCCCGGCGGCGAGATCCTGGCCAATACCGTCACCCGCGGCATCATCTCCGCCCTGGAGCGCAGCAGCGTGACCAGCAACAACACCACCCGCAACGTCAACTACATCCAGCACGACGCCCCCATCTCCAGCGGCAACTCCGGCGGCGGCCTGTTCGACTACCAGGGCAACCTGATCGGCATCAACACCCTGAAGTACGGCGGCAGCTTCTATTCCTCCGGCAGCTATGAGGGCCTGGGCTTCGCCATCCCCGTGGAGACGGCCTATCCCATCGCCCAGCAGCTGATTGAGAACGGCAAGGTCATCCGCCCGCAGATCGGCGTGACCGTGGCCGACCAGGAGGGCCCGGACGAGCCCATGAACGACTATGCCCCCGCCAGCGTGTGCGTGATGAGCGTCAACGCGGGCAGTGCGGGCGAGACCGCCGGCCTGAAGCAGTATGACTTCATCACCGCTGTGAACGGCGAGCGCGTGACCACCCGCCGCGAGCTGACCACCCTGCTGGATAGCTTCAAGCCCGGCGATACCGTGACGCTGACCGTGGTGCGCTACAACAACGCCTATATCCAGCAGCAGAACAACGGCTATGACAGCTACTATGGCAGCCCCTTCGGCTATGGCTTCGGCTTCCCCTTCGGCGGATACGGCTATGGCTACGGCAACGGCAACGGCAGCGACAGCTACGGCGGCAGCTACTACAACAACGGTACGCTGGTCGTGGGCGGCGGCTACCAGACCCTCGACATCCAGGTCACTCTGGAGGAGAAGGAATAAGACGAATAACCCCCCTCTTTTTCAAGAACCCCCGCTTCCCCGGAAGCGGGGGTTTTGTATTTGTACATGATCGGCGATCCGGCGGACCCGACCGCTATTCCACCACCGGCAGCGCCATGTTTTCGATGGCGCGGCGCAGCTGCCTCTGGCGGATGACGAAGTGGATGGCGGGGGACTTCTGCTTGCTCAGCAGCACCCATTCGCCCTCGCGCATCACGATCTGCAGGTTGCGGAAGGCCCGCTTCCGGGTGAGCTCCACGGTGTAGTTCACCTCGCGCCCGGCCCGGTCGAGGGTGGCGTCCAGGTGAGCGCGGTACTCTGCGTAGGTGTAGGGGAAGTCCCGCTCGCAGAAGGCCCCGGCCAGGGGCAAAAGCGCCGGATGCGCCGCGAATTCCGCCTCCTCCAGCAGGTGGATCTCGTCCCGCACGGGGGCCTGGGCCACGATGGCGTTGAAGCGCTCCCGATCCCGCCGGACGTGCGCCTTCAGTGCCTCGGCTTCCTCGCCGGAAGCGCCGCCCCGGCGGAGTATCTCCTCCAGGATCTCCTCCGGCAGGGTGTACAGCGGCGGCGCGGTGAGCACGCTGCGCCAGGGGCCGGGGGCATTCGCCTCCGCGGCCAGGAACGCCATGAAGGCCTCCCGGGCGTCCTCCCGGTAGATGTCCATCACCGGCTGGGCCTTCTTCAACAGCCGCCGGGAGCGCAGGCGCTGGTATTCCAGCTCCTCCCGCCGCCCGGACAGCGCAAAGCGGCCCTCCTCTTCATAGCCGGCCATGCACTCGCCGTGCAGCGCCGCCGCGCCGGAGACGTAGGTCATGTGGCAGTACACGCCGTTCTGCGGCTTTTGCAACGCCCAGGGGGAGATCTGCCCCGTCATGTACAGGGGGATCCAGCTCTCCAGCCCCAGCATCATCTCGTTAAAGGGGCGGTTCAGGTCGTGGATGATCTGCAGCCGCAGGCCCTTTTTCAGCATCATCGCAATGCCCAGCATCCACTTCTTGCCGAAGTCGATGTCCCCGGCCAGCTTCTCCATGGGCATGTCGCAGCACATGAACACGTCCTCCATGGACCGGGACAGCACCGTGGCCTTCAAAAACGCCAGCTCCGCGGCCTTGCGGCCCTCCGTGCCGGAATAGGCGCGGCTGCGCACCGGCGCGAAGGGCACGCTGGGCACCTTCAGCTCGTCGAAGCGGATGGAGCGGATGTAGGCCGCCAGGTCGAATTCGTCCAGCTTCTCCAGGAAATCCGCCGCGGGCGTGGGGCGCCTGGCCGCGGGCCGCAGCAGGAAATCCGTCATGGCCGCCTGGCGGGCCGCGGCGTCGGCCAGCCGGGCGGCGCCAACGCCCGTGAGCCTGGATAGCGCCTCCGCCTGCTCCGGCCGGGCGCAGCGGCGGGCCAGGTAGGCGCACAGCTTGTCGGCGAAGGCCTGGCGATCCGCGGGACGCCGGTTGCCGGACCGAACGCGGGAGATGTAGGAGGCGTCGTAGTTCAGCGCCCGGGCCACCTCCCCGGAGGACACGTCCAGCGCCTCCATTAGCGCGTTCAGGTTCTCCGCCAGCGCGCCGTCATCCGGCTCGGGGCTGGCGAGGGCGGCGGACAGCGCGGCGCGGGCCTCCAGCCGGGTGGGGGAGACCAGCCCGGCCTGAACGGCCAGCGATTCCAGGGCCTGGCACAGGGCGTCCAGCTGGGGGCTTTCCGCGCCGGGCTCCCGATCGCCGGAGCGATAGCGGCTGATCACGGCGGGGGAGAGGCCGGAAGCCTTCGCCAGCTGGCGGGCCGTGCAGTGCAGGGTGTCGATATAGGCGTTGAGCTGTTCCTGGAATGTCATGCTGTGCCTCCTGATGGCCGGGCGGATTGCCGGACAGGTCATTGACAGACCCGGCAACGATCTGGCGCAGCGCCCGCGCCAAAGGTATGATAAGTATATAGGAAACCTATGCTGTTGAATATCATAACACAGAAGTTACGCTGGCGCAACACCCTTTTCCAATATACGGAACCGGGGCGATGCATGCCACGTCCACTCACCAATCAAACACGGGAGGGATCCACCATGAGGCGAATGATGTGCGCGATACTGACACTGGCGTTCCTATTGTGTGGCGCGGCCGCAGGCGCGGAGGACGCCGACACCCGGCTCCAGCTGATGAAGTGCCCCGAGCAGGACTTTGTCACCGCCTGCCGTGAGGGGCTGCCCTGGGCCTGGATGGACGACGGCACCGGGCTGAATCTCTGGCTGGACGGCAAGGGCAGCATCCCCTATCTGCTGATCTATCGCAACCGCGACAGCGGCGGCGACGCCGAGGGCTACTTCCGGGACGTGTTCACCCCCGAGATGCAGGCCGACTACAGCGACAGGCTGATCGAGGTGGGCGCGTTCCAGACCTACACCGTGCAGGGCGTGGACATGCCCGGCGTGCAGTACACCTACCTGGTGGGGGACGTGCCCGTGGTGCTGCTGCGGGTGTTCGACACCCGCTTCGGCGGCAACGTGTGCTATACGGCCAAGTACCGCCAGGACGACCCGGAGGCCACGCTGGAGGCGCTGGCCATCGCGGTGAACTTCTACCGGGACAGCGCGGACGGCTACGACGAGGCGCCCCAGGAGCCCGCGCCCACGGACGGCGGCAGTGACGACACCTCTGCCGGGGCGGCTATCCAGGCCGCGCCAGTCCAGCCCATCGTGTCCGAAACCTATACCTACGACGACGGCCGCTTCTCCATGGAGGTGCCCGTGGGCTGGAAGATCATCACCACCGGCACCTCCGCCGCGGACCTGTCCGTGCGGGCCTACGACCCCGAATGCCCCGAGCGCACCTACTTCCGCGCGGGCAAGGCGCAGCCCTTCCTGCGCAGCCAGGCGGCCAAGGACTGGTACGGTCAGTACGCCGGGCTGGACTTCATGTACGCCGCCTTCGCCGACGCCCCGGCGCTGGAGGAGCTGACGGTGGCCTGCTATGTGCAGCACCTGGCCGACCTGCGGGAGTACGGTAAAAAGTACGCGGGCAACAGCCAGTTCCTGGACTACAACGCCTGCCCGGAGGTGTACGACGCCCGGGTGCTGGAGGTGAAGCCCAGCGGCCTGGCCTGCATGCCCACCTGCTACGACAACTCCCTGGTGCGCGTGGCCTTCAACTCCGAGCGGGGCGTGGCCTGCGAGGGCTGGATCACCGCCCAGCCCACCCGCATCGGGGCCAGCCTGTACATGAACGGCGTGGACATCAGCCCCGACATCGTCTATGACGCCATGGGCTTCATGGCGCCCGAGGGCGAGCTGATCGAGCTGGAGGACGTGCTGAACCGCTGCATGGCCTCATTCCGGTACAACGAGGAATTCGTGCGCCAGAGCATCCGCGCCGCCGGGGAGGAGGCCGAGATCATCCGGCAGATGAACGAGAACCTGCAGGCCGCCTACGACCGCTGCAACGACGCCTGGTCCAGCCGAGAGACCAGCTACGACATCCTCTCCCAGCAGCGCAGCGACGCCACGCTGGGCTATGACCGGCTCTACGACAGCGTGACCGGGGAGGTGTACCGGGCGGAGACGGGCTTCTGGGACGAGTACAGCCTGAACCCCTATGCCTACGACAACCCCAACCTGCAGATCATCGACGATTCCACCCAGGATTACTACCTCAAGGGCGTGGACTACACCATCGCCCGATAAAACATCAAGGAGGCGAATACCGTGCGCAGATTCATTTCGATGCTTGTGGCGCTGCTGCTGGCGGCTTCGATGCCGGCCGTGGGCGTCGCCGAGGACGGGGACGCGGGCTACCAGGTGGTCAGCTGCCCCGAGCAGGGCTTTTCCACCCTCACGGCTCCCGGCCTGAACTGGTACTATGAAGAGGCGGGGCTGTACATCGACCTGGGCAATGACGCGGACAGTCCCTGGCTGATGATCGCCCGGGCCGACGGCCCCGGCAGCCAGTTCAACGCCCAGGGCTACTTTGAAAACGCCTTCACGCCCCAGATGCAGGACAGCCTGGGCGGCGACCTGCTCAGCGTGGGCGAGTTCCAGACCTACACCGTCTCCGGCATCCAGATGCCGGGCGTGATGTACGCCTACACCGCCAACGGCCGCGAGCGCAACTGCCTGTGCGTGTTCGACCTGCGGGAGGACGGCTTCGTGCGCTACGAGGCCCGCTACTATGCCGACGACAGCGAGGACTGCCTGTCCGCGCTGGCCATCGCGGCCTACTGCTACCAGCCCGACGCGGATTACTACGCGAACGGCATCCCCGGCGACAGCGGGCCCGGCTGCGACGACGGCCATCCCCAGAACCCGGAAGGCGCGCCGGACACCGCCGGATTGAAGACCGTTTCCTGTCCGGAGCTGGGCTTCACCACCGCGGTGGACCCGGCCTTCAGCGCCCTGTACGACGAGGAGGACGGCCTGTATGTCAGCCTGAGCGGCGAGGGCAAGATCCCCTATGTGCTGATCTACCGCACCGGCGACATCATCGGCGAGCCCGCCGAGTACATCCGCGAGCAGTACACGCCCCACATCCGGCAGCAGTACGGCGACGACCTGGTGTCTTATGTGGAGTATGAATATTACGACGTGGGCGGCAAGAAGCTGCCCGCCGGGCTGTACACCTATCGGCTGCAGGGCTATCTGATCGACATGCTGCGCATCATCGAGAGCACGACCCAGGGCACTGTGATCTACACCGCCAAGACGATCAACGGCGATGGCGGGGACACCCTGGCGGCGCTGGACGACCTGGTGCGCTGCATGCAGCAGGGCGATTGACCTTCACACGCGTTTGGAGGCGCGAACATGGACGGGAAGGACCTGAAATACCGGGTGACGGTGGACGAGAACGGCGCGCTGAGCTGGACGTATCCGCTGGACCTGCGCCGCAACCGGGCGATATTCTGGATGATGATGAAGATCGTCGCCGCCATCGGCCTGGCCATGGGCCTGTTCGCTATGGCGCTGGGCGACTGGGGCGGCGTCCCCGGCTGGTTCATGGGGCTGATCTTCGCGGGCGGCTTTACGGCCGTGGGCCTGCTGATCTACGGGATCATGCTGCTGGTGTACCGGGGCGTGATGCCGATGCACTTCGTGATGACCGACGAGCTGGTGACCCAGGTCTACACCCCGAAGGAGCAGAACGCCACCGACGCGCTGGCGGCGGTGGCGCTGGTGGCCGGCCTCGCCACGGGCCACGCGGGCCAGGCGCTGGGTACGTCCACGAACCTGTACAACAGCACCCGGAACAGCACCTGCTATTTCTCCTGGGTGCGGCGCGTCGTCCGTCGCCGGGAGAACGACCTGCTGGTGCTGAAGCGGGCGGTCTTCCGGAGCATGATCTTCGTGCCGCCGGAGGACTACGACCTGGTGGAGGATTACATCGTGAGCCGCGCAGGCGCGGAGGTCCGGGACGAGCAGCTGGGCGAGGAGCGCCGCACGGGACGCAGGCTCCGGCTGCTGATCGCCGCAGGGGTCTCCCTGGCGGTGAACCTGGTTACGCTCATCGTCAACATCAACGCCTACAACGCCACCGGCGCGCTCAAGCTGGCGGGGCCCTACCAGCGCGGCGGGGACTACGGCTTCCAGGCGGCGTTCGCCCTGCGGGCGGAGGACTGGTTTGTTCCCAACGCCCCCTTTCAGCACCGGCTGAGCTTTTCCTGGCCCTATGCCATCGTCGGTTTCCTGGCCGTGGCGCTGGCGGTGTGGCTGGCGCTGACCGTCGCGGCGGCGGTGGGCAGGAGGGGAGAGAAGCGGTAGTGGTAAACTCCGGATCTTCGTGGGAAAGTGCCGGATAAAGCATCAGAATAATCCACAAGATGCTTTTCACAATGTGGTTAGACAATGAAAAGTACAGATCCTTCGCTTCGCTCAGGATGACAACGAATCGAGCCCTGTCATCCTGAGCGAAGCGAAGGATCTGTACACTGTGTTTCTTTGCCACATCAAGTTCGTTCCACAGACTTCCGTGATGAACCTTATTCTCCCAGCACGTCCTCCGGCAGCTTTTTCAGCCCGTACAGCATCGGCAGGCCCAGCACGTAGCACACGACCAGCTCGCCGAAGGCCACCGTGGCCATGTTGAACAGCAGCGTGCCCACGCTCACCGGGTCGCCAGGGGCGCGCACGTAGGCGAAGTATACCACCGGACCCACGATCAGGCCGTTGAACACGGTGGGGAAGAGGGCGGCCAGGATGGGCCTGGAGCGGAATTTCCGGCTGCACAGTGCGGCCAGCAGCGTGGCGACGGAGCCCAGCGCCACGTCGAACCATACGCCGCCGCCCAGCCAGTTGGCCAGCAGGCAGCCCACGAACAGCCCGGGCACGGCGTCCACGGTCAGTATGGGCATGAGGGTCAACGCCTCGGCCACGCGGAACTGAATCGCGCCGAAGCTGATGGGCTGGAAGATCATCGTCAACACCACATAGAGCGCGGCGATCAGCCCGGCCCGCACGATGGAAAGGGTGGTGAAGCGATACCTGTTGTCGGAATAAGTCATGGGGGAATCCTCCTGTCTGATCGGA
The DNA here is from genome assembly GCA_902800625.1 of uncultured Eubacteriales bacterium. Taxonomy (GTDB): domain Bacteria; phylum Bacillota; class Clostridia; order Christensenellales; family Aristaeellaceae; genus UBA2862. The sequence goes on along the minus strand of CADCFG010000009.1, from coordinate 53,992 downwards.
CAGGGAAATCCCCCATGAAGCAAAGAGGAGCATGGTCTTCCATGCCCTCACAGGCGCCCTTATCCGGCGCGCTACCTGGTTTTGTTTTTTCGGGACGCCTGCGCGTCCGTCAGACAGGAGGACTTCGAACTGTCTCGTATTCAATTGACGGTTGCTATTATATCTGCATGGGCGGGGGATTGCAAGGGGAGTTAATGTAAACATAGAATGAAAAATCGCCCTTTCCCCTTGATTTTCGCGATTTACCGCGGTATCATAAATGCAAGTCGGTACCCAATAAATTGCAGATTGGAGCGATTCACAATGCTGAATATCCGCGTCGAGCGCACCACGACCCCCAAGGCCAAGCCGGCTCCGGGCCAGAAGCTGGGCTTTGGCCACATCTTCACCGACCACATGTTCATCATGAACTACACCGAGGGCCAGGGCTGGCATGACGCGCGCATCGTGCCCTACCAGAAGATCGAGCTGGATCCCTCCGCCATGGTGTTCCACTACGGCCAGACCATGTTCGAGGGCTTGAAGGCCTATCGCGGCGCGAACGGCGAAGCTTACCTGTTCCGCCCGGACATGAACGCCAAGCGCGCCAACAACTCCAACGATCGCCTGTGCATCCCGCAGATCCCCGAGGAGGACTTCGTGCAGGCCATCAAGGCTGTCGTGGCCATCGACAAGGACTGGATCCCCACCGAGCCGGGCACCAGCCTGTACATCCGCCCCTTCATCATCGCCACCGATGAGTTCCTGGGCGTGGCCCCCAGCAAGACCTATCTGTTCATCGTCATCCTCAGCCCCTCCGGCGCCTACTACGAGAGCGGCCTGGCGCCCGTGGGCATCTGGATCGAGGACGAGTACGTGCGCGCCGTGCGCGGCGGCATCGGCTTTGCCAAGACCGGCGGCAACTACGCCGCGTCCCTGATTGCCCAGGTGAAGGCCCATGACGGCGGCTACAGCCAGGTGCTGTGGCTGGACGGCGTTGAGCGCAAGTACATCGAGGAAGTGGGCGCCATGAACATCATGTTCAAGATCGACGGCAAGATCGTCACGCCCATGCTGAACGGCTCCATCCTGCCCGGCATCACCCGCAACAGCGTGCTGTTCCTGTGCCGCCAGTGGGGCATGGAGGTGGAGGAGCGCAAGGTGTCCGTGGACGAGCTGATCGAGGCCCAGAAGTCCGGCAAGCTGGAGGAGCCGGCAAGCTGGAGGAGGTCTTCGGCACCGGCACCGCCGCCGTCATCAGCCCCGTGGGCAAGCTGCGCTACATGGACGAGGTCATGACCATCGGCGACGGCAGCATCGGCCCGGTGACCCAGAAGCTGTACGACACCATCACCGGCATCCAGACCGGCAAGCTGGCGGACGAGTTCGGCTGGCGCGTGCGCGCGGACTGACCCGGACGCTTCCGCCATTCCGATGACAATTTCCCGCCCCGCTGATTCAGGGGCGGGAAATCTGCGTTTTGGGAGCGCTAAGTTATCGTTGACTACTGTGTATAATCCATGCTACGATACGTGCACAATAAACCCTATGGAGGTGCTTTTATGGAATTCAAGGGTTCAAGGACCGAGGCCAATTTGATGGCCGCGTTCGCCGGCGAGAGCCAGGCCCGCAACAAGTACGACTACTACGCTTCCCAGGCCAAGAAAGACGGCTATGTGCAGATCGCGGCCATCTTCGAGGAGACCGCAAAGAACGAGAAGGAGCACGCCAAGCTGTGGTTCAAGCTGCTGCACGGCGGCAAGGTGCCCACCACCACCCAGAACCTCAATGACGCCGCCGACGGCGAGAACTTCGAGTGGACCGATATGTATGCCCGGTTCGCCCGGGAGGCCCGGGAGGAGGGCTTTGAGGACATCGCCCGGCAGTTTGAGGGCGTGGCCGCCATCGAGAAGGAGCACGAGGAGCGCTATCGCAAGCTGCTGGCCAATATCGAGGGCGGCCTGGTGTTCAGCCGCGACGGCGACATGATCTGGCAGTGCAGCAACTGCGGCCACATCCACATCGGCAAGCAGGCCCCCGAGGTATGCCCGGTGTGCAACCATCCCCAGAGCTATTTCCAGATCAAGGCGGATAACTATTGAACCATTGAAAATGCCTTCCCCATCGGGGAAGGCATTTTTGGAATTGTGAACGATCAGCGGACGTGTTTACTTCGGCTTGCGGATTCTTCGCTCGACGAGGATCATCCCGGCCACTGCCACCAGCGTGCCCGTCAGCGCTCCGGCGCTGTCGATGCACACGTCCACCACCGCGGGCGCTCGTTCGGCCACGAACATCTGGTGCAGCTCATCGGTGCCGGCGTACAGCGTGGCGATCAACCAGGCCCGGGGTGGGGCATAGGCACGGGGCCTTTCGAGGAATCTCAACCGCAGCCAGCAGGCCAGGTTGAAGGCCAGCAGCGCAAATTCGCTGAAATGGGCGCATTTGCGCACGATGAACCCCAGCTTCTCCAGATACGCCAGCCGCTCCGCCGCGGGCATTTCCATCAGGTCGGGCCGCAACAGCTTCGCCGCGGTCAGCGTCAGGCCCTCGCTCATCGCGGAGGAATCCGGCCCCTGCTGGGCGGAGAAGAAGAAGATCAGCGCCGCCGTCAGAATCGAGGCGGCCAGGAAGAAGCGGGTCCAGAACACGCGGTGTTTCATCAAAACAATTCCCTTTCCGATGCTGTCCCCATTATAGCGCAAAAGCGCGGGATTTACAACATTTCCGCCCTTGACAATCCGTTGGCTTCGTGCCATAATAGTTAGGCATAAGCGTGCACCCATAGCTCAGCAGGATAGAGCGACCGCCTCCTAAGCGGTAGGTCAGGGGTTCGAATCCCTTTGGGTGCGCCACGCAGAAGCAGCCCGCCAGGGCTGCTTTTTGCGTGGCGCAGCCAAACCGGGGTAAGCGAATCTCTTTTGCGAGCGAAGCGAGCAAAGGGGTTCGGCCGAAGGCCGCGGCGCGCAGCGACGCCATTCCTCTGGGTGTGCCAAATCGAAAAACCCGTCAACATAAGTCGGCGGGTTTTCGCTTTGCATTATCCATTATTCTGTTTCAAAACTCATCGGCTTTTGCTCTGAGCGCACCTTAAAACCCACCCATTTATGGCTGCTTTTTTTATTGTCCGTTAAATGTATAATTTCCGCCGTTCCTTAACCTTTTTATGCAAGTCTGAAGGGGGTGAAAAGTGGTATAATTACTATAAGTAGAAAAATATTTTCAAAGTCGCCGGAAAGGGCGGCGTGAAAGGCTGAATCATGCAGAGAGATAATCATTACGACGAAAGCCAGATACAGGTGCTGGAGGGCCTGGAGGCGGTGCGCCGCCGCCCGGGCATGTACATCGGCTCCACCGACGAGCGCGGGCTTCACCACCTGGTGTATGAGATCGTGGACAACGCCATCGACGAGGCGCTGGCCGGGTTCTGCGACAACATCGAAGTGACGCTGAACAAGGACGGCTCCGTGACCGTGCAGGACAACGGCCGCGGCTTCCCGGTGGGCATCCATCCCAAGATGGGCCGCCCGGCAGTGGAGGTGTGCCTGACGGTGCTGCACGCCGGCGGCAAGTTCGGCGGCGAGGGCTACAAGGTGTCCGGCGGCCTGCACGGCGTGGGCGCGTCGGTGGTCAACGGCCTCAGCAGCCACCTGCAGGTGAACGTCTACCAGAACGGCAAGATCTACCAGCAGGAATACGAGCGCGGCAAGATCCTCTACGACCTGAAGGTGGTAGGGGAAACCGAGCGCACCGGCACCACCATCCGCTTCTGGCCGGACGTTAAGACCGGCGAGGACCCGGAGCCCGGCATCTTCGAGACCGGCGAGTTCGATTACGACACCCTGAAGACCCGCTTCCGCGAGATGGCCTTCCTGAACGCCGGCATCCGCATCGCCCTGACGGACGACCGCGGCGAGGAGCCCCACTGCCATGTGTTCCACTACGAGGGCGGCATCGTGTCCTTTGTGGAGTATCTGAACCGGCACAAGACGGCGCTGTTCGCCCCGCCGGTGTACATCGCCGGGAAGAAGAACGAGAACAGCATCGAAGTGGCGCTCCAGTGGACGGACAGCTACAATGAGAGCGTGTTCTCCTTCGCCAACAACATCCACACCCCCGAGGGCGGCACGCACCTGGCGGGCTTCCGCAACGCGCTGACCCGGGTGATCAACGACTACGCCCGCAAGAACGGCATGCTCAAGGCCAACGACGCCAACCTGACCGGCGACGACGTGCGCGAGGGCCTGACCGCCATCGTGAGCGTGAAGCTGCACGAGCCCCAGTTCGAGGGCCAGACCAAGACCAAGCTGGGCAACAGCGAGGTTCGCCCCCAGGTGGACGCTATGGTGTCGGAGAAGCTGACCACCTATTTCGAGGAGAATCCCTCCTCGGCCCGCGCAGTGCTGGACAAGTGCCTGCAGGCCGCCCGCGCCCGGGAAGCCGCCCGCAAGGCCCGCGACCTGACCCGCCGCAAGACCGCGCTGGAGAGCGCGGCGCTGCCTGGCAAGCTGGCGGACTGCTCTGAGCGCGACCCGGCCAAGTGCGAGATCTTCATCGTCGAGGGCGACAGCGCCGGCGGCAGCGCCAAGCAGGGCCGCGACAGGCACTTCCAGGCCATACTGCCCCTGCGCGGCAAGATTTTGAACGTGGAAAAGACCCGCATCGACCGCGCCCTGTCCAACGCCGAGATCAAGGCCATGATCACCGCCTTCGGCGCGGGCTTCGGCAAGGAGTTCGACCCCAGCAAGCTGCGCTACCATCGCATCGTCTGCATGACCGATGCCGACGTGGACGGCAACCACATCCGCATCCTGCTGCTCACGTTCTTCTATCGGTTCATGCCCAAGCTGATCGAGGACGGCTACGTCTACGCCGCCCAGCCGCCGCTTTACAAGGTGACCCGCGGCAAGCAGGAGCAGTATGTCTACTCCGACAGCCAGCTGCAGAAGCTGCTGGACGAGATGGGCCGCGACGCCAAGCCGGAGATCCAGCGCTACAAGGGCCTGGGCGAGATGAGCTACCAGCAGCTGTGGGACACCACCATGAACCCCGAGACCCGCAGCATGTACCGCGTGGAGATGAAGGACGCCATCGCCGCCGACGAGCTGTTCACCCTGCTCATGGGCGACCAGGTGGAGCCCCGGCGCGAGTTCATCGAGCAGAACGCCAAGCTGGTGGCGGATTTGGATATTTAATGTGGACGGGGGAGCAAGCTCCCCCGCCACTGCCACCCCCTCCAGATTTTGCTTGAACCCTGAAGGGTTCCGGCCGCAAAATCTGCAAGGTTGGAATTTTTCATCCGGGAAATGGGATTTCCCTCCTGAAAAATTACCTCCGTTCGCGCCGTACATGCCGCCGCGAACGATTGAAATTGGTACGTAAATCGCAAACAAGATATTTAACGGAGGGTTACACCTTGGCTGACGAATTCAACATCGGCAAGCTCACGCCCCTCAACATCGAGGACGAGCTGAAAAAATCCTTTATATCCTACGCTATGGCGGTCATCGTCACGCGCGCCCTGCCGGACGTGCGCGACGGCCTGAAGCCGGTGCACCGGCGCATCCTGTACTCGATGAACGAGATGGGCATCACCCCGGACAAGCCCTACAGGAAGAGCGCGCGCATCGTGGGCGACGTGCTCGGTAAGTATCACCCCCACGGCGATAGCTCCGTTTACGACGCCATGGTGCGCCTGGCCCAGGACTTTTCCATCCGCTACACGCTGGTGGAGGGCCAGGGCAACTTCGGCTCCGTGGACGGCGACGGCGCGGCGGCCATGCGATACACCGAGGCCCGCCTGTCGAAGCTGAGCATGGAGATGGTGCGCGACATCGAGAAGGAGACCGTCGATTTCTATCCGAACTTCGACGAGACCCTGATGCAGCCCGCCGTGATGCCCAGTCGCTTCCCGAATCTGCTGGTGAACGGCTCCAGCGGCATCGCCGTGGGCATGGCCACCAACATCCCGCCCCACAACCTGGGCGAGGTGATCGACGCCTGCGTGCACTACATCGACCACCCCGACTGCACCGTGGACGACCTGATGCAGTTCGTCAAGGGCCCGGATTTCCCCACCGGCGGCGTGATCCTGGGCAAGCGGGGCATCTACGACGCCTATCACGAGGGCCGCGGCCGCATCATCGTGCGCGCCAAGAGCGAGATCGAGGAGATGAGCCAGGGCCGCCAGCGGATCGTCGTCACCGAGATCCCCTACATGGTCAACAAGGCCAAGCTGATCGAGAAGATCGCCGAGATGGTCCACGAAAAGACCGTGGAGGGCATCAGCGACATCCGCGACGAGTCCGACCGCCAGGGTATGCGCATCGTCATCGAGCTGAAGCGGGACGTGAACGCCAACGTGGTGCTGAACACGCTGTACAAGCATACCCAGCTGCAGGACACCTTCGGCGCCATCATGCTGGCGCTGGTGGACGGCACGCCGCGCATCCTCAGCCTGCGGCAGATGATCCACCACTACCTGGAGCACCAGGAGGACGTGATCCGCCGCCGCACCCAGTACGACCTGAACAAGGCCGAGGCCAGGAGCCACATCCTGGAGGGCCTGATCATCGCGCTGGACAACATCGACGAGGTCATCGCCCTGATCCGCGCCAGCCGCACCGGCCAGGAGGCGAAGGACGGCCTGATGAGCCGCTTCGGCCTGTCCGAGCGCCAGGCCCAGGCCATCCTGGACATGCGTCTGCAGCGCCTGACCGGCTTGGAGCGGGACAAGATCGAGGCGGAGTACGCCGAGCTGCAGAAGCTGATCGCGTACTACAGGGAAGTGCTCGCCAACGAGAGCATGGTGCTGGGCATCATCAAGGACGAGCTGAATGAGATCAAGCGCAAGTACGCGGACGAGCGCCGCACGGAGATCTCTGCCCTGGAGGGCGAGATCGACATGCTGGACCTGATCGCCGAGGAGGACATGGTCGTCACGCTGACCCACTACGGCTATGTCAAGCGCCTGCCCAAGGCCACCTATCGCGCCCAGAAGCGCGGCGGCAAGGGCGTTGTGGGCGCCACCACCCGCGAGGAAGACTTCGTGGAGCAGATGTACGTGGTCAACACCCACGACACGCTGATGTTCTTCACCAACCGCGGCCGCGCCTACCAGCTGAACTGCTACCAGATCCCGGAGGCCGGGCGCACCGCCCGCGGCACCGCCATCGTGAACCTGCTGCAGCTGGAAGCCGGCGAAAAGGTGAAGGCCATGCTGCCCGTGCCGGCGGAGAAGGTGGCGGGGCACTACCTGATCATGGCCACGAAGAACGGCGTGATCAAGCGCACCGAGCTTTCCGAGTTCACCAACCTGCGCAAGAGCGGCCTGATCGCCCTGGTGCTGCGGGAGGACGACGAGCTGATCGGCGTGGCGCTGACCGACGGCAGCTACGAGCTGCTGCTGGGCACCCGCGACGGCATGGCCATCCGCTTCCCGGAGACCGACATGCGGCCCATCGGACGCGCCGCCATGGGCGTGAAGTCCATGGAGCTGAACAAGGGCGACGAGGTGGTGGATATGTGCCCGGTGTTCGAGGGCATGAAGGTGCTGTCCATCACCGAGAACGGCTATGGCAAGCTCACCGAGATCGACGAGTACCGCGTGCAGAGCCGCGGCGGCAAGGGCATCAAGGCCATGAATCTCACGTCCAAGACCGGCCGGCTGACCTGCCAGCTGCTGGCGGACGAGGCGGAGGACATCCTGCTGATCACCGACGACGGCACCATCATCCGAACGCCGGTGTCCTCCATCTCCACCCTCAGCCGCAACACCCAGGGCGTGCGCCTGATGCGCGTGGCCGAGGACAGCAAGGTCATCTCCGTCGCTCGCGCCGAGGCCGAGGAGGACGAGCCGGAGGAAGCCGAGGACGTGGAGAACGTCGAGGAGAACAACGACGAGATCTGACCGTTTAGGCATGAATATGGGCTGCCCATAGCAACACGGGCAGCCCAATAAAGTGGTTCTTTACGAATACTTGGGGGATGACGAACACCTCATTCGCCCCTTCGGGGCACTGACGGGGGCCTAACCAAACGCGCGCGCCCAATGCCGACGCATCGGGTCCCATCGCGCACGAACGGGCCCGGCCTTGCTGAAAACTGTCCAGTGGACTGTTTTCCAGGCGCCGCGGCCCTCCTCAAGGGGAAAGCTTGGCGCAGAACAGCTTCCCCCTGGGGGGAAGCTGTCACCACAGGCGACTGATGAGGGGGGAGTTAGCCACATCTTTCCGTGATGAGCCAACAAAATGGTTCTTCATGGGAAACTGTGGGAATGCAACTCTTTCCGTCAGTCCATACTGAACTCAAACAGGACATAGACCATTCTGTGACGTCTTATGTGCCGCGACTGTGTTGGAGCCCCTCATACTTGCCGCCGGCAAGTCAAGGGGCTCCGCCTTGTCACGACGCATAATCCGCCCGTATGCTTGTCCAAATCCTGATTGGGTTTAGAGCGTGTTTCCAAAATCCAAGCCTGCATTTTCGGCGCCTCAGGCTGCATTTCTGTGTTGCTTTTCCTCGATTTGCAATCGGTGAGCCTTCGGAGGATCGCCTTGAAATGCAGCCTGATATCCTCGAAACTGCACATCCTCGACTTTGGAAACACACGCCAGTATGCGGGAGTGCTCTGTAGATACGCCAGATAATGTTAAAAACGTGTAATCTCATTGAAAAAAATGGCTGCTATCTGATACAATATAGAAGAACAATATACGGCTGTGCTCAGATGCGGAAAACCGCGTGTTTCCGTGCAGAATGAAAGCGCCGCAAGGCGCTTTCACATAGATGAAGGAGGAATCCCCTTGAAGAAGCTGGCCAGCCTGCTCCTTGCGCTGGCATTGGCGTTGTCCCTGCTGGCCGTGTCGGCGATGGCGGAGGACACCGCAGCTGCCGGTGTCCTGTCCTATCTGAACAAGGCTGCCATGACCGAAAGCCATCCCGAATACACCGAGGAGCAGCTGGAAATCATGAGCGCTTTGGCAGACTGGAATGATGCGAGAACGGTCGACCAGGAGGACATCCCGGAAAGCACCATCGTCACCGATCCCTACTTCACCGATGCGTACGTCACCGTCACTTTGAAGTCCAGCCTTGGCCAGTAACGCAGGCGGACCAAAGCCTTGCAGCCTTTCCCCCCGGGGCGTTTCGCGGCCGCAGCCGTGCCGCGAAACGCCTCCGGCTTTCCCGTGAATCCAGTACTAAACTCAATCTAAGTAGACGATGATTAATTCAAGTGACGAGGCTGCGAGTGAATTTTCCGGCATTCGAAGGTTTACTGGAGGTAAATCGAGAATTCTGCAAGAGACAGATGCCGGAAAAGGCGCCGCAGAATCGATGCGGGAATTAATCAGCGGCTACCTAAATTGCAACCATCTGCGGGCGTCTTTTCCGCCCTGCCGTCGCCTCGCTGCGGTCAACGATGCGCTGTATCGCCTCCCTCCGCTCTGCTTAGGCAGAACAAAAATCCGCTCCGCATATGTTCACTTTTGGATTGAGTTTAGTATAAAACAGAAAAGGGGGACTTTGACCAATGACCCTGAGCGACAAGCTCTATACAATCCTGATTCAGGGCGGTTCCTGGCAAACCATACTGGGCGGCCTTTGGGTCACGGTGCAGATTTCAGTGTTCGCGCTGTTGATCGGCACGGTCCTGGGCGCGCTGGTCTGCCTTCTGCGCACGCGCAGGAATCGCGTCGCCCGTGGCGTCGCCTCGGTGTATATCGCCGTGCTGCGGGGCACGCCGGTGCTGATGCTGCTGCTCCTGCTCTACTACGGCGTGTTCGCGCGGGCGGGACTGAAGCCGGTAATGGTGGCCGTGATAACCTTTGCGTTGAACGTTTCCGCGCATGTCGCAGAATTGCTGCGCTCGGCGCTGGAGGCGGCGGACAGGGGCCAGGCCGAGGCGGCGCGCACGCTGGGCTTTTCCGCTTGGGACACCTTCCGGCTGATCATGCTGCCGCAGGTGCTGCGCATCGCCAAGCCGGTGTATCAGTCTACCATTGTGAACCTGATCCAGTGGACCAGCGTGGTGGGCTATGTCACCATCACCGACCTGACCCGCGTTATCAACAACACCGCCTCCCGCACCATGCAGCCCCTTTTGACCATCATCATCGGCATGCTGATCTATCTGGCGCTGTCCTATATCGTATTCGGCCTGTTCGCGCTGTCGGATAAGCTGAAGGAGAAAGCACATACGGCGGCTTGAATGAAAAACAGGAGGATTCAATCATGAAGAAAGCAGCTTGTTTGATACTGATCGCGCTTCTGGCGCTTTCCACACTGGGCCTTCCGGCACTGGCAGGGGATCAGGGCGAGCTCGGACGCCTGACCAAGATGAATGTGGATGAAGACACATTGACCCAGGCCATCATGGAAAGCTACTTTGACAAAGTGCCGTTTTCCCGCTATCGTTTTTTCGATAATCTCAACAGCATGATCGGGGCGCTTGTAAGCGGGAGCATCGCGGGGATGGCGCTTGATGAATTCACGGCCGAATACCTGCTTTCCAGGACGGAAGAATATGCGATCTACAATCCGCCAGAGACAGCCCCTTCGTATAATCTGAATTTCTCCATGCTGCTCCGCGAGGAGGATGCCGAGCTGTGCGACAGGATTTCTGAAGCGATCGGGGCCATGAAGGCCGACGGCACGCTGGACACGCTGAAGAAGCAGTACATTGACGAGGTCATCGCTGGGACCGAACCCGAAGCGATCGTCCCAGAGGTGTTCGAGGGCGGCGAGACCCTGAAGGTTGCGGTCACGGGGGATCGCCCGCCGATGGATTATTTTTCCGATGCCGGTGAACCCATCGGCTTCAATACGGCGCTCGTTTCCGAGGTTGGCAGGCGGCTCGGCATGAATGTTGAGTTCGTGTCGATCGATACGGCCGCGAGAGCCCTGACGCTGGAATCAGGAATGTCGGATGTGGTTTTCTGGATGGAAGCAGGCGACTTTGGCAACTGGGAGAATGCCGACATAGAGGATCAGCCCGCGGGCACCGTTGTATCAACGCCATTCCTCACCGGCGCGTTTACCCATGTTGTGCTGGCCTCGTCGACGTTTATGGAGCCGGATGAGGGTTAATTCATCCTTTCCGGAATATGACGAAACGCAAGAGGGAGGCATTTCACAATGAGCCTGATCGAAGTTCGGGGCCTTAAGAAATCCTTCGGCAGTCTGGACGTGCTGAAGGGTGTCGACCTGACCGTAGAGCAGGGCGAGCGCATCGCCATAATCGGCGGCAGCGGCTGCGGCAAGAGCGTGTTCCTGCGCTCGCTGTGCCTGCTGGAAAAGCCGGACGCGGGGCAAATCTTCATCGACGGCATGGAAATCACCGCCCGCGGCGCGAAGGTGGACGAGATCCGCCGCAGCATGGGCATGGTGTTCCAGAAGTTCCACCTGTTTTCCGAGATGGACGTGATGGACAACCTGTGCCTGGCCCCCACGCGCATCCTCAAAATGCCCCGCAAGGCAGCGGAGGAGAAGGCCATGGACCTGCTTGGGCAGGTGGGCCTTGCCTCACGCGCCCATGCCTGGCCCACGGTGCTCTCCGGCGGGCAGCAGCAGCGCATCGCCATCTGCCGGTGCCTGATGATGGAGCCCAAGGTGCTATTATTCGATGAACCTACAAGTGCTCTCGACCCCACGATGGTGGGCGAGGTACTGGCGGTAATCCGCATGCTGGCCAAGCGGGATATGACCATGCTGATCGTCACCCACGAGATGAACTTCGCAAGAGAAGTGTCGAACCGCGTGCTGTTCTTTGCCGACGGCGGCATTTACGAGCAGGGCACGCCCAGTGAGATCTTCGATGCGCCAAAGCGCGAAAAGACCGTGGCCTTCATCAACAAGATCAAGTATTTCACCTATGAGATCACTTGCCGGGACTTCGACCTGATGCAGCTCCAGGGCGGCATACAGAACTTCGGCGAGAAATACGGCCTGGATCAGAAGCGCACCTACCGGCTGCAGATCTGCTGTGAGGAGCTGATCTATGAATTGCTGAATCACTGCTATCCCAACCGAAGCGACGTGGATCTGAAGCTCTCCGTGTCCCACGCGGAATCGGACGATTCGACGCGCATCGCCTTCGATTGCGGCGGCGCGGCCTACAATCCCTTCGAGCAGGACGAGGAAGGCCTGGGCGTAACGATATTGAAGAAGATGGCCACACAGCTGGATTACCGGCTGGAAAACGGGCACAACACCATCGACATATCGCTGTAGACGACGCGCAGCGGAAGTTGACGCTGCGCAAACCGCAGATAACGGATCGGCATCGCGCTTGATGGCGTTTGCCAGTGAACGGGATGCCGATTTGGATAAGCCTAAAAAACTGGGAGGCGTACTACAATGAAAAAGACCGTAACGTTTATTCTTGCCCTCATGATTGCCTTTTTCGCATGCCTGTCCGTTTGTGTCGCCGAGGATGCTGCAAATACCGGCGCAGTCCAGAAATATGGCGACATAGGCCGGCTGTCCAAACTGAATATCACGGAAGACGAATTGAACGAAGTGCTCAAGGATATCATGGTTGACAGTATCTGCAACAGATATGTTTTCTATGACACGATGAATGATATGATCATGGCGCTGAACAGGGGCGATATCGTGGCGCTTGAAACCGATCAGAATACAGTAAGGTATATCGCATCCAGAAACGATCATATCGTGGATCGCCCGCCCTACATGAATCCCAATATGCTGGTCTTTTGTATGCTCCTGCGGGGAGAGGACACCGAGCTGCGCGATCAGATCTCCGCGTGTATCGCCGAGATGAATAAAGACGGCACCGTTGAGGCGATGAAGCAGGCCTACATCGAGGACGTCATCGCGGGAAAAGAACCCGAAGCCATCGAGCCTCAGGTCTTTCAGGACGCAGAGACGATCCGTGTGGCTGTGACGGGAGACCGCCCTCCCATGGACTACGTTTCTGCAGGCGGCGAACCCCTGGGCTTCAATACGGCCCTGATCGCAGAAATCGCAAAGCGGCTGGAACTGAACATCGAAATGGTCAACGTGACCTGCGCGGCCAGAGGCATAGCCCTCGCCACCGGCGTCTGCGATATCGTATTCTGGATGGAGGTCGGCGACTTTGAGAACTGGGAAGGCGCCGATCTCGAGGATCAGCCTGATAATACCATTGTGACAGAGCCTTACATGTCTGTTCCCCTGTGGTGGGCAGTCCTCAAGGATTCCCCCGTGGTAAATGTGTATCGTGATAACTGAATCGGGGCCGCGCCCTTCAACCCCTTCGGGCAGGACGACGACGGTCTGGGCGCGACGATTCTGAAGAGAATGGCAAAACAGGTGAAATGCCGTCTGGTAAACGGCCGCAACATCATCGAAATATTCCTGTAGGCCCACAAGAAGGGATGAAGCCGGGCGGCGTTTCCTCATGCAATATAGATCGATTCATGGGCTTCGCATCATTTGCGGCTGATGATCCAACAAAAAACCCGCACCATCGTGCGGGTTTTGAATTGCGGGGATCAGCCGTAGAACGCGAAGCCGCCGATCACGGCCAGGGGGGAGTCGGTGCGGGGCTGGGAGGCGGCCAGGGACTGGTAGTGCAGCGCCTCGGGCCCCAGGACGCGCCTGCCGGACAGCACCGCGTGGGCGGCGCGAAGGCTCTCGGCGTCATAGCGGCTGCCGATGGGGAATTGGTGCTGCTCGTTCAGCACGCCGCCCAGATCGTCCGCGAACCACACGCTGTCCAGCCGGTTCATGGCCACCGTGCCGATGGCCAGCTTGGCGTCATAGCTGTCGTTGCGCGCCAGGGCGTAGATGGCCCGGGCCAGCAGCACCGTGTTCTTGTCCTCGGTGAAGCTGACGTTCGGGACCAGGGCGCAGGCCAGCAGCGCCGCCAGCGCCAGCAGGGCTATCCATTTCCGCATGGTTACCGCCTTCCATCCAAGTCCGGTGGGACTGTGATTTCTTTCATTCGCAACTGCGATTATACATCATTCTGCAATGGCTTGCAATGGATTTGTAATAAATGTGAAACAATTGCCCAGATTGACGGTTTCTGTCATAATTCGGGGGATTAGGGAACAGGGAATGGGCAATAGGGAACAGGCAATAGGAATAGTGGCCACCATTCCTGCTGGAGTGGAGCGCACACCAACATTAACTTGCCACCACCCCCACAATGTGATAAAATATCCCGGCATACAGAGGAAAGAGGCGTAAGTCATGGAGAACTTATCGGCGATCATCGAGGCGATCCTGTTCGTGTCGGGGGACCCGGTGCGCACGGACGCGCTGGCCCACGCCATGAACCTGACGGTGTCGGAGCTGAACGAGGCGCTGGCGGCGCTGGGGGATCACCTGGCGCTGGAGAACAGGGGCCTTCAGCTGAACCGCAGCGGGGAGACCGTGTTCCTGTCCATCTGCCCCAAGTATGCCGAGCAGGTGGAGGCGTTCCTGCAGCCGCTGCAGAAGCAGCCCCTGTCCCAGGCCGTGCTGGAGACGCTGTCCATCATTGCCTATCGCCAGCCCGTCACCAAGGGCGACATCGAGGCCGTGCGCGGCGTGAAGTGCGATTACTCGGTGCAGAGCCTGTTGAACAAGGGATTCATCGAGGAACAGGGGCGCCGGGAGACCCTGGGCCGGCCCATCCTCTACGGTACCACCGACAAATTCCTCCAGCATTTCGGCATGGAGACCCTGGCCGACCTGCCCAGCGTGGAGGAATTGAATCAAAAGGAGGAAATCGGCGTCTAATATCCGAACCCCCGGGCGGTCACAATTTCATCAAGATATTTTAGCCCCCGTGCCATGGTTCTGCCTTGACGCTCCTTTGGCACGGCGGCTATAATGTTAATAGGTATAACTTTCTTCAAATACAGGAGGAATAGCGATATGAAAGACAATTCCGCAAGACAGAGCGCCGCCTCGAAGGCCCGTATGCGCCGTCTGCGCAAGCAGTATCGCAGGCGCATGGCCATCCTGGGCGTGCTGCTGTTCATCGTCGGCGCGGTGGCCGGCGTGCTGGCGGGCCGGTGGTACAACAACACCAAGCCCAGGGACGCCGCCGTGGTCGCGCCCGAGGTGACCGTCGCGCCGCAGCTCACCGAGCCGGCCGAGGCCGAGCCGGAGGAGGATGCGGACGCGGAGGATGGATTCGGCTGGGAACTGTTCGACAACACCGAGGGTACCGCTGACGAGGGTATCTTCCCCGAGGACGATCAGGACGTCGCTGCCCCCGAGGCCGAGGTCCAGTCCGAGGACGTGGCCTTCCCCGAGGCCGAGCAGGAGACCTCCCTGGAGGAGCCCGCCGAGGAGGAGAACGCCGTAGCCTCCGCCATCGCAGGCGAGCCTGCGGACGAAGCGCCCGCCGCCGAAGAAGAACCCACTGCCGAAGAAGCGCCCGCAGAGGAAGCTACGGCTGAGGAGCCCGCGGTTGAAGCGCCCGCCGAAGAGCCGGTCGCCGAGGAGCCCGTCGCTGAAGAGCCCGCGGCGGAGGAGCCCGCGGCGGAGGAGCCCGTCGAGCAGAGCGCGGAGGTAGCGGCCGTGGAAGCCGAACCCGATCAGTCTGCTGGCCTGTCCTCCGACGAGGTGGGCGAATTCGATCCCGCCGAGGCCGAGGTGCCCGAGGAGTATCTGAACCTGGAGGACGAGAACGGCGAATCCGAGGCCGAGGAGAACGCACCCGCCGAGGCCGCTCCTGCGGAGGAGGCCTCCAGCGAGGAGACCCCCGCTGGGGAGCTTGCCGTGCCCCAGAATCCGGACGGCCCGCAGGTGATCGCCATCGTGCCCTACGGCGAGAGCTTCACCTATGCCACCCAGGTCAAGGCCGACGGCAACGCCCGCGTGGAAGCTACCGACGATCCCTATGAGACCGTCAAATTCACCCAGACCATGAAGCAGTTCATGCGGCCCACCGACTTCGCCAACAAGTATTCCACCGTGTACAAGCTCCAGGGCAACGAGGCCGGCGCCGGCTTCGAGCTGATCCTGGACGACTACACCGGCGAGACCACCATCGTGCCCCAGAACGTGGTGGACATCACTCTGCGCAGCGAATCCGGCGACACCGTGGAGCGCGGCTATCAGCTGATGGACGCGGAGATGGGCGGCAATTACAATGTGGCCCTGAATACCAACGTGCCCCAGATGCTGTACAAGCGCTATGAGTACTCCACCGAACGGGAGGAGATGGCCTATCTGGTCGTCACCACCTACAACGACGGCGTGCCCCAGCAGATCCTGTTCCAGCTGGAGAGCGACGAGGTGGAGGAGGAGCCGGAGATCGTCTACGGCACCCTGCAGCGCGGCATCAAGAGCGACGACGTCGCCGCCATGCAGCAGCGGCTGATCGACCTGGGCTACCTGACCGGCACCGCCGACGGCTCCTTCGGCCAGATGACCGAGGACGCCATCAAGGCCGCCCAGGAAGCCTTCGGCATGGAGGCCAACGGCATCGCCGACAACGACTTCCAGCAGAAGCTGTTCGAAGGCGCGCCCCGTCCCACGCCCGCGCCTGAGTCCGACGTGAACTATGAGACGCTGAACACCAGCTCCACCGGCGAATTGGTGGTGAACCTGCAGCTGCGGCTGCGGGAGCTGGGCTACTATGACGGCCGGGCCGATGGCGGCTACGGCGCCATGACCGAGAACGCCGTGAAGAAGGCCCAGGCGGCCTTCGGCATGGAGGCCAACGGCATCGCCGACGGCAATTTCCAGGCCAAACTGTACAGCGAACAGCCGTAAGAAAACCCATACAGACACAGCGGGGACCGCCTCGAGGGGCGGTTCCCGTTTGTATGGAGATTATCGCGTTTTACGCTTGATTGCGCCCTGTATTGATGGGCCGCGAAAGCGCGATTCATCTTATCGGAATTGCGCATGCGTGCATTTACTTATCAATTTCCTTGCGCGATCTTTATCCATGTGCTATAATAAAGTATAGCGCATATTCGACAAATGTCGCGCTGGACTTGAAAGGAAGAATGGACCATGAAAAAGCTGATGCTGGGCAACCAGGCGGTAGCGCGCGGACTGTACGAAGCGGGCTGCCGTTTTGTGTCGTCCTATCCGGGCACGCCGTCCACCGAGATCACGGAGCAGGCGGCGTTGTATGACGAGATTTACGCCGAGTGGGCGCCCAACGAGAAGGTGGCCGCGGAGAGCGCCGTGGGCGCCAGCCTGGCCGGCGCGCGCAGCTTCTGCGCCATGAAGCACGTGGGCTTCAACGTGGCGGCGGACCCGCTGTTCACCGCCTCCTACAACGGCGTGAACGGCGGCATGGTGGTGTGCGTGGCGGACGATCCGGGCATGCACTCCAGCCAGAACGAGCAGGACAGCCGCCACTACGCCATCGCCGCGAAGCTGCCCATGCTGGAGCCGTCGGACTCTGGCGAGTGCGCCGCGTTCGTGGGCGAGGCCTACGAGATTTCCGAGCGCTTCGACACCCCCGTGATCCTGCGCACTTGCACCCGCGTGGCCCATTCCCAGAGCCTGGTGGAGCTGCACGACCGCCAGGAGAAGGCCATCAGGCCCTACGAAAAGAACCCGCAGAAGAACGTGGCCGCTCCGGCCAATGCCGTCAAGCGCCACATCGAGGTGGAAAAGCGGCTGGTGGAGATGCAGGCCTTCGCCGAGACCACGCCCCTGAACCGGGTGGAGATGGGGGACACGTCCATTGGCTTCGTCACCTCCGGTACCTGCTATCTGTATGTGAAGGAAGCCTTCCCCCGGGCCAGCGTGCTGAAGCTGGGCATGGTGAACCCGATGCCGGTCCAGAAGATCCGCGACTTCGCCGCGAAGGTGGACAGGCTGATCGTGGTGGAGGAGCTGGATGGCGTCATCGAGCGCCATCTGCGCGCAAACGGCATCCGCGTGGACGGCGGCAAGGACATCTTCGGATACCTGGGCGAGCTTTCCCAGAACAAGCTGCGCGCCGCCATGGGCGAGGCGCTTCCCAAGTTCAACACCTATGACGAGGCCGTGCCCGGCCGCCCGCCGGTGATGTGCCCCGGCTGCCCCCATCGCGGGCTGTTCTCGGTGCTCTCCAAGCTGAAGTTGACCGTGCTGGGCGACATCGGCTGCTACACCCTGGGCAGCGGCGCGCCGCTGAACGCGGTGGACAGCGTGCTGTGCATGGGCGCCTCCATCGGCATGGCCCACGGCTTCACCAAGATCCTGGGCGAGGAGGCCGCGCGCAGGTCCGTGGCCGTCATCGGCGACAGCACCTTCATGCATTCCGGCATCACCGGCGTGGTGAACCTGGCCTACAACAAGTCCATCGCCACGGTGCTTGTGCTGGACAACTCCATCACCGGCATGACCGGCCACCAGCAGAACCCCACCACGGGCCTGACGCTGAAGAACGAGCCGACCTATCCCATCAGGATCGAGGACGTGTGCCGCGCCATGGGCATCGAGCGCGTGCGCGTGGTCGACCCCCACGACATGGCCGCCACCGAGGACGCCATCCGGGAGGAGATCGCCGCCGACGCCCCCAGCGTCATCATCGTCAGGCGGCCCTGCCAGCTGCTGAAGTACGTGAAGGCCAAGCCCCCGCTGTCCATCGATCCGGACAAGTGCAAGGGCTGCCGCAGCTGCATGAAGATCGGCTGCCCGGCGATACGGTTCGTGAACAAAAAGGCCACCATCGACCCCACCATCTGCGTGGGCTGCGGCCTGTGCGAGCAGATGTGCAAATTCGGCGCGTTCGAGGGAGGCGAAAAGGAATGAAGACCACTTCCATTATGATCGTCGGTGTGGGCGGGCAGGGTACCCTGTTGGCCTCCAAGCTGCTGGGCAACGTGCTGCTGGGCGCGGGCTATGACGTGAAGCTTTCCGAGGTGCACGGCATGAGCCAGCGCGGCGGCAGCGTGGTGACCTATGTGAAGTACGGCGATAAGGTGTATTCGCCCATCGTGGACCAGGGCGAGGCCGACTACATCCTCTCCTTCGAGATCCTGGAGTCCGCGCGCTGGATCAGCTACCTGAAGGAGGGCGGCGTGCTGCTGACCAACACCCAGAAGACCTGGCCCATGCCCGTCATCACCGGCGCGATGGAATACCCCGAGGGCATCGTGGAGAAGCTGTCCGCCATGGCCGACGTCACCGCCGTGGACGCGCTGGCCCTGGCCGAGCAGGCCGGCAGCGCCAAGGCCGTGAACGTGGTGCTGATCGGCGTGCTGTCCAGGCGCATGGACATCCCCGAGGCGGCCTGGATCAAGGCCATCGAGGAGACCGTGCCGGCGAAGTTCCTGGAGATGAACAAAAAGGCGTTCCAGCTGGGCCGGCAGGCGCTGGACGCTTGACCCCGTTTGCTGACGCCAATTGAAGACGATTCCCCGCGCCATTGATTCAGGCGCGGGGAATCTGTGTTTTCCATAATCGTATTTCGGCTTCTTGGCCAAACCTGTTTCGGACAGGGAACTGGGGAACGGGACTATTTTGGCGGCATGGTTTCAGACGCGTCGGCGCACGTGCAAGCGGGCCGCCGGCAGCCCCGTCCCATGCCTCGCTGTTCCTCTATCACGGGGCGGCTGTCCTAATAGTACCATAAGCACAGCCTTATGACAAGCGAAACGCGCCGTGGGCCGCGCTTCGACAAATATAACCGTAAATTTGCAATGAACTGTCGCGGAAGGACGGCCATACATGGTATAATCAAACTGTATCATTATCCGCATACGCCGACGCGAGCGCTGGCGCCATTGGCGCTGGCAGCGGGACCGACAGCGCGGAAGCGAATGTCAGCGGGCACTGCCCGCAAAGGGGGATTACCGGGTGAAGGACGCGAATGCCATCGAGCTAAGGAACATATCCAAGCGGTTCGGCAAGGTGATCGCCAACGACCGGATCAACCTGTCCGTGCGGGACGGGGAGATCCTGGCCATACTGGGCGAGAATGGCAGCGGCAAGACCACGCTGATGAACATGATCTCCGGCATCTACTATCCGGACGAGGGGCAGATCTTCGTGCATGGCGAGGAAGTGACCATCCGCAGCCCGAAGGACGCCTTCCCGCTGGGCATCGGCATGATCCACCAGCACTTCAAGCTCGTGGACGTGCTCACCGCGGCGGAGAACATCGTGCTGGGGCTGTCCGGCCCCACGAAGCTGGATATCACCGCCGTGGCCACCCGCATCAGCAAGCTGGCCCACAAGTACGGCTTTGACATCGACCCGTTCAAGAAGATCTATGAGATGAGCGTGTCGGAGAAGCAGACGGTGGAGATCGTGAAGATGCTCTACCGCGGCGCGAACATACTGATTCTGGACGAGCCCACCGCCGTGCTGACGCCCCAGGAGACGGACGCGCTGTTTGCCGTGCTGCGCAACATGCGCGACGCCGGCAACGCCATCATCATCATCACCCACAAGCTGAACGAGGTGCTGGCCCTTTCCGACCGGGTGGCCGTGCTGCACAAGGGCAGGTATATTGGCACCGTGGAGACGAAAGAGGCCACTGTGGAGAGCCTCACCGAGATGATGGTGGGCAAGAAGGTGACGCTGGACATCGAGCGGCCCGACCCGGTGAACCCCGAGCTGCGGCTGAAGGTGAAGGACATCACCTGCGTGAACAAAGAGGGCGTCATCACCCTGAACCACGCCTCCTTTACCGCCAACGGCGGCGAGATCCTGGGCATCGCGGGCGTGGCCGGCAGCGGCCAGAAGGAGCTGCTGGAGTCCATCGCGGGCCTGACGCCCAAGGAGTCCGGCGAGATCGAATACTATCCGCCGGACACAGAGATGATGGATATTACCAAGCTCTCCGCCGTGGAGATCAGCCGCCTGGGCATCAAGCTGTCCTTCGTGCCGGAGGACCGGCTGGGCATGGGCCTGGTGGGCGCGATGGACATGGTGGACAACATGATGATCCGCAGCTACAAGAAGGGCGGCTTCTTCTGGGCCGACCGGCGCGCGCCGAAGACCCTGGCGGAGCACATCATCGGCACGCTGGAGATCGTCACTCCCGGCGTTTCCACGCCCGTGGGCAAGCTGTCCGGCGGCAATGTGCAGAAGGTGCTGGTGGGGCGTGAGATCGCTTCCGCGCCCACCGTGCTGATGGTGGCCTACCCGGTGCGGGGGCTGGACATCAACTCGGCCTATACCATCTATACGCTGCTGAACGTGCAGAAGATGCGGGGCGTGGCGGTGCTGTGCGTGGGCGAGGACCTGGACGTGCTGCTGGCGCTGTGCGACAGGATCCTGGTGCTGTGCGACGGCAAGGTGACGGGCATCGTGGATGCCCGCACCACCACGAAAGAGGAAGTCGGCCTGCTGATGACCCATACCGGAAAGGGGGGCGCGCACTGATGGCTAAGAACATTCACGGCATGCATGAGCCGCTGGTGCACATTTCCAAGCGTGAGGACTGCGGCTTTCTGCGGGCCTGCGGGGTGCGCCTGGCGGCCATCGCGCTGGCGCTGGTGGTCTGCGGCGGCGTGATCATCGCGCTGACGGGCCTGAATCCCGTGGAGGTCTATGCCGGGGTGATCGACGGCGCGGTGGGCTCCAGCCGCCGCCTGTGGGTCACCATCCGCGACACGCTTTCGCTGCTGCTGGTGGCAGTGGCGCTGACGCCGGCGTTCAAGATGCGCTTCTGGAACGTGGGCGGCGAGGGCCAGGTGCTGATCGGCGCCACGGCCACCGCCGCGGTGATGATCAACTTCGCGGACAAGCTGCCCACGCCGGTGCTGTTCCTGGCCATGATCGGCGCCGCCGTGCTGTCCGGCATGGTGTGGGGCGTGATCCCGGCGCTGTTCAAGGCGGGCTGGAACACCAACGAGACGCTGTTCACCCTGATGATGAACTATGTGGCCACCCAGTTCGTGGCCTTCTGCGTGGTCTACTGGGAGAACCCCGCCGGCTCCAACAGCGTGGGC
The DNA here is from genome assembly GCA_902800625.1 of uncultured Eubacteriales bacterium. Taxonomy (GTDB): domain Bacteria; phylum Bacillota; class Clostridia; order Christensenellales; family Aristaeellaceae; genus UBA2862. The sequence goes on along the minus strand of CADCFG010000009.1, from coordinate 32,159 downwards.
ATCATCAACGCCTCCGGCAAGGCCGGGTGGCTGCCGTCGCTGTTCGAGCTGACCTACGGCTGGAACCTGGTGATCATCGTGGCGCTGACGGCGTTCATGTACGTGTACCTGCGCTATTCCAAGCAGGGCTATGAGATCGCCTACGTGGGCCAGAGCGTGAACACCGCCCGCTATGCCGGCATCAACGTCAAGACCGTCATCATCCGCACCATGGCCATCTCCGGCGCGCTGTGCGGCCTGACCGGTTTCGTGCTGGTCAGCGGCTCCGGCCACACCATCTCCACCACCCTGGCGGGCGGCCGCGGGTTCACCGCCATCATCGTCGCCTGGCTTTCCAAGCTGAACACGTTCACGATGATGCTGGTCTCCTTTATGCTGGTGTTCATGGAGAAGGGCGCCATCCAGATCGCCAGCCAGTTCAGCCTGAACGAAAATGCCAGCGAGATCATTACCGGCATCATACTGTTCTTCGTGCTGGGCTGCGAGTTCTTTATCAACTACAAGGTGGAGTTCCGCCACCGCCACAGGGAGGGCTGAAGCCATGGGCGTGATCACCGTATTCATCCAAAAGGCCATCGGCCAGGGCGTTTGCATACTCTTTGGCGCGAACGGCGAGATCCTGACGGAGAAGTCGGGCAATTTGAACCTGGGCGTGCCGGGCATGATGTACATGGGCGGCATCGCGGGTCTGGCGGCGGCGTTCATGTATGAGCGGGCCGTGGCCGTGCCCAATGCCTTCGTAGGCTTTTTCCTGGCGCTGCTGGCTGCGCTGGCGGCAGGCGCGCTGGGCGGGCTGATCTACAGCGTGCTGACCATCACCCTGCGGGCCAACCAGAATGTGTCCGGCCTTGCGCTGACCACCTTCGGCATGGGCCTGGGCAACTTCTTCGGCGGGTCGCTCGCCAAACTGTCCGGCGGCGTGGGCCAGATCTCCACCGCGGCGACGGCAAGTGCCTTCCGCATCAGGCTGCCGCTGCTCAGCGACATCCCCATCCTGGGCGACGTGTTGTTCAGCTATGGCATACTGACCTATCTGGCCGTGGCGGTGAGCATCGTGATGAGCTGGTATCTGAACCGCACCCGTCAGGGTCTGTGCCTGCGGGCCGTGGGCGAAAGCCCGGCCACCGCCGATGCGGCGGGCATCAACGTGCAGATGTACAAGTACCTGGCTACCGTCATCGGCGGCGCCATCGCCGGGCTGGGCGGATTGTACTTCGTGATGGAGTACTCCGGCGGCACCTGGACCAACAATGGCTTCGGTGACCGCGGCTGGCTGGCCGTGGCGCTGGTGATATTCGCCCGCTGGCGTCCGCTGAACGCCATCTGGGGCTCGCTGCTGTTCGGCGCGCTGTACATACTCTACCTGTACATCCCCGGCCTGGGCCGCGCCACCCAGGAGATCTTCAAGATGCTGCCCTACGTGGTCACCATCATCGTGCTGATCCTCACGTCCCTGCGCAAGAAGAAGGAGGACCAGCCGCCGGAGAGCCTGGGCCTGCACTACTTCCGGGAAGAGCGGTAAAGGGATTTGTCGGGCAATGCCCGACAAATCTTTTTTACCCCTTCCATTTTCCGTTAATATAGTGTATAATACCTTTACATTCTAAACAGGAGGTATTCATCATGGCGAAGTATGTTTGCGATGTTTGCGGCTGGGAGTACGACGAGGAGCTGGGCAGCCCCGAGAATGGCATCGCCCCCGGCACGAAGTTTGAGGACCTGCCCGAGGATTTCGAGTGCCCTCTCTGCGGCGTGGGCAAGGATTCCTTCTCTGAGGCCTGATTCAAGTACGACGACAGCGCGGGGGCGGCGCAACGCCGCCCCTGCGTCATTTTTGGGAAAGGAAAAGCTGCATGCCGCCCGAAGGTGAAGTTTTGGGCGGGCGGCGCAACGCCGCCCCTACAGAAGGTTATGCGCAAACCAAAAGCCTCCCTCCATGAGGGAGGTGGCGCGAAGCGCCGGTGGGGCACCCCATTCAGAAATGTCACGTCTCTCGCTGTTCCCCGATGCAGCGGCGGCCTGCAACCAAAACCCTTGGGAACGAGCGTATGCGCGCAACGTGCGCAGGAGCGAAGTTATGGGTTTTGCGTGCAGGCCGCCAAAAAGGCCCGTTCTTCGGTTCCTCTTACGGAAACAGCTTCGGGAAGGGAACCGGGGAACGCGCTTTTTTGGCGGCAGATTTCCGGCACAAGTGAGCCCACGGCCTCACAATGCTTGCGGAGGATGAATCTTTCGTTTGCCGCGTCGCTCAAAAGTGCCGGCAAATCCGCCGCCCAGCGATAGGGGATCAGCGAGGATCGGGATTGCGAAAAGAAATTGTAGGGGCGGCGTTGCGCCGCCCGCCTTGCCTCTCCATCTCAATGGGTTCGAGCGCCCGGAAAACAGTCCAGTGGACTGTTTCCCGGGCGCTCGAACCCCCTTTAAAGGGGAGGCAAGGGAAAAGACCTCTTCCGTCTGGCCTTCGGCCAGCCACCTTCCCCAAAGGGGAAGGCCTTGGGGAGGCGGTGTGGGGAAGGTTTGCCCTCCCGACGCCATCCTCACTGGGCGCCAGCCCCTTCATACCTCCAAATCTCCACCCGCTCGCGCTCGTTTTTGCCGCCGAACAGGTCGCGGCAATCGATGGGGGAAAGGCGTATGAAGCCCTCCGCGGCCTCCAGCGCGCGCACATATTCCTCCGAGGGATAGTACATGAGAAGCGTCATGGGCCGGGGATTGTGGAACCAGGCGACAGCGATGTTGCGCAGCACGCCCTCGAACACCTTGACGGAGAAGGGGTTGAAGAAGAAGAAAACGTCCTCCTCGTTGGGCAGGTACTGTTCTGCCAGCACGTGCCCCAGCTGCACCCGGCTGCCGCTGCGGGCCGTGCGCCTGTTCTCCATGGCCAGGTCGATCAGCTTTTGGGACTGGTCGATGCCCGTCGCCCGGCAGCCCACCACCTCCGCCAGGAAGAAGGCCACCCGGCCCTTGCCGCAGCCGTAGTCCAGGACGTGCTGCTTTCGGCGGATGCAGCCGCTCTCGGCCACCCGCTTAAGCACTTCGTAGGGCGTGGGCTCGTAGGGGGCGTAGTTGGGGTTGGCTTCGTCCTCCCGGCCGATGGTTTTAATCCTCAGCCGCTTGTCCCATTCCCGATCGTTCATGATGCCGGCCTCCTGCCGATCAGCCGTGCAACGGCCTCGTCGTCCGCGGGGAACAGGGCCTTCACGCGGTCAAAGATGCGCTGCCAGGAATCGGCAGGCGCCTCGCCGTAGGCGGCGGAAAGGGTCCCGTAGCCCCAGATGCTCTCCGGCGTCTGCATCACGGAGACCGCCATGCCGTAGGGCTCGCCCCGCTTGTTCTCCCGCCGGCGGAATCCGCCGATCACCAGGTACAGCTGCATTTGCAGCCCCGTCAATATGCCGGGGTAGTTCTTCTCGCCGCCCTTGCCGAACCCGGCCAGCTTTTTCAGCTCCGTGGACAGTATGCCCGCCCCGTTGAACACCGGCTCGTCCTCGGATTCCACGTCCATGAAGTGCTCCATGATGGCCTTCTCCCGGCGGCTGGCCGCGCCGCTCTGCCACCTGCCGTCGAAGTCGAAGCCGTCCCGGCGGGCGTTGGCGAACACGGGCAGCCATTCGCGGCTGATGAACCCGGCGCGGCCCGCGAAGAACTTGCCGTAGGCCACGCGGTGGTTCGCCGCCACGGCCTCCCGCCACTCCCAGGGGTCCTGGGCGGCGTTGCCCGTCCACCAGTAGTCCGGAGAGACCATCTCCTCCGCCGAGAAGCCGGGGATGTCGCCGGCGAAGTAGGGCGCGAAGCCCACTTTTTCGATCCAGTCCTCCAGCTCCCCGGGGCTCTTCAGCCGCCGCGGGTCGCTCCAGTCCAATCCCTTCATGATCCAGTCCGCCATGGGTGCGATTCCTCCTGATTTATTCGATTTATTATAACACAATCGCAAGTGTTTTGAATATATAGGATAATCCTATGGGTCAAGATAAATATGGAGTATTGGACAATAACCTATAAATCATGTATGATTGTATCACCGACGTGACGAAAGGAAAAACCGACCATGACGAACAAGAGCTATCTGGTGGCCGCGCTGCTGAGCGTCAACCGAATGTGAGGCCCCCAATCCCACCCAAGCCAATCACACATTCGATTGAAATGACAGGAGGTAACACCATGTCTGATATCCGCAATACCGCCAACTGGGCCTTTGAAACCAAGCAGCTGCACATCGGCCAGGAGACCGCCGACCCCGCCACCGACGCCCGCGCCGTGCCGATCTACGCCTCGACCTCCTTCGTGTTCCACAACAGCCAGCATGCCGCCGACCGCTTCGGCCTGCGGGATGCCGGCAACATCTACGGCCGGCTGACCAACCCCACCAACGACATCTTCGAGAAGCGCATCGCCGCGCTGGAGAACGGCTCCGCGGCGCTGGCGGTGGCCTCCGGCGCTGCGGCCATCAGCTACACCTTCCAGGCGCTGGCCCGCTCCGGCGAGCACATCGTGGCCTCCAAGACCATCTACGGCGGCACCTACAACCTGCTGGCCCACACGCTGCCGCTGACCACCGGCATCACCACCACCTTCGTGGATCCGGACGTGCCGGGCAGCTTCGAGGCCGCCATCACCGACAAGACCAAGGCCATCTTCATCGAGACCCTGGGCAACCCGAACTCGAACCTGATCGATATCGAGGCCATCGCGAAGGTGGCCCACGCCCACGGCATCCCGCTGGTGGTGGACAGCACCTTCGCCACGCCCTTCCTGGTGCGGCCGCTGGACTGGGGCGCGGACATCGTGGTGCACAGCGCCACCAAGTTCATCGGCGGCCACGGCACGGCCATCGGCGGCGTGATTGTGGAGGCCGGCCGGTTCGACTGGAAGGCGGGCGGGAAGTACCCCTGGATCGCCGAGCCGAACCCCAGCTATCACGGCGTATCCTTTGCCGACGCCGTGGGCCCGGCAGCCTTCGTCACCTACATCCGCGCCATACTGCTGCGCGACACCGGCGCCACCCTCTCGCCCTTCCACGCCTTCATATTCCTCCAGGGGCTGGAGACGCTTTCCCTTCGGGTGGAGCGCCACGCCGAGAACGCCGTCAGGATCGTGAACTACCTGTCGAAGCACCCCCAGGTGGAGGCGGTGCACCATCCCTCCGTCCCCGGCGAGCCCAGCCACGACCTGTACGCCAAGTACCTGCCCAACGGCGGCGGCAGCATCTTCACCTTCGAGGTGAAGGGCGACGCCGAGACGGCAAAGGCGTTCATCGACCACCTGCCCATCTTCAGCCTGCTGGCCAACGTGGCCGACGTGAAGAGCCTGGTGATCCATCCCGCCAGCACCACCCACAGCCAGCTGACCGAGGTGGAGCTGCTGGAGCAGGGCATCAAGCCCAACACCATCCGCCTGTCCATCGGCATCGAGAAGGCCGAGGACCTGGTCGCGGCGCTGGACGCGGCGTTCGAGGCGGTGAAGTAGGGATGCCAAAAGCCTTCCCCTTTGGGGAAGGCTTTTTTCTTGCCAATCGCGCCGGCGTTGTGTATAATGAATTGAAATATACCGACGCGAGGTGCGATATGACGAGGATCCTGTTTGTCTGTCTGGGCAACATCTGCCGTTCGCCCATGGCGGAATACGTGATGAAGAAGCTGGTGAAGGACGCGGGCCGGGAGGATGAATTCGAGATCGCCTCCGCCGCCACCAGCACCGAGGAGCTGGGCAACCCGGTGTACCCCCCGGCGCGGCGGGAGCTGGCGAAGCACGGCATCTCCTGCAGCGGCCACGCCGCCCGGCAGATGACCCGCGCCGACTACGATTACTACGACTACCTGGTGGGCATGGAGCCCTGGAACATCCGCAACATGACCCGCATCGCCGGGGGCGACCCCGACGGCAAGATCCGCCTGCTGATGTCCTTCGCCGGCAGCGACGAGGCCATCGACGACCCCTGGTATACCGGCCGGTTCGAGGAGGTCTACGGACAGATTTTGCGGGGGTGCAAAGGGATGCTGAAAAAAGTGTAGCGGCACAGTCGCTACACTTTTTTCAGCAAGCCAATCCCCTCGCACACCAGCGCCACGGCGGCGGGGATCAGCGCCAGGGCCATGCGGCCCGTCAGGCACAGCGGGGCCATGGCGACGGCGCAGGCCAGCGCGGCGGCGGAGACCGCCTTTTTTGTGCGCTTCAGCAGGATGACCGCGCAGACGATCAGCGCCGCCAGACTCAGCAGCTGGGACACCCGCAGCGGCCCCAGGTACAGGCTGTCGGTGCGCAGGCCCTCTACCAGCGCACGCTCCAGCGCGTAGAGGAACACATAGGCCAGGAAGATATCGCCCTCCCGGTGCAGGCGACGCTTCCTCTCCGCGATCAGCAGCATAGCCACGATGATGAGGCACCAGGCGGACTCATAGAAGAATGTGGCGTAGTGCCACATTCCGTCGGCCTGGATGTACACGCCGATGGGGAAGCGCTGCTGCCAGGCGTGGGCCACAGTGGAGCCGTAGGCCTCCTGGTTGACGAAGTTGCCCCAGCGGCCGATGCCCTGGCCCAGGGCGATGGACGGTGCGGCCAGGTCCGCCAGCCGCAGGAAGGTCAGCTTCTTCCTCCGCCCGTAGAGCCAGCCTGCCAGCACGCCGCCGATGATGCCGCCGTAGATGGCCATGCCGCCCTCCCAGATGTACAGCGCCTTCACCGGATCGTCCGCGTAGGCGCTCCAGGAGAATATGACGTAGTAGATCCGCGCGCACACGATGGCCGCGGGAATGCCCAGCAGCGCCAGGTCCAGCGCCGTCTCCTTCGGCAGCCCCAGCCGCTGCTCCCGTGCTGACGCCAGCCACACCGCCAGCGCCATCCCGCAGGCGATGATCACGCCGTACCAGTGGACTTCCAGACCGAAGATATTTACAGAGTTGTTTATCATACCATACACATCCAAAGAACTGATTTGCCGGGGGGATTGGGGGCGGCAGCGCCCCGATATTCAATCGACCGCGGCGGCGTGTACGCCGCGGGCGGGGCCTTTTTCCAGGAGGGAAATCCCATTTCCCGGATGAAAAAAGGCGTCCTTGCGGATTTGACGGCCGGAGTTTCCCCGGAAACTCAGGTCAAATCCGGAGGGGGTGGTCGTGGCGGGGGAGCTTGCGCCCCCGTCCACAAATAACATTATAATGTTTATGGCATGAAAAAGTCAATTCATGCGCATTGAATCTTAGCACAATAGGGCGTATAATATAGAATACGATGGTTGTACCCTGTCCATGCCAGCGTCATGGGCGGGGAGACGACAATACTTGCGAGCGGGAGCGTGGGCTATGCGCAAAAAGAGAGTGACCGGCAGGTTTTACCTGTTCCTGGCGGCCATACTGGTAATCGCGTTCCTGCTGCTCCGGCCGCTGCTGGCGACGCACTCGAAGGAGACGGTCATCATGATGGCCAACGCGGCCCAGCGCCAGACGGTGGACTGCGTGATCATCCGGGACGAGTCCGTGTTCGCCTCGGACTCTACTGCCCGGGTGGAGTACATCGCCCCGGAGGATTCCCTGGTGGCCGAGGGCGACAACGTGGCCAACCTGTACACCACCGGCTATTCCGAGAGCCTGCTGAATAACCTGGAGGCCACCCGCAAGAAGATCCAGGACTACCACAAGGAGCTCCTGGCCAACATCGTGGACACGGAGCTGAACAAGCTGGACAGCGTGGTCAACTACATGTCCCTGGAACTGAAGAACCTGATCACCCGTCAGACCAAGGGCAACCTGAAGACCGTGACCAGCCAGCTGGAGACGGCCATGGTGAACCGGCAGGACTACCTGCGCCAGAACAAGCGCGGCGACAACAAGCTGACCAAGCTCTATGACGAGGAGAGCGCCCGGCTCTCCGGCATCCAGTCCTGGCGCAAGGTCGCCACGGCGGAGCAGGAGGGCGTGGTTTCCTTCTATATCGACGGCTACGAAAACGACCTGACCCCCGACGGCCTGAAGACGCTGTCCATCGCGGACGTGCGCGCGGTGCTCGCCGGCAGCAACCTGGAAAACACCCGCCAGACCCGCGCCAGCGGCATCTATCGCATCGTGGACCAGGATCACTGGTACGTGGCCGTGCTGGCCAACGGCAACACCTGGACTCCCGTGGTGGGCCAGGACAACTACTTCATGCAGATGGAGGGCTTCGACGACCTGATCTACACAGCGTCGGTCTACAGCGTGCAGAAGGAGGGGGACACCACCCTGGCGGTGTTTGAGATCAAGGATCCCGTCGGCCCGCTGATCTATCGCCGCAGCGGCAAGGCCCAGTTCAACATCGAGCTGACCGGCCTGTCCGTGCGGGTGGAGGCGCTCTACAACCAGAACGGCCAGATGGGCGTCTGGGTGTACGACGTGCCCGGCGGCACCTTCGTGCCCGTGGAGGTGCTCTCTACGGACGGCACCATCGCCATGATCCAGCCGCTGGTGGACGGGGCCTTACAGCTGGGACAGACGGTGCTGATCAAGTGATGTGGATGGGGGAGCCAGCTCCCGCCGATATCGCCACACGATACCCCGGGCGAATCGGTTTATGTCGCTTCAAGGAGATATGAGTTTGAACCGCGAAGATTTATTGGCGAACATCGCCGAGTGGCGCGAGCGCATCGGCGAGGCGTCGGCGAAGTGGGGCGGGGCGGAGATATGCGCCGTCAGCAAGACCGTGGACGCGGACACCATCAACCTGGCCTGGGAGGGCGGCATCCGCACCCTGGGCGAGAACCGGGTGCAGGAGCTGATGGGCAAGATCGACGCGCTGAACCCGGATTACAGGATCCACCTGATCGGCCAGCTCCAGACCAACAAGGTCAAGCCCATCATCAACCGCGTCGCCATGATCCAGTCGGTGGACCGGGAGGCCCTGGCCCGGGAGATTTCCCGCCGCGCGGTGAACGCGGGCGTGGAGATGCCGGTGCTCATCCAGGTGAACATCGCCCGGGAGAGCCAGAAGGCCGGCGTGGACGAGGAGCAGCTGATGCCGCTATTGAGGCTGTGCGCAGGCCTGCCCGGCGTGAAGGTGGACGGCCTGATGGCCATCATGCCCATCGCGGACGACCCGGAGGACGTGCGGCCGTACTTCAGGCGCATGCGCGGCTGGTTCGACCGGCTGCGGGACATGGACCTGCCGGGCGTAGCGATGAACACCCTGTCCATGGGCATGTCCGACGACGCCGTCGTCGCCGCCCAGGAAGGCGCCACGATGGTGCGGCTGGGCCGGGCGCTGTTCGGCGCGAGGCCGAAGATTTGAACACGACGATTTCTTACATACGCTATATTTGGGAGTGAAGATCCATGGCGCGCAACAAATCCGGTGGCTTTAACAAGCTGTTGAACTTCATAGGCCTGGTGGACGACGAGGACACCCGGGACACCTACGGCGAGGAGTATTCCGGCGACGGCTACGGCCGTCAATCCGGCTATTCCCCGGCGCGGCAGACCCGCACGGCTTCTTCCAGCCGCACCTCCTCCTATTCCCGGCAGAGCAGCGCCGGCCGCCTGCCCGATTCCGGCACGCGCAGCCGCTATGAGAGCCGCTATGATTCCGGCACGAGCCGTTACGAGAGCCGCAGCGCGTCCACCGGCCGCGCCAGCCGTGGCTATGACGACTATCGCGCCGACGAGCGCCGCACCCAGTCCCGCTTCGACGATTCCGGCTACGGTGCGCCTCGCAGCGCGCGTTCGTCCTCCCGCTACAGCCAGCAGCCGGACGAGCGCTATGGCGGCAGCAGCGCCAACGTGCCCGCCCGCACCGCGCCCCAGCGCATGCGGGTCAGCCCCCGCAGCCGCACGGTGATGTATTCGCTGCACTCGCTGGAGGATTGCTGCGAGGTGATCGACCAGCTGATCGCCAACAACACCGTGGTGCTGACCATGGACGAGCTGGACGGCCGCCTGCTCCAGCGGGCGGTGGACACCCTGTCCGGCGCGGTGTTCGCGCTGCACGCCAGTATCCGCAAGGCCTCGGACAAGACCTATCTGGTCGCGCCGATGTCCGTGGAGATCAACGAGGCCTACGACTTGGATCGGCGGTTTTAGGGAGCAGGGAGCAGGGGAACCCCGAAGGGGTTCAAACCATCTTGCGAGGTGAGATCATGCGCGGCCTGTACGAGGTCTTCTACGCGGTGCACATCTTCCTGCGGCTGATTTCGGCGGGCATCCTGATCTACTGCGTGCTCAGCTGGTTCCGGCCCAACTTCCGGGCGTTCTACATACTCGGAAACTTCCTGCGGCCCTTCGTGGTTCCCTTCCAGAAGCTGTCCATGAAGGTGGCGCGGCACTTCAACGCTCCCGTAGACCTCACGTTCTTCTTCGCGGTGCTGGGCTACCAGCTGCTGGGGCGGCTGCTCTGGCGGCTGTACTTCATCCTGGCCCGGGCGCTGTGAACGGGGACGCGCTGGAAAAGCGCCTGAACGAGCTGGCCCTGCGCGCCGCCCACAGCGGAAGGGTGTGCGCATCCCGGTTCCTGGAGCCCAGCCAGCTGGACATGGCCCGCGCCGCGGCGAACCGCGCGGGCGCGAACGTCGCCTTCTGGGGCGGCTTCGACGGCGCGGAGCGGATGGTGGCGGCTTTTTACGACGTGGACGCGCCCGAGATGTGGGAATATCCCGTCGTCGCGCTGCGCATCCAGTGGAACGCGAAGTTTGCCAACCCCGGCCACCGGGACCTGCTGGGGGCCGTGATGGGCTTGGGCATTGAGCGGGAGATGACCGGCGACATCGCCATGGGCGAGTACCGGAGCGAGAGGTGCGCCTACCTGTTCGCACTCTCCGACATGGCGGACTACATCGCCGCCAGCCTGGAGGGCGCGGGCCGCGCCGCCGTGAAGGTGCGCGTGGCGGAGGAGATGCCGGCGCTGCTTCCCCCTGAAGGCGTGGAAATGCGCCTGACGGTGCAGCAGCCGCGGCTGGACGCGGTGCTGGCGGCGGCCTGCAGATTGTCCCGGAGCGAGGCCCAGAAGCTGATTGCGGCGGGACTGGTAAAGCTGAACCACATGGTGGATACGCACACCGACGCGAAGCTCGGCGAGGGCGACCTGATCTCCGCCCGGGGCTATGGCCGAATCCGCGTGGACGCCTTCGGCGGCGAGACCCGGCGGGGTCGGCTGGTGGTGAGTGTGTTCAAATATGGCGGCAATGGGAAATAATTCGTAACGTAACGTTATTTTGCAGGAAACGAGCCTCCGGGCGTCGAAAGAGTTTTGGATAAAATCGACATATACAACAGCGATGAAAGGACGGTTTTGAATATGGCGATCAGCGTTAGGGACATTCAGGAGAAGGAATTTGGCACCCAAGCCAGCGGCGGTTACAACATCGAGCAGGTGGACGATTTCCTGGACGAGATCTCCGAGCAGATGGCGACCCTCGTGCGCGAGAACCTGGAGCTGAACAAGCAGATCAAGACCCTGGAGGGCGACGTGAAGGCCGCGCGCCAGGCTGCCGAGGCTGCCGAGGCCAAGACCCCCGATTACAATGAGAAGGGCTACTTTGCCAACCTGCAGAACGCCATGCGCGAGAGCCTGATCGGCGCCCAGCGCATCGCGGACGAGACCCTGGAGGAGGCCAACCGCAAGGCCCAGAAGACCGTCAGCGACGCCCAGGTGCAGGCTGACCAGATCACCGTGTCCGCCAAGGAAAAGGCCGACGCGCTGGTGGGCGACGCCCAGAAGCAGGCCGACCAGCTGACCGCCGATGCCCAGGGCCGACTGGACCTGCTGGAGCAGAAGTACGAGGCGCTGAAGACCGCCGCCGCGAACTACAAGGCAGAGTTCAGCCGCATCCTCGACCAGCAGGCCACCGCGCTGCGCGACAGCAACGGGGTGTTCTGAGGAAAGGATATCCGATAATACAATCGTTGCCCCTGTGGGCAGGAAACCAGATTGCCACGTCGACCCTTCGGGTCTCCCCGCAATGATGTCCGTTGGAATCCAACGGCGTGCTTCTGCTGCATAAGAAGCGCGTCCCGGCGCCGGACCACGTCATTGCGGGGAGCGAAGCGACGTGGCAATCTGGTTCCCGGGTTTTCTGGCTCCATGGCGCATACGAAGGCGCCCCTCTGGAAAATCTAACCACCCGAGGGGGTGGAGATGATGACCGGGCGGGACCGGGAGCGCATCGAAAAGCTGCTGGGCACGCTGGAGCGCATGCGGTTGGACGAGTACGTGGCGTATGTGGGCGACTGGCGGCGGATGCTGTGGCGGAACCTGCTCTGGGGCGTTTGCCGGGGACTGGGGTTTACGCTGGGCTTTTCCGTGCTGGGGGCGCTGCTGGCGGTGCTGCTGCGCGGCCTTGTGGTGGATAACATACCGCTGATCGGCGGTTTCCTGGCGGAGGTCATTCATGCAATTGAGGCGAGGATGTAGGCTCTGGTGGATCGCGCTGCTGGCGGCGCTTCTCGACCGGCTGACCAAGCTGGCGGCCGTGTCGGCCAGCCGTGGCGCGCTGATCCCGGGGATATTGAACCTGCGGCCCGTGGAAAACCGGGGCGTGGCTTTTTCCATGCTCTGGGGCATGCCGCTGGTGACCACGGTGCTCACCGCGCTGCTGATCGCGGGCATACTTTTCTGGCTGCTGGCAAAGCCCGACGCCGCGGCCCTCTCCCGGGCGGGCCTGTGGCTGATCGTCGGCGGCGGGCTGGGCAACCTCTACGACCGGCTGACCGCCGGCGGCGTGACCGACTTCCTGGAGCTGGCCTTCGTGCGCTTTGCCGTGTTCAACGTGGCGGACGTGTGCATCTGCGTGGGCGCGGCGCTGGTGGTGATCGGGGAGTGGCGCAAGGAAAGAAGAATCAGGAATGAGGAATGAGGAATTGTCTTCGAAATGCTGAATGCATCGCATTTGGATCAAGGCAAATCCGAAGGATTTGCACATGGATTCCTCATTCCTGATTCCTCATTGATCGAGGAAGGTTGCGAATGACTGCTGACATTTACGAAACTCCCGTATCCCCGGACCAATCCGGCGAGCGCCTGGACGTGGTCGCGGCGGAAGCGGCAGGGGTGACCCGCTCCCGGGCGGGGACGCTGATCCGGGACGGGCGCGTGTCCGTGGACGGCGCTGCGCAGACGAAACCCGGCTTCAAGTTGAAGGCGGGCATGCTTTTGCGCGTGGAGATCCCCGAGGCGGCGCCCACGGCGGCCCAGCCGGAGGACATCGACTTGGAAATCGTGTATCAGGACGAGGATCTGGCCGTGGTGTTCAAGCCCTCGGGCATGGTGGTGCATCCCGCGGCGGGCAACGAGACCGGCACGCTGGTGAACGCGCTGCTGGCGAAGCTGGACAACCTGTCCGGCATCGGCGGGGAGATCCGCCCGGGCATCGTGCACCGCATCGACAAGGACACCTCGGGCCTCTTGCTGGTGGCGAAGAACGACATGGCCCACCTCAGCCTGTCGGAGCAGATCAGGGCCCACACCGTCGGCCGTGCCTACAAGGCCATCGTCATCGGCGGCTTCAAGGAGGACGAAGGCGTGGTGGAGGGGCCCATCGGGCGGCATCCCACCGACCGGAAGCGGATGGCCATCGTGCCGGGCGGGCGCGAGGCCATCACCCACTGGACGGTGCTGGAGCGGCTGCGCGGCGCGACGCTGATCGAGGCGCGGCTGACCACCGGACGCACCCATCAGATCCGCGTGCACATGGCCTCCATCGGCCATCCCGTGCTGGGCGATCCGGTGTACGGGCCGAAGAGGTCCCCGTATCCCGTGACCGGCGGACAGCTGCTGCACGCCTACCGCATCGGCTTCGACCATCCCCGCACTGGGGAGAGGATGACGTTCGAGGCTGCGCCTGAGGAGCGATTCTCCCGCTGGTTGCAAAGGCTGCGTCAGTAGAATTGACAACCGGTGGTTGCGTTTTGAAAATGTCAAGCGGGGTTGGTTGCGGCGAGGGCGCTTTCACGCTATAATGCCCTCGAGCCTTCCCCCAGGGGCGGGTCAACAAGACCATACAAAGGAGAATCTCCATGCTTTCAGACAAGATTTCCGACCTCCGCCGCCAGGCGGGCTGGTCGCAGGAGGAGTTGGCGGAGCGGCTGGACGTTTCGCGGCAGTCGGTCTCCAAGTGGGAGAGCGGCGCCAGCCTTCCCGAGGTGGACAAGATCATCGCCATGAGCGGCCTTTTCGGCGTCAGCACGGACTTCCTCCTGAAGGACGACGTGCCGGAGGAATTGGCGGAGGTGGCGCCCGCGGAGGCGGAGCCCGTGGAGGCGGAGCCCGAGGTGAACGAATACGGGCTGCGCGTGCTCGGTGCGGCGGATGTGAACCGGTATCTGGAGAACCGCCGCCAGTGCGCGCCGCAGATCGCCTTCGCCACGGCGCTGTGCGTGGCCTGCGCGGCTCCGCTGGTGGCGCTGCAGGGCTTTACCGGCGCGGTGTTCGGCCTGATCTCGGAGAACCTGGTGAACGCCCTGGGCGTCACGGTGCTGCTGGTGATGGTGGCCGCGGCGGTGGGCATCTACATCTCCGCGGGCATGCGGATGGGCAAGTATGACTACGTGGACAAGACCGACTTCGCCCTGTCCGATGCCACGCGACAGGCGATCGAGGACCAGAAGCGGGACTTCACCCCGGAGTACAAGCAGAGCATCGCCCACGGCGTGATGCTGTGCGTGCTGTCGGCGGTGCCGGTGACGGCCGCGGGCATCCTGGACGCGGAGCGGATGACGCTGCTGGGCGCGGGGGCGCTGCTGGTGATCGTGGCGGCGGGCGTGTTCCTGTTCGTGCGCGACGGCATGATCATGGGCAGCTTCGACCACATCCTCAAGCGCGCCGAGCGCTGCCTGCGCCGGGCGATGCGGAGGAGCCGGTGAATATAGAAATTACAAAATATCATTAGATATTTCCAGAATATTACAATTTTGCTTGAAATAATTCCCTCGTTGTGCTAAAATGGGCGTACCATTGAAGTAAACGGGGGGATTGTTTTGCGTATGAAGCGCATCCTCAGCCTGTTGGCGCTGATTTGCCTGATCGTGACGGCGGTGCCCTTTATGGGCACGGCGGCGCTGGCGAGCCCGAAGTATTACATAACGGTGGACATCACCAACCAGATTGTCACCGTCTACAACAACGGCAACACCTCTGAATCCGGCATCGTGCGGCAGATGATCTGCTCCACGGGCCGCAGCGGCACGCCCACGCCCACGGGCACCTTCACGCTGCCCTCCAAGACGTATGCCAAGGAGCGCAACGAGTGGTACTATTTCCCGGAATTCAGCTGCTATGCCAAGTGGGGCACCCGCATCTACAAGGGCATCCTGTTCCACTCCGTGCTGTATTCGGCGGCGAAGAAGGGCCCCACGTCCTCTTCGGTGAATGCCCTGGGCTCCCAGGCCTCCCACGGCTGCGTGCGCCTGCGGGTGGCCGACGCGAAGTTCATCGCCCAGAACTGCCCTGCCGGGACCAGGTGCAAGATCTTCAAGAGCGGCAAGAAGAACGCGGACCTCCGCAAGCGGCTGTTGAAGAAGAGCTTCTCCGTGAGCGAACAGACCTATGCCAGCTTCATGGGACGCACCGAGGACACCACACCTGCCAAGCCCGCGAAGATCAACCTGTACAAGGGCAAGAAGGGCGCCCAGGTGAAGCGGCTGCAGACCCGCCTGCGGGCGCTGGGCTACTACGGCAACAAGCTGGACGGCAAGTTCGGCGCTTCCACCAAGACCGCCGTCAAGGCCATCCAGGGGGCCCTGGGCCTGAAGAAGACCGGCAAGGTGAACAACGACCTGTGGGATAAAATCTTTGCCGACAGCGCCCCCGCCGGCACCTGCTGCACCCTGACCCAGGGCTGGCAGGGCCCGGCGGTGAAGGTGCTGCAGCAGGCGCTCGCCGATTTGAAGATGTATTCCGGCGCGGTGGACGGCAATTTCAGCGCGGACACCGCCGCCGCCGTGATCCGCTTCCAGCAGTACTACAACCAGGTCTCCACGGGCAAGGCCGACAGCGCCCTGCAGAAGGACGCCATCCAGAAGGCGAAGGACGTGAAGGCCCAGTTCGGCACGGCGGATTATGAGCTGGTGACCACCGAGACGCCCGTGGCCATGGCCACCGTGAAGGTGAAGAAGTACACCCGCCTGAAGTCCAGGGCCAGCACCAAGGGCTATAACAAGGCCAAGCTGGTGAAGGGCGCGCAGGTGAAGGTGCTGTTGGACAGCGGGAAATGGACGAAGGTGCAGTACAAGAACAAGACCGGTTACGTGCAGCGCAAGTACCTGACGTTCTTCACCGGCAAGGAATATGCGGTGGCCTTCCAGCCCGCGCCTACGCCTACACCCACGGCGGAGCCCACGCCGGAACCCACGGTCACGCCCATGCCCACGCCGTCGCTGCCCGGTGTGGTGGCGGCTGCGCCGCTGGAGGGGCTGGAGGTCGAGTATACCACTCCTGAGCCCGAGCCCACGCCCGAGCCCACCCCGGCTCCCACGGCCACGCCCGCGCCGACCGCGACGCCCATAGAGACGCCTGTGCCGACGGCGGAACCCACACCGGAACCCACTGACAAGCCCACGCCGGAGCCGACGGCCACGCCTGAGCCTGAACTCCTGCCCGCCTATGCAGTGGTGGCGGAGGGTGGCGCGGCGATGTACGCCGAGATCGGCGACGCCGAACCGCTGGCGCTGCTGCCAGAGGGCTCGTCTCTGGCGGTGACGGGCCTGGAGGGCGAGTGGGTCGCCGTGGAGTACGACGGATGCTCAGCCTGGGTCGAGGCGAAGAGTGTGACGCTGACGGACGCGCTGCCGGAGGTCGTCACCGAGCCGGAGGAGCCCGCCATGGAGATGGGCACGGAGGCGGTGGAGACCGTCGATGCCCCCGAGAGCCCCGAGGAGGACCTGATCATCGAGGAAGAGCCGGTCGAAGAAGATACGTCTGAAGAAATCGAGGGGTAAACCCCATCCATCACAACCCGGAGGGAACCGATATGAGCCGATTGGGCGACACCATCCGCGCGGCGCGGGTCAAGGCCAAAATGACGGAAAAGGCGCTGGGCAAGAAGTGCGGCCTGGCGGAGAGCTACATCAAGGACGTGGAGGCGGGACGGAAGATCGTCTCCGATGACCAGGCCCAGCGGATATTGAAGGTGCTGGGCGTGGCCAACCCGGTGTCCACGGAGCTGGAGGTGGCGGCGGAGCCGGAGGTGAAGCTGCGCCCGAAGCCCCGGGCCTATGTGTTGGACGCCAAGGAGCAGGCCGAGAACGCCCGCAAGGCCGCGGAGGAATCCTCCGACGCCTGGCTGGACGCCCTGGGCGGCGTGGTGAAGCGGGTGCCGGTGATGGCCGAGGACGGCCTGGTGATCGAGCACGTGCTCACGCCCATCGTCTCCGGCAAGATCGAGGGCGGCGCGCCGGACAAGGTGCTGTACTACCGCGTGCCCGACGATATGCTGCGGGGCTTCCGCGTCCACGCCGGCGACCTTCTGCTGGTGGTACCCACCGCGAAGGTGGAGGACAACGCGCTGATGCTGGTGGAGCACAAGGGCGAGCGCATGGTGCGCAGGCTCTTGAAGCTGGACGGCGGCCGCATCCAGATGCAGGCCTTCGACCACGAATTTTCCGCCACGGTGGGCACCATCGTGGATGTGAAGGTGCTGGGCCGGTGCGTGAAGCTGATCCGGACTTTGTAAACAGAATCGCAGATTCCCCTGCGGGGACGGCATCGCGCCGCCCCCGCTGGCTTATGCCTGCGCAAACCAAAGTCTCCCTGCCGCGGTGGAGAGGTGCCCCGAAGGGGCGGTGGGGCAGCCCTTCAGGAACGCCGCCTTTGTCGCTGATCCCCCATACAGCGGCGGCCTGCCGAGTCGTGAATTGAAGCGAGCGGCTCGGCGCAGGGTGCCGAACGCGAAGCTTCACTGAACAGCGAGCGCAGGCCGCCAAAAAAAGAGCGTTCCCCGGGTCCTCCCCTTGGAAACAATTTCGGGAAGGGAAACGGGGAACGTTTTTTTCGGCGGCATGGTTTCAGAACAAACGAACTGCGCGGCGGCGCACCACGCGCGCCCGCTCGCTTGTTCCATAGTTCTGAGAACCATGCCGCCCAGCGATGAAGGGATCAGCGAGGATCGGGATTTCGAAAACGCCCTTGAAGGGGCGGAGTTGTGCCGCCCGCCTTGCCTCCCCATCTCACTGGGGAGAGATGGCGCGAAGCGCAAAAAGAAGCGCTCTTCGATTCCCCTCCGGAAACTGAATCCCCGAAGGGGCTCCGGAAGTGTTTTCCCTCTTGCCCCCGTGCGGTTTCTATGTTAAAATATTCACACCACTGAAAAACGCATACAGGGGGAGAGAAACATGAGTGCAACCAAGAAATTGTCCACCGGCAAGGTCTGGTGCTTTGCCGTGGGCCAGTTCGGCTGGTCGGTGCTGGCGGCGCTGATCTCCAGCTGGCTGGTGAACTACTACCAGCCCGACCTGGCCACCCAGCAGGCGGGCCAGCCCATCTTCATACCCCAGGGCCTGGCGATCCTGGGCGTGCTGACCATCCTGGGCGCGATCACCGCCTTCGGCCGCATCTTCGACGCCGTGACCGACCCGCTGATCGCCTCGCTGTCCGACCGTTGCAAGAGCAAGGACGGCCGGCGTATCCCGTTCATGCGGGCGGCGGCGGTGCCCTTCGCGCTGGCCTGCATCTTCACCTTCTGGTCGCCCGTGAACGGCGAAAGCTGGCTGAACGCCGGTTTCCTGTTCGTGATGCTGATGCTGTTCTACCTGTTCATGACCATGTACTGCACGCCCTATAACGCGCTGATCCCGGAGCTGGGCGCCGACCAGAAGACCCGCATGGCCATATCCACCTCCATCTCGTTCACATACATCGCCGGCATGGCCATGGCCTATCTGGCGCCGGTGGTCTGGGGCATGCTGCAGGGCATGGGCCTGGAGCGCGTGCTGGCCATCCGGCTCACCTTCACCGGCATGGCGCTGATCGGCATGATCTGCATGTTCGTGCCCGTGTTCACCATCAAGGAGAAGGAATACGTCACCGCCGCGCCCAGCGAGTCCACGGCGATGAAGTCCCTGGCGGCCACCTTCAAGAACAAGGACTTCCGCGTGTTCGTGGCTTCGGACATCGCCTACTTCCTGGGCATCACCATGTTCCAGACGGCGCTGCCCTTCTTCGTCACCAGCCTGCTCAAGCTGGACGAGAGCATGAGCACGATGTACTTCGTGCTGATGACGGCGCTGAGCGTGCTGTTCTACGTGCCCATCAACAAGCTGACGCCCAAATTCGGCAAGAAGAAGCTGATCCTGTTCGCCTTCTGCGTGTTCACCGTCAGCTTCGTCTACACCGCCTTCTTCGGCAGCAGCCTGCCCATCCCGCCCGCCGTGCAGGGCTACATACTGTGCGTGGTGGCGGCTCCGGCCATGGCCATCTTCGGCATACTGCCCCAGGCCGTGGTGGCGGACATCTCCGAGTGCGACGCCCTGGAGAGCGGCGAGAACCGCAGCGGCATGTTCTTCGCCGCCCGCACCTTTGCCTTCAAGCTGGGCCAGTCCATCGCCATGCTGCTGGTGACGGCCTTCGCCACCATCGGCCAGGAGACCGGCCTGGGCTATCGCATCACCGCCATCGCTGCGGCCGCGGTCTGCGTGCTCGGCGGCGTGCTGTTCATGCTGTATAACGAGAAGAAGGTCTACGCGAGGATACTGAGGAAATCCTGATTTGCCTTGCAAATCAGGATCGTGAATTGCGCTTCGGCGCATAAGAAGAAGGCGAAGGTCGTTTTTCCCATGACGAACAAGGAGGCCCCACCATGTCCAACTCCCTTTTCAACCCCGATGGCCTGGTGTTTTCGGCGGAGTATGCCCGGACGATGAACGGGGCGGTGCTGCCGTCGATCAACGCCCGGCGGCGGGACGAGACGATCCCGGGCGACGGCGGCGCGCCGCTGTTCACCAGTCGGTTTGACGCGGAAAACGCGCGGGGCACGGTGGTGATCGTCCACGGTTTTACCGAGAACGCGGACAAGTTCGCCGAGCTGATTCACTCGCTGCTTACCGTGGGCTACAGCGCTGTGGCCTACGACCAGCGGGGCCACGGGCGCTCCTGGCGCGCGCCGGGGCTGGCCGAGGGGTCGGTGACCCACGTGGACGACTTCGACGAATACGTGCGGGACCTGGAGATCGTGGTGGACAGGCTGCTGTCCGGCATGCCCAAGCCCTGGTTCCTGTTCGCCCACTCCATGGGCGGCGCGGTGTCCTCGCTGTATCTTCAGCGGCACGACGGCGTCTTTGAGCGGGCGGCCCTTTGCGCGCCGATGATCGAGCCGAACCTGTCCGGGCTGCCCGTGGGGGCGGCGCGGCTGATGTGCGGCGTCGCCAAGCGGCTGGGCAAGGACAAGAAGCGCATCTTCGCCTCCCGGCCCTATTCCGGGCCGGAGGATTTCGCCACCTCCGCGGCCTCCGGCAGGGAGCGCTTCGACTGGTATGACGCCATGAAGGCTGCTACGCCCGCCTTCCAGAACAACGGCCCCACCTACGGCTGGACGGCTCAGGCGCTGCGGGCGAACCGCATGCTGCTGGCGGAGGGCGCGGTGGAGAGGATCGAGACGCCGGTGCGGGTGTTCACCGCCGAGAACGACGGCTCGGTGATGCCCGGGGCCCAGAAGGCCTTCGTGGCGCGGCTGAAAAACGGCCAGCGCATCCTGGTGGAGGGCGCGCGGCACGAGATCTACCGCTCGCCGGATGACGTGCTGTTCCCCTGGTGGCACGGGATCCTGGAGTACTTCCGGGGGAATGTGGACAACGACGGCAGCAACGGTTAGCGATTGCGTTCAATCAACGAAGCCTTCCCGAAAGGGAAGGCTTCATTGTCGCCTGTTGGCCGCCGGTCTATGGCCAAAACCATCCCTCCAATGGCATGGGGGTGGGTGCGAGTAATTCTCCAAGGGGCAGCGTGACCGTGCGCGTGACCAGCGTTTCACGGGTCTCTCCGTCCATGACCTCCAGCGTGAGGACGACGGTTTCCGGCGCCAGCAGCGCCCGGATAGCGGCGGTGTCGGCGGAGTCGTGGGGCTTGAGGAACAGGCCCTTGTCGGAATAGCCTCCGCTGTCAGTGCCCGCGCCGATGTCGGCGGCGCCGAAGCTGTCCACGGATATGCCGTTGACCGTGGCGTTCTCTGCCTTGAGCCACAGGCGACGCTCACTGTCGTTGATTATGCGGCAGTACAGGGAGAGAAAGGTGTCTTCAGCGCTGAATTGCTCCGGCACGACCCGCAGCAGCTGCGCGGAAAAACCATTCCACTCGATCAGCATATCGCCGATTTGCAGGTTCTGCCCGGCGGGATCGGAGAGCTCCTGAGCAGGGGCGGGCGTTGGCTGGGCGTCGATCGTGCGCTTGCCGGACAGCAGTGAATAGCTCCAGTAGCCGTCTGCCCGGAGCAGCACCAGGCAGCAGCCGTCCATGTCGAAGCGGTCCCCGGTGTGTTGAGCGTTTGCCAGCCAGGAGCCGAGCGCTTCGGGGTCCACGCGACTGTCGAGCTGCGCAATGGACTTTGCCACCGCCGCGCGGACCAGGTGGATGCCGTGTTCGCCCAGCGCGTCGTGCAGCACGAAGCCGATGGTGTCCGCCGGCTGGGTCGGGTCCATGGCGCGCCCCTCGCAGTAGGCGGTCAGCTCCAGGCTCCCGTCGGTGTTGCTGTAGAATGTGAGCAGGCCCTGGCTGTCGGCGGGGCCCAGGGCCAGCGACCGGGCAAACTCGGCCTGTTCCTCCCCGGAAAGCTCTGTCATGGCGGCGGCCAGGTCGGCCATGAAGCTGTTGATTGTCGGCACCAGTTTCTGGGGAATGAAGATGTCCGGCGGGTCCGCCGGTTCAGCCAGGGTGGTAACGGCAAGGAGCGCCAGCGCGATCAGCGCCGACAGGGCCTTTTTCAACATGGTCGCGCCTCCTTGGTGGGATTATGGATTACTGAATCCATTATACATGCGATTCGACCCTGGCGCAACACACTGTTTTGACAGACCTCGCTTTCGACAGCAGGTTAAAATATACGACAGGGCCTCCCATCCCTTGCAGGATGGGGTCTTTTCATTTATAATGGATTGTGGAAGAATATTGGATCGCCATTGATGGAGAGCGTTTGGATATGAAGTGGATTGCGAGCGCCGCGTTCGGCATGGAGGGCATGACCGGGCGGGACCTGAAGCACTTGGGCATGCAGAATGTGCGCGTGCTGGATGTGGGCGGCGCGGAGTTCGAGGGCGGCTTTGAGGACGCCTTCACGGCCAATCTGTGGCTGCGCACCTGCGACAGGATCATGCTGGTGATGGGCCAGTTCAGGGCGACGAGCTTTGAAGAGCTGTTCCAGGGCGTGAAGGCCATCCAGTGGGAAAAGCTGCTGAGCGCAGACGCCGGCTTTCCCATCCGGGCCAAGTGCGTGAAGAGCCAGCTGATGAGCCCGTCCGACGTGCAGAAGATCGCCAAGCGAGCCATGGTGGAGCGGCTGAAGGCCGCCTACGGCGCGGACTGGTTCTCCGAGACCGGGGCGGTGTTCCAGGTGGACGTGTCCATCCGAAACGACATCGTCACCGTGGCGCTGGATACCTCCGGCGAGCCCCTGTCCAAGCGGGGCTACCGCACCTGGAACGGCGAGGCGCCCCTGCGGGAGACGCTGGCGGCGGCGCTGGTGCTGCAGAGCGGCTGGCACCCCTGGCAGCCCCTGTACGATCCCTGCTGCGGCACGGGCACGATATTGATCGAGGCGGCGTTCATCGCGCTGAACCGGGCACCGGGCCTGACGCGCAAATTCGCCATGGAGGCCTGGCCGACGGTTCCCCACGAGGCCTTCGAGGCCATCCGGGCCGAGGCGCGCAAGAAGTTTGAGGAGGGCCTCAAGCGCCCGCTGAACATCTCCGGCAGCGACATCAATCCAGAGGCCATCGAGCTGGCCCAGCGCCACGTGAAGCAAGCGGGCCTTGCCGGACGCATCGGCCTTTCCGTCAAGGACATGCGCGACGTGATGCCGGGGGACATCCCCGTGGAGGACAAGCCCGGCGTGTTCATCGCCAACCCGCCCTATGGCGAGCGGCTGGACAACGCCCGCGCCGCCCACGCCGTGGCCCGGCAGCTGGGCGCGCTGCAAAAGCGCTTCCCCGGCTGGAAGCTGTGCGCCTTCAGCGCCGACATGGGCTTTGAGAAGGAATACGGCCGCCGCGCCACCCGGCGCAGGCGTTACTATAACGGCAGGATCGAGTGTGAATACCGCATATTTGAATGAGGAATGAGAAATGAGGAATGAGGAATGTACAGTGAAGCGCTTTTTTCATTCCTAATTCCTCATTCCTGATTCCTGATTGAACCGAATCCATAGGCATACTGACGAGGTGTATTCAATGAAACCTATCTTTAACCGCGCGCCCCTGACGCCCAACGCCCTCTCCCCGCTGCCGCTGGGCAGCATTCACCCGGAGGACTGGCTGCTGGAGCAGCTTCAGACCCAGCGAGACGGCCTGACGGCGAAGCTGGACGAGCTCTGGAGCGACGTGGGCCCCGATTCCGGCTGGCTGGGCGGCGAGGGCGACTGCGGCGAGCACGCGCCCTACTACCTGGATGGCCTGGTGGCCCTGGCCTGGACGCTGGACGACGCGGATCTCAAGGAGAAGGCCCGGAAGTACGTGGACTGGATCATCGACAGCCAGCGCGAGGACGGCTGGTTCGGCCCCGCAGGCAACGACGACTACTGGCCGCTGATCCTGGCCCTGCGGGCGCTTCGGCTGTACTTCACCGCCACCGGCGACAAGCGGGTGCTGGTGCTGATGGATAAATTCTTCAAGTACCAGTACGTCAACCTGAAGGACCATCCCCTGAAGGAGTGGGCCGTGGCCCGGGGCGGCGAGAACATGGACCTGGCACTGTGGCTGTACAACATCACCGGCCAGAAGCACCTGATCGAGCTGTGCAAAAAGCTGCGCGGCCAGACGCTGGACTGGCCCAACTACTTCCACACCTTCGCCAACACCGTGCCCATGAGCAAGTCGCTGAAGTGGGAACGGCTGGAGGAGGCCCTGGGCGAGGAGAAGAACGAGCCGCTGATCGGCGACAAGCGCCCCTATTTCCATACCCAGTACCACCTGTCCCACGGCGTGAACCTGGCCATGGGCCTGAAGGCCCCGGGCGTCATCAACCTGTTCAAGTCCGGCTTCAAGGAGCAGGGCGGCTTCCGGTTCGGCTGGGCCAAGCTGGTGAAGCACCACGGCGTGGCCAGCGGCATGTTCATCTGCGACGAGCACCTGAACGGCAACAGCCCCACCCAGGGCAGCGAGCTGTGCGCCATCGTGGAGCTGATGGGCACGCTGGAGGCGCTGCTGGGCCTGGGCGAGTTCAGCCAGGAGTATGCCGACATCCTGGAGAAGCTGGCCTACAACGCGCTGCCCGCCGCCTTCACCACCGACATGACCGCCCACCAGTGCGACGAGCAGGTGAACCAGGTGAAGGTGTCCAGGGAAAAGCGCAAGTGGTACAACCACGGCGACGACGCCAACCTGTACGGCGTGGGCTTGGACGACGGCTGCGGGCTGGCCAGCTGCCAGCAGGCGTGGCCGCGGTTCGCCTCGTCGCTGTGGTATGCCACCAGCGACGGCGGCCTGCAGGCCGTCAGCTATGCGCCCTGCACCGTGCGGGCCGTGCTGGACGGCGTGCCCGTCCGCATCCGCGTGTCCGGCGGCTATCCCTTCAGCCAGTCGGTGGAAATCGCCGTGTCCGTCAAGCAGCCCTGCGAATTCCCGCTGTACCTGCGCATGCCCTTCTGGACGCGCCAGCCCATGGTCTACCTGCCCGACGGCGAGATCATGCAGGTGCGCGCCGGGGACGTGACCTGCGTGCGCCGCAGGTGGCGCTCCGGCGACGTGATCCGCGTGGAACTGCCCACGGTGCCCCGGGTGACCAAGTGGTACCACCAGTCCGGCGCGGTGGAGCTGGGCCCGTTGCTGATGGCCTTCCAGCCCAGGGAGGACTGGGAGAAGCTGGAGGACGGCAGCTGGCAGGTGACCACCGGAGACGCCTGGAACTGGGCGCTGGTGCGGGACGAGCCCATGAAGGCCGTCTACGCCAAGGGCGAGCCGGGCGCGTTCGGCGTGGGCGAGGCCCCCGTGAAGGTGCTGGTGAAGGCCGCGCCCGTGGATTGGCAGATGGACGGCGGCAGCGCGGGCAGCGTGCCCATGGTACCTGTCGTCCGCGACAGTGACGCCCGGGTGATCGAGCTGGTGCCCTTCGGCGGCACGGCGCTGCGCATCGGACAGTTCCCGCTGGGCCGGGGCAGGGGAGACAGGCAGTAACATGGGCAATGAGCATCTGGAGCATCTGAGCCGGGAACAGCTGATGGACCTGGTGAACGTGTACTCGAAAAACTGGCTGGCCCTGGACGGGCTCTGGTTCCAGTCCGTGGAGAGGGAACAGGGCATGGATGCCGCCATGCGCCACGATGTGGACGTATGGAAGGTGTACACCGCCATCGAAGCGCGCAGGCTCAAGCAATTCCTGTGCCTGTCGGAGCATCCCGGCCTGGAGGGCCTGACCCGGGCCATGGACCTGCGCTTCAATGCCCACCACAACCGGCACGAGTTTGCCTGGGAGGGCGAGAGGGCAGTGGTGTTCCGCACGGTGTACTGTCGCGTGCAGGACACCCGCGCCCGCAAGGGCATGCCGCTGCACCCCTGCGAGCAGGTGGGCGAGGTGGAGTTCGGCGAGTTCGCCCGGGCCATCGATGACCGCATCCGCTGCGAGCGGGTCAGCTGCTATCCCCACGTCACCGACGAAAGCTGCAACTGCGCCTGGCAGTTTACGATTGAGGAATAGAGGATATATGAAACGCCCCCGATCCAAACGATCGGGGGCGTTCTGCGTGCGCAAGGCTCCGTCGGCTCCCCTTCCAAGGGAAGCTGGTTGGGGAACTCGCGGCTCACTTCATCGGCCACAGCGTGTCCTTGGCGTAGTTGCCGCGCTTGGTGGACTGGCTGGTGCGGGCGGCGGGGGCCTCGTAGTTGAAGCAGAAGTAGTAGCCCGCGTCATAGGCGCCGTCGGCGGAGTTCTCCACGCCCTTCAGGTAGGCGTGCACGCCGCTGTAGCGGGTGGTGATCTCGTACTTGAAGAACTTCAGCTGGGCCTCCAGCGTGGTGTAATCCAGGCCGTTCTCGGTGCAGTAGTTGATCAGGTTGCTTTTGCGGCCCGCGTGCCACTGGCAGATGCCGTAGCTGGTGCCGCCGTCGCCATTGCACACCGGGCGATAGCCGGACTCAAACTTGATGTTGGCCACCACGCCCATGGCCGCGGCGCGGTTGTAGCCCATTTCACCCACCATGAAGGCATAGATGGCGTGCTCGTTGCTGTCTGCGGGGAAGGGGTTGCCCTTGCCGGCGGAAGCGGTCTGGGCGGTGCTGTGCTCCAGGTCGGAGAGGGACATATAGCCGATGGCGCCGTTCTTCTCCACCATGGCCACGTCGCCGCGGATGGCCAGCAGGGTCATCTTGCTGCCCTTGTTCACGGCGATGCTTTCTCCGGTCATGCTTGCGCTGGCATAGACGCGGGTGAGCGTCTTGGCGGCCACGGGAGCGCTGCCGGTCTGCACCGGGATGTCGTCCGCAGCGGTATCGATGGGCTCGGCGGTCGGCGTGCTGCCGGGGTCGCCCAGGTGGCTGTAGACCATGTAGCCAACTTTGCCGTTATAGCTGACCTTGGCGCACTGGTCTTTCACGGCCAGCACCTCCACGCTGGCGCCCGCGGAGACCTTGGCGTACTTCGAGGACTTCTTCGCCTTCTTGTAGAGGCGGGTGTCGCGGTTGGTGGTCATGGTGCGGGAAGGGGTTTCGGTCTGCGCCGGGGTGCTCTGGCTGGCCAGGGTCATGTCGCTGACCTGGGCCAGGCCGCTCTTGCCGCCCACGCTGATCAGCGCCACGGCACCGTTATAGTCCTTCACGGTCACTTCCGTGCCACGGGGCAGCTCGCCCAGGCAGGGGTAGGGAGCCTTCTGGGAATAGACCTTCATGGAATCCACCGCCACCACGGCCTGGAAACTCTCGGCCTGGGCGGGCAGCGTCGTCGCCAGCAGGGCCAGGAGCAGGATCAGCAGCAGAAGCGGTTTTCGCATTGTATTCATGGTGTTTGCACTCCAAAGTCGCGTATTTTCAGGGGTGGTTGTCATAAAACTGTAATAATTATACCATCACTGAAATACTTTGTCAACATATATTCATAAAATCAAAATATGTGGCGAAGAGAGATGTTTCCCCGGTTCCCCTCTGGAAACAGCTTTGGAAAGGGGAACGGGGAACGCACTTTTTCGGCGGGAATAGATGTAGGGGCGGCATTGAGCCGCCCCTACTGGCTGAATCAGTCTAATGTATTCTACGCTCGTCTGTCGATGAAAGGGAGGACTCTGGGCGCCAGCCCCGGCTCATTCCTCCCGCCAGGCCTTGCACACGTCCACCCAGTCGGTGAAGTTCTGGGCGACGTCGGCGAGGCGGTCGGGGGTCAGCTCGATGGCGCTGTTGGCGCTGCCGCAGGCGGGGAACACCGTCTCGAAGCGCTTCAGGGACACGTCCAGGTAGACCTTCACGCCCTCGTTCAGCGCGAAGGGACACACGCCGCCCACGCCGTGGCCGATCAACTCCGCGCACTCGTCGAAGGACAGCATCTTCGCCTTGGCGTGGAACCGGGCCTTGAAGCGGGGGTTGTCCACCTTGGCGTCCCCGGCGGCCACCACCAGGATCGGCCCGTCCGGCAGCATGAAGCTGAGCGACTTGGCGATTCGGGCCGGGATGACGCCGGCGGACTGGGCGGCCAGCTCCACGGTGGCGCTGGAGGTCTCGAATTCAAGGATGCTTCCGTCCAGACCAAAGCCCTTCAGGTATTCGCGAACGCGTGCAATGGACATGATGATTCCTCCTCAAAGCCGGCTGGTGAAGCCGACGGCGCGGCCCAGGATGCGGATGCTGGCGTACTCCTCCAGCGTGAATACCATGGGCGGGTAGTTGGGGTTCTCGGACAGCAGCTGCAGCCCGTTCTTGATGTGGTAGACCCGCTTCAGCGTGGCCTCGTCCTCCACGATCACGGCGGCGATCTGCCCGTCGTCCACATCCTCCTGGGTGCGGATGAACACAATGTCGCCGTCGCGGATGCGCGCGCCGATCATGCTGTCGCCCTTCACCCGCAGCGCGAAGTCGCAGTGCATGGCGGTGTCGCAGTCGGCAGCGTCCAGGGCTTCCTCGGCGTAGATGGGCTTGCCCGCAGCGATGGCCCCCAGCAGCGGCACCTTTTTGCGCACCACTGGCAGCACGCTGTCCGCGTTGCGCAGGCCCTCGCCGAATTTGTACACGCCGGGGATGGCGGCTACCGGCGCGGCGGATTCGGTCGTCTGGCACAGCTCCGCCAGCGGGCAGCCCAGCGCCTCCGCCAGCGCCGCCAGCGTGGCCACGGTGGGGTTGCGGGTCTCGCCGTTCAGCAGCTTGTTCAGCGTGCCCCGTGGCACCCCGGACTTCTGCGACAGCGCCTCCGTGGTCAGGCCGTTTTCCGCCTTGAGACGGGCCAGCTTTGCGCCCAGCTTCATGTCGACACCCCCTTATGCCAACTATTATAGCATGCGCAACCCCTGTCCGACAACGGTTTCTAACCGAACACGGTTTTAAATTTGTGTGGCGAGAGACAGAAATAACCGGAAACGGTATATAATCCGGGTTAACCGAGGGCGGTTGGATATTGGCTCAAGCCGCCTATAGAATACCCGTTTGCGGATAATCCGCGAAAAAAGGAGGAAGAGACATGGATGACAACAATCGGATGAAGACGGTGGAGATCGCGGGCAGGCCGCTGAAGCTGCGCTACACGGTGAACAGCCTGTGCGCGCTGGAGGATCGGGCGGGCATGCCGCTGGACCGGCTGATGGACCGGCAGTTCAGCGCCACGCGATTCCTGCTCTGGGCGGGCCTGGTGGAGGAACAGCCGGAGCTGACGGTCAAGGATGTGGGCGCGTTGATTGGTGACTGCGTGGCGGCGGGCGGCTGCCTGGAGGACATTGTGGACATGTGCGCCGAGGGCCTGCGCGCGGCGGGCTTCTTCGGAGGCGGGGACGAGTGACCGCGGTGTGCCTGGCGCGAAATGCCTTTGTGCGGTGCGCGCCGGATGCCAACGCTGCGCCGCTGGGCCTGGCCAGGCGAGGCGAATGTCTCCCCACAACCGGCGCGGTCAATGGCGGCTGGCTGGCCGTGGAGTGGAACGGGCTGGCCGGATGGGTGTGGGGGAGGCTATTGGGCGGCGCAGCACCGCCTCTTCATATATTGTGTAATCCCGATCCTCGCTGATCCCCGATCAATGGGCAGCGGAATTCTCCGGCACTATTGAGCGACGCGGCAAACGAGAGATTTGCTCTCCGCGAACATTGTGAGGCCGTGGGCTCACTTGTGCGGGGAATCCGCTGCGCAAATTACCGTTCCACGGTTCTCTTTCCGAATCTGTTTCTGAAGAGGAACCGAGGAACGGCTCTTTTTGGCGGCTTGCGCTCGCTGTTCAGTGAAGCTTCGCGTTCGGCACCACGCGCCGAGCTGCTCGCTTCAATTCACGACTCGGCAGGCCGCCCAGCGATTGGGGAACAGCGAGGAGTGTGACAGTTTTGAACGGGGGTGCCCCACCGGCGCTTCGCGCCACCTCCCCACTGCGGTGGGGAGGCTTTGGGCAGCGTGGTACCGATCCGTGCCTCCCACGGGAAACGGCGGCCAATTGGCCGCCGCGCATCATTTCATATTCCCCTTGATCGCCCCGATCAGGTGCTTTCGCATGTCCTCATCCGGCTGGATGACCAGGATGCGCGTCTTGCCCTCCTGCCGGTAGGCCAGGGCCAGGGGCTCCAATTCGCACTGGGCGCGGGTGGCCTGGGCCACGCCGGCGTCCGGGCAGCGCTGCTTGACCTCCTCCGGCGTGCCGTAGGCCACCACCTGGTTTAGCCACACGTCCACCATGAACCGCTCCCGCTTGCCGTAGGACCGGCACACGCGTAGCACGTCGTCGGTGGAGGTGTAGATGAAGCTCATGGCGTACCAATTCAGCAGGAACCAGGCGATGGCGCAGCCGTAGAGTATGAACAACAGCGAGGCCGTCGCGCCCAGCCGGGGCTGCAGCCGCGTGAAGAACGCCGAGCCCGCGATGGCGGCCAGTGCGATCAGCACCACCAGGCCCACGCCCTGCAGCCCCTTAGGCTGCCGGTTCTGTATTTTCTGGCTGTGCATATTTGCCCTCCGTCAAGTCCCGCATCATGACTTCCAGCGCCTTCATCGTGGTTTCGATGTTGCCGCCGTTCATGGTGACGCACAGATACGCCCCGTCGTTGAGGAACGCGCCCGATTCCTTGAGCGCCGTCACGCTGTCCAGCCTCAGCCCGGCCATCAGCTTATAGCTCTCGCCGCTCTCCTCGTCCGAATACTCGGCGATGTAGGGCTCCAGGCCGTACTCCGCCAGCCAGCCGGCCTCTACATATTCCGTCAGGTCTACCAGCGCCTCCGACTGCACCAGCGAGTCCATCACCGCCTGGCAGGCCAGGAAGGCGTCGCCCTCGCCCACGGCCAGGCGGGTGAGCAGCACCATGGTGCTGGTGTAGTCGTCCTCCTGGTACATCAGGTGCTGGAAGTCCACCTCCTTCAGCTTCGCGTCGAAGGGCTGGGTCTCCTCCAGCATGTCCTTGGCGATGGGGGCCAGCGGCGCCGGGTTGGCGTAGCCGTCCGCCAGGAACACCAGTACCGTCTCGTCGATGGCGGCGCGGGGCTCGGTGGTGGTCCAGAGCACGCTGGTGCCGATCAGGCAGACGGCGATGCCGACCAGGTAGATCCAGAAGTATCTGCGTATGTGCTCCCGCAGCGCGGGCAGGGAAAATTTCGTGTCGGGCATAGGGGCCTCCGAACAGGATGTGTTATTATAGGTATTATAAATCACTTCGGCGTTGGAAGCAAGGCAAAATCAGAATTTCATATTGACAGCCCCGCGCCGAGCGTCTACAATAAAACCAGCATAATCTGACACGAGGGGGCGGATGACATGAAGCAGCAGCCGCAGCTGACGGAGATGATCAAGGGGCAGGTGTTCGACGGATTCCTGCTGGTGCGCGCGGCGACCCAGCGGACCAGCTCCAACGGCGGCAAGTACCTGGACATGACGCTGTGCGACATTTCCGGCGAAGTGAACGCCAAGATGTGGGACGGGCTCACCCCGCCGCCGCCCGTGGCCCAGGCCATCCGCGTGCGCGGCATGATGCTGGAGTACAACGGTCGGCCCCAGCTGCGCGTGGACAAGCTGCGCCCGGCCACCGAGGACGACGATTACGACATGGACGTGCTCACGCCCTGCGCGCCCTATCCGCCGAGCCAGATGCTGGATTACATATTGAACAAGGTGGACGCCTTCTCCGATTCCCAGCTGAAGGCGCTGGTGCTGAAGCGGCTGGAGGAGTGCGGCGACAAGCTGACCTACTACCCAGCGGCCTCGAAGCTGCACCACGCGGAGCGCTCGGGCCTGCTGCACCACACCAGCACCATGCTGCGCGCGGCCTCGGCCATCTGCAAGATCTACACCACGCTGGACGCGGAGCTGCTGGCGGCGGGCGTGATCCTGCACGACCTGTGCAAGATCGGCGAGATGGATGCCGACGAGATTGGCATGGTCAGCGACTACACCGCCGACGGCATGCTGGTGGGCCACTTGGTGCGCGGCGTGGCGGAGCTGGACCGCTGCGGGCGGGAGCTGGACGTGCGGCAGGAGCTGCTGATGATGCTGGAGCACATGGTGCTCAGCCACCACGACCTGCCCGAGTATGGCAGCCCCAAGCCGCCCATGTTCCCCGAGGCGGAGGTGCTGCACGTGCTGGACCTGCTGGACGCCCGGATCTTCGAGATGAACCGCGCCCTGACGGCGGCGGTGCCCGGCGGCTTCACCGAGCGCATCTGGTCGCTGGACCGCAAGCTGTACCGGCGGAAGGAGACGGCCGAGGCCATCGAATCCGAGGACGGGGAGTAGGCGGCGGGAAATAGAAATACAAGGAGCAGGCAGAGGGAAATAGAAAAAGAGATACAAAAAGGGGCCATCCAAACGGATGGCTCTTTTTTGTACAACGAAAACCCCGCGCTAGGCGTGGGGTTCAGAGAAGCTTACAGCTATGGGGATGACAGAGAAACTCCTTTTGCGTATACTGGGAGTGC
>CADCFG010000008.1 GCA_902800625.1 uncultured Eubacteriales bacterium | reverse complement strand
CTTCCTTCTTGTGTGTGTAGCAGCTACAATTAGAAGTCTTCCTTGCTCCTTTTGTCTACCTCGTTTCTGTCAATCCCACAACTTTCCGTGAAGAACCTTCTTTTTTGTGAATACAACTCCGTTTCTGCCAATAGCGCGGCCCGTTGCATGCGCCCCGTGGGTCCCCCGCCCTGTTTCAACGCCAATGGTCAGGCGACGGTCACATCGCTGTGTCGCCGCCCATCATCAGATGGAACAGGTAATCGGCGTGGGCCTGCTTGACCTCGGCTTTGCGCCCTCGACTGATGGGGATCTGGCGTCCGTCCTTCATCAGCACCGTGGCGCCTTCCAGTCGATCCACCCAGCGCAGGCCGATGATGATGCCCTTGGTGCAGGTGACAAAATCCGCGCCGCTCAGCAGCTGCTCCAGCTTCGCCTGAGCCATCCAGACCTTGTGCGACTGGCCGTTTTTCAGGTGAATCGTGATCCGGTGGTTGGAGTATTCGGTGTACATTACGCTCTGCCTGGGGCACTGGATGCCGTCGGGCAGCGAGAGCACCGCGATCTCCTCTTGATCCGACATCTTCACCTGTTCCAGCAGCTGGTTCACCGACGCCTCGTCAACGGGCTTGAGCAGATAATGATCCGCGTGCAGGGCGTAGCTCTCCGCCGCGAAATCATTGCTCGTGGTGATGAATACCAGCTTTGTATTTTTATCCGTCTCGCGCATGCGCCGGGCTGTCTCAATGCCGGTGATGCCCTGCATGTAGATGTCCAGCAGCACCAGGTCGTACCGGCCGGGCCACAGCGCCTTGAGCAGCGCTTCACCGCTGTCAAACAGATCGAACGTCGCGGATGGCAGCCGGACCTGCATCAGATCCCGAAGCCTTTCTCTGTCCGCGCGCAAGTCGTCGGCTATCGCTATTCTCATGATTCCTCCGTTTTGTGAACGGCCCAGCATATCCTTTCAGAAATGCTGGGCAGCGTTGTCATGTCCTGCCGTCAGGCCACGACCGTGCCTTCGGCCAGGGCGGTTTCCCCGTCGATTTCGATGGGTTCGCCGCTGGCGTCGAGCAGGGTGTCGGGCTTCAGGCTGCCGTCCTCGACGAGGCCGTTGAAGGCGGCTTCGTCTACGATGGCGAACTGGGTGTAGCCGTAGTCGGCCTTGTCCATGCCCAGCTGATCCAGCGCCAGCTTCAGTTTGCCGTCTTCGACGGTGCTCTTCACGCAGACGACCTTTCCGTTCACGCTCGCCACGACGTACAGCGTCTCGCCTTCCAGCGCGCCTTCATAGGTGCTGTCCAGCTTGGCGAAGTCGATCTCGAAGTACATCCGGCTCTTGCAAATCGGCTGGGTCGGCGCGAAGATGCCGAGCACGAAGTCGTAGAGTGCCTTGTCTTCGTCGATCAGCGACCACAGCTGCTTGCTGGCCTCGTTGTCGCTGTTATCAGCCAGAATGGCCAGCGCCTCGCTGCTGGTGTCCGCGCAATCCTCGCTGTAATCCGTCAGCTTCTCGCAGTCGCACTCGACGTGGCCCGCGGTCAACTCGGGATACATCATCTGGGCGTAGTGGTTGGTGTTGGTGACCTCCAGCCACGCGTCGTCGGCAAACCGGCCGTAGACGCTGATGCCGGTCTCGGGATCGATCAGCAGCTTCCAGTCACCGCCGCCCACGGCGCGCCGGAAGAAGTTCTTATACCAGATGCGGCCAAGGTAGGATTCCAGCAGCAGCTTGCCACTCACCTTCAGGCGGATCGGCTGGTCCTTGGCACCGATGTTGCCCAAGGCGCGGATGATCAGGTCGCGGGCGATGATCATGCCGTCAGGCGTGGTGTTGATACTGCCGTCGGTGTCGATCCAGACTTCCTTGCCCTTGATCTGGTGGACCAGCAGGTGCCTGGACTTGTTCTTGATGTACACGTTGTTGCCGATGGCCGTGATCTCGTCGGTGTTTATCACGATTGGCGCCTCGCGGGAACCGATGTCGCCGTCCGCGCGGATGTCGAGCATGCCGACATCCAGCTGCGTGCCCTGGGTCTGGGTCACATTGCCTGCAACCTGGATCCTGGCGATGGCGGCCACGAAGTCGTTGAGCTTGATGTCGCCCTGCGTCTTCACGTCGATCTCGTCAGCCCTCGCGCCCAGCTCGGTGGCATTCAGCGTCAGCGGCTTGCCGCTCGCCGACTGTATGGCGGAGGTCGCATTGCCGGTGGAGATGGCGTTCAGCGTCACCTTCCTGCCGGTGATGGTGGGCTCACCGCCCACGCCGTTGATGTTGCCGTTGGCCGTCACGCTCACGTCGCCGCGGGTGTTGATGGCGTCGATGTTCACGGTCTTGCCGGACTGCAGATCCACACTGCCGCCGGAGGTCAGCTTGAGAGTTCCGTCGGTGTCGATGGTCATGCTGCCGTTTCGTCCACCAACGCTGCCGCCCGCCTTCAGGGTAGCATTGCCGGTGACGCGAATCGCCGGAGTGCCGGGCTTGTCGCCAGGCTGCGGGGCTGCGCCCGTGCCGGTGGCATCCGTACGGATGTCGCCCAGCTCGCCCTTGGCGAGGTTCAGGTTGTTCGCCGCGTCGCCGCTGGCCTTGCGGGCCTCGTCGGCGGCCTTGCGGGCCTCGTCGACGGTGTTCGCGATGGCCTGCGTCGCCTTGTCGGCGGCCGCCTGCTTCGCGTTCTCCAGCGCTTGCTGCGCGTCCGCCAGATTCTGGTCGGCGGTCGCCTTGTCGGCCGCGGCCTTGTCAGCGGCGGTCTGGGCGTTCTGCGCGGCGGTCTGGGCGTTGTCGCGACGCTCCTGCGCTTCCTCAACGGCTGTCGTCAGCGCCAGTCGCTCGTCCGGGGTCAGGTTGCCCGCGGCCTCAGCGTCCGCCAGCGCCTGCTGCGCGTCGGTCAGGTCCTGTTCGGCCTTCGCCAGCGCATCCTGCAGGAGCCGGTTCGTCTCGGCGGCTTCGCGCGCATTCCGGTCTGCTTCATCCGCCACTTCCTGCGCGGCGCGTACCGCTTCCTCGGCGTCTGCGAGGCCGGTGTCACCGGCAATCGCTTCGATCTCGTCCACGATTCGGTTCACTTCGTCCCTGGCATTCGCCAGCGCTTCGCCTGCCTTGTCCAGCGCGGCGCGGCGCTCATCGGTATCCTCGGCGCCCTCTCTGGCGGCGATGATGTCGGTATTGGAATTCAGGTAATCCTGGTAGGCTTCGTCGTAGGCCTTCTGGGCTTCCAGCATGTTCTTGTCGGCCTTGCCGAGCTCGTCGATCAGGTCGTCGGCGTTGTCCGGCCCATTCATGACCTCGGCCAGCAACAGATCGGCCTCGTCCTGCGCGGTCTTGGCGTCCGCGGCCTTGGCGGCCGCATCGGCCAGCGTCAGCGCGTTGGCTTCCGTCTGGCGGGCCTGCTCGAGCGCCTGCTGCGCGTCGGCCAGCGCCTGCTGCGCGGCGGTCACGGCGGTCTCGGCTGCGGTCTTGTCTGCCTCGGCAGCCTGGATAGCTTCGAGGGCCTCAAGCATCGCGGCCTGCTTCTTGGAATCACTCAGCTTGGTATCCGCCTGCGCCTCGTCGAAGGCCTGCTGCGCGGCGGTTAGCCTCTGCTCGGCCTCGGCCTTGGCGGCCTCGGCGGCGTCCAGCGCGGCCTGAGCCTGGTCCACGTCGTCCTGCGCCTGTTGCCTGTCGGCGGCAGCCTCCACTGCCTGCTTCGCGGCAGCGAGCGCTTCGCGCGCCTTTGAGGCGTTCGCCTGGGCATTGGCATCGTCGGGATGCTCCGTCAGCTGTGCCTCGGCGTCGACGGCCAGCGCCAGCCGGTTCAGCAGCTCCTCGGCCAGGGCCTTGTCCGCGGTGGAGCCGCTGGCCAGGGCCACGGCGTCTTGCGCCTCCTTGACGGCCTGGCGGGCGGTGTTCACCTTGCCCTCGGCTTCAGCCAGCGCCGCGGGATCCGCGTTCGGATCCTCGAGCAGTCCGGCGTAGGTCGTGTAGGCGTCGTACAGGTTCTCCTGCGCGGTGGTCAGGTAGTCATTCGCATCGGCTCGCACGGTATCCTCGGCGTCGCGCGCCTCGTTGGCGGTGGACTGGGCGGCCAGGGCGTCCTCGGCGATCTTCAGCGCCTCGGCGGCGTGTTCACGCTTTTCCGTCGCGGCCTTGAGCGCGTCGCGGGCAGCCTGGGTGTCAGCCACGGCCTTGTCCAGCGCAGCGCTGTAGGTATCGACGTCAGCCTGCGCCTGCGCGGTGTTCGCCTGCGCCTTGGCCAGGGCGGTCTCGGCGTTGGCGATGGCCTTCGCGTTTCCGGTAGCCTGTGCCTGCTGCAGCGCGGCTTCCGCGGCGGCTTCGGCGTTCTGCGCGACCTTCAGCTTCGCCTCGGCCTGATCCAGCAACAGCTGGTTCAGGACCACCTGGTCGGTGTGGTCGCCGTTGTTCGGCGTGTTGGCGCGGTAGTTGGCCACCGCTTCGTCGTACATCGCGGCGATCTTCTCGTCGGTCGCGCCCGCCGTCCTGGCGTCCTCGATGGCCTCGAGGGCCTTGGTCAGTACGATGTAGGGATTGTTCTCGGCTTCCGCCAGCGCGGCTTCGGCCTTGATCACGTTCTCCTTGGCCTGCTTCGCGGCCGTCTGCGCGTCGCTCGCCGTCTGTTTCGCCTGCTGCAGCTGGTTCAGCGCCTCGACTGCCGCCGCGCTGGACTTGCCGCCGGCAGCGACGGCCGCCGCGTAGTTCTGCTTCGCCTGGTCGAGGGCCGCGTTGGCGTTCTCGACGTCGGTAACGGCCTTGGCGGCCTCGGTCTTCGCGTTCTCCAGCGCGTTGGTGGCGTCCACCACGCCCTGCACGGCCCTGGCCACCTGTTCGTCGGAGCTCAGCAGGTAGACCTCCAGGTCCGCGGCGTTCTCGGCACGCTCGGCATTGGTCAGTGCCTGCTGGGCCTCGGTGACGCGGTCGATGGCGTCGCTCATGCCGTTGGCGCCGGTGTCGATGATGTCACCGCCGACGCTCAGGTTCAGATTGCCGTTCGCGTCGATCTCGTCCACGAGCATCGTGCCGTTCTTCTGGTTCACGTTCACGTCGTCGCCGCTGATGTTGGCGGTGCCGCCGTGTGCGGCGTCGGTGTCCACTTCGAAGGCGGTGTTCTCGGTGCCGATGTCGCCGCCGTTCTCGATGGTCACGCTGCCGTTGGACAGTGCGGAGCCGGTCAGCGGCTTCTCGCTGTCGCTGTTGATGGTGATGTCGCCCGAGCCCGTCTTGTCGCTGGTTTCAATCTCGACGTGATTGGCTTCGGTGTTCAGGTTCAGGTTCAGGTCGCCCTCGGCGATCAGGTTGACGTCACCCTGGGCGTCGACGGTCATCTCGCCGCCCACCTGCACGGTGGTGCGGTCGTCGGCCTCGGCCACAGAGCCGGTCTTCGCGTGCAGCACCACGTCGCCGGCGGCGCGAATCTCGCCCGCGCCAATGTCGCCAGTGCGCTCGGTCAGGTAGATGCTGCCGTCGTGGGCGGTGGCATTGAGCTCAGTGCCCTCCGTCTCGTCGTAGACGCGCATCCAATCCAGACGCACCTCCACGGGAGCGGCGGAGCCGGCCTGTGTGCCGGTCGCGGCGTCGACCACGCCGAAGGTCACGGTCAAATCGCCGTCCAGCGCGTAGGCCTCGCGCAGGTCGCTCACGGTCATGTTCGCGCTCACGCGCTTGCCGTCCTTGTCCACCAGCACCACGGGCACCAGCGCCGTGGGATCGGTGTACAGGCTGCCGGTCGGCTCGGAGATATCCTCAAAGCGGGTCGCGGTCTCGATGCCGGCGATGTTGTCGAAGGCGGTCTTGTCGTTGGCGTCGATCAGCGTGGGATTCGCCACGCGGGTCGGCGTGTTGGAGGTTTCTTCGACGGTGAAGCTCTTGTCCTCGCTGCCGATGGAGTCCCTCGCCTCAAGGGTGATGGCCTGGCCGTGCACGTTCTCCTCGTCGCCGTTGTCGCCGGCCAGGATGGAGCCGGAGCGGTTGACGATCGTCACGTCGCCGCGCTTGCTGTCCACGCTGTCCACGGTCAGGTCGCTGTCCGCCAGGCTGACGTAGTCCGGCGTCTGGAGCGCGCTGTCCACCACGGCGGTGATGTCGCCCTCGTTGTAGAGGTCGATCGCGCCGCCCTCGTTCACCTGGCCGATGACCACATTGAACCGGCGGGCATCCACGTCGACGTAGGTGTTGCTCAGCTGGTAGCCCTGGTTGTAGGCGTTCAGGCTCGCATCCTTCGCCGCGGCGATCACCACTTCGGTGCGCTCGATGCCTGCGCGGCGCTCCTCGGTCACAGCCTTCGCGGCCTGTGCGTCGGAAGCGGCGGCGTCCAGGGTTTCCTGCGCGCTGCTCTCGGCGATGCGGGCAGCATCCAGCAGGGCCTGTGAGGCGTTGTACGCGGCTTCGAGGGCCGCCACCTGATCCGCCCTGGGCTTGCTTCGCGCCAGCTCCTTGTCCAGCGCCGCCTTGTCGGCGTCCGCCTGGGCCTGGGCCAGCTCCGCGGCCTCGTGCGCGTTGTCGTAGGCCAGCTGCGCCTTGGATTGCGCGGCCAGCTTCTGTTCGTAGTCCGCCTTGGCCGTATTGTACAGCGCGTTGGCGGTGTCAAGGTAGTTGGTGGATGCGGTCGTCAGCTGATCCGCCAGGTCCTTCAGCTCGGTGGACAGCTCGATGGCCTTCGCCAGCGAGGCCTCAGAGTAGGCGTCCGCGCTGCCCAGCGTGTTCAGGCCGCCGTTCAGCTTGGCCAGTGTGGCCTCGAGGGCGCTCTCCGCGTCGCTGCCGGTCTTCTGGCTGGCGCTGTCGATATCGCCCGCCAGCTCGGAGACGACCTTCTCGGTTCCGGTCTGCCAGCTCGCGGTGCCGGTTTCCGCGCCACCCACGTCGGTGTACGCGGCGTAGCGGTCGTTGACCCTCGCCGTCTCGGGTGTGAGCCTGGCGATCAGGGCCTGCGCGGCGCCAGCGTCAGCCTTCGCCTTTGTGATGGCGGCGTCCGCGGCATCAATGTCGGCTCTCTGCTGTGCGATCTGCGCGTCCAGCTCGGCCAGCTTCAGCTGCTGGGCCTTGATGGCCTCCTGCACGGGCTTGGTCTGCTTGCTGCCCGCGCCGGCGTCGGTCAGGTTCTGCAACTCGGCCTCCAGCTGGGCCAGCTTCTCGGCGTCATATACGCGCTGGGCGTTGAGCGACCAGAGGCTGTCCTCGGCCTGGGCCTTCGCGTCCAGGTTCTCCTGCACCGCCGCGTCGGCGTTGGCCTTGGCGGTCCTGGCGTCGGCCAGCTGCTTCGCCATATCCTTGGCATATTCGGAGCTGGCGGCGATGGCGGCCTTGAGCAGCTGCTCCTCGAGCGCGCTCGCGTACTGGCCGTCGTTGTTAATCAGGTAGTTGATCAGATCCTGCAGCGAACCCTGCGCGGCGTAGCCGTCTGCGCCTACGTAGTTGTAGACGATGGCGTTGTCGGTGAGCAGCTGGTTCAGGATGGCCTCCTCGCCCACCAGGGCGATCAGCTCGTCCAGCGTGGCGCCCGTCGGGGCCGCCTCGCCAGCCATGGCCTGGATGTAGGCCATCAGATCGACGCCGGGCGCGACCATGTTCGTCCAGCCGGGCGTGGCGCCATCCTTGAAGACGGTCTTGCCGCGCTCCAGCAGCCAAGCCGCCAGCTTCTCGCTGTCCAGCGCCTCGATGCCGAGGTTGAAGAACTGCTCATTGGAGTAGTTCAGGTAGTCACCCGTCTTGCCGGAGCCGTCGGCAGCCGTGCCGCCGTCCACCGCGTAATCGGGCGTGGTGTCGATGAGGTTGCCCTGCTCGTCGCGCTTGCGGGCGTCGACGAAGAGGTTCGTGACCTTTTCCACGGTCATGGTCAGCGCCTCGGGGATGTCCACATGCAGCGGACGGTCCGCCGTGCCGATGTCGCCCTCCACGTTCATCGTGAGCGAGGCGTTGTCCGGGGCGTCGCGGTTGGCGTCGTCGCGGTTGTCCTTGTCGTCGAAGTGGATCAGGGCGCTGTGCTGCGGATGCAGCGCGTCGATGTTGCCAGCGGCCATCTCACGCAGACGGGTCTTACTGGCATCGATGCGGTCGAACAGCAGGTCATCGTTCGTGGACCTCAGGTTCACGTCCGCGTACTCCGCGCTCACCGAAGCCACCTTCAGTGCGTCGCCGGAGAGGATCTCCAGCGTGGAGCGCTGGCCGCTGGCTTCATCGCCCGCGATCCGGACATCGTCCTTCACGGTGGCGAGGTCCTTGCCGTTGTCGCCCACATAGGCGCCCTTTTCGTAGGCCAGCGTAGAGTCGGCGTCGGCAGCGCTGTCGTAGTCGTTCAGCAGGTCGACCGCGCCTTCGGTAGAGGTCAGGGTCACGTGGCTGCCCTCGGTGATCGTCAGCTCGCGCTCGGCGATGCGATCCCCTTCGGGCAGGTGGTTCAGGTTGTAGAGGAAGCTGACGTCGCCCAGCGCAGTCATGTTCACGTCGCTCTGGCCGATGCCCGCATTCAGGCTGCCATCCTTCAGGCTCGCGCCCTCGATGGTCCAGTTGGCGGCGCTGATGTGGCTGTTCGGTGTCTGCTCGCCCTGGGCGTGCGCCATGTCGACCTCGCCGGAAGACTTGAAATTGACCTCCGAGCCGTAGGCGCGCTCGCTCTGGCTGAAGTTCGTGTCGACCATCGACGTGTAGACGCCGTCGACCAGCTTGTAGATGTCCGCGCTGGTAACGGTATCCGGATCGTTGCCCTGCAGGTCATAGCCCTTCGGGGCGGTGAAGGTCGTAATGCCGCCGTTGTTGGTGGCGGAGTCGACGTTCACCAGCGCCTCCAGAACGATGATCCGGTCGCGGGCGTCGACGTCCACGGTGCTCGCGGTGCTGTAGAAGTCGGTGGTGTTGGCGTCGTTGCCCTCGCCCTGGCGGGTCATGAAGATCACGTCGCCGTTGCGGGCTTTCACATACAGGCCCAGCTGCTCGTACACCGGTTCGTCGCCGGAATCCGAGCGAATCAGGTACAGATCATCGTTGGACCAGAACGTGATCACAGCGGGAGTGAAGTACTTGTCGTCGCTGTTGATGACCTGTACGGCGGTCTCGGCAGTCGCATCGAGCTTGCTGCCCACCATGTACCATGTCTTGGAGTTGATGGCATCGCGCTCCACGCTCATCTCCATGACGGAAACCTGCAGCGCCAGGTGGTCGATGCGGATGTTCCTGTCGATCTCCGTGTTGGCCACGCTATTGCGCAGATCCCATTCGGACAGCTCCATCTCGTCGCCGATGCCGTCACCGTCGGTGTCGATGAAGTAGTCGGCCACGGTCAGCGCGCCGTTGCGCGAGGTGATGTTGGCTATGGACTCGAACATCCTCATGGTATCCTGGAGGTCCACGTCGCCGTACACGTCCACGTCCATGTTGGAGCGATCGAGCAGCCAGCCGTCGTAGTAGTTCTTCACACCCACGTCGCGCAGCTCGTAGAGCTTGGTGTTGCCGACGTTGGAGGCGTTGCCGCGGTCGTCCTTGACCTTGTCGGCCAGTGAGCCATAAATCTGGATCTCGCCGTTACCTTCCATGAAGTAGAACACGTTCTCCCGTTCGAGATACACGCGCTGGCCCTCGTCGTAGTACCTGGGCGAGTCAGCGTAGTTGTAGGCGAACAGGTTCCAGATGCCCTTGTCTTCATATTCGCCAATGTTCGCGGGTTCCTCGATCTGCTCGAACCTGTCATCGCCCTTCACCTGTCCGAAGGTGAAGCGGAAGTACTTGCCGTTCTTCTCATAGACGGTGTCGCCGGTAGCAGCGTTGTAGAGCACGGTGTAGCCGCCGTCTGTGGAATCCAGCGCGCCAGCGTCGCTGTAGATGGTCAGGCCCAGCGCTTCGGTGGCCTTCTCGCCGGTGAACAGGTCGGTGGTCGAGATACTGTCGTCACTGGAGCTGTTCACGACGGTGACTACCGGGTAGCAGTTCATCTCGTCGTAGGCCGCCACGTCCGTGATCTCGTCGTTCTCGTCACTGGCGATGGTCACGCCGGCGTAGCCCTCAATGCCCACCGCCGCCGTGTTCATGTCCACGATCTTGCCGCGGAAGCTGCCGGTGTTGGCACGGGCCTTCACGATGGCGTCTGCCGCCGTGATGTGATCCACGACCATGTTTTCGGTCCGGGCCACCAGCTTGACGTTGGCGTCCTTCGCGTCCACGCCGCCGTGCTCGGTGGCGCTGCGATCCACGAGCCGCAGCCCTGCGCCGGCATCCACGTTCACGATGGCATCCTTGTCCACGGTGCCGTCCGCCTTGCGGCTGCCGTGCGCCGTCACCATGCCGTCGATTTCCGCGTCGTTGCCGGCCGTCACGGTCAGCTTGGAGGTGTCGACGTTCACGTCGTTGCGGATGATCGCATCCGTCTTCACGGTCGCGGTCACCTCGGAGAGGTCCTCGATCCGCGTCCTGTCGCCGATGTCCATACTGCCGTCGCTGCTGGTCAGATCCAGTTTGGAACCGCGCAGCACATCCAGCGTGCGCTTCACCTCGGCGGTGTCATGCAGGCGGACGGTTGCGGTGGAGGCGTTGTCGATCAGGGCGTCGCCCGCCACGGCCATGCCGCCGTCCGTCGAAGTCAGGTTCAGCGTGCTCGCACGGTCAACGTTCAGGTCGCTCGCGTGCGCGCTGTCGCCCACCGTCGCGTCGCCGTACACGGTGACGGTCGCGGTGGAGTTGTTCTTGATGTTCGTCTCGCCCGCCACGGCCATGCCGCCGTCGCTGCTGGTCAGATACAGCTCGGAGCCGTTCAGCACATCCAGCGTGCCGCCCACCGTCGCGCTCTTGTTCAGCGTGATGGTCGCGGTGGAGGCGTTGTCGATCAGCGTGTCGCCGGTCACGGCCATGCCGCCGTCGCTGCTGGTCAGGTTCAGCGTGGAGTCGTTCAGCACATCCAGCCTGCCGCCCACCACCGCGCTCTTGTTCAGCGTGATGGTCGCGGTGGAGGCGTTGTCGATCAGCGTGTCGCCGGTCACGGCCATGCCGCCGTCGCTGCTGGTCAGATCCAGCTTGGAGCCGTCCAGCACATCCAGCCTGCCGCCCACCGTCGCGCTCTTGTTCAGCGCGATGGTCGCGGTGGAGGCGTTGTCGATCAGGGCGTCGCCCGCCACGGCCATGCCGCCGTCGCTGCTGGTCAGATCCAGCTTGGAGCCGTCCAGCACATCCAGCCTGCCGCCCACCGTCGCGTCTTCCTTCACCTTGATGGTCGCGGTGGAGATGTTGCCGTTCAGCGCGTTGATCAGCGCATCGCCCGTCACGTTCATGCCGCCTGCGCTGCTGGTCACATCCAGCGTCGCACCAGTCACAGTCAGCTTGCTGTTCGGGTTGTTATCGTCGCCCACCTTCACGTCGCCGGTCACATTGATCGTCGCGGTCGCGTCATTCACGGTCGCGTCGCTGCCGACCTCCATGCCGCCGGTGCCGTTTTCCTTGGTGGT
The DNA here is from genome assembly GCA_902800625.1 of uncultured Eubacteriales bacterium. Taxonomy (GTDB): domain Bacteria; phylum Bacillota; class Clostridia; order Christensenellales; family Aristaeellaceae; genus UBA2862. The sequence goes on along the minus strand of CADCFG010000008.1, from coordinate 122,935 downwards.
CACGGTCACGGTCAGCTTGCTGTTCGGGTTGTTATCGTCGCCCACCTTCACGTCGCCGGTCACGTTGATCGTCGCGGTCGCGTCATTCACGGTCGCGTCGCTGCCGATCTCCATGCCGCCTTCGCCGTTGTTGATGGTGGACACGGTCAGGTTGGACTTCTCGGTCACGTCGAGCTTGCCGTTCACCCGCGCGGTATCCTTCACCTTGATGGTCGCGGTGGCTGCGCCGTTGATCAGCGCATCGCCCGTCACGGTCATGCCGCCCGCGCTGCTGGTCACGTCCAGCGTCGCGCCAGTCACGGTCAGCTTGCTGTTCGGGTTGTTATCGTCGCCCACCTTCACGTCACCGATCAGGTCGATCGTCGCGCTGCTGCCGGTACCGCTGATGGTCGTGTTGCCGGCCACGCTCATGCCGCCGGTGCCGCCTTCGATGTTCTGCACCGTCAGCGTAGAGCCGTTCAGCACATCCAGTGTGCCCAGGTTCACCGCGTCCTTCTTGCCTTCCTCGGTGCCCTTCAGGCTGATGTTCGCCACGGCACCGTTATCCAGCTTGGCGTCGGTATTCACGACCCAGTCGTTCGACGTGGTCACCAGGTCGCCCAGCTCGAAGGTATCCTTCACGGACACCACTATATCGGTGTGCGTTTCGGCCAGGATGTCCGCGATGATCGCGTTGCTGTCCGCCAGGCCCAGCTCGACGTGGTTTGCCATGATGGTGCCCGCGGCGTTCAGGGTGGCGAGGCTGACGCGGTTGTCCTTGTTCTTGCCGACGATGACGATGTGGTTGAAGCCCATATCGCCGTTGCTGGTGGCCTCCGTGTTCTTCGTGTATTGGCTGTGGGTCTGGTCCACTGAGCCGTCCACGTCCAGATTCACGTTGGTGTTGATGAACACATCACCGCCGTTGATCACAATCAGGCTGTACACCAGGTCGTCCGCACTCAGGCCGTCGTTGAATTTATCATCGCCCAGGACCACGTTGCCGTTCTTGGTGGCCAAGTCGAAGATTGCGCCATCCACGATGATGTGGCCGCTGTCCATGTGCGCGTCGCCATCGTCTACATATATATAGGTATTGGTGGCAATGATGTTGTTCTCGTCCAGGTCCTCCAGCACGAGGTTGCCGAACACGGCATCCAGCGGGTTGCTCGGCAGGCCGATGGTGCCTTCAGGCGCTCTGGACTTGATGGTCAGGGTTCCGCCGGCTTCGATGTCGGTCTGCTCGTTGACGGGTTCGGAATCCAGCAGCTTGCCGGCATCGTCCAGCATCTTGATGGTCACGTCGAGGGGCGCCTTCACGTTGGGCGTATCGGATTCGATGAACACGAAGTCCACACCCTTGGCTTCCATGATCATCTGGGTGTAGGCATCGCCATCGGCCACGACAGTGCCGTCGGAACCAGCGCGAACCGAGCCCCCCACCATGGGCATCGTGTAGTAGACCACCCAGCGGCCGGTTTCATCCTTCGCCTTGGACAGGGTCATGTCCAGCCAGATCTTGCCGGAAGCATCCTTCACCGTCACGAGACCGTCGCGACGCACATCCACGCTCTCGTGGTTGCCGCCTCTCGGGATCTTGATCTCGGAGATAGTGAGCGGAGTCGTATTCCAGCTGCCGTCCTCATTCTTCAGCCAGTAGTTGCCGTTGCGATCCACGGCCACCCGGTCGGTGCGCATCTCGTACCAGACATCCTGGACGCTGCCGCCCTTCAACATGAACATCTGGGTGGTATGCACCGTCTGCTCAGGCTTCTGATCATTGACCAGTCTCTCCTCTTCCGTCTGCTTGATGCTGGAAGCGTTGATCTTGTTGGAATCATAGATCTCGCCGTCGAACTTGGCGGTGAAGCCCGGCTTCATGTTCACCACGAGGCCGCTGTAGGTCAGATACATCGTGTTGGTGATCCTATAGCTCTTGTTGTCGTCGCCCGAGCGGGAAACGATGCCGTTCGGGTCGTTCAGGGCCACGGTGTGCAGCTTGATGCCATCAATCGGGCCGGCGATGGTCATCGTGGGCGTCTCATTCGCGCCGTTCGCCTCCTGCTTGGCATCGCCGAAGCGCAGCACCAGCTTGCCGGTTCCCGGGATCACCTTGCTCTTGTACAGGTTGAGCCACGCATAGCCCGTCGTCCCGTCAGAGAACACCACATCCTGCATGTTGATGTCGCTCGAGCCTTCGAGCATGACCCGATCCGCGTAGAGATTCCCGGTGGAGATGTCTACCGCGTAGGGCGCGATGTAGAAGGAAGGCGTAAGACCTGTCGCAGTCTGTCCGTCCCAGGCCGAGAGCTTTGTCAGCACCGGCACGGTGTCCGGGGTCGTGTCGACCGCGGTCAGTTTGGCGCCGGACAGGTTCAGCGTGTAGTAGGGAATCGTCTGGTACTCATTTACCAGGGAGTTCCACTCGCTCTGGCGCACGTACTCGTTCCGGTATTCCTTGACGGGGGTAGTGCTGACGATGGGCTTCCCTTCCGCATCCAGCTTCGGGTTGTCATTCTCGTCCAGCTGCGGCAGATAGCCTTCCGTGTAGAGCACCAGGATCCTGTCGTCGGCAAGTTTCTTGGTCGTCTTCTCCCAGCGGCCACTGGTGCTGTTCCAATCGAACACGACGACAGTGTTCGCGCTGATGGCGCTGCCGTTGGGATCGATCGCGCTGTTGGCCACACCGCTGTTGTCGATGACGCCCGCGCTGGCCTTGCCGCTGAAGTAGGTGCCCAGCGTGGCGTTGTGGTAGTTCGCGCCATGGATCGTCTGCTTGTACACGACGTCATCCATGAAGCTTTCCGTCAAGGCTTCATTCGTGTAGATCAATTGCGGACCGGTTGCAATTACCTGCTTGTAGTGGGTCTCCTCGCCCACCTTAAAGCTTTCGCACCTGGCGGCTTTGATGTAGTACGTAGCCGTACCGCACATAACCTTGATTGCCAGGTTTTCAGCCGCCATGTCCTCGTTCACTCTGCCACTGTACGTACGACCGAGCTGATCAGTAAAGGTGAAATTCTGGGTGGCATTTTGAATAGTGCCGAACATCTGCTCGTTCTTCTTGTAGTAGTAGGCAGAGTCCATTTCGCTGGTCTTGAGGAAGACGTTCTCGGCATCGGTCGCGTCGTCGATGGTCACCAACACCAGATCCGCGGTCGACGCGGTGAGGGTACTGGTCGTCTTATTCCAGCCGCGGCCGGTATAGTTCGGAGTGAACACAGCATCTACTGTCTGGCTCGCTTCGCTGCCGTCGTCATCCACCCAGACGCTGGAAGCGGACACGGTATTGTCGATGACGCCTGCAGCTGTGGCCTTGCCCTTGAAGTATTTCATGCCGCTGGGGCTCTCATACTCCACGCCGTCGATCTTCTGCTTGTACACGACGTCGGCCATGAGCTTAATCGTCAAGCCAAGGTCTTTGAAGATGTTCATCTTCACGCCGGCTTCCATGGCCTGATTGTAGTAGGTCGTGTTTTCTTGCTGCACGGGCACGCATACGCCCTGGACGTAATACGTGACATCGCCCAGCTTGATCTCAACGGCGTCGATGGCGGTTGTCATGTTGCTCTTCAGGTTGATCGTGTACTGATTCCCAAGCTGGTCGACAAAGGTAGTTTCCGAGGTGGCGGAGCCGCGCAGCTCCTCGTTCACCTTGTAGTAGTACACAATGTCAAGCTGCTCCGTCTTGGTGTACACGTTCTGGGTGTCGGTCACGCCGTCGATCTTCAGCTGCGTAAAGTTCTGGTTCTGCTCCGCGCCGGTGAAATCTTCGCGCTCCCTGGGAACGATCTTGACCAGCTTAACGCTCGTGACGTTGCCATCGACGTCGAGGGTCGCCTTGACGAAGAAGTCTCCGAACTTCCAGTTGTCATCGCCGCTCTCGCGATAGATCTGGGTCAGGCGGTTGCCGTTTTCATCCAGCGCGTAGTAGCGATAGTAGATCTCGTTGTTCAGGACAACCCAGTTTCTTCCATTGGAATCCTGCTTCAACGTGAACGCGCCGACGCCGGGCAGCTGCGTCCCGCTGAAGACGGTCGTGTCGTTCGGGCCCTCAACCATGCCGGTGAGGTTGAACGGCTTGCGCTGCGTGTGTTCGTCGTCCAGATACTGGTCGCTGTAATACAGCTTGTACTCGTCCGTGGGCGTCTTGTCGATGTGCAGGCTGAGCTTTACCTCCTGCTCTTCGCCATTGACGATCTCGTAGTAGTACAGCGTTTCCACGCCTTCTTCGCTCGTAACAGCCCTGCTGAAGATGCGGCGTTCATTATCGCCCGACTTAATCGCGTGCTGATTCTCTTCCGTTTCATTCGCGGGCTTGGTATAGGTGTCGTAGGCGATGTAGTAGGTTTCAGTGTCGTAATTCTCCTTCGCCAGAGACGCGGAACTCGGCTCCAGCTTGATGTAGCGGATGTTCACGAAGTACTCATTGGCCTGCAGGTCGGTGGTGCGCCACTCGTAGTACCACTTCCAGGGCTCATACCACGGCGAAGCGTGGTGATAGGGCTCGGTGAAACGGAACACGTCGTCGCCGGCGTTGGGGGCGATCTCGTAATCGCCACTGCTTCTCTTGACCGTGACCCAGGCTGTGATCTGCTTGCCGTCCTTACCCTTGTGGTTCCCCCAAACCCCACTGGCCTCCTTGAAGTCCCAGAAGATGTCCTTCAGGGTCTGGTAGGCGGTGATACTGGCATTGCTGCCCTTGGCGTAGTTCACCGTCACGCCGAGGCCTTTGACGGTAACGACATCCAGAGTCTTCCAGGAATTGCCGTCCTTATACTCGTACTTAGCGAATCCTCCGTTTGTGTACACCATGCGGATTGCCTGGTTGGTACCCGCGAAGTTGTCCACGGTGTAGTAGTAGGTGCTGCTCCTGTAGGAAGGCCAGCGATCCACCAGCTTCCACGGCGTATCGACGTAGCGGTTGTCATGGCCCAACACCGCGTCTTTCTTCGTGCGGGCGGTGCAGTAGTTGTCGCCTTCCACTTTCTTGTCCTTGTCCAGGTTCTTGAAGCGGTCCTTGTTCTCGCCTTCATTTGAGCGGGTGTCGGTCACGACCGTGCCCACGCGGTAGAGCTCCACCTTGTCGGTGGCCGTGTTCCACGCGATCATGAAGTTGTCGTTCGACTGCTTCAGGTCCAGATTGGGCTTCATGGAAACCATGTAATACCAGGTTTTGCCGTTCCAAGCGCCCATTTCCTCGAAGGAGAGCGTTTTCTCGGCGCCGCTGGTCTCCGTGAAGCGCACCTTGATGCCGCCCTTGAACAGGCCGTCAGTGTAAATGCCGTCGCCGTTCGGGTCGTTCAGCCAGACGCCCTTGATGGCCTCCAGCACCACTTCAAATGTGGTGTCCTCGGCCACGTTCAGCACGCCGGTCACCAGGTTGATGGAGACGCCGCCGTTCAGGTCGATGACATCAACGGTGCCGTCCTTGTCAGTGTCGCGGAACTTGTACTCACCCACCGCCATCGCGGTGCCGGCTTCTTCAATGCGCGTAACATTGCCGTAGTCGTCCATGTAGAACACGGTGCCGTTGGGCAGCGTGTACGCGGACACGCCGGTCGACGGGTCGCGGGAGGTCTCGTAGTACAGCAGCATGTCGCGGCCGTTGATCTCGTAGTTGTTGATCAGCTTGGCGCTGCCGGTCGTGTCGTATTCCAGCGTGCCGGGCACCGGGATGGTGACCATCTGGCCGCCGATCGTGAACACGTTTCGGCCCTCGTCCAGCTCGAGATACAGGTTCGCGCCAGAGTTGATGTTATGCAGCTGCAGGGTCGGCGCTTCCATGCTGTCGATGAGCTGCGCGGCATCCGCGAGAGAGTTCACGGCTCTCAGCTGGATCGCTGCCAGGTGCATGTAGCTGTCGCCGATCGAGGACACGATCACATCCTGGCCGGCGCGGCCGTCGGTGTACTTGGCCACGTCGAAGAATATGTTGACCTTGTCAGTGGTCTGCTTGTTGCCATTCTCGTCGATGTTCTCGGTGACGATCCAGGCGTAGAACGGGCCGTCAGTGCTGTTCTCCTGCTCGATCGCGCTATTGCCGATGTTGCCCGCGCCAACGACGATCAGCTTGCGCGTCCACAGCGGGCGGATGTTCTGGGTGTCGGCGACGGTCGTCGTCGTGTCCTTCGCGTTGGCCACCGTCACTGTCGGCTTGCTCAGCAGCTTGCCGCGATAGAACGGGGTGTTGGTGAACTCGAAGATCGCCGCGCCATCGTACAGCGCCACGAGGCCCGTCAGCACCACGTCACCGCTACCGCCGCTGAGCACGTGCAGCACCGGCATATAATCGGTATGTATGGGGTTGACGTCGTAGCGCACGTTGTTGTGATACACGCGCGGGTAGACGAAGCCGTCGTTTCGGAACTGCACGTCCTTCAGCTCGATCGCCCTGTTGGTGTTGTTGGTGATGTCCACCAGCGGGATGACCGACTGGTCGTACACGGTGACCGTACCTTCGATGTCGCTGTTCAGATAGGCGAAGCCCGGCATGTAGTTGTTGATGTTGTTGATGACGATCTTACCCGGATCGCCGGTATTCCAGATGTTCGCGTCGTTCTTGATGCCCACGGCGCGCACGTACTGCTTGTTCTTGTAGGAGCCGGCTTCGATGTAGATGCCCGCGGCAGCGTCGCCCAGGTAGAGCACCGGGTCCTTGATCGTGTTGGTATGGGTGCGAACAAACTCGCCGCCGTGGTCGGTCTTCTTGCTCACGAAGCCGCCGGTGCGCTGCTCGTTGTTCACGCGGCTGCCGGGATTGAACTCAAAGATGTCGGTTTCCAGCTTGGCGCCGACGTATTCCAGGCCATCAATGTCCAGAGTGGTCGAATAGCCGCTCTGCAGCTTGATTTCCGTGTCACGGTCATAATCCTTCCACACGTACAGGTAGCCGCTGGCCTCGGCCTTGCCGATCGCGTTCAGCTGGACGCGGGCGAGCAGGTCGACGTTGGCGTCGCGGTATTCCGGCAGGGTGGAAGCGTACAGCAGCGCCTCGTCATGGCCGATGATGCGCGTGTTGCAGATGATGTTACGGGCGTTCAGGCCGGTGCGGGCGTGGTTCATCGCCAGGATCTCCGCGCCCAGGGCGGAGCCCTTGGCGTAGGAGTTCACGTCTTCCTCCAGCTTGCCGATGATGGCGGTCACGTGGACCTTCCTGCCCTCGATCTCGGTCCGCGCGTTGCCAGCGTTGCCGCTGGTCGGGTCCGCGTTGAGGTTCACGTGGGAGGTCAGATCCAACTGGATTTGGCTGTCCACCTCGGGGTGTACGCCCAGGCCGGAGGCATCCGCCCAGCCGGTCACCCTCAGGCCAGGCTGAGAGGCGTCGGAGCGAATGGTCACGGTGTTGAAGCGATCCGCGATCCTCACGCCCTGGCCGATGTTGACCTTGGCGGTCGTGTTGATTTCCGTGGTGTCCTTGATGTAGCCCAGGTCAACCACGCCGCCGCTGCTGATCGTCGCGCGGGTGATGATGGAATCCTCGATGTTGTTGAAGCCGCGGCCCATCTGGCTGATGATGTTCAGGTCGCCATAGTTGGCGGAGAGCACCGAACCGTCGGCAATATTGATGATGCCGGAGCGGGTCAGCCTGTTGAGGACCCGCAGCCAGTCGCCTTTGAAGAACCCGCCGCCGTCGGAGTTGGTCTCGGCGCGCATCGTCACAGCGGAGTTGGTGCGGACATTCAGGCTGCCCTGTGCCGCCACGGTACCGTCGATGTCCACCTGGCTGTTGGCTTCAATGATGTTGCTGCCGTAAGTGACGTTGGTGCTGGTCAGGAAGCCGATGCCCGTGCCGTTGGCAACGCTCGTCGCCATCGGGCTGTCCTCGGTGCGAATGGTGATGTCTCCGTCGGCTTTCACTTCGGCGGGATCCACAATCGCGTTGCTCTGGTTGCGCCTGTGCTTCACATAGGCTTCGGTCCTGTAGTAGCTCTCGGTGGGCAGCTGCGCGATGCCTTCGTCGATCAGCGCCACGACGGTGCCCTTTTCAACGCGGGCCATCGCGTCGCCTGTGTTCTTCGCCACCACGTTTACATCGCCGCCAGCGGTGACCTTGCTGCCGCTGATACCGGCGGTCACAGTCTGCGGAGCGGTCTCGCTCTCGCCGATCTTGGCGTCCGCGTAGGATATCTTCACGCTCGCCACTGCAAGCGATCCGGGGGACTGAGAAACCGCCCTGGAGATCGCGTTGCCGAAGGCGTTGATGGTCACACCGCCGCCAACATCCACCGTTCCGCCGATGAGGGAGGCGTTGATGCTCTCGCCGGTAAACGCCTTGGCCACCAGGCTGCCGGCGGAAATGAGACCCGCCACAAAGGCATTCTTCGCGGAGGCATTCGCCTTGCTCTCGCCGCCGTTGGCAACGATGTTGAGGCTGCCCGCGTAGATCGTTCCGCCGATGTTGTTGATAGTGGCGTTGCTGCTCTGCGCGGCCGAGGCTTCGGAGGTGTTCGCGTCGAGGCCAACAAGCGTGATTTTGACGTCGTCATCGTCCTTGTTCGCGCCGGCGGAGGCGCCGGTCTGCGCCAGAGCGAGCACGTTGTAGTCCTGCTCGTCGTCGCTGGTGCCGCTGGTCTGACTGTTCGAACGCGGGGTGACGGTGCTGGTCACATTGAGCGAGTTGACGATGCTCATGCTGCCGGTATTGGTCAACGTGGCGTTCTGCTTGAAGTTCGTGACCGCCTTGGAGTAGTTGGCGGCAACGTCGAACGCGGACGCGCTGAACTTGGCCTGCTCGGTCCTCGCGATGGCCTGAATCTTCTCGGCGTTGGTGTTCACGCTCACAGCGTTCGCCGTGATGGAACTGTTATTGATGAGCGAAGCGTCCGCCACCGCGTTGGTCTGCGCCATGGCAAGGTTGGCGTTCACGCCGAACAACGTCACGCTGGCCAGCGGCGCGCCGCTGACGGCCTCGGTGACGATCCTGTAGTTGGTGCCCACTTCGATGCCACCCGCCGTGATGCCGCTGCCCGCGAGGCTTGCCACCCTCGAGGAGAAGTTCGGCGTGTTGGTATCGTTGTCGTTGACCTTGGCGTAGACGAACACCAGCGCGGCTTTGCCGATGCCGACCACGAAGGCGGGTTCGTACTTGTAGGCCTTGTTGTAGATGTTGGCGTTGGTTTTGACCTTCAGCATACCGTCGCCGCCGCTGATCGTGGCGCTGGGGCTGCTGAATTCAGAGGTCACGGTCGCGCTGCTCAGAGCCGTCGCGGTGTGCGCGCCGCCGCTGTAGGCGGAAACCTCAACCTCGCCGTCCGGGTTGCCGGTCGTGGCCAGTGAGTGCGCCTCGTAGTTCGTGTCGTCCTGGTTCAGGTTGGACTCGATGTCCACGCTGCCCGCGACGATGTTCATGTTGTCAACACCGGAGCGCTGGTTTACGTTCACATCGGAGACGACCACATTCACAGCCAGGTTCACCTTGCTGATGGCGATCGTGGAAGCGATGATCTGCGCCGCCGCGGTCGCGTTGGTATTCGCATTCACGGTCAGCTTGCCGCTGCCCAGGTTCAGCGTGCCGGTGGTGGTGGTGCCGTCCGCGTTCTCCGTGCCGTGCACCAGCGCAGCGATCTTCGCGCCGGTATCCGCCACGGCGATGTTGGTTTCCAGGTTGCCCATGGCCACGCTGACCGCCGGGGACGTGCCGACCGCCTCGGCCCTCACCTTCGCAATGGTGTTCACGGTAGCGCTGCCGGCCTTGATGCCCGTGACGCCGTTCACGGTGGCGTCGCCGCCGCTGATCTCGGCCTTGAATTCGCCGCGCGCCCTGGCGACCAGCACATTCAGCGCTGCGTTGGCCCAGGCGACGTTGATCGTCGGCGAAGCGACGTCCGCGTCCGCGAACGAATCGCCCTTGGTTTCAACGGTCAGCGCGCCGGTGATGTTGGCGCTGTTGGCAGCGAACTCGGACTTGACATTCGCCGAGATGACCGCCGCGGTGGTGTTGGCCTTGACGTTCACCAGGCTGATGGAGGCGCCGCCGCCGTTCTCGTCTTCCTGCTCGGCTGCAGAGCCGCCCACGATGGTCTTCGCGCCGGCCTTGTTTGCATTGTAGTTGAATTCGGAAGTGATGTTGGCCGAAGCCGCTTCGATGCGTCTACCGCTGGCGGAAGCGGTCTGCTTCGCGCCCAGATCGGCGAAGGCGAAGTTCAGGGCGATCGACGCGACGCTCACCTGGAACACCGCCGCCTTGACCTCCGACATGGCCTGCGCCGTGCCGATGGCTTTCACGTTCAGCTCGCCGGTTGCCTTGGTCAGGCCCTTGCCCTGGACGTACGCGCCGGCGTTGGTCTTGACCTTCGCGAAGGCCAGGTTCAGGCCCACGTTCATCAGGCTGGCGGACAGACCGCCGAACGCCGGGTTGACGACGCTGTTGGCGTTTGCGTTGTAGTTGGTTTCGACATTCAGATTGCCGCCCACGGTGAGGCTGCCGGTCTCGCTGTCACGGGTGCCGACGCGGGACTCGAAGCGGCCCGCCGCCACGGCAAACGCGTTCATCAGGCCGACGGAGTAGGCCGCGAACGCGAGGTTGTTGACATCCGCGTTGGCCTTGGACTCGCCGTTGCTCTGCACGGTCAGGTTGCCACCCACGTCCAGCTTGTCGCCCTTCACCTCGGCAATGCCCGTGGCATTCGCGGTGGCGACGGCGGTGTTGGCGTTGATGGAGAGCGCGCCGGCGGAGGCGGAGAAGATGTAGGCCTCCGCCATGGTCTTGAATTGCGTGACCAGCGCCTCGGTGGCGGCTGATCCAAGGTCTTCCTTCTTGATGGTCGCGATGCTGAAATTGCCCGTGTGGCCCCAGTTCTGGTTGGACACCACGCTGACATCGCCGGTCAGCGTCATCTCCGCCGCGGTGTTAATCCCGGCATACTGTTCGCTGATCAGCGTGGCCAGCGCCGTGGACACGTTGGCGGTGATCGCACCGGCCGCGGCATTGGCGATGATGCTGTAAGCCAGCGTCTGGCCGTTCGCGTCGATGGTCACATTGCCCGCATCCAGCTTGCCGCTCTCGCCGATGATGCGCGCCTTGTTCTTGGAGGCGTTCACGGCGATGCCAAAGTTGATCGCCGCGGCGACGCCGCCCGCCGAACCGGTGACCATCAGGGTCTGGGCGGTGGTCTTGAAGGGAGTCAGGACCTCCTGGCCGTTCTGCTCTTCGAGGGAGCCGGCCTTCATGTTGATGCTGCCGGCGGTGACGGTGCTGTCGGTCGTGTCGATGAACGCGTCGCTCTCGCCGCCCAGGTAGACCACGGCCACGGTCGCGCCCACCGCAACGGCGCCACCCTGCACGCTGGTGGTGTAAATCTTGCCGTTGCCCTTCATGCCGGTCTTGACGCTCAGCTCATTTCCGGCGGTCACGTTCGCCTTGTTCACGGCGGCGATGTCCTTGACGCGGTTGACGCCGATCAGGACCATGCCGTTGACGGCCACCGCGCCCGCGGAGATGCCGACGCCGATGATGTCCAGGTCGCCGCGGAGCTTGTTGCTGACGGCGATGTCGTGCGCCGCCTTCACGGTGCCCTTCGCGTCCGCCGTGCTGAACTGCCTGGGGCTGCCGCTCGGGGTGACGCCGATGTAGGCCTGGCTGTTCGTGTCGGCGACGTTCGCCACCACGGACACGCCCACGCCCACGAGGCCGGCGGTGACCGCGGCCACCCAGGCGTCGGAGGTGGTGTCGAAGTCGCTTGTCACCTTGACGTCGTTGCTCGCGTCGATGTTGACGCCCTGGCCGATGAACGTATCCACGTCCACGCCGCTGTAGTTGATCGCGCCGTTCACGGCGACGCCGGCGATGCCGCCCGCGACGCCCGCGGCCGCGTTGACGGCCTTGGTCTTGCCATTGGAGGTGACGTAGACGTTCTTGACGTTGTTGAGTTTCGCGTCGCCGCCGATGGCGGAGGTCACGTTGCCCTGGAACCAGGTGCCCGCGGCGGACACGCCCACGCCGGCGCAGCCGCCGATTGCGGCGGTGACCACCGTGGTCAGCGCGGGATCGAAGTTCATACCGGCTCCGACGTTCACGTCTTCGGCCTTCGTCACGTCGCCGAGCATCAGGGCCTTCACGTCGCTGGTCACGACCAGCGCGCCCATCGCCACGGCCACGCCCGCGACGCCGCCGCCGCCGGCAACCACGCCGATCATGCGCACGGCGGAATTGCTGACGTCAGCCTTGCCGTCGTACTGTTCGTTCGCCTTGTTCATCACGCCCTTGGCATCGGATCTGTTCGTCACGTCGTTCTGCCTCGGGTTGTTCACGTCCACGTGCGCGCCGCCGGTGGCCGCGTGGACAGTCACGTTCCTGCCCGCGCTCAGCTTCGCGTCGTTGTCGACGGTCGCGGCCACGTTGCTGTTCAGCACGCCCACGGAAATGCCCACGCTGACGCCCGCCACACCGCCGATGGACAGTATGCCGGAGAGCATCAGGGCGGAGAGCTCGTCGTTGGACAGGACGTTGATGTCGCCGTTCTCGGCGGTCACCTTCGCGCCATTGCCGATGACGGCCGAAGTGCCCTTGGCCAGCAGGGCCTGGCCGGCGGACTTGCCGCGGCTCAGGTTGTCCGCGCCATGGTTGTACTCGTCCTCGCCGAAGCTCTCGGCGCCGGTGCCGTCGGCCTTGTTCATCTGGCTGCCGGGATAGACGGCCTTCAAGTCTGCCGCTGCGCCCGTGTATTCCTTGGTGCCGTTTTTGCTGTCGTTCTTGCCGTAGTAGTAATAGTACTTATTGTCCTTCTTATAGACCTTTTCGCCGTTGGCGGTCAGGTACAGGTCGCGGTTTTGGCCGTCGATCTTTTCCTCGGTTTGGGACTGCTTGTTCTCCAGCTTGGTGTAACTGCCCGAGGGCGCGCTGCCCTCCTCCATCATGCCGTCGTCGTTGATGACGTACCACTTGTTGTCGTTCTTGTTCTTGTAGTAGCGGGTCACCTTGTCGTCATACTTGTTCGTTCCCGCCACGTACACGTCGAACTGCTCGGTCTCGCCGGTCGCGTCCATCACGCCGCTGTAGACGACGTACTGGCTGCCCGCGGTCTGGCCGTAGCCGCCGTAGCCGTCCATGCGGTCCTGCATGCCGGGTTCGTTGGCATCTTCGTTCTTCAGCATGCTGGTGTCGATCTCTTCGCCCTGGGCGTGCTTGTTGACGACGCCCTTGTTGCTGTTGTCGCCCTTCTTGCCGAAGATCTGCTGCAGGATCTCAATCGGATTGAAGCCCTTGCCCTCTTCCTTGGTGAACAGGGCGTCGCTGGCGTCCTTGTCCATCTTGCCGCCGGCCACGGTGGTGGTGAGCGTCACGCCCACGCCGGCTACGCCGGCCGCCGCCAGGTTCATGGCGATGGCGTCGACCGTGCGGTCGGAATCCGCATTGACGTTCACGGCGCCGCGCTTGGCGGTCACCTCGGCCGCGCTGCCGATCGCGGCAGTGACGGTGCTGAAGGCCACGTCCACCTGGGCCGCGATGCCGACCGCAGCCGTGCCCGCGCCCGCGATGGTGGTCACGACGTTGACCAGGGTGAACTTATCCCGCGCCTGCACGTTCACGCCCGCCGCGTCCGCGGCGGTGTTGGACGCCGCCTTGGTGTTGGCGGTCACCTTCGCGCCGGTCTCGCCTTCGGCGAAGCGGCCTTCGATCATGGCGCGCGTGGTCAGCTTGCTGATGGTCAGCTCCAGCGTGCCGCTGACGCCCGCCACGCCGCCGATGGCGGCGCCCATGGCGTCGGAGGTGATGACCTCGCGGGAGTTCGCGAGCACGTTCACCGCGCCGCCCGCGTTGACCACCGGAGAAGCAGTGTTCTCGGCTTCCTTGTCTTCGTCGTCGATATACTTGTGGGTGATGCGCGCGTCGGTCGTATTCTCGAAGTAGCTGACGACCAGCACGGGCGTCACGCCCGCCGTGCCGCCGACGGAAGCGGAGAGCGCCGCGTTCACAAAGATGTTGTCGCTGTCGGCCTTCACGTCGACCGCGCCGTCCGCGTTCGCCGTGCCGCCCATCCAGGCCCTGTTCTTGCCGCGGAACACCGCCGCGTTCGCGCCCACGCTCACGCCGGCCGTGCCGCCGCCGCCGAAGGACAGCGCCAGCAGCCACATGTTGTTGTCGGTATTGGAGGTCACGCTGATATCGCGGCTGGACTTCGTGTTGCCGTCGGCCTGGGCCAGCACATCCTGCGCGAACACCAGCGCCACGACGGTCGCGCCCACGCCGGCGGTTCCGCCGACGCTCACCGCGCCCGCACAGTTGAACAGCACCGCGTCGTCAGCCGCGTTGACGGCGATGTCGCCGGTTCCGGTACGAGTTCCTTCTATATTATTGTATCCCGCGACCATCGTCGCCTTCTTGGCGTCGGCCTTGATCACGTTCTTGACGACCAGCGTGTTCACCACGCCGCTGCCCGCACCCGTCGACGCAGCGCCGACCGCGATGGAGGCGAGGATCACGCGCTCCCTGCCGGTTGCGCCCACATAGATGCCGCGACGGGTGACGACCGGGATCTCCTGGCCGAGGATGCCTTCCCGGATCAGGTCTCCCAGGGACTTGTGGTTCAGGCCCGTGGGGATGATATCATCGACATTGTCCCTCGCCTTCGCGATCAGCACCGCATCGTCGCTCAGCTCGGTCTCGATCGTGTTCAGGTAGACCACGGTGGACAGGATCGCACCGACCGCCGCGCTGCCGCCGGAGAGGGAGATGCCGCCCGCGGCGTCCACCAGCACGGCGTCGAGATCGGATTCGATGCCGATGCTGCCCTCCGCCGTTGCGGTGAAGCTGCCAGTATTCTTGTTGGTGATGCTGCTCTGGGAGACGATCACCGGGATGGTACCGGATACCGCGGCACCGCTGGAGGAAGCGGCCATGGCCACGTTCACCAGCACGGTCACGTCCTTCGCCAGCGCCTGGGACAGGATGTTCTTGCCAGCAGTCAGGACCGCGTTGTTCGTGTTCACGCCCACGTTGCGATTGAACACGTTCACGCTCACCGTCGCGCCGACCGCTACGCCGCTGCCAGTCGAGCCGGAGGCAGCGATGATGCCGTTGGCAATTACGCTGTTGGACTTGGCCAGCACGTTCACGTTGTCGGTCTCGGAGATGACCTTCGCGCTGTCGCGCAGATCCACATTGGTGTCAGACCTTGTGATGAGCACGCCAAGCGAGCCAGCCACAGCGTTTCCGGAACCACCGGTCGCCGCGGAGGCGGAGGCGATGATGGAGATCAGGCGCTCCTTGTCGATGGCGGTCACGCTGGCGTCGCCGCCCCTGGCTTTCAGCTCGGCACCCGCGCCCACGATAGCCTTGGTGAGGGCCTTGTTGACGGTCACGTCCACCGTGCCGCCAACTGCGGCGGTGCCGCCCGCGGAAGAGATGCTCAGCGAGATCAGCAGCAGGTCTTCGTCGGTCTTCGCGTTCACGTCCAGCTTGCGGCCGGCGGTGATGCTGGCGTTGTCGCCCACCTCGGCCACGGCCTTGTTGTTGGCGACGATCACGTTGATCGCGCCGCCAACGCTGTTGCTCTGCGTGCCCGTTGCGACGGCCGCCGCCACGGTGAACAGCTGGACGTCGGAATCCACTGTCGCGTTCTGGGTATAATCGCCATCCACGTTGATGGTGGCGTGTTTCTCGGCGGTGTCGCCCGGGATGGTCACCGAGCCCATGTTGCCGGTGGTGGTCTGCTCCGTCAGGTTGCCCACGGCAGCCTTCACGTCGTCATTGTCGATCAGCACCGCCAGGTCGAAGCCGACGCCCACTTTGGAGGGAGACACGCTCAGCGCACCCGCGATCATTCGGGTGTTGCTGCCGCTCCTGGCGTTGACGGCCATGCTGCCGTCCAGCTCCTTGATCACCTTGCCGTTGTTGTCGAGCACCTTGACCACTTCGCCGTTCTCGTCCAACAGCTTGCGCATGGTCACAGCGGCCGCGCCGATCCTGGAGCGGATCTTGTTGTTGAAATAGATCACCGCCACGGAGCCCGCCACGGACGCCTGGGAGTTGCTGGCCGAGGAAGAGATGATGGAGCCCGCGATGGCTTCAGCGTAATAGTTCGTGCTGGACAGGAAGTTCAGCACATCGACGGCCTTCACCAGATCGCCGCTGGTGATTTCGATGTGAACCTTGTAACCGCCGCTCGCCTCGTCCTTCTTCATGTCGAGGATGCCGGTGTCGGCGTCTTCGTCCGCTTCGGTGGAATCGGTCACCAGGCTGTCCGCGCCCCAGGCGAAGGCATAATCCTTCATGGTGACCATCTTCTTCTCGGCGGTCAGATCCAGCCGGTTGCCGGTGATGGTCGCGCCGTCGCCAATGCTGGCTTCCACTTCGTTGTTGCTGAAGATGGTGGCGAAGGAAGCGCCGATGCCCACGCTGGTGCCCTTGGACACGCTGATGGCGCCAGCCCGGACGGAGAGCTTGCTCTTGTCGGTGGCGTGAATATCGATGGCCCTGCCTTCGATCCTGGCGTCGTCGGCCACTTTCGCGGTGGTCACGGCGTCGCTGACCAGCACGGAGATCGCGCCGGAGACGGTGGCCTTGCCGCCGCTGCCGGAGACCGCGCCCGCCAGAGACTGGGCGGCGATCAGGCCGCGATACTTGCCGGTGGTGTTCTGGGTCAGGTCAGCGGCGATGGTGATGTCGCCGGTCTTGCCATTGTAGCCCATGATCTCGCCGCTGACGAGGGTGTTGGCCTCGTTGCGGTTCACGCTCACCGCCACACCCATCGCGACGGAGTTGGTGTTCTGCGCCAGCGACACGGCCGCGCCGGTACCCAGCGTGCGGAAGTTGCCCTCGTTGCTCGCAATAACCTGCGCGCCGCCAGCAGCCTTGATCTTGCCCTGCACCTTCGTGTTGGCCTTGTGCTTGCTGACCGTCAGGCCGACCGCCGCGGCGACCTGTACCTTCTGGCTCCCCTGCTGATCACCGCCCTGGCCCTGGCCGCCGTTGTTGATGCCCGTGCCAAAGTTTTGCCCGGTCTGCCCGTTGGCCTCCTGGAAGCCCTCGCTCGTGCCGCTGCCGCCAGCATCCGTGTTCTGATTGGTGTTCTGGCTCTTCATCACATTCGTGGAGAGCGGCGCGTTGTCCTTGGGTTTATTGCCGTTGGGATCGTTTGGGTCGGTGTTGCTCTTTTCCTTGTCGAGCTTGTTGTTGATGTTGCCGGACGTGCCGTTGTTGTTGCCCTGACCCTGGCCCTGGTTCTGGCCCATGTTGTCATAGATCGCGCCGGTTGTCACGTCATTGATTTCATTTTCGGCAACAGCCTCGGCATGCTTGACCTTCTTGGCGTAGCGCTCCATGTCGGCGCCCATCGCGGTGGCGAGCGCATTCGTCTCGTCCTCGCTGGCGCTGATGGCGGCGATGAAGGCCGAGCCGTTTTGCAGCGTCGCCTCGCCGAGGAAATCGGTGGTCAGCTCGGTGGTCACGATGTTCAGCGCCACGGCCGCGCCCACGGCGGTGGAGCCGCCCATCGCAAAGCTGCTGGCCTGCGCCAGGGAGACGCCGGTCTCCTTGGCGGTCATCAGGAAGTTCGCGTGGTCGACCTGTGGCTCGACGTACTCGCCGGGATGCGTGTAGATCTTCAGGAAATCCTGATACGCCTTCGAAGCCTCGAACTCGGCGTTGGTCATCACCCTGCCGTTCTTCAGCTTGTACAGCCGGTCGGCGGCGGCCTTCGCGGTGTCCCTCGCTTCATTATAAGCAGCGAGGTATTCCGGCGTATTCTCGAACACGTAGTCGTCCGGCAGCTTGCCGCCGTTCTCAGACTTGACTCTCTCGACAGCGGCCTGCATCGCCTTGGCGTACACGCGGTTGTAGGTCTGCAGCCTCTCGTCGTATTCGCTGCGGGCCTTTTCGCGGGTGGCCGCCGCGGCCTGCGGATCGACCTCGACGGTATCCCCGCCGGTGGTAGTGATGATCGTGCCGGTGCCCACGCGGGTATTCAACACGTTGTCCAGCAGGCTCACCGCGATGGAGGCATCCACCGAGATATCCTTGGCCTTGGTCTTATTCGGATCGGCCGCCGATTCCGGCGCACCGTCGTTAGAGCCGCGGGCCAGCGGATCGGTACCCGCCGTGCTGGCGCTCTTCACCTTGCGGTTGGACAGCGCGCGAATCTCCACGGTATCGGCGGCGACGATTCGGTTATCGCCGATCTGCGCGCCGGTGCCGATCTTGCCGTAGGTGAACGCGAAGGCTGCGCCGACACCCACGGACTTGCCCTTGTTGTTGGAAGCCT
Organism: uncultured Eubacteriales bacterium; assembly: GCA_902800625.1. Classification (GTDB taxonomy): domain Bacteria; phylum Bacillota; class Clostridia; order Christensenellales; family Aristaeellaceae; genus UBA2862. Next base: position 104,753 of record CADCFG010000008.1, on the reverse strand, counting down.
GGTTCTGGGTCGCGGACTGCTTCGTGGCAAACGTCACGTTCAGCTGGATGTTCCGTTCGCCTTCCTTGTCGCTGATGTCCCTCGGCATGAACAAGGCGAAGCCGCCGTCCTCGCGGATGGAAATGGTGCGGCTCTGTACGGCGCCATTCTTGTCCAGATAGGTCATGGTGGCGGTGGTCGGCAGCACATGCAGGTCGTCTACCGTCACCGTGCCCCACAGCTTGTCCTCGCTGCCCTGTACCGGTTCGACCGTGCCGCCCGCGCCCACGTTCTTCAGGAATGCGTATTCCTTGCCGCCGGCAGTCTTGGTGAACAGGGTCTTGGCCTGAATGGCCTCCTTCACCTCGTTGACCGCTTCGGTCTCATAGATCACGCCGATCTCGGTGATCTCACCCTCGGGCATGTAGAAGCAGTAGACGGTATCCGTCGCCGTGGTGCTCTCGACGACAATCGCTTCTTCTGTCTCTGTCCTGTTGCCAGTCTTGTAGGTGTAGTAGACCCCCTTCAGGCGATGCTTCTCTTCCTTGCCGTTCTTGGTAACGACCTTGACGCTCGGCACGGTGACCTTCACCAGGTCGCCGACCATCGCCTGAATCGGATCGCTCTCCTTCTCCTTCTTGCGGCCATCCACATCCACGTTATAGATTTTCTTGCGCGCCTCTTCCGTGATCGCGGAGAAAGACGCCTCGCCGTCGATCTTCTCCTTGGGAGCCCCGACGTTGTACAGGATCTCGTCGAACAGCACCGTAAAGGTGACGGTCTGCTTCGTCGGGTCCTCGCTGATGTCGCGCGGCTTGATGAAGCGGAACACGCCGTTGTTCACCTTGACGGTACCGTTCTTCTCGGAGCCGCTGCTGTCCAGATAGGTGTAGGCCACCGTCTCGGGCAGCTTGTACGCGCCCTGCGGATAGTTGGTCGTATCCAGCTCCAGCGTGCCGGTCCACCTGTTGCCGTTGGTCGTGGTAGTCACCGTGCCGCCCTTGCCGGTCTCGATCTTGAACTGCGGCGCGACGAAATCGATGCTCAGCGTGATTTCGTTCTTGGCAGCGTCCTCGCTGATGTCGCGCGGGATCACGTAGGCGAAGCTGCCCTTGCCCTGCTCGTCATCGTCGAGGCCTTCCTCTTCGGAAGCCGAGTCCACGCGCACGATCAGCGTGCCGGTCTTGATCTTGCCGGTCTTATCGGTATAGGTATAGGTGATCTTGCCGGGCAGGCTGTAGCCGTCCTTGACCGTCAGCGTCACAACCTTGTCCGAGCCTTCCTTGAAGGTTGCAGTGCCGCCGTTGGCGTTGGTGACCTTCAATTTGATATTGTAGGTTTTCGCATCGCTGCCCGTGCCAACGGTGACGGTCGTCGACGCGCCGTCAGCTTCCGGAGTTTCCTGCGCCTGATCGACGTTCTCCGTGTTGACGACATCATCCGCGCCGCCCTCCTTGTCCTTGTCGGCGGTACCGGCGGTGCCGCCGCTGGTGTCGGCGTCGCCGTTGATGGCTTCCGCGCCGGAGGCCGCGGTGACCACCTTCTGGTCATTCGCGGCGCTGACGGTCAGACCGTCCTTGACATCGATGGTATAGGTGCTGGCCTGGCTTGGCGTCAGATCGGCGATCTCCGCCTTGGTGGTGCCCGTGATCACGGCAACAGCCACGCCGCCGGCGACGCCCACCTTGGAAGCGCCCGCGCCTGCGATGGCCTCGGTGCGAATCACATGCTTGCCGGAGACGTCCTCCGCCTTCAGCTTCACGTTCAGCGCGTCGGTCAGAGAATCCAGCGCGGCGTTGGTAATCGCCAGGCCGGCGTTCTTCACAGCCGTCTTCAACCGGTTCTTCAAATCCTCGGCGAAGTTGCCCGCCTGCGCATAGGCGATGAACTTTTCAACGTCCACGAAGCCCTGCGTGCAAGTCTGCAGAATTTCGGTGCCGAGATTCTTCACGGCGGTCGTGAATTCCTCTTGCAGCTTGGCCTTCAGCTTGGCCTGGTCCATGACGATGTCCATGTTCAGGCCCTGCATGATGTTGCCCAGCACAGCGTTGGCCTCGGCGGTTGCCATGTTGATGGCTTCCTGCTTGGCGTTGTTCAGCGCGTTGGTGAACACGCCCTTCATGCGCTCCTGGAAGATGGTGGGGTCGAAGTCCTTGCCGCCCAGGCCGTTCTGCACGGTCTCCAGGCCGATGTTCAAAAGTTCCTTCGCGGCGTCCAGGCCGATCTTCTTCGCGAACTGCTCCAGCAGCCCGGTGCTGCCCTCGCCGCCGATGAATTTCTCCTTGAACGCATTGACGACCGTGGTTTTCAGTGCTTCGATATTGCCTTCCGTAAGCTGCGCATAGGCCTCCTCGCCGATCACGCCCTTGAGGATGCCTTCGAGCTTCAGCTTCAGCTTCTCAGGAATACTCGTGATATAGTTCTTGATCGCAGTGCCGTTTTGCGCGAGCTGGTTGCCCATGGCGGCAAAGCTCTCAAACTGCAGGATGGGCTCGAAGCCGGTGCCGTTGAACATCGTGTTGGCGAAGTCGTTGGCAATGTCGCTGACGAGCTTGCTGATGCCTCCGGCGACCTTGTCCGAGTACTTCATCAGACCCATCTCGTTCATCATGTCGGTGATCAGGTCGTACAACAGCTGCTCCAGCTTTTCAGCGAACGCGGCCTTTCCGTCGGGCGCGTCGACCTCGCCGGGCGCGGCTTCCTCTGTCGGGTGAGCGATGATCGCGCGAACGTCCAGGGAATCCGCCTCGATCTTCGCCAGCGCGACGCGGGCAATGTTGTCGATCTTGACGACATTGATCGCCACGCCGACGCCCACGCCGATGTCGCTCTTGGTGGCGGAGGCGTTGGCCTTGATGACGGCCTCGGTGCGGTTCTGCGACACCACGTGGACGCCGCCGTTCATGCCCTGCTCCCAAGGCGCGCTGCCATCCTCGCCGGTATACTGCGGCGCGCGGATCGCCTTGACGATCGCGCCGTCGTCGATTTCCGCCTTGGCGGTATTCTTCTGGATGTTCAGCACAAAGCCCGCGGCCACGGCCACGCTGCCCTCGCTGGTCTGCGCCTGCTGGCGGCCGGCGCTGTTGCCCATGATGCTGCCGGCGTTGACGTTGTTGGATCCGTTGACCCCGGCAAGGCCCGCGCCGCCCGAGACCATGTTGTCAGCCTGGCTGTCGGCGCTGCCGGAGGCGGTGGAGCCGCTGTTGCTGCCGCCCGCGCCTTCCGCGCCGGCAATGGAAACACTTGTGACCGTGCTGTTGGAATCCGCACCCACATACACGCCATTGGCCGTCACGCTGTTGGACAGGCGCGCCAGCGCGCTGTCGTTGACGATGGTGATGTCAAAGCTGCCGCCGACGGCCGCCCGGCCGCCCTTCGCGGTGGCGTCCGCGGTCACGTTGTGCTTGGCGTCGTTCCTGGCGTACACCACGACGGTTTTGAGGGTGTCGCCATCATTGCTGCCGATTTTTTTCAGCTCATCCACCGTGCCCAGCGCCAGGGTGACGGCGTTACCGTTCCCATCAGCCAGCTTGCCCAGGTAGGCCTGAGCGTCGCTGCCGGTGATGTCCAGCGCCAGCACGGGCGTGATGGAAATGCCGCCGCCCGCGGAGCCCGCCTTGGAGGACATCGCATCGTCCACCGTCTGGGTAGCCATGACGGTGACGCCATCCAAATAGGTACCAGCCTTCTGCCGCAGCTTCACGCCGTCCTGCACAGCCGCGACGGCGTCCGCGCCGGTGACGGCGACGCCGATGCCCGCGCCCACGCCGGTGGAGGCCGCCTTCTTGTCACCAGCCGCGTTGGCCTCGGTGCCAAAGTGCACGTCTGCGTTCGCCTTCACGTCAAGATTGCCGCCGGTCAGGGTGATGTCCGTTGTCCGGGTGTTGTTGTCCTTGTCGGTAACCTGCTTGAAAATCTTTGCGTTGGTCTTGGCGGCGGAGACATTCACGCTCACCGCGCCGCCGATGCCGATGTTGCCTTCGGAATAACCGGCGGCGGATTTGAGCGTGGCGTCCGCCTTGGTGGTCTCAGCGTTCACGGAGAGGCCGCCGGCCTCGATGACGCCGCTCTTGATGATCGCGTTGTTGGTGCTGCGCGTCACGGTGACGCCCACGGCCACGCCCGCGCTCAACGGCGTGGTCTTCGGATCGTCGCTGCCCGCCTCGAATTGCGCGGTCACTTCGATGGTCGCGTCGTCAGGTGTTCCGGCGGGAACCATGAAGCTCCATGCGCCGGCGTCGGTCTTCGTGCCGGCAACCTCGACGGTGCTGCCATCGGCCTTCCTCACAATCGCCTTCACCGAGCCGTTCTTCACGCGGTAGGGCTGGGGCTGGTTGGGATTTGTGTTGTCCGTCGTGCCGACGATGCGCGCCGTGATCACCCGGCCGCTCTTGGTGAACTCGGAGCCGGGATTGATGGTGATCGTGCCGTGCGCGTTCTGGCCAAGCTGAGCCGCCGTGACGGGCACGGGCAGCTTGGCGACGGTGACGCTGAACTTGATGTTCGCAAAGTTCAGCCCGTCCGCTTCGTTGGCGCCGACGCGCTTGACGGTGAAGGTGCCGTTCGCGTTCTGCACCACCTGCAGATCGGTATCCTCCAACGGCGTATCCATATCGTCAGCGCCGATGGCCGTCGCCGTCACCTTGGTGATCTCATAGCCGACGGCGTCCGTCTCGGTCTGAGATTCGCCCTCGCCTTCCTTCTTCTTGATCGAGAAGGAAATGGCATCGCCTTCGTCAAAGTGGGTCTGCACGGCGGAGACGGTGATGACGGTGGGATCGGCGGTGTCCGCCTTCACCGCATCGGTGCCCTTGATGGCGATTCCCTTCGCGCCAACTTCCACCTTGATGGTGACGCCGTTCGCGGTGCTGCCGGTCTCGGTGCCGCCGGCCTGCCCCGCGGCAGCCGCCTGGATCTTCGGCATCCGGAAGGAATACTGGCCTTCGTCGGTGGGCTTCAGCTCGACGGTCACCGCTTCGGTCTTGCCGTCGGGAATGTAACTGATCGTGACCCTCTTGATGGTCTTGTTGGCGTCCGCTTTGCTGACATTGACCACGATCACGTCGCCGCACTTGGCCTCGGTCAGTTCCGCGGCGCCCTGCTCGCCGGACTTGGTCAGGCTGACGGTGACGCCCTCGGCAGGGGTCTCCGTGGGAGCAGTGCCATCGTCGGGTTCCTCGACGACAACAGCGCTCGCACTCAGCGGGCGGCTGTCCGCCGGGTAGGTGGCGATGATCTCCACGACCGTGCCGTCCGCCACATAGTTCATCAGGTTGGAGGAGAAGATGATCTTGCCGCTCGCGTCCGGGGTGATCTCACCCGTCTCAGCGACGGTTGCGGGCGCATCGGCTTTCTTGGTGAACTTGTAGCTGAACGTCGCGCCGGTCGCCAGGCTGGATTCGCCGGGCGTGGACGTGAACACATAGCCGTTGTCCCAGTTGTTTTCCAGCGTCAGCTCGCCGTCGCCGGTGATGGTCAGCTTCACCGGGTGCGCCTTGCCGTTGACGTAGGTCGCCGCATGCTGCGTCGGAGTCTGGGCCGTCGCGCCTGCCTTCTTCTTGAATATCGCCTGAACGACAACCTCGGTGCCTTCCTGGGCGAAGATTTCGCGGTCCTGAATGCTGTCGCTGGTGTCCTCCAGCAGCAGCACGTAGGTATTGGCATTGCCGGCAGACGTCAGCACCTTGGTCTGGCGATTGCCGTTGAGGTCGGTATAGACCGCTACCACCTTTTCGATTTCATAATTCTCGTTTTCCGGCGTGACGGTCAGCACGACCTTGTTCTTCTGGTTCTTGTCAACCGTGCCGGTGACGGTGCCGTTTTCCGTCACATCGATCTTGACGGCGTTGGCCTTGTGCTCGGCCCAGGAGGATTCGGGCTGGGCCTCTTCAGCCGCCTGCTCCTGCTCGGGGTTCGCCGCGGCGATGGTGGCGTCCGGGGTGACGCCGGTGCCATCCGCGGTGGTGCTGGAGATGGTCGTGGCGATGGCGGCCACGTCCACCGTGCCGCCGGCTTCGAGCTTGCCGGTGCCCGCGTCGATGACGGCGTTGTTGTTGTTCAGCACGACGCCCACCGCCAGCGCGCCGGTCACCTGCACGCCTGCCGCGCCGGCATTGGGCGCCTGCGCGCCTGCGCCGGTGGCGTTCGGGTCCTCCTCAAACGCGGCCGTGAAGCTGATGTTCGACGCGCCGGTGGGGATGGTATAGAAGTAGCGTCCATGCCGGTCGGCAGTCAGGGCCTCGGTCTTGGTCTCGCCGCCGGCCGTGTAAGTAACCTGCAGCGAACCGTCCGTCAGCTTGTAGATAACCTGCTTTCCATCGACAGTCGCCACGGCGGGATTGACGACGATCTGCACGGCCTGACCGGGCTCAACCTTCATTTTCTGGCCGAATTCGCCCAGCAGCAGCGCGCCGTTCGTGATGCCCTCCGCGATCTTCACCTCGATGGCGGTGGACTCGGTGCTCTCTTGCTTGGCCAGGTTGCTCGGCAGGTCGGACCCGCCCGCGCCGCCAGCACCTTCGTTAAAGAGGCTGGAGATGTCGTAATCCAGGTCGTCTTCCTCTTCTTCCTCTTCCTTGAACAGGTCGTTCAGGCCGAGGTCCTCTTCCTCCTCCGGCTCGGCGTCCTCGCCGAACAGGCTGCCCAAGCCCTCGTCCTCTTCCTCGTCGTCAGGCGCGGTGGTGGGGGCGGGCGTTTCCTTCTTCTTATAGGTGACTCGGATGATGATGTCATAGGCCGGCATCGTAAACGACCACTCGTTCGGGCCGGTGTGATTTTCAGAAATATTGATGGGCGTACTCACGTTGTATCGGCTGCTGCCGGGCGTGAGATAGCGGTAGGTGACCTGATCGATCTCCCAGCCTTCCTTCGGCGCAACGGCCACCTTCACTTTGGTGTTCTCGTTGGCCTTGCTGCGGGAAACGGCGACCTGTCCCTTGTCGGCCTCGTTCTGCACGGAGGGCGTCACGGTATACTGCGGCGTGGTCAGGCCCATCGTCAGCTTGTCCGCCAGGTCTTCCCTGCCGATCATCGTCGCAACCTTGCCCAGCAACAGCTTGGAAATGTTTTTCACATAATCCATTGTGCCGGGGGTGCCGTTCTCGTCGCCGGCGCCTTCCTCTTCCGCGCCTTCTTCGGCGTTTTCGTCGCCGGCGCCTTCACCGCTGCCCTCGCCTTCGCCTTCGCCCTGGCCCTCGCCTTCGCCTTCGCCCTGGCCCTCGCCTTCGCCGTTGCTTTCGCCGGCGGGCTCCTCGGGCTGGTTCATCACGGCGGAGACGGCATTCGTGGTCACATTGGCGTTGGCGGTGGAGTGCACGGCAATGTCGCCCTTCGCGGTGATTTTCGCGTTCGGGTTCACCTGCGTCGCCACGTTCTGCACCAGCACGTCGATGGCAAAGTAGCCGCCGGACTTGCCCGTGTTGGTCTCTCCCTTGGCGGCGTTGGTCACGGCCTTCACGTCGCCCACGGAATTCAGCAGGACGTTGCCGTTGCGGGATTTCAGGCTCGCCGCGCCGCCGTTGCTGGCGACATCGTCCAGCGTGCCGCCAACCTGGGTGTGCACATCGGTCACGATGGCGGAAACGCCCAGCGAGAACGGCAGGTTGCCGGCAGAGGCGCTGGTCTTGACGTTGACCTTGCCCTTGGACTCGGCGACGATATCGCCAGTCGCCTCCAGCACCGCGCCGTCGAGCAGGTTGATCTCGGAATTCAGCACAGCGACGCTGACCGCCAGCGACGACAGATAGCCGTTGCTGCTGCCGGCCTCAATGAACGTATCCACGCTGGTGTTCATCTTGATGGCGCTCTCGTCGTCGTTGAACCCCAGGGCTGGATTGGTTTTGAACGCGGATGCGGCGCTGGCCGTTTCAGCCGTCAACACGGTGTCGAGATTGACGCCCGCGTAAACCTTGCCGGCCACGTTGATCTTCGCGCTGCCAACTTTCACGTTCACAAGGTTCAGGACGTCGGTGATCGCGGTGATATCCAGGATGCCGCCGTTTTCAATGACGGTGGCGGTTATGTCCACGTCGCTGCCGGAGTACACCACGGCATCCTTGCCGATGATCACTTCGGCGCTGTGGGACACGTTGAAGAAGTCGGCGACCAGAGACTTGCCGGCGTCCATCACGTCGCTCAGGCTGATGCCGCTTTCCTCTTCGTCGCCATCGCCTTCGCCATCGCCTTCGCCATCGCCTTCATCGTCACCTTCACCATCATCGCCGTCGTCGTTGCCGTCACCGGCTCCATTTTCTTCGGGCTCGGCGATCTGCACTTCCTTGCCCGCGGCGGCGGCCAGCTTCACATACTGAGCGGCAATCCTGCCGTTCAGTATGATCTTCTCTCCCTTGACGATCAGGTTCATGTCCCTGGCAATCACGTCGTTCAGCTCGACGGTGCTGCCGTCCTTCTTGATGTTCGCTTCGTCGATGATCAGCTGGTTCAGCATGCCGCTGCCGCCCTTGATGACGATCGAAGCGTAATCCTTGGTGGGGGTCGTCACGATGACGTAATTGGTAAACGGGGTTTCCGCCGTGTAGACCGCGGTCTTCTTGCCGTTCACCGTGGTCACGGTCAGGTTGTTGTCCGTGTCGGCCTTTGCCAGGTCGATCTTCACCTGGTTTTTGTTCAGCAGCTCGTCGCTGAGGACGCGCTGGGCGTCCTTGTCCATGGCGATGGACAGCACGTTGCCGCCGCTGTTCTTGAAGTTGAAGGTCTGCGTCTGGCCGGACGTGCTCGTTGTGATGCGGTTGTTTTCTTCCTTCAGCGTGCCGCTCACGTGCAGATGGTAGGCATCCTCATCCTGGATTTCTACCTTATTATATATATCGCCCGATGCGATATCCACGTTCACCTGGTCGTTGCCCTCGCCGGTATTCACGGTGACGGTGTTGTCGGTTACAGCCGGGCTGTTGGCGCTCGTCGCCGGTACGCCCGACTTGGACAGCGACACTGTGTCGTCGCCCGCGCCGGTGTTCACCTCGATGTCCTCCGCGCCTTTTCCGGCCTCGATGTTCACGGTGTCGTCCTCGGCGGTGCCGACGACGGTCAGCGAAGCGTTCGCCACCGTCAGCTTCTTCTCCAGCGACAGGTAGATGCCCGCCAGCAGCACGTCGATGCCGTCAATGTTGATATTGCCGTTCACCTTCGCGGTGCCGGAGGCGGTCGGGGTATAGTCATCCCCATCCTTTTCGGCGTCCACAGCCACAATCTTCAAAAGCAGGTTCGCGGGCAGCTGATACAGCAGAGAACTGCCGCCGGTATGAATGGCATACTTTGCGCGGTTGATGGTGATATCGCCGTCATACTCACCCGCCTTCACCTGGATGGTAACTTCTGTGGTGTTGGCGTCGATGCTGCTCAGCGCCGCGTCGATCGCCTTCTGGATGGCATTATGTACGATCGCGCCCTCTTCATCGCTGGGTTTGTCATTCTCAAAGGTCTGGGTGGCGGCGCCGTCCTCGTCCAGAATCGACGCTTCGCCGGCGGCCGGTTCCGCCTCGGCGTCTACGCTCTCTTCACTGGCGGTTTCGCCCTCGCCGCCCTCGACCGGATCCGCAGCGCTGGCAGCAGCGGTGCTCACCGTGCTCTCCTGCGGCTCAACGTCTTCCGGAGCGGTCCCGTCGTTCGCGCTCTCTTCACCCGTGGTTTCTTCCTCGCCGCTCATGGCAGCATCCGTGGCGCCGGCAGCGGCGACGGTCTCCGCGTTCTCCTGCGGCTCAACGCCTTCCGGAGCGGTTCCGTCGTTCGCGCTCTCTTCACCTGTGGTTTCCCCCTCGCCGCTCACGGCAGGATCCGTGGTGCCGGCAGCAGCGGCGCTCCCCGCGTCCTCCTGCGGCACGGAGCTTTCCGGATCGGTCTTGGCGTTTGCGTCAGGCATCCCGTCGGTGGCCTGGCCTTCCGCAGGCGCAGCCGGTATCTCGCCGCCCTCGGTCGGCGCACCACTTTCGACAGGCGCATCACCATTGGCTGGCACACTGCCCTCGACCGGCGCAGTGCCTTCAACCGGCGCACCGTTTTCGGCTGGCACACCGCCTTCGGCAGGTGCCTGCGTCTCGCCTTCGGTCGGCGTCTGGCTGCCCTCGGCAGGCGTCTGGCTGCCCTCGACAGGCGTCTGGCTGCCCTCTGTCGGCGTCACAGGCGTCTCGTTACCAGCGGACACGCCGGCTCCGGCGGCCTGGTCTGTGGCCACAGCCACACCGGGATCCGGCGAATCGTTTACCGCACCCCCTGTGGTCTGCCCCTGCTGCTGGTCGGGGAGGCTTCCTCCCCCTTCCTCAGCCAAGACACATAATCCTCCCAACAGGAGTGTAGCGAGCATGGCCAAAACGGCCAAAAGCGCGAGTGCGCGCTTGCGGCTCTGCTTCTCCTTCCTTATGATGCCTTTCATATTATTGCGCTTCATACGGCTTTCCTCCTGTCGGATTCGGCAGTTGTTGGCATTTCTCTGTTACAGGCGCCTGCGCGCCCCCGTCATCAATAGTTCAGCGAGGCTTCCAGGTCCTTCACATAGTTTTCGTCATCGCCCATCTCGCTGTAGACCTGGGCTCTCTGGTAGTAGGCCTGGCCGAGGTTGTACTCGTGCTCGATGCAAGTGGTCAGGTCCGCAAGCGCGGCTTCGTTGTCGCCGAGGTAACGGCTTGCGTAGGAGCGGTAGAACAGCGACTCGTCGGCGTTCGACCCGGCCTCGATGCAGTCAGTGAAGTCCGTCTTCGCTTCCTCGTAGCTGCCGCCCTGCAGGTAGCTCAGACCGCGGTTGAAGCGGCTGTCCTCCACAGATACGCCGTTCTCCACGCAGGTGGTGAAGTCCACTGCGGCCTTTTCATACTCGGCCACAGACAGGTAGCACACGCCGCGATAGTAGGTGGCGATGTCCACCACCACGGGCTTCGCGGCTTCCGCCTCGGTTTCTTCAGCGGGCTGCTCTTCCACGGCAGGCTCCTCGGTTGCTTCCTCAGTGGTCTCTTCGGCCGCTTCCTCAGCGGGCTCTTCAGTCGCCTCTTCGGCCGCTTCCTCAGCAGGTTCCTCGACAGGCTCTTCAGTCGCCTCTTCGGCCGCTTCCTCGGCGGGTTCCTCGACAGGCTCCTCAGTCGCCTCTTCGGCCGCTTCCTCAGCCGCTTCCTCAGCGGGCTCTTCAGCCGCCTCTTCGGCCGCTCCCTCAGCCGCTTCCTCAGCGGGCTCTTCAGCCGCCTCTTCGGCCGCTTCCTCGGCGGGCTCTTCAGTCGCCTCTTCGGCCGCTTCCTCAGCGGGCTCTTCAGTCGCCTCTTCGGCCGCTTCCTCAGCGGGCTCCGCCGCCACCGCGTTGAGCGCGTCGATGTAGGTCGTGAAATCGTCGATGGCTTCCAGGAAAGCCTCACTGCTCATGTGGCAGACGGCACGGTTGTAGGTGGCGTCCTGCTTGTAGGATTCACTCTCGATGGAGGCGGTGAACGCCTCAATGGCCTCGGGATAGCTGCCCAGCGACATGTTGCATACACCGATGTTGTAGCGCAGGCCATCAAACTGGTCCGCGTTGTCCACGCAGGTATTGAACGCCTCCAGCGCGGCGGCATAATCCCCGGCGCTCATGCGGCAGACGCCGACGTTGTAGCGGGCGGTGATGCCGTAGGTCTCGTCCTCGCCGCAGGCCTCAAACTCCGCTGCAGCCTCCTCGAAGCGTTCCAGGTTCATCAGGTAGGTGCCCATGCGGAAGGCAGTCTCGGCCTCGTTGCCGCTGGCAGCCTCGGCGTAGGCGCGGTAAGACTCCAGTGCCTTGTCAGCCTCGCCCGCCTGAGTATAGAGCTGGGCCAGCGTCTCGTTCATGCTCGTGTCACCGGAGAGCTCGATGTACTTCTCCAGGCTCTCGATGGCTTCCGGATAGGCTGCGGTGTCGGAGTACACCTGGGTCTTGACCAGCCAAGCCTCGCTCAGCGCCGGCTGGATGCGGATGGCCTCGTCCAACTCCTCCAGGGCCTGCGGGTAATCGCCCTGCATGGTGTGGACGCAGCCGATTTTCAAATGGATGTCGGCGCTCAGCTCGGGGTTCGCGGCCTCGTCGCAGTAGCCCAGCGCGGCCGACAGGTATTCCATCGCCTTCGCGTAGTCCTCGCGCCCGATGTAGTTCACGGCCAGCGAATAGTAAGTATCCAGCTTTTGGGAATCCGCAGCCTCCGCCAGAACGGCAGTCGACATCATCATCGCCAGCGCCAGAACCAGTGCCACAAGCTTCGCCATCCATTGAGCCTTCATTGTCCGTTTCCTCCTGTGTTGCGTCGTCATTTTTCAGGTCGTCATCATTCGTCGCTTCCGGCTTCCTGTTCGGCCGGGTTATCCTGCATCAGCTTCACGATCAGCCGCGAAGCCTCTTCGAACAGATCCGGGTCCTCGCCGTTGAGCACCACCCAGTCGAAGTCGTCCATCGCGCCCTGGGCGTCGCCCGCCTGCATCCGGCAGATCCCGCGGCCGTAGTGGCTCTTCTCCACTTCCTCGCCCGCGTCGATGGCGGTGTCGAAATCCGGGATCGCCTCTTCGTACTTCTCCGCGGCCAGCAGGCAGCTGCCGCGCAGGTAGTTGGCATAGGCTGCGTTCTCATCCTGTGCCAGGCAAGCCGTCAGGCTGTCCACCGCCTGCTCGTAGTCGCCCATGCGCACATGGGAGGCGCCGGTCATCAGGCACAGGGAAGCCTTGTCTATCTCCGCCAGCGCCACGCTCAGCTTGCCGGTGGTGTTTTCCAGCCGGAGGCTGGCTGTTCCGGCGGCCTTGCCATCGATGATCTGCTCGATCAGCGCGTCGCCGTATTCGCAGGCGCGTTCGTAGTTCTCGGTCACGTAGGCGCACAGCACCACGTAGTAGTACAGCGACTCGGGGTCGGAGTAGTTTTCGTCGATCGCGCGGATGAAGCTGTCGTTCGCCTCGACGTAGTTGCCGTTGCGCATCCAACCGATGCCCAGCATCACGTCCGCCGCCCCGGCTTCCTCGCCGCCGGCTTTGGCATAGCGCCTGCAGTCCTCCGCGGCCTCCTCCATGCGGTTCAGGCTCGTGTAGCAATAGGCGCGGTTGAGCAGATACCCGTTGTCGCCGGTCTCGTCGATCAGCCGGGTGTAGAGGCCCGCCGCCGTCTCGAACTCCCCGGCAGCCTCGTACACGTTGATCAGGTCGGGCAGCATCGGCATGGCGTCCTCGGCGGTCTGCAGATAACCGGTCACGTCCGCCAGCGCCCCGTCGGTGTCGCCCAGGTTCAGCTTCACCTGCGCGCGGGTCAGCTGCGCCTCCGGCAGGGGCGTCACGCCCAGACCGCGGTCCAGCCATTCCAGCGCGTCCTGATAGCGGCCCATCAGCGTGTACAGGTAACCCTGGCGCAGATACAGGCTCCCCAGTCCCTCGTGCTCGCCGGTGTAGAGTTCAATGGATCTTTCGGTGAAAGCCACGGCGTCGGCGTACTGGCGCTCGGCCACGGCGATCTGGGTCGCCAGCTCGTAATCCTCGAAGCTGTTTTCTCCGCCCACCAGCCGACGGGCGTACTCGGTCATGCGATTCAGCCGGGGCAAGTTGACGTAGCGGTCCGTCGCCAGCAGCTGCCGTGCCGCCACGCGCGCGCCCTTGTTCTCCAGCTCTGCGGCGTTCAGGGCGATGTCGGTGCGCTGATAGAGCAGAATCGTGGACACCAACGCCGCCACCAAAAGGATGGCAATGCCGCGAAGGATGATCCTCCGCGAGCCACGCTTCTTCGGTACTGCGTCCATATTTCCTCCGATGTTCCGGGCAGGGCATCCTCCCCGGCTTCCGACATTACACTAATTTAATTATACCATTGTTTTTGGATTGTGAAATATCAGTTTGAGTAAGAAACCGACAATTTAAGTAATATCGGGGGCAATATGCCCCATTTCTTATTTTGGAAGTTATTGCGTAATGCCCTGGAGTGATTTCTTCCCAAAAAGCCGACACCTTGCCACAGCATAAGTATACCGCGACGAGGCGCCGGCGCGCATCACCCAAAAGGGTGATTTTGGGCATCTTCACAGAAAACAGTGGAAATTGGCAAGTGACATGGAGATTCACATTGTCCTGCACGAGACAGTGCGCATCGAATCCGGGCAGCGCCCCGGCGATCCGGCAGCCTTCCGCGAAGGATCTTTTGATACTATCTCAGCATTTCGATCAGCCGGCTGCGCCGGTCGATGTTCATCTTCTGGAAGGCGACCTTCAAGTGGTGCTTGACCGTGTTTTCAGAGATGTACAGCCGCTTGGCAATCTCCTGGTTGCGCAGGCCCTTGGCCGCCAGCTCCGCCACTTCCCGCTCGCGCTCCGTCAATTCGTCGCGTAACTCCGGCATCTCGTCCAGCACGGCAAAGATATGGCTCTCGTCGGCACGGGTATAGCGAATGTCGAGCGCCTTGATCTCCCTGATGGTTGCCGCGTGCTTCGAGGCGATCTGCGGCATCAGAAACAGCACCTGGAAGTATTTACGGAAGCAGGCCAGGAAAGTGTAGTTCTTGTCCTGCCCGGCCAGCGTCAGCGATTCATCCAGCCACTGCGAGGCCTTCACCAGCCGCCCGATGGCCATGTAGCACAGCGCCAGCCCGCAGCACATGAAGTTGCGCGTAGAGGTAGAGATCAGCCGGCTGTCCAGTCGCAGCGAGGCTTCCACCGACGCGATGGCCCGCTTGTACTCCTTCTTCAGCAACAGGTCGGTAATGCGGCAGGTCTTGATCATGAAGTTGGTAAACGTCAGGTCCGACAGGGCGTCGGCTTCGCCCTGGGTCCACATCGCCGAGCGCCCGGTCTCCATCATCAGCCCCAGCAGGTAGCCGCGCACGGTTTCTACCATGTAGTTATTCAGCATGCGCCCCTTCAGGAAGGCATAGCCCTGGGCCTTGGTCTCCAGGTAGTCGACGGCGCGCTGCAGGCCCACCATATCCGAGCGGTAGATGGCATTGATGCCCAGCAGCAGCGCCGCGCCGTATGTGGCCGTCGCGTTGCCGTGCTGTTCGGAGAGGAATGCCGCCTGGTAGGCCTGGATGTCCGATTCCTCAAAGCGGCCCTGCACCGAATAGCATTCGCCGCGGTAGATTTCCGCCGCGCCAGCGCCGTGGCCATCGGTAAGGCTGTTGTACAGCTTCATCATCTCGTCGAAGCTGTCCGCGGTCTCGAGCATCTTTCCCGGCTCGGCATAGAACAGATACCACATGCTGGTGCAGCCGAACATGAACGGCTCTTCCTTGACGAACACCTCCGACGGGCGCTCCAGCAGGGCCTGGGCCCGGCGATATTTCCCGGTCATGGCGTCCACGTGCGGAAAGTCTGACAGCGCGTCCACCAGATACCACTCGCCCAGCAGCTGCGCGTCGTTCATCTCGTTCAGCAGTGCTCGAATGCGCTTCATCTGGCGGTTGAATTCGTCAAACGCGCAGCCCGCGTACAGCGCATAGCACAGCCTGAGCAGCGACAGCGGGTACCGCGCCTGGATTTCGCGCGGGCAGCGGTTCAGCACCGTTCGGGCCAGGCTGGTGTAGCTTGTGCCATCGAAGCTCTCCGCAATCAGGCACACCAGCGGACAGCCGAGCACGCCCTCGTCGTCGCCTGCCTGAAAGAAACAGTTTACCGCCGCCTTCGTCATGCCGGAGCGCTGGTAGGCGCGCCCGGAATCGCGATAGATCTTCTGCCGCAGCGCCGCGTCCACCGACGCCAGCTTCCCGCGCAAAAAGCGCAGCAGGATCTCATGCGGATAAAATTCGTCCCGCGCGGCCTGGAAGCGCACCAGCGGCGCGCGCAGCAGCATGGCCCGCCACTGCTCATCCGCCAGCGGCGAGTCGGGCAGCAGCGTCTCCGCCAGCTTTGGCGAGAGCCGGTCAAACAGGCACACGCGCAGCATCGCCTCCCGCTGCGCATCCGTCAGCCGGCGCCAGAACCGCTCGTCCAGAAGGTCGTTGATGTCGCCCTCGCTGTCAAGGCTCTCACCGGAGCGCAGCTCTTCCAGGCACAGCGCCACCGCCGCCGTCCAGCCCGCGGTCCGGTCATAGATGCACCGGGCCTGCTCCCGCGTCACCTCTGTGTCCGTATACCGGGCATAGTCGCGGATATCTGCCTCTGACAGCAACAGATCTTGCCCCCGGATATAGCAAATGCTGTCTTCCAATGCCGCAAGCATGCTCTGCATGCGCCCGAAGCTCTGGGAAATGAACACCACCCGAAGGCCATCGGCATCCCTCTTGGCGAGGCTGTCGAACACCTGCGGCTGCCAGTTGTCCACGACAAACTGGAAGTTGTCGAACACCAGCGTCAGCGGCGCACTCGCCCGAAGCTCCGAAAGGATCTTCGCCGCCAGCGCCGCGTTGCTGCGATTCAGGTATCCCAGATCCTGCAGCTTCTGCGCCGCGTCTTCGTCCACGCGGCTGATCTGGTGGATGAACCAGCGAAAGCTCGTGTCCGGCATGCTTTCCACCGCCGTGTACCACAGCGCCTCGCCCGGCTGCCCGTCCAGCGCCCAGTGCGCAGCGGTGGTCTTGCCGTAGCCTGCCGGGGCCTCCATCGCTGAAAGCGGGCTGGTCCGCATCATCTCAAGCTTGTGTCGCAACGCATCGGCAAAAAACAACCGGCTCATTCGATCCTCCAAGACAATTCAAATGCCTTGCGGGCGGCCCTCATATACCGCCCACCTGCTTTCCATATTATATCAGGTATTCCGCCCTTTTTCAACGCCGTTCGGCGCCGATCGATAAAGCTCGCCTTGACAAACAGCCCCGGACGCGTAATAATATGTTAGAGTGTGTTTCTAAAGTCGAGGATGTGCAGTTTCGAGTGGATCGGGCTGCATTTCAAGGCGATTTTCCGCGGGATTGCCGGGGGCAAATCAAGGGAAATCAACGCAGAAATGCTGCTCGGGATGCCGAAAATGCATGTTCGGGATTTTGAATCACACTCTAAAGTACACTGTGAGGGATTACCATGAATCAGCCCTATGCCGTGTGGGAGGTCATGCTGTACGCCTTCCTTGACTCGTTCCCCTACATGATGCTGGGGCTGTTCGCCTTTCGCGACTGTTTGCGGTTCAACAAGCGTCTGACGGCGATGCTGCTGGCGCTGGTAGAGGTGCTTTTCGTCGCGCTGGTGACCATCAGCCTGATGACCCGCCGCATCCCCATGGATATCGTGGACATCGTGCTGTCCCTGCTCTACATCGGCTTCACGTTTCTCGTCATCCGCGAGCATCCCGGCAAGCTGCTGTTCACGGTGCTGGTGCTGCTGAACCTTGGCAACCTGTGCGTAGTGTGCGGCAAGTGCCTGGAGGGCCAGCTGTTCCCGGAGCTTGCGCTGCAGGTCTATCGCTACACCTTCTTCCTGTGCAAGCTGCCGCTGCAGGCGATCCTGCTGCCCCTGTCCTATCTGCTGATCTTCCGCGACATCCGCTCTTCCGGCGAAGAAGACGACGCCTACCCGACGCAGCAGGCCGCTCAGCACTGGAAATACCTCTGGGTGGTGCCCGGCGTATTCTACCTGATTTGGATGCTCAATTTCTACAACAGTGCACGAACCGTGTTGGAAAACATCATGGATCCCGCCAGCTCCGGCTTCCTGCTGCTGATCGACGCGTGCTCCGTGCTGATCTACCGACTGATCGTGGACCTGGCGAACACCTATCGCTCCAACGCGCGGCTGCAGCGCAAAAACCAGTCGCTGGAGCTTCAGACCATGCAGTATGAGAGCCTCTCCCAGCGCATCGACGACGAGCGTCGCGCACGCCACGACCTGCGCCACCACATGGTGGTGCTGCAGGGCATCTGCATGATGCACGACTGGGCCGCGCTGGAGGACTACGTGGCCCAGTACGTCGAAAGCACACCGTTGGATCAACCCGCACTCTACTGTGAAAACATCGCCGCCAACGCGCTGATCGCCTTCTTCAGCCAGCAGGCGCAAAAGCAGGGCATCCGCTTCGACGCGCAGGTCGCGCTTCCGGAGTCGGTGCCCATTGGCAAGATCGACCTGTCTGTGATCCTGGGCAACCTGTTGGAGAACGCCATCGAAGCCTGCACCCGTCAGCGCAAAGGGGATCGCTACATCCGCGTACAGGGCAGCATCATTGAAAACAAGCTGCTGCTGGCCGTCGAGAACAGCTGCGATGGCGTGCCGCGCCTCCACCCGTCCGGCGCCTACCGCTCGTCCAAGCGCGACGGCCCCGGCATTGGAATCAGCTCCGTGCGCGACGTGGTCGCCCACTACAACGGCGTCTGCCAGATCGACGCCCGCAACAGCGTCTTTACGGCGAAGGTACTGCTCTACATCTGAGCCCGCGCCGCAGGCCCACGCTCCGTTTCATCCTCCGCCCGCGCCGATCCCATCCGGCTCCGCCGCGATCCATCTACGGATCTGCCGCAGGCGCCGGTCCAGAGCGGTCGCCGGTGATTGATGGACGGCGCGAAAGAGCACAGCGCCCTTGCAGGCCAGGCGCAGAATTCCAAGCATTTCCTCGCCAGGAGGGAATGAACATTTCCCAGGATACATGGGATATCCCATCCTCCAACAGCCCAGGGGCAAAGGCAAGCCGGGCGTCGGTTTATCTGCGAGGGCGACCATCCTTGAAGCCAGAATTTTGCCGCAAAAGCTGTCCTGCGGTCGGTGTCCGTTCAACGGTCATGCCGCGTTCCTATTCGGCAAGCACGGCACTCGACTGATATCATAGAACGCGCAATCCAAATGGATTGCGCGCTTCATTTACGCTTTATCTCAATTCCCGGTACAGCTTCATCGCCTCGTCGCAGCCTCGCATGCCCTCGGTGGCGCCGGGCTGGGACAGGGAGCAGGCGGCCGCGGCGGTGGCCAATTCGATGGCCCGGCGCAGTGGCCAGCCCTTCCAGGCGGCGTAGAGCACGCCGGAGCAGAAGGCGTCGCCCGCGCCCACGGAGCCCTTGATGTAGCCCGGGGGCAGGATCAGGCACCGCCCAAGTGGAGACGCCCATGGCCTTCATGGCCTCAAGCGCCGCCGTCACGTTTTCGCGGATGAGCTTGCCGGATTCGTCCGCCAGCCTGACGCCGGTAAGCGCCTGTGCCTCGGATTCGTTGATGACGCAGTAGTCGGCGTACTTCAGCGCCGGGGCCGCCACGCGCCGGGTGCGCTCCCCCGGCTCGGTGACCATGTCCACGGAGGTGCGGATGCCCCGCCGCCTCGCCGTATTGAGGAGCCGGGCCAGCCGGGTGCCGTATTCAGCGTCGGGGGCATCCAGCGCGTCCATGAGCAGGATGTAGCCGATGTGCAGGATGTCCACGTCCAGCGCGTCCCAGCGGATGTCGGCCTCGCAGAAGTCGGCGCTGGCGCCCTTGCAGTAGTAGAAGGAAGAGTATAGTGATATTGTCGGAGCAAGGGACATACCTTATCCTTGGCAATAAAACAGAATGAATCGTCAGACATTCTGTAAATATACTTATTCCTCCTTTACTGCAATCTCCTTCCCCCGAAACGCCATACCGATCTTGAAAACCTCCTGAATTCCTGAGGCGCGCAATTCCGTCTCATAGCACTTTTTGTCGATCTGCTGGAGGGCTTCAGTCGCGAGCTTATCAAGGCTCTCAGATCCCTTTGTCGCCGCTTTCAGCTCGAAGATCAGGCCGGGTAAGCCTTTCTCCAGGGGGCACAACTGGATGTCGAATCGCCCGAGGCCGGATTCCCGGTTCGAGCGCACGGCGTAGCGATTGTTGAGGATGGCGCACAGGCCGATCATCAGCCCCTGATAGAAGGCCTCGCTGCCGGTGTCATAGACGCTGATGGTCTCCATCAGGTAGGCGGAAATGTGCTTCTGCAGGGCTTCGGTATTCCGCTCGAAGATTGCCTGTTGGATCGCGGCCGCCGTGGATTCGCCGCGCTCTGGCAGCAGTCGGGAGATGATCTCCTTCGCATAGACAAAGGCGATTTCCTTGTTGGGGATCGAGACCCGGCACATGAAATTGCCGTCGTTCTGGGGGATGATCTCTGTACAGCGAAGATACCCGGCCACCAGCAGGAAGCTGTAGATGCTGGTCGGGTTCTTCTTCACCTCCGGATAGATCACACCCGTGTCCACGTATGTGGTCACGGTCTCGCCCTGCATCAGCTTGCGCAGGTTTTCCGTGATTTCCGGTGTCGCGGCGGCGAGAATGTCTCCGATGATCTCGTTGCTGCCGGTAGATTGCCAGAACGCCTTGGGATAACAATTCTCATCCACATAGTTGATGACCGACCAGGGATTGAAGATTTCCGTGCTGCCGAACTGATAGCCGTCGTACCATTCGCAGGCCTCCGCCAGCTTGTCCGCGTGGCCGTAGTGGGCCAGCATTTGCGCGACTTCCTCTTTGGAGAAGCCGAAATACGCGCTGTAGCGGTCATCCATGATGGTGTTGACCTTCAAATTGTTCATGCCGCTGAAGATGCTCTCCTTCGCCACGCGCAGGATGCCGGTCATAAAGCCATAGGCCAGGCTGGAATTATCCTTGAACGCGCCGGAGAACAGATTTCGCACAAAGGCGACGACCTGATCGTAATAGCCGCTGGCATAGCCCTGCTGAATTGGCGTATCGTATTCGTCGATGACAATGACGGTCTCTATGCCGTAATGCTTGCGCAGCATGGCCGAGAGCAGCGAAAGCGAACGGGAAAGCGCTACTTCATCCGCCTGGTCGTCGATGATCGCCTGGAAAGCCTGCTTCTCCACCGCGTTGCAGGCTGCGCTGTCCAGCAGCTCGTCGTGACGGGCATACTCGCTGCGGATGATGGCGGCGATGTCCTTGAGGGCGTTCTCCCACGAGGCGTACTTCACGTCCTTGAAGGACAGGTAGATCACGGGGTATTTGCCCTGGAAGGATCGGTAGTAGTCGCCGCAGGCCCAGATGGCCTTGTCCTGGAAATAGACGGAGGTGTCCTGCTCGCTGCGTTCAAAGAACACGCGCAGCATGTCCATGTTCAGCGTCTTGCCGAAGCGGCGGGGACGAGTGAACAGTGAGACCTTCGGCAGCGCGTCGATGAAGTCGCGGATCAGCAGGGTCTTATCGATGTAGTAATACCGCGTGACCGCCTCCACGTAGCCGGAGATGCCGACGGGCAGAGGAAGGGTGTGCGGCCTTTCAACCGGCTTTGCTCGCACGGGAGATTGCGCCTGGACGGGAATCCGCCAGGAACGGCCCTCCTTCACAGCGCCGTCGATCGCACCGCTCTTGCACAGCTGCTGGGCGCGCCGGGAAGAGACGCCCCACTGCTCCGCCGCTTGCTGAATGCTCATATACTCCATGACCGACACCTCGATTCGTTTGTTCGCGAAATCATCATATCATATTTCGCGAAATAATGCAAGGTAATTTCGTTTTGCGTTTCGG
The DNA here is from genome assembly GCA_902800625.1 of uncultured Eubacteriales bacterium. GTDB lineage: Bacteria > Bacillota > Clostridia > Christensenellales > Aristaeellaceae > UBA2862. The sequence continues at coordinate 83,456 of CADCFG010000008.1, read as the reverse complement.
ATGGAAGACTATGCTGTTTAACGCTGAATCGGGGGTTGCTGGAAGGATAGCGACGTCAATTTGAAATCCGATTTGCGAGGTTTTGAATCTCGTCCTGCAAATTTGAAGCCGGAGATTCGCCAAATTCAATCCTGTCCGGGAAAAGCGAACCTTTGAAAACTTGATGGAGCAAGAGAATGTTAATGTACCATTAACTATTGTTCGTTCTAATTTGTGCAATATTAATGTAGAAACACAGATTATTATGTTCAATTTGGGCAATTCATACCCGGAGTGTCATTGGTTCGAATCCGATCGCCGGTACCATCTTTGGACGTCAGGTTGGAGACAATCTGCCGTGTAGAAAACTCCCGATTTCTCGGGGGTTTTCTTCTTTTTTGCACCCAGCCCTGCCTATGTGAGGGGCATTGACCCAGCCTATTCCGCTTATGGTTATCGGTTCAAATGCGTCTCTGGGGTGCATTTTCAAGAGAGCTACACGGTGAACGTATATCACTTCGGAACCAGTCAAGACTGGGTGCAGTTGGGTGCGGGTTGGGTGCGCTCAAAAAAAGAATGCGTGGAGCTGGGTGCAGCGACGTCGTGATCAGATGCACGAGAGCGTACTGTGTGAGAGTGGGTGCAGCTGGGTGCGGGTTGGGTGCGGGTTGGGTGCGGGTTGGGTGCGGGTTGGGTGCAGTCTCTATTTTTCGCCTTTCATCTTTGGCATCACACTTCGTTTTCGCGCTATAGCGGAAGGCGAAGCAGAGAGGAAGTTGCTGCGCGAAGAGAAGAGGCATTATAAGAAAGCTCGAAATGAAATCATAGAAGAAATTGCGCATGCGCTTGCCATACATGACGAAATCGTTGACACCATGTACGACAAAGGCTACACATCAATACCAGATACAGTGTGCAATGTCTATAAAACCAACAGACGAGGCACTCGAAGGATCAAAAACGTTTGAGTCCAAAAGCACTTAAGGAGGCGAAAGCAATGTTTGGAATGTTCGGAATGTCTGATTACGCGCTGATCGGTGAGAAGATTCCCGAAAACAGCAAGCGGGCCGTTTACGACTTGTTCTCCCGCCACTACAACGTTAGGCGTGTAACGCGTGAATGGCTGCGCGACAGCCACTATGTGGTTGAACTCAATGATGGGCGTTACCTGAACGTCGCGGTTGATACCGGTTACACTCTGATGAATCGGCCCTATACTTACATTCGTAGCATAAGCTAAACAGGATGATCTGGGCGGCGCTATGATGCGTTGCCCTTTTTTCTTGGATTATATTGCACAATGCTACTGATGTATGCTATGATATAAGCGTTTCCAAAAAATACTTTAAAGGGGGATACTATCATGCCGAGAAAGAAAAAAGTGGAACTGACCATTGAGGAGAGGATCGCCGCTGTCGAAGCTGAACTGGAGGCGCTGGCCGAGCAGACGAAAGCGAAGAAGAAGGAACTCAAAGATCTGAAAGCAGAACAGGCTGAAGCAGACAAGGCGAAGCTGATCGATGCCTTTATCGCCAGCGGAAAGTCCATCGAAGAGGCCGTGAGCCTCCTGAAGCCGGAATAATCTACACAATGATAGGGGCTGTTGCGCTCAAGATAGAAGTGTGCAACAGCCCTTCTTACGTCTACTCTTTAGTTAAATAGTGCTCGCGGATTTGCTCCACATACTGTTTTATAACCTTTATTTCTTCTGGCTCAAGGGAATCCGGAATACTGATGTAGGCGACCTTATCCTCTGAAATCTTCACAGAATATGGGTGGCGCTTTATTTCGCGTTTGGTCCCAATATCTTCAGCGTTTATTCCTGATAGGAACATGCTTACTACTATATCAATCTCTTCGTATTTTTCCGGAAGAACCTCATCGTAATCGTATGTGCCGTCAATAATCGGAAGGATTAACTGCTTAAAATCCTCTGCTTCGGCGGGAGTAAAGACTTTGGGCATTACTATATCTGCCTCCCGATAGCCAGTGAGTGGTATACAGAAGCCCATATACTTATCCGCCATTGTTATAGCGCCTATTTTTTGAGCTTGCTTTTTTGTTCGTTTTTCCATTTTTCTCCTTATGGTTAATGGCATTTGAAAGCATACCTCTGATTCCCAAAGAAGGGAAGGAGTTTTATGGAGATTATTGAGTGAAAGCCAAGTTTTTTACCCCTCTATTGCTACACGGGAAAACACGGCAAAACACGGCAAAACACGGGAAAACACGGGAAACCTTCAAACCTGGTTTTGCTGCGTGGGAGAAATAAATGTTACACGGGAAACGCCAAATCCAGTTTTTGCTACACGGAAAAACACGGCAAAACACGGCAAAACCAAAAAAGCGTAAAAAAAGAGCACTTTTGTGCTCGGTTGGGTGCATTTTATATTCTGCTATACGGGAAACCGCTTTGCCGCCTAATTGACGTGGTTGGGCAAAAAACGCGCAATCCCTTGGGATTGCGCGTTTCACTATGTTGACAAAGTCAACAGACTGGCAGGCCGTTGAGAAAGCCTGCAAGACAAGGAAGGACAGCCTGCCAATGAGGACGCTTGCACAAGCGTAAGTGACCGAATTGGCAGGCTGTTCTGACGCAGAAAGCAGAAATCCCTTCCGCGCAAGCGGTTTTTCTGGGAATTTCTGCGTTTGCGGGCTTTATCAGCGGTCTGAATGCCTCATCTCAATTCCCTGTACAGCTTCATCGCCTCGTCGCAGCCTCGCATGCCCTCGGTGGCGCCGGGCTGGGACAGGGAGCAGGCGGCCGCGGCGGTGGCCAGCTCAATGGCCCGGCGCAGGGGCCAGCCCTTCCAGGCGGCGTAGAGTATACCAGAGCAGAAGGCGTCGCCCGCGCCCACGGAGCCCTTGATGCACCGCCCAAGTGGAGACGCCCATGGCCTTCATGGCCTCAAGCGCCGCCGTCACGTTTTCGCGGATGAGCTTGCCGGATTCGTCCGCCAGCCTGACGCCCGTGAGCGCCTGGGCCTCGGATTCGTTGATGACGCAATAGTCAGTGTACTTCAGCGCCGGGGCCGCCACGCGGCGGGTGCGCTCTCCCGGCTCGGTGACGAAATCCACGGAGGTGCGGATGCCGCGCCGCTTCGCCGTGTGCAGGAGCCGGGCCAGCCGGGTACCGTATTCGGCGTCGGGGGCGTCCAGCGCGTCCATCAGCAGTATGTAGCCGACGTGCAGGATGTCCGCGTCCAGCGCGTCCCAGCGGATGTCGTCCTCGCAGAAGTCGGCGCTGGCGCCCTTGCAGTAATAGAAGGAGCGCTGCTTGGTCACCTCGTCCGCCATCACCAGCGTGAACGACGTGGTGCCCGCGCGCACGATCTGCGAAAGGTCAATGTTGGGAAACCGGCGCAGGCGGCTGAGCAGGAAGTCCCCCGGCTCGTCCTGCCCCACCCGCCCCAGCGCCGTCAGCGGCAGATCCGGGTCCAGCGCGGCCAGGTCCATGATGTCATTGCACATGCAGCCGCCGGTGGAGCGGCTCATCTCGCCCACGATGTTGGTCAGCTCGCCCGGCCTGGGGAAGCCCTGGATGGGATAGAGGATGTCCAGCACGGTGGTGCCCGCCACGGCAATGCCCTTCTTCATGTCAATCCGCCTCGCTTTCCGGTTCCATTATACACCATTTCCGAGGGAATCGCCAGATGAAAAAGCATGAAATGGCGACGGTTCTCATGACACATTATGAATGCGCTTGTAAACTAAACTTTCCCCTGTGGACGCCGAGGCGGTATATGTGCTATAATGGATATGTTGGCATTGAAAATCATTCCCGAAAGGATTTTTACTATGGAAATGAAGGAAAACAAGCGGAACCTGGCGATCCTGATCGACGCGGAGAACGTGCTGCCCGCCAGCGCGGATCTGATCTTCGACCAGGCCGCCGAGCTGGGCACGGTGGTGCGCCGGGAGATCTTCGGCGCGGCCTCGGCCCTGGGCGCGTGGGTGAACCCCGTGCTGAAATACGCCATCCACCCGAACCTGACCATCAAGGCCAGCAAGGGCAAGAACTCCTCGGACATCGCGCTGGTCATCGGGGCGATGGACCTGCTGGTGGAGGGCGGCGTGGACACCGTCATCATCGCCTCCAGCGACAGCGACTTCTCCGCCCTGTCCGTGCGGCTGCGCAACGCCGGCATCGAGGTGATCGGCATGGGCATGGAGAAGAGCAACGAGCTGTGGCGCACGGCCTGCAGCCGGTTCATCGTGCTGGGCAACCCGAAGGCCGCGTCTCTCCGACAGGTCGCCCCGGCAAGGAAGGGCGCTCCGAAGGCCGACGCCAGGCAGGCGACCCCCGTCAAGCCGGAGCCCGCCAAAGCCGAGGAAGCCCCCGCGCAGGAGGCCCCCAAGCCCACCAGCCGCTCCGCCAAGGCCGCCGCCATGACCCACGAGGAGCGCGTGGCGGTGATCGCCGGGCAGATCGAGAAGCGGCTTCGCGGCCATGACAAGGTGCAGGTGAGCAACCTGTTCCCGTCGCTGAACCAGCTGGCGGAGTATCGCGTGGACAAGCGGGACGCCGGCAAGAAGCCCCTGAATTACCTGACCAGCACCTTTGGCGAGCTGTTCCACTTCGAGGAGGCCGCCGACGGGCAGAGCTACGTCAGCCTGACGGACGCCGTCCCCGCGGAGGAAACGCCGGTGGAGGAAGCCAGCGCCGTCGAGGAGACCCCGGCGGTTGAAGAGGCCCCGGCGGTCGAGGAAGCCCCCGCCGCCGAGGAGAAGCCGAAGAAGGCCCGCTCCTCCCGGTCCAGGAGCCGGAAGGCCAAGGCGGAGCAGCCCGAGGAGGCGCCCGTGGAAGCGCCCGCCGAGCCTGAGGTGGTCGTGGTGGACGGCGCGCCCGATCCCACCGCCATACTGATCTCCGAGGGCATCGAAGAGGACGTAGCGAAGCAGATCACCGCCATCTTCTCCGAGAGCGGCTCCCTGCGCGAAGCCTACAACAAGCTGCGCTCCGTGTTCGGCAACACCGCCGGCCGGGATTACTACAACCAGGTGAAGGACATCGCCAGCAGGCAGTAAAAGCGCCACAAGAAACAGCCTTCCCCTCCATGGGGAAGGCTGTTATTGCATTTGCGCCGCTGGCGCTGATCCGTTGCCGGGCTTTATTCCCCGAACAGCTGGGTGGAGTAGTAGCGCTCGGCGGTGTCGGGCAGCACGGTGACCACGGTCTTGCCCGGGCCCAGCTTCTTGGCCAGCTTCAGCGCGGCGGCCACGTTGGTGCCGCTGGAGATGCCGCACATCAGGCCCTCCTCCCGGGCCAGGCGTCGGGCGGTCTCGATGGCCTCGGAGTCGGTGACCACGTAGATGGAGTCATAGATGTCCCGGTTCAGTATATCCGGGATGATGCCGTCGCCGATGCCCATCTGGATATGAGTGCCGATGGTGCCCCCGGCGAGGATGGCGGCGTTTTCCGGCTCCACGGCCCAGATCTCGATGTCCGGGTACTGGGCCTTCAGCACCTCGCCGATGCCCGTGAGCGTGCCGCCAGTGCCGATGCCGCTGCAATAGCCGTGGATGGGCCGGGCAGCCTGGGCCATGATCTCCAGCGCCGTGTGCTTCTTGTGGGCCAGGGTGTTGTTGGGGTTTTCAAACTGCTGGGGCACGAACACCTTCGGGTCCCTCGCCTTCATCTTCAGCGCGCAGTTCAGGCACTCCTCGATGCACTTGCCGATGTCCCCGGCGTCGTGGATCAGCTTCACCTCCGCGCCGTAGTGGCGCACCAGCTTGCGCCGCTCCTCGCTGACGGAATCGGGCATGATGATGATGGTGCGATAGCCCTTCACCGCACCGACCAGCGCCAGGCCGATGCCCTGGTTCCCGCTGGTGGGCTCCACGATGATGCTGTCCGGGCCGATGAGCCCCTCCTTCTCCGCCTGTTCGATCATGTTCAGGGCCGTGCGGGTCTTGATGGAACCGCCCACGTTCAGCGCCTCCATCTTCACCAGGATCTCCGCGCTGCCCGGCTCGGGCATGCGGTTCAGCCGCACCAAGGGCGTCTTGCCCACGGCCTCAAGGATGTTGTTGCAGATCAATGTGCGTTCCCCCATGTCTGTCGTTTCTGTCGCCATAGGCCGGAACTATATGTCCCGGCCCGGCGCACCGCTTATGATTATACCATCATCCGCCCGTCTCCGCAAGGGGCGGCGGCAGGCCTTTCAGGCGCGAAACAGGCAATAAGCAATCGTTATAGTAAAATAACACAATATGCGTTGAGTGAAGTCCGCCTATACGATAACATATTCTTGTAGAAATAAAACGATATGTTATATTTTTGGAAAGCGGGAATTAAATCATATGAGTATATTCAACCTCATCACCCTGTTCGGCGGCCTGGCCATGTTCCTGTATGGCATGCGGTTGATGGGCGACGGTTTGAAGGAGAGCAGCTCCGGCGCGCTGAAGAGCGTGATGGAGAAGCTGACGGGCACGCCCGTCAAGGCATTTTTGCTCGGTTTGGTGATGACGGCGGTGATCCAATCCTCCACCGCCACCATCGTGATCACCTCCGGCCTGGTGGGCGCGGGCATCATCTCGCTGCACCAGTCCCTGGGCATCATCATCGGCGCGAACGTGGGCACCACGGTGACCGGCCAGATCATCCGTCTGCTGGACCTGAACGCCTCGGGCACGTCGTTTTTGCAGTTCTTCAAGCCCTCCACGCTGGCGCCGCTGGCGCTGATCATCGGCATCATCATCGTGATGAGCGGCAAGCTGAAGAACGGCGACAAGATCGGCCAGATTGTCATCGGTTTCGGCATACTGTTCTCCGGACTTCTGAACATGACCGACGCGGTGAGCACCCTGTCCGAGAGCGGCATCATCGAGAACCTGTTTTCCCGGCTGGGCGAAAACCCGGTGATCGGCTACCTGATCGGCGCGGGCGTGGCCTTCGTGCTGCAGAGCTCGTCGGCCACCATCGGCATACTTCAGGCATTTTCCACCTCGGGGCTGCTGACGTTCAGCGCCATCTATGCCATGCTGACGGGCGTTTACCTGGGCGACTGTGTGACCACAGCCATCGTGTGCAACATCGGCGCGAAGCCGGATTCCAAGCGCGTGGGCATTGTGAACATACTGTTCAACCTGTGCAAGACGGCGCTGGTGCTGCTGGGCGTAACCCTGGCCCACCGGGTGGGGCTGCTGGACGGCCTGTGGAACAGCACGGTGTATTCCGGCGCCATCGCCAACACCAACACGGTGTTCAATCTGGTATGCGCTGTCTTGATGCTGCCGATGGTGAGCGTGTTTGAGAAGATGAGCCGCAGGATCGTGAAGGACAAGCCCGCCGACTCCCCCGCCGCCGAACAGAGCGCGGACATGGCCGTGCTGGACGCGCTGAACCCGGTGCTGCTTGCCACGCCCGCGCTGGCGCTGAACAGCTGCTACAAGGTGCTGGTGCAGATGTTCCACCTGTCCCGGGAGAACGTGAACCGCGCCTTCGACGCGGTGAAGGACTACAGCGAGGCGAAGCTGGACGAGGTGCGCGCCGTGGAGGACCACATCGACCACCTGGCCGACCGGGTGAGCAACTATTTGGTGCAGGTGTCCGGCCACGTGACGCTGCAGAGCCACGTGGAGATCATGGACCACTACTATTCCGCCATCTCCGAGTTCGAGCGCCTGGGCGACCACGCCATGAACATCGCCGAGTATGCCGAGGAGCTGCACAACGAGAACACGGCCTTTTCCGAATATGCCCTCAGGGAGCTGGAGGTGCTGCGCGGGCTGATCGGCGCGGTGATGAGCTATACCGGTAAGACCTTCGAGAAGTGCGACGTGAAGGCCGCCCGGCACATCGAGCCGCTGGAGGAAGTGGTGGACGACATGGTGAACGCCATGAAGCAGAACCACCTGGACCGCCTGCGGGAGCGCAAGTGCTCGGTGCTGGCGGGCACGGAGTTCTTGAACCTGCTCAGCGACATTGAGCGCATCTCCGACATCTGCTCCAACGTGGGCGTGGCCACCATCGCCCGGATGCAGCCGGAGCTGAAGCACGAGATCCACGACTACGTTTCACGGCTGCACGCCGGCAAGGACGAGAACTTCAACCGGGAGTACCACGCCGCCCACGACCACTACTTCGCGCTGCTGCGGGAGGGTGAAACGCCGTGAACATCCAGATCTTCGGCACGAAAAAGAGCAGCGACACCCGCAAGGCGGAGCGCTGGTTCAAGGAGCGCCGCATCAAGGCGCAGAGCATCGACCTGATGGACAAGGGCATCAGCCGCGGCGAGCTGCGCAACGCGGCCAGCGCCTGCGGCGGGCTGGACGCGCTGATCGACCCGGACTGCCGGGACAGGGACGCCCTGGCCCTGGTCTCCTGGCTGGCCCCCGCCCAGAAGGAGGACGCCGTGCTGGAACATCCCCAGGTGCTCAGGCAGCCCATCGTGCGCAACGGGAAAAAGGCCGCCGTGGGGTTCCAGCCGGAGGTCTACCAGAAGTGGCAGAAGGAAGATGGTTGAGCGTGTGGATTGGCGCGACTGGCATCGCCGCCTCTGCTGAGTGAACCTGCCCCGCTTATAAACCAAAACGTACAGATCCCTCGCATCGCTCAGGATGACGACATTGCAACGATGTCATCCTGAGCGATGCGAAGGATCTGTTCATTATGCAAGCGAACAACCTGCGAGTGAAGACAGATGCCTGTGAACCCCTCAAGCATCCTCTGACTCCACACTCACATGTCTTCCTTGACCCCCATATTCATGTTCATCACCTTCCGCACCTCATCGGAGGCATGGATGAAAGCGGCGACGATATTCGGGTCGAAGTGGCTGCCGGCGCCTTCCTCGATGATGGCCATGGCCTTTTCGAAGGGGAAGCCGTCCTTGTAGCTGCGCTTGGACACCAACGCGTCAAACACATCGGCCACGGCCATGATGCGGGCGGACAGAGGGATCTCCTCTTGGTACAGACCCAGGGGATAGCCCTTGCCGTTCCACTTCTCGTGGTGGAAGTGGGCCAGGTACTTGGCCTCCTCCAGATAGCCGGAATATTCGCCGTGCACCATTTCCATGGCGTGCTCGATCACCTGCGCGCCGGCGGTGGTGTGGGTCTTCATGATCTCGAATTCCTCGTCCGTCAGCTTGCCGGGCTTGTTCAGGATGCTGTCGGGCACCTGGATCTTGCCGATGTCATGCAGCGGCGCGGAGTTTACCACGTCGTAGATGAATTCGTCGGTGAGCTGGTCGAGGTAGATGCCCTCCTTCTTCATCTGGCGCATGATGATGTCGGTGTAGGCGGCAGTCTTGCGCACGTGGTCGCCGGTGCACTTGTCGCGGCTCTCCACCATGTCGGCCAGCACCAGGATCAGGCCGTTCTGCAGCTTGCTGATGGTCTCGCTCTGGGTCTGGGCATACTCGATGTACTGCACGGTGTCCTCGGTGGTCTTGACCACGGAGTGGTACAGGTTCTCGATCTCGTCGCCGGTGTGGATGTCCAGCTGCCTGATGCGCTCCACCGTGTCGCTGCGGGCCTCCTCGCTGTTGTAGGCAAAGCAGCCGGTGGCCACATCCATGGTGTTGATGGGCAGTATGATGCTGTATTCCGCCACCCAGATGGCCAGCGTCAGCATCAGCAGGAAGAAGCCCAGGAACACGGACAGCACCCGCGCCAGGAACTGGTAGCCGGAGGTGGCGATGTGGTCCATGTTGATGTCCACCGCGCCATAGCACTGGCAGACGCCGTTGGAATCATAAATGGGCCTGTAAATTGACAGCAGCCAGCCGTATTCCTCGTTGGAGATGATCGGGTCGATCTCCTCGCCCGCCAGCAGCTTGTCCAGCACGGGCAGGAAGGCGTCGTCGAAGGGGATGACCTCGCCGGGGTTCGCGCCGGTCGCCTCGCTGGTGTCCGGGTCGAACACCACATGGCATCCGTCCTCCTCGATCCTGTAGACATAGACATACTCTATGTCGTCGGAGCTGTGCGCCAGCGCGCCCAGCCGGGCCTCGATGCCCAGGTAGCCCTCGGCCTGCTCGCCCAGCTCCAGGAACTCGTCCACCCGATCGGCGTCCACGCTGTCCGCCACCACGCGAACCACGCCGTTGGCCATGTTGATCTGCTCGTCGATGGCGGCGCGACGGAAGTGGACGAAGCTGATGGTGGTGATGCCGATGGCAATGACGATCATGCCGACGGCCACCAGCGCGATGATCTTGGACCGCAGCGACATCTTGCGCGAGCGCTTCTTTTCCAGCACGGCCTGGCTCTTTTCGGACAGGGGCGCCTGCTGCCAGCCGGTGAAGAACAGCTTGTGCTTCAACTCTGCGGGCAGCAGGTTGTACACCAGCGCCACGATCAGCACGGTGATGGTCTTGTCCGCCAGGTCGATCAGCATATCGGCGGCGAACTGGCTCCAGAATTCGTTGAGCTGGCCCGCCTCGAAGATCCGGTGGGCCAGCGGCCCGGAGAGGCTCTCGCCGAAGCCGTAGAGCGTCCAGGTGAGCAGCGAACCCAGCCCGCCTCCGATCAGCGCGAAGGTGAGGATCACCACCGCCAGCTTCCAGGGCTTCTTGAAGTCATAGAAGCCGCGACGGGCAAACCAGGTGGAGAATATGGCGATCAGCACCGTCAGCGACGCGTAATAGACCGTCTCTATGTTGGATATGCCGTTGATGAGGTTGGCCAGGAAACCCACGGCCATGCCGGGCACGCTGCCGCCCACCGCCGCCGCCAGGGCGGAACCGATGTTGTCCAGGAACAGCGGCAGCTTCAGCACCAGCGCCAGTTTCGCGCACGCCACGTTGATCAGCAGGCACACCGCGATGAGCAACAGCGCATACACCCTGCGGACTTTGCGCTCGGCTCGCAAATCCATCCCTTGAATCTGCATATCTCAATCCTCCGCGCCCGGCGGGCGCTATCGCCATTTGGGCTGGTTACACACTGACCCATATTATTGTCCAAATACATTATCGCAGATAACCGGGGATTTGTAAAGCATAAATGTGTTAGATAAAAAGTGCAGCCTCAACCCATGGTAACTGGCGGCCGGAAGCCGCCGCCAAGCAGAAGCCCCCTCCCGCGCGGGGAGGGGGCTTCTTTTTTTCGCTTAGTCGCTCACATAGGGCATCAGCGCGATGGTACGGGCGCGCTTGATGGCCGTGGAGAGCTGACGCTGGTGCTTGGCGCAGGTGCCGGTCATGCGGCGGGGCAGGATCTTGCCGCGCTCGCTGGTGAAGCGGCGAAGACGAGCGACATCTTTGTAATCGATGTGCTGGATCTTATCCACGCAGAAAGCACAGACCTTCCGGCGCGGCTTGCGGCCGCGGGGACGGCGAATGCGTTCGCCTCTATCTTCAGACATGGCTTTGTTCCTCCTTTTTGGATATAAGGGCGCGCAGCGGGGCGCTCCCAAAGAAGAATTGCGTCCAAGCCAATCCCTTCGGGATTGAGCCTAGAACGGCAGCTCGTCGTCCTCCACCTCGGCAAAACCGTTGTTGCCGGAGGGAGCGGCGGGAGCGGCAGGCGCCGCGGGCGGCGGGGTGGGGCCGTTGTCATGGGGACGGGCCTGTCCATCGCTGCGGCCGCCGACAGACTCTACGCTGTCAGCGATGATCTCGGTCACATAGCGCTTCGATCCGTCCTGCGCATCATAGGAACGGGTCTGGATGCTGCCTTCCACAGCAACCTTGCTGCCCTTGGTGAGGTAGCGGTTGCAGAAGTCGGCGCTCTGGCGCCAGGCGACCACCGTCAGGAAATCCGCCTCGCGCACGCCCTGCGCGTTGGCAAAGCGGCGCTGCACGGCAATGCGGAACGTCGAACGGGAAATTCCGGACTGCGTGGTAAAGGGCTCGGGATCATTGGCGAGATTGCCGATCAGGATGACTTTGTTCATGCTTCACACCATCCTTCGTAGGCTGTGTTATTCGGCCTCCGACTCGGGCTTTTCGTCGTCGACAGGAGCCTCGGCCACGGGGGCCTCAGCCTCGGCAGCGGGAGCCTCGGCCACAGGGGCCTCAGCGGCAGCGGGAGCCTCGGCGGGCGCGGCCTCACGGGGAGCATAGGGCTTCAGCGGCTCGCGCTTGGCGGGCAGCTCGCCCTCGTAGCGCACGGTCAGATAACGCAGGATGCTGTCGTTGATCTGCATGTTGCGCTCCAGCTCACGGGGCAGGTCGGCGGGGGCCTTGATGTACATCAGCACATAATAGCCCTCGGTCTTGTACTGGATAGCGTAGGCCAGGCGGCGCTTGCCCCACTCGTCAACGCGATCCACTTCGCCACCGTTCTTCTTCACCAGGTCGGAAAAACGGTTGATGAGCTCGGTCCGGGCGCTGTCTTCCAGCGTCGGATCAATGACGTACATGACTTCATACTGGTTCATGTTCTTTTTCACCTCCTTATGGACTTCGGCCACGGCCGGATAACCGTGGCAAGGATGCGCCAATAATCATTATACAACAAAAGGCTGGGCGAAGCAAGGGCGGATTGTGATAAGTTTGTGGAAATTGGAGCAGGAACAGGCGATCCCCTCCAGATGTGTCCTGCGGGCAGAATCACACAGATCCTTCGACTGCGCCGGTTCGCGGCTCCGCTCAGGATGACAGGCACCGCGGCAGGCGATTCGCAGCGGAAGGGCCCATGCGCGTCGGCCACCATTTCTGGTACCTGATCCCTTTGGGCCTAACCGGCCCCACCTTGCTAAAACAGTTCACAGAACTGTTTTCCGGGCGCTCGATGTCCCTACTCCCTACTCCCGCAATACGCCTCGATGGCCCTGGCGGCGAAGGCGGCTGTGCCCTCCCCACCCCTCCTGTCGATGTTCTCGGTGAAGCGCCCGCCGCCGGCATAGAGGCTGCCCAGGGAGCGCAGGATCTCGGGCGTGCAGGTGTAGAAATGCTCGGTGACGTAGTCCCGCAGCTTTTCCACCAGCGCCAGGGCCTGCGGCGCGTCGGCGGGGCCGTCCTTCATAGCGGCAAAGCCCGCCAGCAGGTCCATCAGCCCCTCACCCAGGGCCGCTTCCTCGTCGCGACCCCTGCCCGCGCGCTTTTTCTCATATTCCCTGTAAGCCGCGGTGTCGCCCCAGCTGGCCTTCGCCTCGGCGGCGTATTCGTCGATCTTCGTCGTGTCGAACGGTTCAAAGTTCATGTTGTTCACTCCTCTCAAAAGTATGCCCTGCGCCAGCAGGATCAGGTTGTCCAAATGCTCCCGGCGCAGCTTCAACAGCCCGATCTGCTGCTCCAGCGCCCGGTTGCGGTCGAAATTCGGGCTCTCCAGGATGCCCGCAATGTCCTTCAGCGGGAATTGCAGCTCCCGGAACAGCAGGATCATCTGCAGGCGCTCCAGCGACGCGAGGTCGTAGAGCCGATAGCCCGCCTCCGTCACCGCCACGGGCCTCAACAGCCCGATCTGGTCGTAATGGTGCAGCGCGCGGACGCTCACGCCCGTCTTTTCGCTCACCTCGTGCACCGTCATCATCGGTTCCTTCCTCCTTTCAACGGGAGTATACACTATGACGTAACGTGAGAGTCAAGGGGGAATTTTCACAAATTTGCGATTGGCAGCGCCGTCGAAGCAGCCGGGAAACGGACTGTTTCGCCATCCGTTCCCCGGCTGTCTTCAACGCTTCACTTTTGAAAGAAACCGCAGCCCCTCCTCCTCGCCGCGGAGCACGTGGTTGAAATCGGTAATGAGTTCGCCGACGATGTCGGTGGCCTGATAGAGATAGCGGTCAGTGGTCCAGACGTCGCCGCTGCGCACGGCCTTGAAGTCGGCAAACAGCGGGCTTTTGTCCAGCAGGTCGTCCACGGATGCCAGCGGGGCATCGATAGAGCCGTTGTACACCAGCACATCCGCGTCCACGGCGGCGGCATAGAAGTCCTCCATGCCGATGGTGACGGAGGAGCGGCTCCCCTGTCCCGCCAGAGCGCCGTCCAGGGCATAGCGCCCGCCGGCGATCTCGATCATGCGGGCCACGTAGTCTCCGGGGCCGCGCACCACCACGCCGCCATCGGTGGCGATATAGAAGAAGGCCACGGTCTTTTCAGTGGCCGGGAAATTGCGCAGTTCGTCGATCACCGCCGCCTGGCTGTCGAAGAAGGCCGCGGCTTCGTCCTCCCGGTCCAGCAGCGCGCCATAGAGCTTCACCCACTCCGTGCGACCCAGCGGGTGGGCCTCGTAGCTGGAGCGCTCCACCAGCACCGGCACGCCCAGCCTCTCCAGCTGCTCGCGCACCTTGGGAGTGTGCAGGATCATCGTGGATTCCACGGCCAGGTCGCAGCCCTCGCCCAGCAGCAGCTCGTAATCCGGCTCACTGTACTTCCCGGCGAACAGCATCTCGCCCCGCTCCATGGCGGCGGCGGCGTTCTCCACGTACCAGCCCTCCGCCCGGGTACCGGAGAAGCGCACCGCGCCAAGGCCGTCCAGCGCGTCGAACAGCGCCATGGACGCCGTAGCCGCCAGGTACACCCGATCCAGCGGCCGGCACAGCACGCGCACATCGCCATCCAGTCCCGCGGGGACCTCGCCGCCCTCGGGGATGACCAGATATCGGCCTCCATCGGACAGGGTCAGCAGCCTGTAGCCGCCCTCGTAGCGATCCACGGCAAACTCCCGGGCATAGCGAAGGGGTGTCTCTCCCTGCCATGTCAGGCCGGGGATATCCCGGTCGCGCGCTTCCAGCGCGGCGGCCTCAATGGCTGCCCCTTCGGCTTCCTGGGATTCAGGCGCGGCTTCTCCCACGTAGATGTGCAGCGTGTAGGCCACGTCGTGGGGCTTGGACATGGCCGTGGTGGTGCCGACGACGGTGAAATCCGCGTTCAGCGGCGCGGGCACCTCAAATATCGAGGTGTCGCCGTCGTGTACGGCGGGATATTCCGCGCCGTCCACCACCACCCGGGGATAATTGGGACTTGAAAACACCAGCGTGGCGGTAACTTCGCCCGCCGCCACGGTGATCTTCGGGCAGGTGATACTCACCTTGCCGCTGCCGCCGGAGTAGGTGAAGCCGTCCGGCGCGTATTCGCCGTCGGGCAGGGCGCCCTCGGCCAGGGCCACGCCCAGAGCCAGGATCAGGGCCAGGATCGTCGCAAGAACACGGGTCGCGCGCATATCGTCGCCTCCATTGCATCGATATATCCATTATACCGCCGACGGAGGGAAAGTCAAACCGAAACCTTCCCGATGCCTCGGCCCGGAGCCGCTCCCGCGCGCAAAGCGGGCCGCCCTTTCGGGCGGCCCGCGCATGCTTCAGCCGTTATTGTTTTCCGTAGTAGAAAGCATGAGGTACATAGCTCTGGGTCTGCTCGTCATATTCCAGCTGATACTGCAGATTCTGCGGCACCTTGGCGTCCGCCAGCGTGATATAGTAGTAATACCATTCGTTGTACAGCACGGTGGCCGCGGCGCCTCCGGCGACGAACACCGCCCCGCAGCCGTCGATTATGCCGACGTTGAAGTTCTCCAGGCTGGCGGGCAGCACCAGATAGAAGCGATTCGTGACGGCGGCGCCCACGTCCCTGAACGCCCTGTCGCCCAGCTTCTTCAGCGTATTGGGCAGGATGATGGCGTCCGGCTCCGCATCCGTACCCCCGCACAGCGTCGTGCAGCCGTTGAACGCGTCGGCGCCAATTTCCACGACGCCCGCGGGGATGACGATCTTTTGAAGCTCGGTGTGATCCTGGAACACGGCGTTCTCGATGCGGTAGACGCCGCAGTCGGCGGGAATCTCGACCTCTTCGTCCGTACCCTCGTATTGCGTCAGGTACAGTTTGTAGGTATAGCTGCCTTCTTCGCCGTGACGGACGTAGTGATACAGCAGCCCATCCGTCTGATGGCCCTTGAGGGCGAAGTCCCAGGCGGTAGGCCAATCGTTGTCGCATTCGGAGAGCACCCTGGCGGTCGTGGAGCCGACGCCGCACACCAGCCGGCCGTTGTTGATATTCACGAACGTGCCCCAGCCCGCCGCCTTGTTGGTTCCGATTTCCTCAATGTCATCCGGCAGCACATAGTAGTGAATGGTTGCGGAGGCGCTGCCGCAGGCCTTGAAGGCACGGTCTTTCAGCTTCCTCAGCGAATCCGGGAAGGTGATGTCGGTCAGGTTCACGCAGTTTTCAAACGCGCTTTTCTCGATCTCCACCGTGCCATCCGGGATGGTCACTTCGGTCACGGTCTCGTTGCCATAGAAGCCGTCGCCGTGGAAGGTACGCCAATAGTTGGCGGTGGTATTCTGGATGTACCGCTTGATGCCGTAGATGCCCTGGGGAATGGTCACCCGCGCGCCCTCGCCCGCATAGCCCACCAGCCACAGCCGGCGGATCGAGCTGTCTGTCTCGTCCTTCTCGTAGCGATAGCGGAAATCCTCCTCGCCCGCCACGGTATAGACGTAGTTGCGGTCTGTCAGCAGCGCCGCGGTGGCGGAGGTCTTGCCGCACACCAGCACCGCGTTGAAGTCCAGGAAGGTGGTCGCGCCGCCGCCCCGGCCGACCAGGTCGGTCATATTGTCCGGCAGTACCAGGTAGAAGGGCTGGGCCGCGTCCCGGCCGCACCAGAGGAACACGTTCTGGTCAAGGGATGTCAGCGTACTCGGTAGGGTGATGTCCGAAAGTTTGTAGCAATTGGTGAAGGCGTCCGAATTGATGCGGGTCACGCCCTCGCCGACGGTCACCTTCGTCAGCTGCTCCATACCCTTGAAGGCGTTGGCGCGAATCTGCACGTCCACCCCCGCCGTGATATAGTCCCCGGGGACGGGAACGGTGATCTGCTCGTCAGAGCCCGCATAGCCCATGATATACAGCACGTCTTCGATCTTCCGATAGCGGAAGTCCGCAAACGCGTCTCCCGGGAAGGTATAGTTCAGGCTGACTTTGTCCAGCGCCGCCGCGGTGTCGGAATTCTGGGCGCATACGAGCCCGCCGTCCACCAGGGGGCTGAAATTGTTCCGGTTCACCGAGACGCAGTCGTCGGGCAGTCGCACAGGGCTGTCCGTGCCCGCGTAGCTCTCCAGGCGCAGCTTCGCGCCGGCGCCGGATTCCATCTGGTAGCGGAAGTCGCGGGAGTCCTTGTAGGCGAAGATATACCGACACTGGATCATCTGCGCTTCCGCGCCGCTGTTCCGCGCCACGCACAGCACCGCGCCACAGTTATTGAAGCTGTACGCGTTGCACTCCGCCAGATTGTCGGGCAGGTCGAAGTAATAGGTGCCCTCCGCCTTGCAGGTGCCGCTGAAGGCGTCGCCCTTGATGACCGTCAGCGCCGCGGGGAAATTCACGTTCGTCAGCTGCGCACAGTTGTTGAACGCGAAATCCAAGACTTCATTCAGCGACTGAGGCAGCTGCACGTTGGCCAGTGCGGAGCATCTCTGGAACGCCCATTTCTGGATGGTGGTTACGCCCTCGGGAATGGTCACGGCAGTGACGGTGGTGTTATCCCTGAAGGCTTCTTCGCCGATCACCGTCGCGCTGGCGGGGATTTCCACCGCCCCGCCCGCGCCCACATAGCGGATCAGGGTCTTGGTCCAGACGGTCTCCCCGTCCACGGTGGCGCTCAGGTACTTATAGCGGAAGTCCGTCTCGTCCGGGTGGGTAAAGGCATAGTTGTTGTCGCGCATCAGCGTCTCCGTGTCGCCGCCCTTGGAGACGCACAGGCCCGCGCCGCAGCCGTTGAAGGCTCCCGCGCCAAGGGTGTTGAGGGTATCGGGCAGCACATACACGGCGCTGCCCTGCTGATTGTAGAAGGTATTGTTAAAGGCCTCCCGTCCGATGGCGGTCAGGCTTTGGGGCAGGCTGACCTGGGCGAGCGCCCGGCAGTTGTAGAACAGGTAATCCGGAATTTCCGTCATCGAATCGGGCAGGCTCGCGCTGACCAGCTTCTGGCAGCTGCCAAAGACCTCGGTGCCCAGCGCCGCCCCCTGCGGAACGGAGATTTCGGTGATGGCGGTATAGCGGAAGGCCTTTTCACCGATGGCGGTCACGCTCTCGGGGATCGCCGCCTCGGTCAGCGCAGAGCAATCGTTGAAGGCGTTTGCGCCGATGGTCTCAAGGCCGGTCGGCAGCATCACCGACGGCAGGGCCTTGCAGTTCTCAAAGGCCGCGCGGCCGATGGTTTTCAGCCCGGCAGGCAGGTTCACCGCGGTCAGGTTCTGTTTGCCGCTGAAGGCGTTGTTTCCGATGGCCGTCACGGGCTTGCCCTCGATGGTATCGGGGATGGTCAGCTCCGCGTCCGCGCCGGAATAACCGGTGACTGTCACGCTGTCCTCGCCGACGGTATAGGTCATATAGGACAGGTCCTCCCCGTCATAGGTGATCCTCGCCGTGCAGCCGGTAAAGGCATCCGCGCCCACGGTCACGCCCTCCGGCAGCAGGTACAGCCGCCTCTGGGACGAGGTGCCGCAGTCCCGGAAGGCCCCTTCCCCGATGACCGTCACCGTGGACGGCAGCTGAACCAAAGTCAGCTTGCTGTCGGCAAAGGCCCGCGCCTGAATGTTGGTGACGCCCTCCGGCACGATCACGGTGCGTGCCTGATCCAGACCGGCAAAGGACTCCTCCTCGATCACCGTCAGGTTCGCCGGCAGCGTCAGCACGTCGTCGGCCAAGGCCGCGGTGCACAGAGCCACGGTAAGCAGGCAGCAGAGTAAAAGAACGCGTCGGATTGCTTTCATCGATTCATCCTCCTTGGTTGTAATACATTCATTGAAGAAAAAAACAGACTAATACCTACATTAAACGTATCAAAAAAAGCCCTGCCGTTCAAGTCTATTGGCCGGATAAAGGGGGTCAGTTTTCGATCAGGTGGCCAAAAATCGGCGTTTTTTATTGAGTTTGCCCCGCTTTTTTGATATGATTACTATATGTTTCTTGAAGGGAGCGAATCGCATGGGCGTCAAGCGGTTTTTGAATATGCGCGCCGACATGTCCTGCGCTCTGTGGGTCGCGGCATGCTTTTTCCTGACCTCCGCGGCCTATATGTCCTGGCTTTATCGCCTGATCGCGCAGGCGGGCGGGCCGACGGCGGACCTGCTGAGCATGGTCGCGGGCTATACGATGCAGGCGGCGGGCCTGGCCCTTGTGTGCCTGCTGCTGAAGAGACACCCTGACGGGGACGGCCTTCACAGGCTGTTCGTCGCGTCCCTTTTGCTGTGCGCCGCCTGCTTCGCGCTGGCGATGACCGGCGGCGCGCTTGCGGGGACCATCGCCTTCGGGCTCGCAATGAACCTGTTTTTCGGCATGATCGCCGGCTTTTACCTGTATGCCCTCGCCGTCATGCCCCAGTCCGATCGGCGCGGCATTGTCTTTGGCGGCGGCTATGGCGCGGCCACCGTCGCCCTCGGGCTGCTGGCGCTCGTCGGCAGCGGCTTCATGCGCGGCGACGCCGTGCCGCTGGCGTATGTGCCCTTCGCCCTCGTCCTCGCCCTCATGGCCGCGCGCCTGCCCGCGCCGCGCCCTCCGGAGGCCGCTGATCGCGCCGCGGCTCTGCCCGGCAAAAAGCTGGCGCTGGCCTGCGTCGCGGCGCTGCTGTTGAGTCTTGTCAAGAACCTGGGCTTTGGCTTTCCGGCTGCGGATATCGAATCCGGCCTGATGCCCGAGCTGTCCCGCCTGCTTTACGCCGTGGGGCTGGTCGCGGCGGGCTTCATCAACGACAAGAGCCGGAAAAACGGCGCGATCTGCACGGCCACGGCGCTGATCATCCCCTTCGTCATGCTGGGGCTGTCCGGGGAATCCGTCTCCAGCTTTGTCTGCTGGGGGCTGGATTACCTGTTCTTCGGCTTCTTCTCCGTCTACCGCGTCGTGCTGTTCCTGGATCTGGCCGCGCAAGCGCGCCGCTGGGAGCTGGCCCCGCTGGGGCTGCTGTTCGGGCGGCTGGGCGACGCGGCGGGCACGGCGGTCTGCACCCTGTTCGCCGAGAACAAGGTCGCCCTGATCGCGGTGACCTCCGTGCTGTTCATGCTGACGATCTTCCTTTTCCATCGGCTGTGCATGTGGCTGTACGCGCCGAAAGTCGCCCGTCAGAAGACCGAGCGCGAAGTTTTTGAGAGCTTCGCCATGCAGCACGATCTCTCCGCCCGGGAGCAGGAGGTGCTCCAGCTGCTGCTCGCCAAGCGATCCAACGGCGAAATCGCCGAGGCGCTGTTCGTCTCGGAGAGCACGGTCAAATACCATGTGCACAACCTGCTGCAAAAGACGGGCTGCAAGAGCCGAAACGACATGCAAAAAAAATTCGCCCTGGCGCTGTATCCCCATTCTGATGACGCGCCGGAGGCGAAGGAAGCGGATTAAATGGATATTCCCGGTCGCAAAGCGCCGCCCCGCTGCCGATCAAGCAGCGGGGCGGCGCGCTTTTTGCGTCGTTATCCCTTGTCCTTCAGGCTTTCATAGCGCTCCTTCGCCAGCTTCGCGCCCTCGACGAACAGCGTCTTCGCGTTCTCCGGGAAGGTGCGGCGCAGGGAGGCATAGCGCACCTCGCCGTCCAGGAATTCCTCGTAGTCCAGGGTCGGGGCCTTGGAGTCCAGGGTGAACCTGGGCTCGGCCTGGGGGTTGTAGCGGTACAGGAACCAGTAGCCCGCGTCCACGGCCCGCTTCATCTCGTCCTGCACCTTGGCCATGCCGCACTTCAGGCCGTGGCTCTGGCAGGGGGCGTAGGCGATGATGACGCTGGGGCCCCGGAAGGCCTCGGCCTCGCGCACGGCCTTCACCAGCTGGGCGTTGTCCGCGCCCATGGCCACCTGGGCCACGTACACGTTGCCGTAGGTCATCAGCATGCCGCCGATGTCCTTCTTGGGCCGGGTCTTGCCCGCGGCGGCGAACTGGGCCACCGCGCCCACGGGCGTGGCTTTGGAGGACTGTCCGCCGGTGTTGGAGTAGATCTCGGTGTCCACGATCAGCACGTTCACGTCCTCGCCGCTGGCCACCACGTGGTCCAGGCCGCCGAAGCCGATGTCGTAGGCCCAGCCGTCGCCGCCGTACATCCAGAAGGTCTTTTTCGACAGCTGGTCCCTGAACTGCAGGATGCGCCGGGCAGCCTCGTCATCCCTGCCCTCCAGCGCCTTCACCAGCGCGCGGCTGGCGGCGGCGGAGGCGTCGAAGTCCTCGTAGGTGGAAAGCCATTGGTCGATGGCGGCGTTCACGGCTTCGTCGGCGCAATCGGCGCGATAGGCCTCCACGCGGGCCCGCTCGGCCTCGCGCTGCTGCTTCACGGACAGCACCATGCCCAGGCTGAACTCGGCGTTGTTCTCAAACAGCGAATTGCTCCATGCCGGGCCCTGGCCGCACTTGTTGGTGGTGTAGGGAATGCCGGGCATGGCGCTTCCCCAGGCCTGGGAGCAGCCGGTGGCATTGGCCCAGTACACCCGGTCGCCGTACAGCTGGGTGAGCAGTTTGGCGTAAGGCGTCTCGCCGCAGCCCGCGCAGGCGGCGGAGAACTCCAGCAGCGGCTGGCGGAACTGGCTGCCCTTGACGGTGTAGGGATCGAATATATCGCCCTTGTCTGTCAGCGTCAGCGCAAAGCCCCAGGCCGCGGCGGTGTCGGGCGCGTCGGCCACGGGCACCATGGTCAGCGCCTTCTCCTTCGCGGGACAGACGTTTTCACAGCTGCCGCAGCCGGTGCAGTCCAGGTTGCTCACGGCCATGGCAAAGTACAGCCCCGCCGCCTGCCTGCCCTTGGCGGGAACGATCTTCATGCCCGCGGGCGCGGCGGCCTTCTCCTCCTCGTTGAGCAGATAGGGCCTTATCACCGCGTGGGGGCAGACATAGCTGCACTTGTTGCACTGGATGCACTTGTCCCCGTCCCACACCGGCACCCGGGTGGCGATGCCTCGCTTCTCGTAGGCGGTCAGGCCCATGTCCATCACGCCGTCCTCGTAGCCCGCAAAGGCGGACACGGGCAGGTCGTCGCCCTTCTGGGCGTTGATGGGGTCCAGCAGCTTCGTGACCACCTCGGGCACGTCCCTCGCGGGTGCGGGTGCGTCCTGCGCGTCGGCCCATTCGGCGGGCACATCCACCTTCACCAGCCCCTCGCTGCCGGCGTCGATGGCGGCCAGGTTCCGGTTCACCACGTCCTCGCCCTTGGCGAAGTAGGTCTTGCGGGCGGCGTCCTTCATGTAGCCCACGGCCTCCTCCGCCGGGATGACGGGCATCAGGTGGAAGAAGGCGGACTGCAGCACCGTGTTGGTGTGGCTGCCCAGGCCCAGGCGGCCGGCGATCTTCACCGCGTCGATGGTGTAGAAGTTCAGGCCCTTGCGGGCGATGTCCCGCTTGGCGGCGGCGGGCAGGTGCTTCTCCAGCTGCGCCGCGTCCCAGGGGCAGTTCAGAAGCAGCGTGCCGCCGGGCTTCACCTCACCGGCGATGTCGTAATGCTCGATATAGGTGGGGTTGTGGCAGGCCACGAAGTCCGCCCATTTCACGTAGTAGCTGGAGCGGATGGGCCTGTCGCCGAAGCGCAGGTGGCTCTTGGTGACGCCGAAGCTCTTTTTGGCGTCGTACTCGAAGTAGGCCTGGCCGAATTTGGGCGTGTGGGAGTTGATGATCTCCACCGTGTTCTTGTTGGCGCCCACGGTGCCGTCGCCGCCCAGGCCCCAGAACTTGCAGCTGACCACGCCCGCGTCCGCCGCCTCCAGCGGCACGTCCGCAAGGGACAGGTGGGTCACGTCGTCGGTGATGCCGATGGTGAAGCTGTTCACCGGGCTGGCCGCCTTCAGGTTCTCGAACGCCGCGGCGATCTGCGCGGGGGTGGTGTCCTTGCTGGACAGGCCGTAGCGCCCACCTACGACGGTCAAATCGCTTCTCCCGCGCAGCGCGGTGCACACGTCCTGGTACAGCGGCTCGCCGGCGGAGCCCATCTCCTTGGTGCGGTCCAGAACGGCCACGCCTTTCACGGTTTCGGGCAGCGCGGCGACGAATTTATTGACATCGAAGGGCCTGAACAGGCGCACCTGCACAAAGCCCACCTTCTCCCCCGCCGCGTTCAGGGCGTCCACCGTCTCCTGCACGCAGCCGGAGACGGAGCCCATGGCCACCACCACGCGGTCCGCGTCGGGCGCGCCGTAATAGTCAAAGCAGTGGTAGGCGCGGCCGGTGACGGCGGCGAGCTTCGCCATGTAGTCCTCCACGATGTCGGGAAGGGCGGCATAGCCCGTGTTGTTGGCCTCGCGCACCTGGAAGTAGATGTCCGGGTTCTGCACGGTGGCGCGGATCATCGGGTGCTCGGGGTTCAGCGCGTGGGCCCGGAAGGCGTCCAGCGCCTCGGTGTCCAGCATGGCCCTGAGATCGTCATAGCTGATCTGCTCCACCTTGTCGATCTCGTGGCTGGTGCGGAAGCCGTCGAAGAAGTCCATGAAGGGCACCCGGCCCTTGATGGCGGAAAGGTGCGCCACGCCTGCCAAATCCATGACCTCCTGCACGCTCCCCGTGCACAGCATGGCAAAGCCGGTGTTGCGGCAGCTCATCACGTCGCTATGATCGCCGAAGATGCTCATGGCGTGGGTGCCGACGGTGCGCGCCGCCACGTGCAGCACGCCCGGCAGGCGCTCGCCCGCGATGCGGTGCAGCACGGGGATCATCAGCATGAGGCCCTGGGAACTGGTAAAGGACGTCGCCAGCGCGCCGGTCTGCAGCGCGCCGTGTACCGCCGCCGCCGCGCCGGCCTCACTCTGCATCTCTATCAGCCGCACGGTCTGGCCAAACAGGTTCTTCTTGCCCTTGGCGCTCCACACGTCCGTCTTGCCCGCCATGGGGCTGGAGGGCGTGATGGGATAGATGGCGGCGATCTCCGTAAAGGCGTAGGCCACATAGGCCGCCGCCTCGTTGCCGTCCACGGTGACAAACACGGGATTCTTCTTCTCGGTCATGGGAGGACCTCCTTTTCTTGTAAAGCGGGATAAGGCCAACCAACTGAAAGCCGTTATAGAGCGCCTTTCGGACAGTTCCTTACGCACTCCATGCACAGGATACATTCCGTTCCGTTCGCGCGTTTCCTTGAATTATCAGTCACGTCCACATTCATCGGGCAAACACGTTTGCATTTCCCGCAGGAGACGCACTTCTCCTTGTCGCATTTCACACGGACCAGGGAAAAATAACTCATCGGCTTCAGGAAAACCGCAATCGGACAGACGTATTTGCAGAAAGCCCGGTTGTCCCGGAAGGCAAAGGCGAGGATGATCCCCGTCGCATAATACAGCATGTTGCCGATGATAAACGCCCAGAACATGATCCTCTCCATGTTTCCCACATGGGCGAGGAACAACGCCGCCACAAAGATCAGCGAGGCGGCAAAGGTTATATACCTGATCCACCCCAGCTGCCTTCGCGGCTGCTTTGGCACCTTATAGGGCAGGAAATCCAGCACCATGGCCGTCCAGCAGGCATATCCGCACCATCCGCGCCCGAATATCAGCGGCCCGAATATCTTGGCCACCGCGTAATGGATGGTGGCCGCCTCAAACACGCCCGTGAACAGATAGTACCAAAATCCTTCGATCTGCATATTTTCGTTGCAGATCAATCCGAGATAGACCAGCATATACAGGCCGACGAGCAGCTGAACCACGCGCCTGGCATGCCTGTATTCCCGGATAAACAGAAAGACGCCCAGCGAAATGGACAGACCGATGTAGCTGAAATTAAACAGATAGAACAGATTGTCCTTTGTCAGCCATAATGTGATTGCGATGGTTTCAAATACAACCAGCATGATGACCGGCATTGCGTATTTCTTCATCTCTGCCTCCCCCGCAAATCCGTTTTTGTCGGGCCGTGAGATAAGGGGACGGCGGCGTCCCTATCTTCAATCGTACGCGGCGGCATGTACGCCGCGGGCGGGGCTTTTTTCACGGCAGGGAGCCTGTCGACCAGAGTGAAAAAAGCTTCCCTGCAGATTTTGCGGCCAGAGCCTTCAGGCTCAAGCAAAATCTGTCAAAGGGGTGGCCTTGGCGGGGAAAGCCGGTCCCCCGCCAAATCCGTTTACGCCGTTTCTATCGCCGCATCCTTCTGCAAGCCCAGCTTCTCCACGGCCATCTCGCGCATCTTGTACTTCTGGATCTTGCCAGCGTCGTTCATGGGGAAGCCGTCGACGAAGTCGATGTACTTGGGCACCTTGTGCTTGGCCATGTGGTCGCGGACGTAGGCCTTCATCTCCTCCACGGTCATGCTCTCGCCCTCCTTGAGGATGATGCAGGCCATGATCTCCTCGCCCATGGCCTTGTCGGGCACGCCGATGACCTGAACGTCGGAAACCTTCGGATGGGTGTAGATGAACTCCTCGATCTCCTTGGGATAGATGTTCTCGCCGCCGCGGATGATCATGTCCTTGAGACGGCCCGTGATGCGGTAGTTGCCCTCGGGCGTGCGGCAGGCCAAATCGCCGGTGTGCAGCCAGCCGTCCTTATCAATCGCCGACGCGGTGGCCTTGGGCATCTTGTAATAGCCCTTCATGATGTTGTAGCCCCGGGCCACGAACTCGCCGATCACCTCGTCGGGGCAGTCCTCGCCGGTCTCCGGGTCCACGATCTTGCACTCGATCTCCGGGAACGCGCTGCCCACGGTGGCCACGCGCACCTCCAGCGGATCGGTGGTGCGGCTCATGGTGCAGCCGGGGCTGGCCTCGGTCTGGCCGTAGACGATGACGATCTCCGGCATATGCATCTTCTCCACCACGTCCCGCATCACGGCGATGGGGCACGGGCTGCCGGCCATGATGCCGGTGCGCATGTGGGAGAAATCGGTCCTGGGGAAGTCCGGGTGGGCCAGCATGGCGATGAACATCGTGGGCACGCCGTGGAAGGCGGTGATGTGCTCGTTGTGGATGCAGGCCAGGGACGACTTCGGCGAGAAGTACGGCAGCGGCAGGATCGTGCCGCCGTGGGTCATGGTGGCTGTCATGGCCAGCACCATGCCGAAGCAGTGGAACATGGGCACCTGGATCATCATGCGGTCCGCGGTGGACAGGTCCATGCCGTCGCCGATCATCTTGCCGTCGTTGACGATGTTGTAGTGGGTCAGCATCACGCCCTTGGGGAAGCCCGTGGTGCCGGAGGTGTACTGCATGTTGCACACATCGTTCACGTCCACGGCGGCGGCCATGCGGCGTATCTCCTCGATGGGCGTGCGGGCGGCGTACTCCAGGGAATCCTCCCAGGTCAGCGCGCCGGGCATGCGGAAGCCCACGGTGATCACGTTGCGCAGGAAGGGCAGCCTGCGGGCGTGCAGCGGCCGTCCGGGCTGGTTGGCCGCCAGCTCGGGGCACAGCTCGTTGATGATCTGCTTATAGTTGGAGTCCCGGTAGCCGTCGATCATCACCAGCGTATGGGTATCCGACTGGCGGAGCAGGTATTCCGCCTCGTGGATCTTGTAGGCGGTGTTCATCGTCACCAGCACGGCGCCGATCTTCGTGGTGGCCCAGAACGTGAGGAACCAGGCGGGCACGTTGGTGGCCCAGATGGTCACCTTGCTGCCCGCGCGCACGCCCAGGGACACCAGCGTGCGGGCGAACTCGTCCACGTCGTCCCGGAACTGGCTGTAGGTTCGGGTGTAGTCCAGGGTGGTGAACTTCACGGCCAGCTGGTCGGGGAAATTCTCCACCATCGTGTCCAGCACCTGGGGGAAGGTCTTTTCGATCAAAGTCTCCTTCTTCCAGACGTAGTTGCCAGTGTGCCGGTTGTTCCAATAGAGGTGTCTGCGGCCCAGGCGGGTGCTCTCAAAGCGGCTCATGCAGCTGGCAAAGTGGGTCAGCAGGATCTCGATGTCGTTCAGGCCGTCGATCCAGTCCGGGTTCCACTGCAATGAGATGAAGCCGTCGTAGTTCACGGACCGCAGCGCGTTCATCAGCTCCTGCATGGGCAGCGCGCCCTCGCCCACCAGCTCCGGCACGAAGATACTGCCCTCCCGGCGGAAGTCATGGATGTGCACGTGGCGCACATAAGCGCCCAGGTTGGTGATGGTGGCCTCGGCGTCCTCGCCGAAGACGCAGGTGGAGTGCATGTCCCACAGCGCCGCCAGCCGGTCGTCGGCAAAGCGGTTCAAAAGGTCGCGCAGCCGGGCGGTGTCGGCATAGGCGCCGGTGGTGGCGATCAGCAGCGTCACGGGCTTGTCACCCACTGCCTCCACCAGCCGGGCCATCCGCTCCACGCAGGCAGCCTGGTTGCTCTCGTCGGTGTGGATGCCCACATAGGGCGCGCCCAGGTTCACGGCCACCTCCACGCACTCGTTCAGCTCGTCCAGGAAGCGCTGGTCGGTGAAGTCGCCCACGGTATCCACGCAGGGCAGGGACAGGCCCTGGTTGGTAAGGTGCCGCCGGGTGGCAGCGGCCAGCTCCGGGTTGGTGGGGCTGGATTTGCCCTGGAACATCGCGCCGTTCACGTCATACAGCTCGATGCCCGCCAGCTTCGCGTCCAGCGCGGCGGCCACGA
This sequence comes from uncultured Eubacteriales bacterium, assembly GCA_902800625.1. Lineage (GTDB taxonomy): Bacteria > Bacillota > Clostridia > Christensenellales > Aristaeellaceae > UBA2862. The sequence continues at coordinate 56,131 of CADCFG010000008.1, read as the reverse complement.
CCTGGGGCCAGGAGAGGGATTTCCAGTATTGGATGGAGAAGGAAAGTTTCATATGTTTTACCTCGGATGTTGTTAAGGGAGTAGGCAGTAGGGAGTAGGAATGGCTTGGGATTCGGGTTCCCCTGCTCCCTTTTCCCTGCTCCCTGTTAGTTCGCCTCATACACAATCTTGTTCAGCGCGCTGATATACGCCCGGATGGAGGCGCCGATGATGTCGGTGGAGATGCCGTTGCCGGAGTAGACCTTGCCGTCGGCGCGCAGCTTCACCAGCGCGCTGCCCATGGCGTCCCGGCCCTCGGTGACGGTCTGGATCTGGAAGTCATCCAGCTCGTAGTGGTGGCCGATGATCTGCTCGATGGCCAGGAACGCGGCGTCGATGGGGCCGTCGCCCACGCCCACGCCCCGCAGCTTTTCGCCGTTGCGGTTCAGCAGGATATTGGCGGTGGCAGTGATCACGTTGCCGCTGTTGATGACGTAGTTTTCGATGTGATAGGTGCTGGGCACCTGCAGCGCCGTGCTGGCCACGATGGCGTCCAGCTCCCGGGTGCCCACGAAGTGCTTGCGGCTGGCCACGCGCTTGAAGGCCTCATAGACCTTGGCGTTGTCCTCGTCGGACAGGTCGTAGCCCAGCTGGCGGACCACCTTGATGACCTCGCCGATCTCGTCATTGGCGTCCAGGCACACGCCCGCGGTCTCGCCGACGGCCACGTTGCCCAGGGGGGACTGGCTGTCCTCGTGGGGCTGCAGCAGCTTGTTCAGCTGGCCGGAGACCCGGGTCAGCTCCGTGGTGCGCAGGTTCGCCGCGATGTCCAGCGCCGCGCCCTTCACCTCCACGAACCGGGCGGCCTGCTGGAGCGTGGGATACCCGGCGGGCACGGCCACGCACTTCATGCCATCGGCCCCGGCGGCGATGGCGGCGGCGGCACAGGCCAAGCCCATGCTCATTTCGTCGCTCACCTGCACCAGCAGCTTCACGTTCTCAAGCCCCGCCGCGTTGGCGCGCACGTCGGTGACGAAGTCCGCGAACTCGCCCGGCATCATCACGCCGGCGGTGTCGCACAGGGTCACCCGGTTGGCGCCGGCGGCGATGGCGGCGGCGATGGCGTCGCACAGGAAGCCGCGCTCGGCCCGGGTGGCGTCCACGGCGGAGAACTCCACGCTCTCGGTCAGGCCGCGCGCCGCCTTCACCTGGGCGGTGATCAGCTCCAGCATGGCGGGGGCCTTCTTGTGGCAGCTGTATTCCATCAGCGCGGGCGACAGCGGGGCCAGCAGGTTCAGCCTGGGGTGCCTGGCGGCGCGGACGCTCTCCCAGGTCTCCGGCAGGTTGCCGGAGGCGATGTCCACCGACGCGATGATCGGCGCGGAGACCATGGCCGCGATGGTCTTGTTGGCCAGCGCCTCGGCCTTGCCGCCGTCGATGGGCGCCAGCTCGATGCCGTCCACCTTCAGCCGGTCCAGCCCCCGGGCGATCTCCAGCTTCTCCTTGAACGTCAGCGCACCGGAGCGCAGCGCGTTCACTTCCCGCAGCGTCATGTCAATCAGCTTGATGGTCTTCATGGTGTCCTCTCCTATGATATGTATTGATGGATTTCCCGGGGTGCAAAAAGCCCGAAGCGCAAACGCAAATGGTCTGTGCTTCGGGACGATCAGACAGATATCAAACCGCGGTACCACCCGGATTGCCGCTGGCGCGGCCACTCGTCGGCGCTCCATCAAGCGCCCAGCCATGATAACGGGGCTTCCGGATTGTCTTACTGGCTTTTCAGACAATCTGCTCTGGCATGAGACTGCATCCCCGTCCGCCCATCGGCTTCCACCCACCGCCGACTCTCTAAAGGCGCGAACCAGGCGCATAATGCCTTCATCGCATTTACAGCTGTAATTTAGCTGGGTAAAGTGTACTCCATTCCGCCCCCGGTTGTCAAGCCGTTCGCGGGGAGTTTTCATATAATTCACATAATTGGCGGAAACCGGGAACCATTCCCCCGCCCCCTCCGTCCAATGGGCAACCATGAACCCACGCGACCCAGGAGGAGGTTTCCCCATGAACAAGGCTTTGCGCATCGCACTGATCCTTCTCGGCATCGCCATGATCGTCAGCGGCGTGATGAAGATCGCCGGCGCCCTGGCGGAGGAGTCCGAGGGCACGCCCATCCCCTTTGAGACCTCGATCGAGCTGAACGACGGCGCGGGCCATCCCGTCGCCACCCTTGAGACCCGCGCAATCTACGTTGGCGTGGAGCGCCAGGTGACCGTGGCCTACACGCTGACGAACCGCGGCGAAAGGGCCCTGACCCAGCTGAACTTCAACGTGAACTACTTCGACGCCGACGGAAACGACCTGCGCGACAAGGCAATCTACGTGATGATCGGCCTGATGAGCGAGCCCGTGCAGCCTGGCGAAGCCCGGGAATTCGAGAAGGCCCACTACTTTGAAGGCGCGGAGCGGACCGCGGCGGTGGCGCTGGAACCCATCGACGTGAAGGACGAGGCAGAGCTTCCCCCGTGGACGGAGCCGCAGCCCGGCAACCTGCTGCTGGATTTCTGCAACTACGCGCCCTTCACCGCCGTTTTTGAGAACCTGGACGAGAATCCCCCCGTGGAGATGATCTTCCGCCGGGACGAGCAGGAGGAGATCGTCGTCACCGACGTGGACGAGATACTGGCGCAGCTTGAGGGCTTTAGGAATATGCGCATCGGCGAGGAGAGCGATGTGCGCGTCACCGATTCCGGCATCTACTACAACTTCACCCTGGCCGACGGCACCACCCTGGACATCTCCTTCGAGGCCCCCGGCCTGTTTTACTGGCACGGGCACGTGTACGAGGTGTTGAACGACTGACGGCAGACAAAAAGCCCCGCCGCGATACGCGGCGGGGCCGTTCTTATTTGATTTAGCCTTCGATCATGATGACCTTTTTCTCGGGCAGCTTTTTCGCCTCGCGCTTGGGCACGTTCAGACTCAGCACGCCGTTTTCAAACCGGGCGGTGATGTCCTCCTCGGTGAGGGCTTCGCCCACATAGAAGCTGCGCTGCATGGAGCCGGCGTAGCGCTCCTGGCGGATCATGCGGCCCTTCTTGTCCGTCTCGTCCTTGTCCAGGCCCTTGGCGGCATTCACGGTCAGATAGCCATTCTCCAGGCTCAGCGTGATCTCGTCCTTCTTGAAGCCGGGCAGGTCGATGTCCACTTCATAGTGGTCCTCGTGCTCGTGCACGTCGGTCTTCATCTCCCGGGCGGCGTTCTTGCCGTACAGCTGGCGATCGATATTCCGGAACTGGCGGGACATCGGGAAATCATCAAAGAACTCATCAAACAGATTTTCAGCAAAGATACTCGGCATCAACATAATTCATACCTCCTTTGACGCTTCGGCCTGTGCAGGTCTTTTCGTCTTATGTTGTACCCATCGAACCCGGGCTTTATGCCCTCCGGGGCTCTCCCCCTCGGTTCATCTATTATTATACTCATTTTGTTAGCACTGTCAAGAGTTGAGTGCTAATTTAATTGTGAACAATTAATGAACGATTCCCGACGAAGTCCTGCGGCCTCCGCCGGACCGCGCGACGCCCGCCTTTGGCGGTCCGTCCGCTAATCGTGCCAATAAATAGAAACAGGGGCCGATTCAGCGTTGAATCGGTCCCTGCAGAATAGGTTTTCAATTCTCCAGCGTCCCCACCACCAGGCGGTTCTTGCCGGACTGCTTGCCCTCATACAGCAGTTCATCCGCCCGGTTGACCAGGCTTTGCACGTCCGCGGTATGGTCGGCCATCACCAGGCCCACGGTGACGGTGAAGTCCACGCGCCTTTCCCCCACCATCACGGGCGTGGCGGCGCAGCGGCGCACGAAGTCCTCCAGCCGCCTGCGGATGCTGTAATAGGCCGCGTCGTCCCGGCCGCAAAAGATCACGAACTCTTCGCCGCCCCAGCGGCTGGTGAAGAGCCCGCCGCCCTCCAGCGCCTTCAGGCGCTCGGCCAGCGCCCGCAGCACCTCGTCCCCGGTCTCGTGGCCCAGGGTGTCGTTGATCTGCTTGAAGTCGTCGATGTCCACCATGGCCACCGCCGCGCCGCCGTGCTCTGCCACGCGATCGTTGTCCATGAGGTCCCACATCTCCCGGCGGTTGTACAGGTTGGTGAGGGCGTCGTGGGTGGAATCGTAGCGCAGGTCGCTGGCCAGCAGGTAGACGATGCGGGTGAACAGGCCCACGTAGTTCACGCAGAGCGTCAGGGCGATCAGCGCGTTGGCCAGGTACAGCCCGCGGCGCGCCTCCTCCGGCACGCTGTAGACGGGGTTGACCTCCCAGGTCACCAGCCGCATGGCCATGAAATACACCGCCGTGATGCCGCCCACGATGATATACATGTTCTTGGCGACCCGCTCCCGGGCCATGATAAAGGAAACCAGCTGGATGGAGATGGCGTAGGAGAAGCAATAGAGCTCGAAGCCGCAGCCCCAGCCCAGCAGCAGCAGGTTCAGCGTGGTGAACAGGTAGACCTCGCTATAGGCGGCGATGTAATAGGCCGTCGTCCATTCCCGCAGCACCGCCACGTAGCCCGCCAGGAACACGGCGATGCTGAACAGGTTGTAGTAAAACAGCGCCGGCGTCCCCAGCCTTGCGTAGACCACGGCAAAGGCCAGGTGGATCAGCAGCAGGGTGGTGTTGATCAGCAGGTTGTAGCGCCGATTGGGGCGAACGGCGTCGGCAAGGCGTTGGTTTTGCATGGGTCAAACCTCGATGATGGTTGGAAGTCGGCAGGCGCGAACCGCCCGCCAATGATCCATTATACCCCTTCCCGGTTAAACTTCAAGGGCGAAAAGGCTATTTCGCGTTTATCCAGCGCCCAGGAAAAGCGCCGGATCTGCGCGATTTTTCCTGCCAGGGCGGCCTTTTTTGTTGATTGACCGGAGGGACTTCTGGTAAAACCAATATCGGAACATTGATGCAAAAGCCATGCTATGAAACGGAAGGGTTGCGCCATGACCACCGCCATTCACATTGAACTCAACGTGCTCTGCCTACTGATCCTGTGCGTCATCACCTACCAGAGCGTCAGCAATGTCAACCAGCAGATGCACCGGGTGCTGTTCCGCAGCATGGTCTACGGGGTCATCGCCCAGCTGGCCCTCGACAGCCTCTGGCTGCTGGTGGAGGGCCGCCGGTTCCCCGGCGCGATCCTGGCCAACCGGGTGCTGAACGGGCTGAACAACCGCAAGACGCTGGAGGCGGCCTTTGCTGAATACGTCAAGCAGGGGCGGCCGCTGTACCTGTTCATGATGGACCTGGACCGCTTCAAGCAGATCAACGACACCCTGGGCCATCCCGTGGGCGACGAGGCGCTGGTGGCCGCGGCCAGCATACTGACCCAGTCCATGGTGGGCAAAAAGGGCATACTGGCCCGGTACGGCGGCGACGAGTTCCTGGCCATGCTGTTCCTGGCGGACGAGGCGGAGGCCGACGCATACCGGCAATCGGTGAAGGCGGCCTTCGAGGCCTACAACCGGGAGCACGCCCTGCCCTATCGCCTGGCCGCCAGCGTGGGCTATGTGAAGCACAGCGCGGGCATGTCGCTGGAGGACTTCGTGAACGCCGCGGACGGCGAGTTGTACAAGGACAAGCGCGCCGGAAAATAGAGTTCCGGACAACAGCACCCTGCGCAAGCGCAGGGTGCTGTTTCTTCGCCTATTCCCCGATATCCTCGTCGATGGTCATGTGGATCAGGCCCTCCAGGATGCCCACGTACAGATCGTGGAAGGCCTCCATCTGCCCGGCGTCGAAAAGGCCCTGGGCATACTCCATCTCGGAATCGAAGCCGCCGTCGCCATATTCGTTCTCCAGCAGCTCCAGCTCCAGCCTGGCCCCCGCGGCGGAAAACGCGTCCTCCAGCGGCAGGAAGGTGGGGTTCAGGGCGGCCAGCTCGTGGGCGTTGATGCCCAGCTGGAGGTTCACCTCCATGCAGTCATCCAGATAGGCCTGGTAGTGCTCGGTCATGAAGTCGTAGGTGCTGTGGGCGATGCCCTCGGCCACCTGCTCCTTCACCGAATCCAGCAGCGCGCGCAGCGAATGGAAATCCTCCATCCGGGCCGCGCAGGGCAGGTTCTTGATCAGCATGCCCACGGCGCCCGCGGACTGGGGCGACAGGCGGTTGTTGAAGATCCAGTTCACCATCACGTGGGGCTTGCCCGTGAACCGATGGAGCGCCAGCAGCGCCGAAGCGATGGCCATCACCGAGTGGGTCACTCCCCAGTGCTGCTCCGCCCGGCTCACCTGGTCGGCGTCAAAGGCGAGCCTGCGCTGGCGGCTGGCCTGGCTGATATCGATGGGATCGCCCACGACAGGCGGCATGTTGCACCAGTCGTCTTCCCCATAGCGCTCCATGAACCAGGCCCGGTCCTTCTCCCGGCTGGAGGCGGCGACGCGCCGCTCCTCATCGGCCAGCAGGGCGAAATAGCAGTCCGGCTTCAATTCGCGGCCATAGTAGGCGTTCACCACGTCCGACAGCACCACGCCCAGGGAAGCGCCGTCCATCAGCAGGTGGTGCACGTCCAGGAACAGGTACACATATTCCGGCGAGCGATACACCCCCACCCGGCACAGGCAGGCGTTCAGGATCCTCTGGAAGGGCAGCACCAGCACGTCCGGCAGCATTTCCGCCGTCCCGGCGCGGATGTCCCGCACCTTCACCTCCGGCAGCAGCCCCGGGATATAGCGCTGCTCCAGCTCGCCCGCGTCGCCAAACGCGAAGGCCGTGGACAGCGCGGGATGGTTCTGGAGTGCCGCGTTCACCGCCCGGCACAGCCGCTCCGCGTCCACGTCCAGGCTGAAGCGGGCCAGGATATGGGTGTTGCTCCACATGGTGGAGTCCGGCCGGAACAGCTGGGTGTCGATCATCTGCAGCTGCAGGGGCGTCAGCGTATGGGGCACCCCACGGGCTGCCATCTCCCGATCCATGAGGCTGCCCTGGCCGGCGCGCTCCGCCGCCGCCGCGGCGATGGCCCGGGGCGTGCGCTTCTGGAAGATGTCCGCCGCGGTCAGGCCGTCCAGCCCGGCCTCCGTGAGGGCGACCATCGCCCGCAGGGAATCGCCGCCCAGCTCGAAGAAGTCGTCCAGCGCGCCAACGCCGCCCGTGTCCAGCTTCAGCGCTGCGGCAAAGGCCGCGCAGATCGCCCGTTCGCCGTCGGTCTCGGGGGCGGCGTATCCGGCGCGCAGGGCGGCAAAGTCCGGCTTGGGCAGGGCTTTGCGGTCCACCTTGCCGCTGGCCGTCATGGGCATGGCGTCCAGCGCCACCAGCACCGAAGGCACCATGTACTCCGGCAGCTTCTCCTGCATATGGGCCTTCAGGGCGCTGGGATCGATGTCCCGCCGGGCGGTATAATAGCCCACCAGGTGCTCCGCGCCGCCGTTCTTCTGCACGGCCGCGACGCCCAGCTTCACACCGGGATACTCCCCCATGACCTTCTCGATCTCGTCCAGCTCGATGCGGAAGCCCCGCAGCTTGATCTGGTTGTCCGCCCGGCCAAAGATGCGCATCCTGCCGTCCTCCATCCAGGCCGCCAGGTCGCCGCTGTGATAGGCCCGCACGCCCTCGTGGATAAAGAACGCGGCGGCGGTTTTGTCCGGCAGGTTGACGTAGCCCCGGCCCACCTGGGCGCCGCAGATGATGAGCTCGCCCCGGATGCCCACGGGCAGGGGGTTCCCGAAGAGATCGGCCACATAGAACGAAGTGTTGGCGATGGGCCGGCCCACCGTGACCGGCTTCCGGTCGCTCATCAGCTCGGCGGAGCAGCCCATGGTGGCCTCCGTGGGGCCGTAGACGTTCAGGATCACGCTGTCGTCCCGCAGCTTTTGCAGGCGTTCGTACAGCTGGGCCGGGAAGGCCTCCGCGCCGATGTCGAAGAAGGCGATTTGCCGGAGGGCCTCCCGGGTCTGGGGGATGTCCAGAAGGTTCATAAGGTACGTGGGCGTGCATGTCATGCCGTTGACGCCGCTTTCAGCGATCAGCCTGGCCAGCAGGGCGGGCGTATGGATCTCCTCCTCGGTGGCAATGACCACCGGGTTGCCGTTGCACAGGGGCACGAACGCCTCCACCACGGACACGTCGAAGGAGAAGGACGCCAGCGCCAGGCTCACCCGGCCCGGGGCGGCGTAGTGCATGATCTCCGGCGACTTTTCGTTGCGGTGCACGTAGTTGGCGATGTTGCCGTGCTCGATCATCACGCCCTTGGGTCGGCCCGTGGTGCCGGAGGTGTAGATGCAGTAGGCCAGGTCCTGGCCGCGCACCTCGACGGCCCCAAGGGCGCCCGCGTCCCCCTCCAGCAGATCCTCCAGGGCAAGAACCTCGTAGCCCCGGCCCGCCAGAGCGATCCGCTCCGCCTTCAGCTTTGCAGTGGTCACGAGCCAGCGGATACCGCCGTCGGCCATGCAGAAATCCACGCGCTCGTCGGGATAGCCGGGGATGAAGGGCACGAAGGCCCCGCCCGCCTTCAGGATGCCCAGCTGGGCCACATAGGCCCGGGCCTCCCGGTCGAACAGCACGCCCACCAGGCCGTCCCGACCCACGCCCATGCGGCGCAGCGCGGCGGCGGCCCTGTCGGACAGGGCGTCCAGCTCCCCGAAGGTCATCGCGTTCCCCGCCCAGGTCACGGCGACGGCGTCCGGCTTCTCCTTCGCCCAGCGGCGTATCTGCTCATGCACGGGCGTGAAGCCGATGTCCACGGCGGTATCGTTGAAGCGGGCCAGCGCCTCGCGGTCCGCGTCGGTGAGCATGCCGATCTGGCCGATGCGCTCCGCCGAGAGCAGCCCCTCTGCAATGGTGAACAGGTCCTGGGCGAAGCGGCGCGCCCACTGGGGCGAGAAGCGCTCGTTGCGATACTCCAGCGTGGCGTTGTACAGCCCGTCGGTGGCGAAGAACTGTATGGAGAAGCAGCCCGTGACCATGCCTGTGTGGTAGTGCTCCATGAACCACTTGTCGCCCGCCACCAGCGCCCGGTCGACGGATGCGCCCATCCGATCGGTGAACAGGTCGCCCTGGTAGATGAATTCCACGTCCTCGTTCACGGGGCACGTCTTCAGCACCTCGTCGAAGGAATAAATGTCGTTGGCCATGCTGTTCACCAGCTGGCTGCTGATGGTGTGCAGGAAGTCCTGCACCTGCATGTTCCGGGACAGGTCGCCGTACACCGGGATGCGCTTGATCAGCGTGCCGATGGTGTTCTCCGTGCCGGCCATGGCGCGGCCGTTGTAAACCGTGGAGAAGGAGACTTGCCGGCTGTTCAGGTACTTGCCCAGCAGGATCGCCATGGCCCCCATGAAAAAGGCGCCCTCGGTGATCTGGTTCTTCTCGCAAAAGGCCCTCACCCGCCGCGTGGTCAGCGTGCCGGGTTCATATCGCAGATTTTCGCTGACGCCCGGGGTCAGCGGACCCTCCCGGTCCCCCATCAGCGCCGGGATGTCGTCCATGGCCTTGAACAGCTTTGCATGGTACTGTTTCGCGGCCTCGTGGAAGCCGTTGCGCATCATGGCCTCCTCGCTCATGCCCACCTGCTGGACGGTGTATTTTTCAGACAGCAGGGGTTGGTCGCCCAGGGCGCGGTTCAGCTCCGCGATGAACAGGCTGATGGCGGAGGCGTCCATGAAGATCAGGTGGGTCTTGAGGGCCAGGTAGCAGCGCCGGGGCGTGCGGTACACGGCAAAGTGGAACAGCAGGCTGTCCAGCATGGGCACCACGGGCACGAAACGGACCATGAAATCCAGGCGGCCGGCCTCGTCGCCGTCCACCACGGGGATCTCCACCTGCGCCTCCGGGACCATGAACATCCGGCCCATGCCGTCCGCGCCGGCGCGGATGACGTACTTCATGGACGGGTGCGCCGCCACCACAGCCCGGATCGCCCGGATCAGCTGCTGGGCGGTGACGCCGTCCTCGCAGCGCATCAGATAGGGCAGGGTGTAGGTCGCGGCGCTGCCGCCGGTCATGGCCTCCAGGTAGATGCCCATCTGGGTGCGCGTGAGGGGATAGAAGTCCCGATCCATATCGGGCACGCCGTGGGCCTGTCCGCCGGTCTCCGTCAAATACGCCGTCAGCGCCCTGGGCGTGGGATGACGCGTCACGTCCTGGAAGGACAGTCCCTCCCGCAGCCTGGCGAGGTCGGCAATGAGCACCGCCACGCTCAGGGACGTGCCGCCCAGCTCGAAGAAGTCCGCCGTCGCGCTGACCCGCACCAGGTCCAGCGTCCGGGCGAAGGCGGCGCACACCTGGCGCTCCATCTCGTTCTCGGGCGCGGTGTACTCGCCCTCTTCCGCAGGCGGCTCCATAGCGGCCAGGGCGAGATAGTCCACCTTGCTGCGCTCGTTGAGCGGGAACGCTTCCATCCACACGCAGTAATCCGGCACCATATAGCCCGGCAGGAAGGTCCCGGCGTGCGCCTTCAGGGCGGTGGGTTCCGCCTTCTCGCCGCGGTAATAGCAGCACAGCTTGTCGCCGCCGCCCACCTTCACCACCACGCAGGCGGCGTCCGCCACGCCCGGAGCCCGGCGCATCACGTTTTCGATCTCACCCAGCTCCACGCGATAGCCGCGCAGCTTCACCATGCGGTCCCGGCGGCCGTGGAACAGCAGGCTGCCGCCTTCGTCATAGGCCATGTAGTCGCCGGTGCGGTACATCCGCCCGCCCGGCTCAAAGGGGCAGGCCGCGAACCGTTCGCCTGTCTCCCTCGGCAGACCGATGTAGCCCTCCGCCATCCACGGGGTGACGACGCACAGCTCCCCCAGCTTTCCGGCCCCTTCAATGAGACCGCCGTCGCCGTCCAGCAGGCAGACCCGCGTCCCGGCGCAGGCGTTGCCCAGCATCCGGGGGTCCTCCTCCGGGACCATGTGGTGCAGGAGCGGCAGTGCGCATTCGGTGGAGCCGTACAATTCGTACAGGTTCCCGTCGCCCGCGTAATCCGCCCGGGCCTTCTCCCCCACCAGCAGCACATAATCCAGCGGCAGGCGCCCGTACAGTTCCCGCATCGTCGCGAACATCTGGGGCGGCAGGTACATGCCGGTCAGGCGCCGCTTCTGGATCAGCGCGAACAGCCTGTCCGCGTTCTGGCGCTCGTTTTCATCCGCGATATACACGCTGCCCCCGGTCATCAGCGGGGTGGTCAGGTCCAGCTGCGCCACGATGAAGGTGAACCCCGCCATGCAGCAGGTCACGTCCCGGGGCGTGAAGTCATGGATCCCCTCCAGCAGCGCCAGCGCATACGTGAACAGGGCCTGCCGGTGCAGCACGCCCTTGGGCCTGCCGGTGGAGCCGGAGGTGAACAGCAGCATGCCCTCGATGGCGTTGTCAGACAGGTTCAGCGCCTCGTCCGCCTCCTCGTCCGCCTTCCCGGCCAGGGCGTCCTCGATCTGCAGCGTCTCAATGCCTTCGGCCTGCGCGGCCAGCCGGGCCGTGGTGACGCAGAGGCGTGCCTGCCCGTCCCGGAGGATGGCCGCCACGCGCTCCTTCGGATAGTCCGCGTCGATGGGGATCAGCGCGCACCCCGCCCGGAGCACCGCCAGCAGCGCCACCATGTATTCCCGGGTCCTGGGCAGCAGCACGGCGACCCGCGCGCCGCTCTTTCCCGCCCGCCGCAATGCCTCCACGTCGCACCCCTGCCGCATGCAGGCATCCAGCAGCTTTCGGGCCAGCAGCGCAGACTCGCGGTTCAGCTGGGCATAGGTAAACGCCCCTGCCCGGTCCATGACGGCGGGGTTTCCCGGATGCAGTGCGGCCTGGCCAAGAAAGGCATCGACGAACGTGCTCATAGAAACAGCTCCATTTAGCGATTTGTCGGTCAAAGTATCTCCCGCTTGCGATAGCGGAGGAAAATGGCGATCACCGCGATCATGCTGACGGCCTCCGCCAGCGGCGTAACGATCCAGATGCCCATTGTGCCCAGCCACCGCGGCAGCAGCAGCAGCCCCGCCAGCGGCACCGCGAAGCTCTTGAGCGTGGCCACCACCAGCGAACCGGTGCCGTCGCCCATGCCGGTGAAGTAAGCGGCGCCGAGGCTGGTCATGCCGCCCAGTAGATAGGAAAGGGCTATGATCTTCAAGGCCTGGGTGGACAGGGCCGTCAGCGCCTCGTCGTAACCCACGAATACGCGGGCGATGGGCTCCGCAAACACAAAGCTGATCGCGGCCATGGCCAGGCCCAGCGCCCCCATCAGCTGGAAGCCGCCCCTGCGCACGCTGCGCAGCTCCGCCTTGTTTTCCTGGCCCAGGTGGTAGCCCACCACCGAAGTGACGCTCATGGAGACGCCGACGAACACGGCCAGGAACACGCCGCCCACGTATTCGCTCACAGCGTAGGCGTCGACGCCGCCCTCCCCCGCATACCGGAGCAGCTGGCTGTTGAACAGCGTGGCGATCAAGGCGTAGGACACGCAATCCATCATCTCTGACGCGCCGTTGTACAGGGTCTTCCAAAGGTCCCGCCCATTCCAGCGGAAGGGACCATAGCGCAGGTTGTGCTTCTTGCCCGCGAACCAGACGAGGGGCACCAAGGCGCTGATGACCCAGGCCAGGCCCGTGGCCAGCGCTGCGCCGCGCAGTCCCCAGCCCAGCAGGGCCACGGCCACCCAATCCAGCAGGATGTTCACCGTCGCGTTCAGTATGGACACCCACAGCCCAAGTCCCGGCCGGTCCGCCGTGATCAGCAGCGGATGGAAGGCGCTGTTCAGCATCTGGAAGGGCATGCACACCGCCAGGATGCGCCCGTACTCCACGCAATAGGGCACCAGGTTTTCCGAGGCGCCGACGGCTCGGGAGATCCAGGGCATCAGCATGAACAGCAGCGCCGACACCAGCGCGCCAAAAATGGCCAGCATGCCCACCGTCAGGCTCAGCTGGCGGTTGGCCTTTTCCCCGTCCCCCTCGCCGAGGGTGTGGGCGATCAGCGCCGACGCGCCGCTGCCGAACATCATGCCCACGCCCATCACCACCACCATGGGCGGAAAGACCAGGTTCTCCGCCGCGAAGGCGGAGGGGCCAATGTAGTTGGAAATGAAGTAGCCGTCGGCCACCTGGTAGGTATTGTCCACCAGCTGCATGCCGATGCTGGGCAGGGAAAACAACAGCAGCTTCGATGCCGTAAAGTGGTCGGATAGCTGTATCTTCTTCAATGCCATATCGTCACGTCCTCCTGTCGGCCTCTTTCCGCGCGGCCATGGCGCAAGCCCTGCAAGGGGCCCGCCCGACGCCTTTGATGTGCTTCTGCCGGAGCCCGCGCATCCAGCGCCGGGTTTTCCACGGATCATCGGGAATGAACGGCATGCCGTCCTACGGCCTGTTTACACACCATACCAAAATAAATAATACCACACAACCGCGCATTCATCAAGGGATTCGTGCCGGTGCGCGGGGTAAATACAGTTGAGAGGGAACCGCTTTTGCGGTTCCCTCTCCCATGTGCTTTTCGCTTTCCGTCAAGCCTTCGCAGATTCCTCCGGCAGCTCGTCGGCCTGGGGCGCTTCCGTCTCCGGGCCCCACACGCCGTCCAGGCGGGCGTAATCGTTGCCTGCGATGTCGGAAGCGGCATCCTCGTCGGTCCACTCCGGCCAGATGTTCTGGCCCTGCTTGACGGTGACGTTCAGGTCGCCGTCCACGATACCCTCGATATGGATGTAATCGGAGTCGAAGGTGTCGCCGTCGAAGGTGTTGGTGTAGAAGCCGTCGAACATGCTCACGCCGCCGTCCGTGCCGTCGCACAGGGCGAAGAAGTGGTCGGTGAGGCTGTAGACCGGGAAGTCGGCGCCTTCGATCTCCCAGGCGCGCAGCACGATGTTCAACGATTTGGGCATTTCCAGCTCGCGCTCCATCAGCACGTCGGTGACCACCTTCACCAGGCTCTTCTCGCCCTCGGGGGTATCGAAGAACATGGCGTTGTACTTCTCGATCTCCATGCGGTCGGCCTTGCTGTCGCGATACAGGTACAGCGACACGTCCACGGGGTCCTCGCCATTGTTCAGCATATTCACGCTGGTGCGGAAGGCGTCCACCTCGTCGGTGTCCGGGTTCACCAGCAGGCCCACCAGCACCTGGTCGGGGTCGGTCGCCGTTTCGGGGGTGTCGCCCAGCCAGTACAGCTTCCAGCCGTCTCGATCGCCGCCGTCGATCAGGCTCTCCACGATCTGGCCGTCAGGCAGCTCCCTGCCGTTCAGCACGGCTTCGTTGATCTCGTCCTGGTCGCCAGTGAGCATCCGGATGAAGCCCTCGCCCAGCTTGTCGATCAGCCACTGGCCGGACACCTCGTGCAGGTACAGCTCGAAGTCCGCCCGGGCGGGCAGCATCAGCACGCCGGTGGAGAAGTCCAGCGAACCGGTGGAACCGATGGGGATCACCGGGTGGCTGGCCGCATAGTCGGTCAGGGCGGTGATGATGTCGATCTCGTGGGTCTCGCCGTCGCCGCGCACGTCGCCGCGGATCACCTCGGCCACGTATTGCAGCATCAGCTTTTCATTGCGGCGCCTGCCGTAGAGGCGGGTGGCATTGGGCAGCAGGTGGACGTCCAGCTGGGTGGCAACGTTGGTCCACAGGCGGTATCTGTTGAGCTGGTCGCCCGACAGCGTCACATCCTTCTGCAGCATCACGGGATAATCCAGCACGAAGATGGCGCTGGCGGCAGCGTAGTCCTCCTCGCCGTAGCGGGCCTTGCTGATGCCCAGCTCCTCCAGCATCCGCTGGATGTCTACCAGCGGGGAGAGCGCCTTGGCGAAGCTGGCGGCATGCGGGTTCTGTCCGGCATTGTAACGCTCGGAGGCATTGACACCCACCCGCTCGCCCTGGTTCGTGGTGCAGAAATCGCAGCGGTTCTTCGCGCCGCCCCAGTTGAAGGACTCCTTGTCCTCGTCTTCCTTGAGCTTCCAGCCGGTGGTGGTGTCCGAACATTTGGCCACGATATTTCTTTTCACGTCGTTCCGGGGATTGATGGCCTCGTGGACGAACTTGCCCCTGCGGGCCACTTTGCGGGCGTTGTTGGTGCGCACCTGGTTGAAGGGCAGGCCCTTCAGCTCCGCGTGGGGATAGGCGGCGCCGGCGGCGTACATCTCGGCGGTGGCCTCGATGTCGAAGCTGGGCTTGTCGCCGTCCCTGCCGCCGCTGCTGGCCAGCAACGTGACGGTCCTGCGGGGATAGAGGTTGGCGCTGTCCACCCAGATGGTGTTGCCCAGGTTGGCCTCCACCACGGCGTCGGCGTTTGACCAGCCGGCCGCCGCCTTGCCTTCGGCCTTGGCGTAGGCATGCACGTTCAGCCCGGCGTTGTCCACATACACGTTGATGTCGCCGTTGTTGCTGATCAGCTGCGTGGTGTCGCGGCTGCCGTCCGAATCGCGATTGATGTCGATATAGGTGTTCATGTTCAGCGTGACGGTGGCGTCGGAATCCGGATTGAGGCCGGCGCCCTTGGCGTCCACCTTCGCCTCGGTGTTCAGGCCCACGCCGCCCTTGGCGGTGCGGCTGGTGGACCGGGCCAGCAGGTCCATATCCTCCCGGGCGTTGAGCTCCACGTTCTGGCCGACGAGGATCTCGCTGTTGGCGGTCAGGCTCGTCTCGGCGGTGGCGTTGCCCAGCAGGAACAGGCCGCCCGCCGTGACCTTCACGTTGGTCTGGATGTCGTCCGCCTCGCCGGAGGCGGCGGTGATGCTCAGCGCGCCGTCTTCGGAGGTCAGCTTTGCGTTGTCCGCGATGGTGACGCGGTTGGCGCGGGTCACGATGTTCTCCGCGGTGCCGTACTCGCCCGCCAGCGCGCCGCCGCCGGAGACGACGGTCTTCGCCGTCAACTGGGCGCTGCTGGTGCTGGACAGGGTCAAATCGTCCCCGGTGGTGATCTCGGTGCCGTCGCCGATGTCCAGGTTGTTCTCGTCGTGCAGCACGTTCTTGCCCTTCATCACACTCACGTCCACCACCAGGCCCACGCCGTCGGATTCGACGACGGACTTGGCCTTGGCGCTGCTGTCGGAGGTGATGCTGGCGTCCGCTACACTGGTCAGCACGGCGTTACTGCCGATGCTCACGCCCGTGTCGTACCAGGAGTCCGTGGGCAGCTTGGACACCTTGACGCCCACGATGGAGTTGGCGGAAGCCTGGGACAGGTCTGTATGGGCATTGCCTTCGTTGCTGGCGGCGATCTTCAGCGCGCCGCCGGTGGTCAGGGTGGTCTCGTCGCCGACGATGACCTTCGAGGTCTGCCGGTCGCCTTCCTCGCCCACCTTGGCCTCCATCTCCGTGACGGCGATCTGCAGCAGCGTCCAGTTGCCCGGGTTGGAGCCCTCTGCAAATGCTTCGGTGTGGGTGCTGCTGTTGAGATTGGCCTCCCCGGCGATGTCTGCGGCCACGCCGCTGAGCACCACGTTGAAGCTGTCGGTGCTGGTGGCGTCGGACAGCAGGCCGCCGCCGGAGACTATGCCGATCTCGGTGGCAGTGGCACTCTTGGATCGGGCCGTTGTCACCACGGGCTTGTCGGTTATGTTGCCTTTTTCGTCCTTGACCGACGTCATTCCGGTGTCGGCCATCAGGGTCAGGCTGTCCGCGGCGATGGTGTTGGCGTCCCGGCCGCTGCCCAGGATGGACGCGGTGCTGGCCAGGTTCTCCCTGGCGGTGGCGGAGTTCACGTTCACGTTCACCAGGGACACGGTGGCGGTGTCCGCTTCGTCCTCGCCCACGCCGGAGGTACCCACGGCGGCCGTCGCCAGGGCCTTGTCGGTCAGGCTCTGCACCCGCAGGTCGGAGGCCTTTTCGATGCTGCCGCCGTTCATGCGCAGCGTCGCCGCCTGCCTGCCGTTCATCTCGGAATCGCTGATGCTGACGCCCACGCCGATCACGTTGGCGGTGACGTACTTGGCGGACACCACCTGGGCATTGGTCTCGGCCTTGCCCACGGTCTTGACGGCTATATCGCCGTCCACTTTCAGGTTGGCGCCGTCCGCCAGCTCCAGCTCGGAGCCTGCGGTGGCGGTGCTGTTGGCGCCGGCGTAGTTCACGGCCAGCTTCACGAAGCTCACGTCCACGCCCGCCGCGGACGGGGTCACGACGGCTTCGGCGTTGGTGTCATAGTCGGTTTTCACGTCCACCTTGCCCAGGTCGTAGTCGCCGCCGCGCAGCTTCACTCTCGCGCTGAAATTGTCCTTGCTGTAAGCGGTGCCCACCATGGCCGCGGCGCTGAACACCTCGAAGCTCTGGTTGTCGATGGTGGTGTTCACGTCGTCCTTGCCGGTGCTGTGGGCCTCGATGTTCACCTTCTTCGTCGGGGCCTTGGCGATGTCCACATCGACAATGGAGTTGGTCTTGCCGTAGGCCACGGCCACGTTCACCTTCGCGCCGTAGATGGCGCCGCTGCCGGTGTACATCTTCGCGGTGGTCGCGCCGTCCACGTCGGAGGCGGCGTTCAGGTTGGCATCCAGCGCGCCGTCCAGCTTCATGATCGCCTTGGCGGTGGTCTCGTTCAGGGCCACGTCCACGGAGCCTGCCACGCTGCCGGTGCCCACGCTGAGGCCGTAGAAGCGCGCGTCGGCGTCGCCGTTGGCGTTGGCCTTCAGGTTCACGTTGGCGGCGGTCAGGCCGCGCTTGCCGGTGATGGTGGCGCTGTTCACCGCCCGGTTGCGGGCCACGGCGGCGTTCAGGCTGACGGACACGGTGGCGGCTATCCCGGCGGCCACGGAGGCAGCGTCGGCGCTGGTCTTGCGGGTGTCGTCCTCGCCGGTGCTGACGGTCAGATCGCCCAGCACGGTGGCGGTAAAGTTATCGGTGTCGAGAATGGCGTTGTTCTTGGAATCCACGTCCACATAGCTGACGCTCACGCCGCCCGCGCTGCCGCCGACAGCCGCCGCCGCCAGGCGGGAGCGGCCCGTGGCGCCCAGCTCGCCGTTGATCTTCATGCTCCCCAGGGTGCCACTGGCGTTGGCCACCTTGGCAGTGGCATCGGTATCGTTGAACACCAGCAGCACGTTGCCCTGCAGGGCCACGCCGCCGGCGGAGACGGACAGCACGTTGGCCGTGGCCGAGCTGGTCACGTCGTTGAGCACGTCCACGCTGGCCAGCTTGCCCAGGGAGACCGTGCCGGAGCCGGTGGTGCCGATGCCGGTGTTGAGGGTGGGCGACACGATGGAGGCCGCCTCGCCAAAGCCCGCCGCGCCGCTGCCGATGCTCACGCCCAGCAGGAACGTGTCGGCCTTGGTGGAGGAGGTGCCCTTCACCTTGAGCGTGGCGTTTTCGCCGGTCATGTCGATCTTCGCGCCGCGGTCCACCAGGGTGTTCTGGGTCAGGCTGTTGGCCGCGATGGCCACGCCGGCCGCGCCGCCGGCCACGCCGCCCGCGGCGGCAGTGACGGCCAGGGCGTTGGCCTTGACCACGGATTCGCTGGTCACGGCGATCTTCGTGTTCGCGCCGGTGATGTTGGCGGATCTGTCGATCTTCGATTCCACGGTGCCGTTGGTCATCGCCATGGCGAAGGCCGCGCTGAGGCCCGCCTCCGCGCCGCCGCCGATGGCCAGGGTGAGGGCGGACACGTTGCCGTAGTCACTCGCGGCGTCCACGTTCAGCGCACCGGCGTTCTTCACGGTGCCGCCCAGGGTGGCCCGGGTGATGTTGTCCGTGCGCACCACGCTGCCCGCGGCGCCCACGCCCGCGCTGCCGATGCCGGCCGCCACGCCGACGACCCGGATGGAGCGCTTGCTCAGCATATCCTTCAGCGTGGTCAGGCTCTCCTTCAGCTCGTCGTCCTCGCTTTCGCCCAAGTCCTTGCTGATGGCCGCGGTGCGCGCCTGCTCGTCGCCGTCCGGCATCACGCCGCCGGACTTCGACACTGCGGTGACGTTCACGCTGCCCTCCTTGGCGTCCACGGTGCCCAGGGAGGTGGCGAACACGTTGCTGCGCAGCATGGCGATGGCCACGCTGACGCCCACGCCCGCCATGCTGCCGCCGGACACCGTCGCGCCGACCACGTCGGCCTTGGTGTCCTGCTCGGCGTACACGTCCACGCCCCTGGCGGTGACGTTGCCGTTCATGCCGATGCGGGCCACCACGGAGTCCTTGGGATCAGAGCTGTAAGCGGTATTGCCCGCCGCGGCCCTGGCCTTCTTGATGTCCTCCGTCTCGGTCATGTCCTGCTTGTCGTCGTTGCTGTCCGGCGCGCCGTCGAAGGTATCGCCCTCCACGAAGCCGGAGGTGGCGTCGAACTTGCCGTTCGTGCCCACGGAGGTATTGCCATTGCTGTGGCCGTTGCCGGTCAGGTCGTCGGCCAGGCTGGTCTGGGTGACGTTGCCGTCCTTGTCCTTCTTCTCCTCCAGGTCGGAGGTGTCCTTGATGCCCAGCTCGTGCATCTTGTCGATGATGGCGGTGGAATCGAAGGTCTTGTCGCCGCTCTTGCTGGAGGAATTGCCGTAGGTGAGCATATCGGCGGCGTCCTGGTCCATCCTGTCGCCCGCGACCAGGCCCATGACGGTCACGCCCACGCCCACCTGTCCGCCTATGGCCACGGTGGCCGCGACGTTCACGATGTTCCGCTCGGAGGCGGCCTTCACGTTGGCCTTGCCCGACAGGGTGGCCGCGCCGTCCATCTCGGCCAGGGCGTTGCCCTTGGCGATGGTCAGCATGCCGTTCACGGCCACGGCGCCCTTGGCGCTGGCGGCCACGGCTGCGGAGGCGCCGACCTGGGTGAGGTCGCTCTGGGCGGTCACATCCAGGGTGTCAGCGTTGATGACGGTGCCGTTTGAGACCAGCGCGTTGGTGGTGTCCTTCAGGCTCGCCACAGACACCGCGCCGGACACCGCCGCCTGGCCGCTGGCCGCAGCGCCCACGGTGTACTGGCCCATATCCTTGTTGGCGGTGGCGGACACGTTCACGCCCTTGGCCGCCTTTACGGTGCCACCGCCCAGTATGGCGTTGCTCTCGCCGGTGAAGACGCTGACGGCGAACACCGGGGTGACGGCCGCCTTGCCTGCGCCCGCCAGCGCCACGGCGGTGTTGTCCAGGTTCACGTCGTTCACGGATTTCAGGTTGAAGCTGCCCCTGTTCGCCTCGATCTCGCTGGCGACCACGGCGTTCACCCTGCTCTTCAGGGACTGGTAGGCGATGCCGATTTCCACGGCCGCCTTGCCGGAGCCGCCGGCGCTGAGAGCCATCTCAAACACGTTGTCGGTGTTGCTGGCGGCGACGTTCACGTCCTGCCAGGCCTTGGCGTTGTGGGCCTTGGCGGTGACCTCCTTGGCCGCGGTCAGCACGGCGATGGACGCGCCAGCGGCAACGCTCTTGGCCGCGTTCAGGCCACCGGCGAAGATGATCTGCTTGGAATCATTGGCGGCGTTCACGGTGACGGAGCCGCCGCCCACGGCCTTGCCGGAGGCGTTCTTCGCCAGCGCGGACAGGGACGCCTGGGAGGCGTCCGCCTTCACCACGTTCTTGTTGCTGCTCCACAGCAAATTGCCGGTGAGGCCCTTGTTGCCCGCCGCCGCGATGCCCGCCGCGACGGCCAGTATGTCGTCCACCACCTTCGCGCCCACGTAGATGCCCGTAAAGGCCTCGCCGCCCGGCACCTTCTTGGCGAGCGCACCGGAGCTGCCCGCCGCGGTGACGGTGCTGGTGCCCATGTCGGTGGTCACTTCGTTTTCCTTGTTGACGAACATCGCGGTGGCCGCCGCGGCGTTGCTGCTCCAGGACAGGCCCAGGCTGCCCGCGATGGCCTTGGTGACGTCGTCCAGGCGGGAGGCAAAGGCCGCCTCGCCGCCCGCTTTCACGGTGACGCTGCCCAGCGTGGTCTTCACCTTGTTCCGGCTGACCAGCACGGGCAGGTTGCCGCTGATGCCGTTCCCGCTGGAGGCGGCGGCCACAGCCATACTGACCACGCGGCTGACGTCCATGCCATGGCTGGAGATGAGCACGTCCTTCGCGGCGTCGATGACATAGCCCGCGCCGCCCTTCGCTTCCACGCCGGAATCGCGGTGCAGCACGTTGATGTTGGCGGACAGGCCGGTGGCCTTGTCCTTGCCGCCCGCCACCGCCACGGTGACGTTGGCGACCCGGGTCTCGGTCTCGCCCAGCAGGGAGACGCTGCCCTTTCGGGACGCGATGCCCTTGCCGGCGCCGCCTTCATCCAGGAAGACCTTGCCCTTGGCGTTGTCCACCAGCACGTTCAGCGAACCGGCCGCCGCGCCCTTGCTGGTCACGGCAGCGGAGGCGCTGGCGATCACAGAAAGCAGCTTGTCCACGGCCCTTCCCGCCACGGTCACGTCGCCGTCGGCGGACAGGCTGTGGTTCTTCCCCACGCTGGCTTTGGCCTCGGCGTCGTTCACCAGCACCGCGATGGTGCCGCCCGCGGCGGTGGCCGCCTTGGCCACGCTGGCGCTCACGGAGATCAGCATCAGGTTCAGATTGGAATCCGCCGCGATGTCCAGCTTGCCGCCGGCGTCGACGGTGGCGCTGTCGCCGATTTTGGCGTTGGCGATGGTGTTCAGCAGCACCACGTCCAGGCCGCCGCCGATGGACTTGTCCGCCTGGGAGGCGGAGCTCACGGACGCGGCGGCGTTGTAGCTCTCCACGTTGGTGGAGGCGACGGCCCTGTGGCTGACGCTGCCGGCCTTGATGTTCAGATTGTCGCCGACGACGGCCTTCGCCTCGTCCTTGTCATAGAGGTAGGTGAGGGTGATGCCGGCGCTGTTCTTGGCGCTGCCTGCGGCGACCGCGCCGCCGATCATGCGCGCAGTGGTGTCGTCCTGGGCCAGGATGGTCACGTCGCCCTTGGCGCGATTGCCGCCCTTGTTGATGGTGACGTTGTTGCCCAGCACGGCCTCCACGCTGTTCAGCGCCCGCACGATGGAAATGGAGCCCGCGGCGTTCAGCTTGTTGGGCTTGGTGGAATCGGCCTGGCCGGTCACCAGCGAGCCCGCGATGGCCTCGGTGTAGTAGTTCTTCGAGGACAGGAAGTTCAGCGCATCCGCCAGCTTCATCAGGGTGTAGGTGTCCATGTTGATGCTCACGGTATAGCTCTTCTCGCCGGGCTTCTTGTGCACGTCGATCAGGCCGGGATACACGTTCTCCCGCTCCCCGTCGTCCAGGTCGGAGGAGTCGCTGATCAGGTCCTGCAGGGAGAGCGGGAACCTGTAGTCGTCCCAGGTCACGGGGGCCTTCACGGCCTTCAGGGTGAAGCTGTCGGCGTCGATGGTCGCGCCGTCCTTCACCTCGGCCTTCACGGTGTTCGCGCTCCAGATGGTGGCCACGGACACGCCCGCGCCTACGTTGGCGCCCTTGGACACGTTGATGCCGCCGGCGCGCACGGCCAGCTTGCTCTTGTCGTTGGCGGTGACGCTCACGGCGTTGCCCTTCAGGTCGCCGTCCACGATGGCGTCGGTCTCGCCATAGCTGAACAGCAGGCTCAGCGCGCCGGCCACGGAGGTGTCGCTGCCCTTGCCGGACACGGCGCCCGCGATGGACTGCACCGCCAGCCGGCCCCGGTAGGTGTCGGTCAAATTCTGCTTCAGGTCGGCGCTGACGGTCACGTCGCCGTCCGCGGCGGCGAGATTGCCGTTCACGGTGGCGTGGGCCTGGTTCCTGTTCACGCTGATGCCCACGGCGGCGGCGATGCTCTTGCCCTTCTCTTTGGCCAGGCTCATGGCCGCGCCGGTGGAGCGGGTGTTGAAGTTGCCCGCGTTGGTGGCGGACACCAGGATCTCCCGGGCCGCGTTGATCGCCTGGTTCACGCTGGTGGTCGCGCTGTGCAGCGCCACGGTGACGCCCAAGGCGGCGGCCACCCGCAGGCTGGACTTCTTGTTGGGGTTCTGGAAGCCGTCCACCTCCTGGCCGCCCTCCACGTTGACGAAGTCCCTGGCGATATCGGCGCCCTGGCCGGCGTCCTCGCCGTTGTCCACCTCCACGTTCTGGCTGCGCATCACGTTGGCGGACACGTTCAGGTCACCCCTGGCCTTCTGGCCGTCTTCCTTGATGACCCGCTTGTCGTTCAGTCGGTCGTTGATCTTCGAGTTGGTCTTGTTGCCCTTGGTCTCCTTCTTTTCGTCGAAGATCTTGCCGGTGGTCACGTCGTTGGCCTTTTCCGCCACGGTGGAGGCGCCGTCGGAGAATTTGTTCAGCGAGCGCTGGATATCCGCGCCCATGGCGCTGGCGAAGGACCAGGTGTCGTCGCGGCTGAGGGTATGGGTGCGCACGACGGCCTTGCCGGACACCTTCGCGGCGGCATTCATCTCGGCGGTGATGTCCGACAGGGACACGTTCACGGCCACGCTGGCGCCCACGGCGGTGGTGCTGCCGGCGGCGAAGGCGCTGGCCTTGGTCTCGCTGGCGCCCACCTCGGTGGCAGAGACGATCAGCGCGCCCTTGGTCACATCGATCTCCTCGGGCAGATCTTCTTCCTCTTCATCCTCGGCCTTGGCCGGCGCGACGGCGTCGTCCGAAGCGTCGGGCTTGGCAGTGGTGGTCACCTGGCCGCCCTTGGCGATGGCGGCGCGCACGTCGTTGTCCAGTATGTTCACGGACACAGCGGCGTCCAGGGCGAAGTCCTTGATGTCGTCGCTGGTGCCCTCGAAGGGATCCGCGCCGGCGGTGGCGTAGTTCTCCTCCTCGTGCTCGGAGGAAGCCGTGACGGACAGGGTGCCCGCGGTAACGTTGCGGCTGGTGCCCTGCTCGTCGTCGCCGATGGCGGCCTTCACGCTGGATTTGCCGTAGGTCAGCGTGAACGCCGCACCCACGCCCACGGTGCGCCCCGCGCGATCCTTCTGGGCCTGGCGCTGCTGCTCCACGTGCTCGACGTCGTGGTCCTCCTCAAAGGTGACGATGATGCTCTTGACGCCCTGGGCGGGCACCTTGAAGACGTACACCTCTTCGCTGTCGTTGGCGGAAGCCTGCACGATCTCGTCGTCGTCCTCGCCGACGCCATACGTGATAAACGATATGCCGTCCATGCCGGTCACGACGATGCCGCTCACCTTCAGGCCGGGCTCCACGGGAATGGTGATCTCACCCAGGTCGTTCACCTTGCCCCAGGCCTTGCCGCTTTCATCGTTTTCCCGGCCCTCGACGCTGACGGTGATCTGTTTGTCCGCCGGATATTCCTTGCCCTGTGTCTCGTATCGGAGGGTGGGCTTCGGGATCTCCTTGAGCAGCTCGGTGAACTCCACGTCGATGTTGATCTTGAGGCTCTCGATCTCCTCGTCGGTCATGCCGGTGGTGTCCACGCCGTCCATGGGGTCGAACCAGTAGCTGATGGCGCCGTCGTCGCCCTTGGCGCTCTCGAAGTCCAGCTTGTCCACCACCTCGGTGCCGTCCGCCTTGCAGTAGGTGCGAACCAGCTTGCCTTTCTCCAGGCAGTAGCCGTCCTGAGCCTCGATCTCGATGCTCTCGTCGTCGTTCATGCCGCCGAAGCTCAGCACGCTTCCGCCCACGCCGGTGGTCACAGTCACGTTGCCGTCCGGGTCGGTGGCTGTGGTGGTGGCGGCGTCGCCGCCGCCGGTATTGGCGTTGTCGGAATCCCCCGCGCCATCGTTGTTGTCCGCCTCGCCGCGCTCATCCACGGCGGCGGTGGAGTGGGTGCGCACCCGGCGCACTTCCTCGGCGTTCACGGTCATGTCCCCGGTCACGGTGACGCTCCCCGACCCGCCGGCGATCTCCGCCAGGGTGTTCAGGTTCGCCACGGCGATGGCCAGGCTGCCAGCGCCGCTCTTCTTCTTCGCGCCGGAGCCCGCAATGGCCTGGGTGGTGACGATATGTCTGTCCTCGATGGCCTCGCGCTCGAATTTCACGTTCATCACGCCCAGCAGCTTGTCGATGGCCTCGTTGGTCATGGCCACGCTGCTCTCCTTCAGAGCTTTGCGCAGCTCCTTCTGGATGGCGCCGACGAAGCCGTCCGCCTGGATCTTCTCCACCACGGGAGCGTAGTCCCAGACGGTGGTGCGGAAGGTGGTGGTGATATAGGGGATGACGCTGGCCTTCAGATCCGCCCAGCTCTTCTTCTTCAACTCCTGCACCAGGGTGATGTTGCTGGGATTGAGCAGCGGAAGCTGCGCGCCGACAGCACGCACGGTGTTGTCGATCATCTTGTCCATGACGCCCTTCAGCGAATCGATCAGGACGTCCTTCAGGGTTTCCTTGATCTTGTCGCCGTCGTTGCCCTTGCCGGTGATCTTATCGGTGATCATGTCGATCACCGAACCGCCGATCTTGGGCAAGCCTTCCTTGAACAGCTTGTCCTTCACCGTGCTGACCACCTCGCCGGGCAGCTGCACCGACAGCTCGGCCCACACGGTATCCAGGATCTTCATCAGCCCGTCGGAGCCGTCCGCGGTCAGGTATTGCCCGCTGCGGTAGACCTCCTGGTACGCCTCCAGCAGCGGCTGGATCAGCACCTTCGGGAAGTCCTTGAGGCGCTCCCAGATGGCCTTGCCGAAGTTTTCAAAGGACTCGCCCGGGGCGTTGGTCATCAGCTCAAACAGCTTGCCCAGGTTCAGATCGTCGATCAGCGTCTGGCAGAACTTGCCGATGCCCTCGCTGTCGATGTCGATGAGCCAGCCCACCTTTTTGGCCACTTCCGGGCCCACCATGTCGCGCAAGGCCTCCTTGATCTGCTCGGTGAAGGCGTTGCTGAACCGGGTCTCGTCCTCGGCGACGGTCACGGTGCGCACCTTCGTGGGGGCCTTGGCGATTTCGGCGGTCACCGCCAGGGAATCGGCGGAGACGCTGCCATTGCCAATGCGGGCGATGTTGTCCATGGTGACGATGTTGATGGCTACGCCGATGCCCACGCCCACGTCCGACTTGGTGGCGGAGGCGTCCGCCTTGACGGTGGCGTCGGTGCGGTTCAGCGACGACACCGTGAGGGCGCCCTTGGTGGTGATGTTCACGCCATCCTTGATCTCGGCCCGGGAGGCGTTCTTCATCACGTTCAGCACGAACGCGCCCGCGCCGGTGACGGTCTGCTCGGCGGTCTCGGCCTTCTGGCGGTCGTTGGCGCCGTTCTTGATGGCCGCGCCGTCCATGCCGCCGAAGCGGCCGGCCACGCCGCCCGCGCCCTTCAGGATGCGGTCGGCCTGCTTGTCGGCGCTGCCGTCGCCCTTCTCATCCTCCCCGCCGGCGTCGCCGCCGCTGGCCGCCGCCTTGGCCACGGCCTTCAGCGCGTCCCCGGCGATGGCGCTGATGCTGATATCCTTGGTAGCGTTCAGACTCTGGTTCAACAGCGCCTGCACGTCGTTTTTGAGCCACGTGACGATGAACGCGCCGCCCATGGCCGTCTTGCCGCCCCGGGCGGAGGCGTCTGCGGTGACCTCATGGTTGTACTGCGCCTTGGCGGACTCGCCGCTGGCCTTGATCTTCACCTTGCCGGAGACATCCAGCACATCCAGGTCCTTGCCGCTCTCATCCTTCAGCCGGCCCATTTCGGCCAGCACCTCGGAATTGAACACGTCCACCGCCGCCACGGGCACCCACGCGGAGCCGCCCGTCGCGCCGGCCCTGGCCGTCACCTGGTCCTTTTCCTTGTGGCCGACGTTGATGGTGATGCCGCTGGCCTTGCTGCCTTCTTTAAACACCACGCCGTCTTCGATGACGCCGCGGGTCGTCAGGCCGTCGATGGCGAAGGCGATGCCAGCGCCCACGCCGGTGCCCTCGGCCTCGTTGCCATCCTTCTTGCCGGAGGCGTCGCCGGTGACCTTGAAGTCCTGCTTGGCCTTGGCCATCATGAAGATGAGGCCGTCGTGCTTTATCTGGGCGTCCTTGCGGACGGCCACGTCGGTGGTGGTCTTGGCCACCTGCACGGCGATGGCGCCGGCCACGCCGGTGTCGCCCTCGTTGTAGCCCGCCTTGGCTTCGGTGATGGCCTTGCTGCCCACGCTGACGGCGACCATGCTCAGGCCGTTGTCCGTCACCTGCGCAGGGTCGATGTGCCGCGTCTTCACCTTGCCGTTCTCCTTGACGGGATCGCCGTTTTCATCCAGCACGGGCACGTCGCTGCCGCCCTGGATCTCCAGGATGTTCTCCGCCAGGGTGACGCCCACGGCCACGCCCACGCCCATGCTGAGCGCCACGCCGTCGCTGCCGGGCTCAAACTCGGCGGCCAGCTGGATGTTGGTGATCGTCTCGCCGTCCCCCACCGTGGGGAGCTTGAGGGTATAGGTGTCCTTCTCCTTCCAGCTGGCGAAGACCTGCCGGGTCGAGGTGCCGCTGGCGGTCTGGATGGTGATGGTCGCCTTCACCGTGCCGGCCTTGGCGCGATAGCCCTCCCGGGCCTCCACCTTCAGCGTGACGGTCTCGCCAGGGTCCACCAGCTTGCTGACGGGGGCGATCCTGTCCTCGCCGCTGACAAACTCCTTGAGCTCGATGGTCTTGTCTTTCAGGGCCGCGTTGATGGTCAGCACGGTGGCGTTGTATTCGTCGCCCTTGGGGATGGTGAATTCGCCCTTGTCATTCACAGTCAGCTTCTGGCCCTGGTAGGTGACGGTGGTGTTGGCCAGATCCAGCTTCTTGCCGGCCTTGATGTCGTCGTCCTTGAGCTGAATGGTAATGGTCTGCCCGTTGGCGGCCTTCCCGTCGGCCTCGCTGGTCTTGATATCAACATTGCCAGTGTTCTTCAATTCAATATTCTTGCTGTTGAACAGCGGCGTGACAAACATTTTTTCCCCGCTGCCGAGCACGGGCACGGTGATTTCCCAGACGCCATTGCCCTTGAAAGCGATGTTCGCGGAATCCACCGCACGGGTGGTACCCGTGGTGCCGGTGCGCAGCACGGCGGCCACGCCCACGGGAACCCAGCCGTCCTTCGGCTTCAGGGTAACCTGAATCTTATCGCCCTGCTTGGCTGAATCCTTGTTGAGCTTGGCGGAGCCATAGGTATTGCCGTCCTTGTTGTTTTCCTCGTAGTTGATGGTCACGTCCCGCTTGTCCTCGCTGAACACGGCGGTGATGGTGATCAGCGCGCCGGCGGGCACAGCATTATTGCCGTCCACGGATTTGAAGTACCACTCGTTGACGGCGCAGGTATCGTCATGGGTCAGCGTTCCCTTCTGGGGCGAGCCGTCCGCGCCGATCCAGGAGGCGTACAGCACGCTCTTGTTGGACTTGATGGTGGTGGCGGTCGCATTGGAGCCGCCCGCCGCCGGGTCGCACTTGTAGCCCGTCTCGGGGGTGATGGTGAAATAGTAGAGGGGCTTGGCCTTGGCGGTGTCGTCGGCGGCATAGCGCACGTCGTGGAAGTCCAGCCTGCCCAGATCCGTCGTCACGCCCGCTTCCTTCTTCTGGTTCACACTGGTGCGGATCGCGTTGGGCACCACGAATTTGGACGCGGCCTTCGCGTCGCCTTGGATGGCGACGAGGTTGCCATCGCTGTCCCTGAACATGAAGGTGATCTCCAGGGTGCTGCCGTCCACCTCGGCGTACTTGGTGGTATTCAGGTCAAAGGTGTACACGCCGTCGCTGGTCTTGTCCAGCTCCACCGTCTCGCTCACGCGCTTGCCCGCAGACAGGCTCGGGTTGATCTTGGTGTAGTAGCTGATCACCACGCTGACCTTTTCCACCTGGCTCTTGTAGGCGTCGTCCAGCTTGAAGGTGAGCTTGGGGGTGGCGACGGAGGCGGCGTGGGCCGGGTCGACGTCCCGGGTGATGGTGCCCGGCAGGGTGCCGTTCACCTTCATGGAGACGTTCGCCCCCTGCACGCTGTAGGTCACCTTCTGCACCGTCTGGGGCTTGCTCTGCTCCTTGGCCACCTGCGCGGCGTCCTTGGGCGTGATGGCCGTGCCGTCGGCCTGGGTGTTGGTGTAGGTGCGGGTATAGCCGAACATGTCGACATCGCCGCCGGCGGTCACCACGCTGCCGGAGGCGATGCGGCTGCCGCCTTTGTTCAGCGTCACGCCCACGGCCAGCGAGCCCGTCAACTGCTTGTGGGCGGGCTGTCTGGCGCTGTTGTCCTCGATTGCCCCGAATTCGGCATGCACGTACAGCTTCACGTCCGCGGGGATGTCGTCGGGCACGGTGAATATATAGCGGCCCTGGCTGTCGGCCTCGATCTTGATGGTCTCGACCACCTCGTTGCCGTCCACCGTGTGGGTGTAGACGACGGAGAGGCTCTTCAGCTCGGTGACGGCGCTGCCGTCTTTGGCAGACTTGTTGGCGTTGGGGATCAGGCGGATCTTCTGCCCGCCCCGGACCGACTTGAGGCTCTTGCCGTCCTCGCCGGTCTTCCAGGTGACGATGCTGCCGTCCTTGATGTATTCGCTGTCGAACACCAGGTCGTGGGCGGCGTGGCCGTCTTCAGCCTGCGCGCCGCCCTCGACGGCGACGTCGTCCGCGTCGTCCGCGTTGCCCGCGATGCCCTCGGCGGCGTCCTCGAACAGGTCGGGCAGCTCGAAGCTGTCCTCCAGGTCGTCGGCGTTCACGTCCACCTGCTGCTGGCCGTCGGCGGCGACGGCGTTTCCGCCCGCCGCGCCTTCCTTGGCGTAGGTGACCATGACCTCCACGTCGGCGTTCTCCAGCAGGAACAGGTATTGGCCGTACTGGTTCTTGACGACCTCCTCATAGGTATAGTGGTCGTTCGCCGCGCCGGTCGTCTTGTCATAGCCCAGGTAGCGGATCATCACGGTCTGCACCTTGTAGCCGTCATTGGCCTTGGGCTCGATGATGCCGTAGGTGGCCACGTTGCCGGCCTTGTCCAGCTTGTCGCCCACCTTGGTCTTCACGGTGGTGGAGCCGCCCTGCTCATTGTCGTCGGAGGGCTCGACCACCCGGATGCTGTAGTCGGAGGCGGAGAGCTTGGTCACGGTCTTGACGAACTTCTCGGCCTCCCGGTCCACGAAGGTGCCCTTGAATTTGTCGAAGAGGATGCCACTCAGGGCCTTGAACAGGCCGATTGCAGAGGCGACCGTCGGGGAAGACTGCTGTGCCATCTTGTCGCCGCCGGCGGTAGCGATGGTCTGGACGTTGGCCACGTTGCTGGAGTACACGGCCACGTCGCCGCCCGCGGTGACATGGGCGTGCTCGCCGATGACGGCGTTCACGACCTGATCCACCACGTTGACGGCCACAAAGCCGCCCGCCGCGCCGCCGCCCACCACGTTGACGCCGCTCTGATAGGTGGATCTGGTTTCGTCCTCCACGGAGCCGGAGGCGTCCAGCTTCACCTTGCGGCCCGCGTTCAGCGTGCCGTTCACCTGCACGTTCACCGTGTTGGTGATGGCCGTGACCGACAGAGCCACGGGCGAGAAGAACCCGCCGTAGTTGGCGTAGTTGTAGGCGCGCACGTCGCTGGACGCGGCGAGGATGATGTCGTTGTCGGCTTCGATGTTCGCGCCGTGGGCAACGTTGACGCTGGCGTTGTTCACCACCACATCGATGCCGATGGGGCCGCCGGCCTGATTCTGCTTCACCTGATGGGTGTCGCCGTCCACATCCACATAGTAGCCGATGGTGGTGTCGATCTTCGCCTGGGCGGTCACGTTGCCGCGCGCCGACAGATCGGCACCGGCGTTGATGTTCACCATGGCCCGGGCCAGCTTCACGTTGACCAGATCCAGGGCTGCCGGCAGCAGGGTGAACAGGCTGCCGAAGTGCTTCACGCGGGCCACCAGCGCGATGTCGTGGGCCGTCTCTATGGACGAGTGCACGTTGATCTCGGCGGCGTCCGCCACGCTGATCATATCCGCGGCGATGTCGCCCAGGGACTGGCCGTTATGGTAGTTTTCAAAGGCGCCGCCCAAGGAAAGGGAGCCCAGCGCGGATTCCGCGCGGACGTTCTGGGCCCTGATGGTCCTGATGATGTCGATGGTCGGGGCCTTGATCAGCACGTTCAGGTTGGCCAGGGAACCGTTCTCGCCCGTGACGCCGGGGATATAGGGCGCGTCGTCGCCCAGCTCGTCGGCGTCAAACACCAGGTTGCTCAGCATCAGCGGCCTGTTGGAGCCACTGACGACGATCCGTTCGATGTCCCTGCTCACCGGCGTCTTGATCACGTAGTCGGTGAAGTCGTCGTTCGCCGTCACGTTGAAGATGCCCGTGCCGGTGGTGTAAACCTCCACCCGCTTCTTATTCTTCAGCGCGTCGGTGAAGTTGACCTTGCCCGGGTCGGCGTAGGTGATCTTCAGCGTCAGATCCTGGTCCTGCGCCGTCTCCTTGTCGTCCTGGCTGCTGGCCACGTGCATCTGGAAGCCCTGGGCCGGGGTGCCGCCGATATAGCCGATGGGGTTCGTCACGCCCTGGGGCAGGCGGTTGTTCAGCTTGCCCTTGAGATACACGGAGGCCGCGCCCTTGTCGAAGCGCAGCTCGTCCACGGCCAGGCCCGCGTTCACGTCCACGGTATAGCGGTCGACGGCGCTCGCATCCTCGTTGACAAAGGTGATCTTCGTATTGGACTGGGTGGGCTTGATCTGCTCGGTGGAGTTGGGATTGAATTTGTAGTCCAGGTTCTCTATGGAGCGATAGTCGCCCTTGAGCACATCGATGACGGCCCCGCCCGTGCCGGTGTTGACGGTCATATTCCCTGCCCCGGCGCGCAGGTCCACGGTGATCTGGTCGTCGCCGTCGCCGGTGTTGATCTCATAGGTGCCGGACTTCTTGTAGACCGGGTTGCCCTCCTTGTCCACCTTCGGGTTGCCGTCCGCGTCCAGCTCGGGGATCTGGACGGCGCTCGCCTGGGCGGCGTCCACGATGGTCAAATAGTCGGTGCTGGAGCCGGTGTCCACGTACACGCCGTTGTTGGCCCCGCTGATGTTCACGTCCACGGTGTCGTTGCCGCTGCCGGTCACGATCTCCACGCGGCCACCGCCGGCGTTGACGTTGATCCGGTTCAGGCCGTCGCCCGCGTTGACGTACAGCGACTTCGCGCTCGCGGCGGTGGTGGCGGTAATCACGTCGTCGTTGTCCACGGCATAAATCTCGGCGCTGGAATTCTTGTTTACGTTCACGATCAGCTCGTTGGGCGCGTTGGCAGTGCCGTTGAACACCAGGTGGCCGCCCTTGTCCTTGTTCTGCTCGGCGTCCTCCGCCCGGACGGTGATCGACTTGCCAGCGGCCATCATTATGCTCTTCATGACCACCTTCACGCCCCTGATGATCAGATCGGCGTTGATGGTGGTGAAGCCCTCGCCCTCGGTGCCGGTCTCACCGGCATCCTCGGTGATCAGCTCCACCGCGAAATCGTCGCCAATGTCGCGCGCGCCGGCGTCGATGACGATCTTGCCCTTGTTTTCACCGGAGCTGTTGCCCTCGAAGATGGTGTTGCGCTCCAGGATGATCCGCACCGTGCCGCTCAGCCTGCCGTTGGCCGACAGGACCTTGTCGATCCTCTGCTGGAGGACGCTGATGCCCTCTTTCTTGTCGGTTTCGCTGTCACCGGCGTTCGCCGCGGGAATGGGCGCGGTCTGCTGCTGTTCAACCTGCACCGTGCCGCTTGCGGCGTCACGGGCCAGCGCAACCTCGTTCTGGGCGGCGTTCAGCTGCACGCCAAGCAGGCCCTCCGCCTCGGCGGGAGCCGCTTCGGGTTCGGCGGTATTCTCTTCCGGCTCCGTGGTCTCTTCCTCGGTTGCCGGGGTCTCTTCTTCGGGTTCAGTGGGTTCTTCTTCCGTTTCGGTGATTCCTTCCTCGATTATCGCGGCCTCTTCCTCGGTTGCCGGGGTCTCTTCTTCGGGTTCAGTGGGTTCTTCTTCCGTTTCGGTGATTCCTTCCTCGATTATCGCGGCCTCTTCCTCGGGTTCGGTGGTCTCTTCCTCGGGTTCGGCGGCCTCTTCCTCGGTTCCCGCAGTCTCTTCCTCGGATTCAGTGGGTTCTTCTTCCGTTTCGGTGATTCCTTCCTCGATTATCGCGGCCTCTTCCTCGGGTTCGGTGGCCTCTTCCCCGGGTTCGGTGGTCTCTTCCCCGGGTTCGGTGGGCTGTTCTTCGGGTGCGGCAGTCTCGCCGTCCCCGGTTGCAGCGGGTTCCTCCGCCGCAGCGGTCTCCCCTGCTTCCACAGGCGCGTCCGTATCAACGGCGGTCTCCTCTTCCACGGGCGTATCCTTTTCGGCGTCGGTCTCCGCTTCCACGGGCGTATCCGTATCAGCAGCGGTCTCCGTTTCCACAGGCACGTCCGTATCAACGGCGGTCTCCGTCTCCACGGGCGCGTCCGTTTCAACGGCGGTCTCCATCTCCACGGGCGCGTCCGCCGCGACAGCGTCCCCGGTCTCGGCAGGGGCGTCCGCACCCGACGCGGTTTCCTGCGCCGCCGGCACTTCCGGGGCCGCGTCTATAGCGGGCGCTTCCGGGGCCGTCGGCGCTTCCGGCGGCTCGAGGGCAGGATTATCAGGCGTCGGAGGCATCGTCGCCTCCCCGCCTTCCGCAGCTTCCGTGGCCAGCGCTCTGAACCAGCCGGGGGCATATCCGCCCACGGAGCCCAGCATCAGTGTCAGCACCAGCGCCAGTGCCAATACCCGCTTCGCCATTTTCATCATATTATTCATAATCCTGCCTCCGATACGTGAAGGGATTTCTCCCTGTCGCCTGAAGCTCCCTTTGCTCCCCGTCAGGGGGCAAGGGGCAGTATTTCTGCTTCCCTATGGTTTTATTTGGCCTTGACGGTCAGCTTGATCTTCGCCTTTTTCCCGTTGTGGGTGGTGACGGTGATGGTGACCTTGCCCTTGGA
Source organism: uncultured Eubacteriales bacterium (assembly GCA_902800625.1). Classification (GTDB taxonomy): domain Bacteria; phylum Bacillota; class Clostridia; order Christensenellales; family Aristaeellaceae; genus UBA2862. Next base: position 22,522 of record CADCFG010000008.1, on the reverse strand, counting down.
CACGGCCGTCACTTTGCCGTTTTCGTCCACGGTGGCCACGGCGGGGTTGGAGCTGGTCCAGGTCAGCGTCGTCACCGCCTTCGCCGGGGTCAGCTTCACCCGCTTGCCCAGCGCCAGCGCCTTGCCGACGGCCAGCGTCTTCCTGCCGCCCTTGAAGGCGATCTTCGTGGGCCGGTCGTCCACGGTCACGGTCGCGGCCTTCCAGATGCCGTTGCTGGTCAGCACGTAGATCACGCAGCTGCCCACCCCCACGGCCTTGATCCTGCCCGTGGAGGTGACCTTCGCCACCTTCTTGTCGCTGGAGTAGTAGCGTAGCTTGTGGTCGTGGTTCAGGATGTTGCCCCTGCGCGTGCCCTTTATCGTGGCGCGGATCTGGGCCGTCTTGCCGATCTTGATCGTAAACGCCGACTTCTTCAGCGTCAGGCTCTTCGGGTTCACGATCTTCCAGCCGCCGCCGGAGGTGTAGCAGTGGGCCACGGGGCTCTTCGCCACGTACTTCTTCCCGCTGCCGTTCACCACCCAGGCCTTCACCTGCACCTTGTAGCCGCGCCGGGCGTCCAGCTTGTTGAAATCGAAGGCGCGCTCCGCGTCCGCGGCCACGCTTCCCATCAGCCGGTACTTGCCCGAGCCGCAGTTCACGAAGAACACGTCGTAGCCGTCCACGCCGTCCACCTTCGTCCAGGTGGCCCGCAGCGAACGCTTGCCGGTAGACTTCATCGTGGCGATCAGCATGGCGCTGGTGTCCACGGCGGTGGCCGCCACGGCGATGTCCGTCGCGGGGCCGACGTAGTGGGTCGCGTCCTCGGCATACCGCACCTGATAAGTGCCCGGGGCCAGATTTTCGATGGTCTCGCCCGTCACCGGCTTCCAGGTCGTGCCGTCGTCGTCGGAGTATTCCATGCCCGGGGCCACGCCCTGGATCGCGCCGTTTTTGCTGGCGGCGCTGCTGGCGGGCGTGGAGGTCAGGCCCTCCACGGGGCCCTGGGGCAGCTTGTCGGTGGTCGCTGAAAGGGGCTTGGAAATCGGGCCGGCATAGGCCGTGGCCGTCTCCGCCTGGCGCGCGACGACACTGTATTCCGTGGCGGGGTCAAGGCCGGTGAAGGTGTCGCCCTTCTGCCAGGTCTTGCCGCCGTCGATGGAGTATTCCTCGCCGTTCTTGGTCTCGATGGTCAGGCTGTCAGGTGTGCGGCTCTTGAGCACGGGCGTCTTTGCCGCGCCGCCCGGCGCCTTGTCGGTGGTCGCCGCCAGGGGCTCGGAGACCGGGCCGGCATAGGTGGTGGCCGTCTCCGCCTTGCGCGCGACGATGCTGTATTCCGTCACAGGGTCGAGGCCGGTGAAGGTATCGCCCTTCTGCCAGGTCTTGCCGCCGTCGATGGAGTACTCCTCGCCGTCTTTGGTTTCGATGGTCAGGCTGTCGGATGCGCGGCTCTTGAGCACGGGCGCTTCCGCCGCCTCCCCGGGGCGCTTGCGGACCGGGCCGGTCTGCGCCGAGCGGGTCACGTCGTCGCCGAAAGTCACCTTCTGGGTGGCGGCAGCGCCGATCACCGTGCCCACGTCCGCGGCGGTCAGGGTATAGGTCGGCTTCGTCGCGCCTGCAATGGGCTTGCCGTCCCGCGTCCACTGCCAGGACACATCCTTTGCGCCCTCCGGCTCGGCGGACGCCTTCAGGGTCTCGCCCACCACGGCCTTGCCCGCGACGGACGCGCCGGTGAGCAGCGTCTTGTCGGTGTTGGTCGCCTGCTCGGCGGCCTCGGAGGCAAAGTGCTCCTCCGTCTCCCTGATCCGGGCGTACACGGTGTAGCCCGTGTCCTCGGTCAGTCCGTCAAAGACGGGCCCGTCCTGCCAGGTCTTGCCGTCCAGGCTGTATTCATAGGCGTCGCCCTCGGCCGGGGACTGCTTCATGTGCACCGTCAGGCTGGTCTTTCCCTGATCCACGCTCTCGATCTCGGGCGCGGGCAGGTGATCCTTCCAGACGGCATAATAAGTCGGATCCTCGTCCGGCATGGTCTCGGGCAGGGTCGCCAAAGTCCGGCTGTCCGGCTCGTCGCTCCAGCCCCGGAAGGCCTCGCCCTCGCGGCTGGGATCATCGGGCGCGGTGACGGGGCTGCCGTATACGCCGACGACCTTCGCGTATTCCTCGCCGCCATCCATGAAGGTGACGGTATAGTTATGCAGCTTCCACTGGGCGTACACCGTCAGGTCGCGTCCGGGCATGGTCGCGGGCAGCTCGGGCTGCCAGCCGGCAAAGTCATAGTGCGGCCGGGTCGGGTCGGCGGGCGCTTGGATGGCCGCGCCGAACTGCGCGGTGATCGCCTCGATGGCCGTGCCGCCCAGGGTGTCGAAGGTAAGGGTGAACGTGCCGATCTGCCATTGGGCCTCATAGGTTCGGTTCTCGCCGGGCATGGTTGCGGGGCGCATATCGTCCGTGACCCATTGGTCGTTCAGCTTCCAGCCCTTGAACTCATATCCCTCCCGGGTCGGGTCTGCCGGCCAGGTGACGGGGTTGCCATACGAAGCGGTGATGGGCGCGATGGCGCTGCCGCCCTTGGTGTCGAAGGTCAAGGTGTACTCTCTGGGGCTCCAGACCGCGTTCACGGTCAGATCCTCGTCCGGCATATTGCCGCTCAGGGTCTTGTCGATGCCCCGGAAGGTATGGTATTCCCGGGTCAGATCCGCCTCGCTCAGCTGGTTGATGACCAGGCTGTTGGACAGCGGCGTGCCGTAGGCCACCTCAATGACCCGCTCGCCCGCCGAAGCGCCCAGGTTCTTGACGGTGATGGTGTGCTTGTGCACCGACCACGCGGCATAGACCGTCTGTTCGAGGCTCTCCCGATCGAAGGTCAGCGCCTGCGCGCCCGGTTCGCCGCCGGCGGTCAGGCTCCAGCCCTTGAAGTCGTGGCCCGCGCGGGTGGGGTTGTCAAACTCCGACGGGGTCCCGTCGATGGTGACGGTGGTCTTCTCGTCGCCGCTGGTCACGGTGACCGACGCGGACTCCACGCCCTTGGCGATGGGCACCTTTACTGCCTCGACGGCACTGCCGCCCAGGGCATCGAAGGTCAGCGTGCCTTCGGCCGCTTTCTTCTCCTCATACACCGCCGTGAACACGATGGTGTTGCTGCCGCTCGCCGCGGATTTGGCGCAGGTCAGGTTCTCGTACACAAAGGACGTGCCCGGCGCATGGGTTCCGTCGTTTTCATCCTTCCAATGCAGGAAGGTGTGGCCGGGCCAGGCGGGCACATCGCCGGTGACGGTGATGGTCTCGCCCTCGCGGATGCCCGTGCGGCTGCGCTCCGTGGTGGAGCCGTCCGGCCAGGCGCCGCCCGCCAGCTCATAGGAGACATTCGCGTTCAGCAGCGTCCACCGGGGCTTGAGGGTGATGACATAGGCGTCGTAGTTGCCTTCAGCCACGTGCTCCTGCACGTATTCGCCGTCCGCCTTGTCAAACAGCGCCTCCTCGGCGGTCTGGTTGATGGTCCACTTCGTGCCGTTCTGGGTGTACCAGCCGTTCAACCGATAGCCCGCGCGGGTGGCGCCCATCATGGCGTTCATGGTGTCGCCGTTGGGCCACTCGCCCTCGTCGAGGTATTCCGTGCGCTTTACTCCCACATCCTGCGCGTCCAGGCGCACGGCCACCCCCCTGGGCAGCGTCACGCTCGTCGCCTCGGATTCCTCCGACGCCGAATAGCCCTGCGCCGCATTTGCGGGCACAAGGGTGGTTACCTGACAGGTTTCGCCGGGGGTCAGGTTGTCGAAGGTCAGCGTGTCGCCCGTCGCCTCGACCCACTCCCCGCCGTTCAGACGATACTTCTGTCCGGGGACCGCCTTCACGGTCAGGGTGAAGCGGGTCTTGGACTCTTCCTCCGGCGCGGCCGGCTTCCTGGCCTGCCAGCCGGCGACATAGGTCTGATCCCCGCCGGGGATGGCCGCGGGCAGGGCGACATATTCCCCCGCGCCGTCCAGCTGCCAGCCCAGGAAGTTGCAGTTCGGGCGGGTAGGATTGGCGATGGGGTCGATGAGCGCTTCATAGGCATCGGTGATGACCCGGTTCGGCGTGGCGCCGCCGTCGTTGTAGTTCAGGGTGACGGTGTACTTGTTCGTCTCCCACTGGGCGGTCACGGTCAGGGCCGCGTCGGGCATGGCGGACACCAGGCCGCTCCAGCCCTTGAAGGTGTGGTGCGCCCAGGTGATGTCGGCCTGCGTCAGACCCTTGGCCTTGAGATAAGCGTCGGTGAGCAACGTGCCATAGGGCACGCCTTCTGCCGTCTTCGTCCGCATGGCGCCGCCGTCCGTTTCGGGGGCGAGGTTGCTGAAGGTGATTCTGTGCTTGTTGACTTCCCACACGGCATAGAGGGTCTTGCCATCCTTCGTGATGTCGAAGGGATTTGTCAACACCTCATCGCTGTTGGAAGTGTCGCTCCAGCCCTTGAAGGTATAGTGCTCGCGGGTGGGATTGCCAAAGTCAACGGCCTGATCCGCATACTTTACTTCGGTATTCCCGTTGTTTATGGACACGGTCACTTGCGTCTTCGTTTGTCCCTCATCAATGGGCACCACCACGTCGTCCACGGCGCTGCCACCCTTGCTGTTGAAGTGCAGCACGCCGTTGGTGGCATCCGTCAGCTTGAAGTGGGCCGTCAGGCGCAGGACGTTGTTCTCCAATTCGCCCTCTGCGGGTTCCATGACCACGTCCTCCATGGCGATGGCAGACAGGTCGTTGTAGGTCAGCTCTTCATTTGCGGCATATGCGTTGCCATTGGCGTCCGTCCAGTTGATGAACTCCCAGACCTTGCCGTCCTTATTGCAGGTGGGCTCGGCGAAGGTGATCTTGTCTCCCGGATTCAGGGTCTCCGGCATGCCGTCCGGCTTCACGCCGTCGTTCATGTCATAGTCCACGCTGGCCGGGCGCAGCTTCCACTGCGCCTTCAGCGTGATAATATTATAGGTAAATTCTTTGCCCTCGTCGCTGGTGGCGGTGTCGGTCTTGCCGCTGTCGAAGAGTGTCGAACTGGCCGTGGTGTCGTTCGTCCACTCCACATTGCCCTGGGTATACCAGCCGTCCAGCACATAGCCCTCGCGCCAGGTGCCGGCCATCTTGTCGAGGATGGCCGTCGGCAGGGCCGTGCCCTCGTCCACCAGGAAGGAGCGCTTCACGGTCAGGTCTTCATCCGGGAAGTAGGCCCAACCCATCAGGTCCCCGGAGTTGTCCGGCCATTCCCCGCCCCAGTATTCGCCCTGCATATCAGGGATAACATCGGCGATGAAGTCATAGGCGCCCATGTCCAGCCGCACGGCCACGGCATTGAGCGTGGTCGCGGTCGTCGTGGCAGTGTCGGAGGGCAGGTCAAACTGGCCGTTCCCCGCCACGCGGGTATACACGGTGTATCCCTTGCCCGGGGTCAGGCCGTCAAAGGTCAGGGTCTGGCTGCCGGTCTCTGCTGTCTGCCAGGTCGCGCCGTCCAGGCTGTACTCCTGGCCAGCCTGCGCCGTCACGGTCAGGCTGTCGCGGGTTGCCGCCACCACGGGCGCAGCGGGCGTATTGGCCTTCCAATAGGCCTCGTAGACCTGGTCCTCACCGGGGATCTTATCGGGCAGGCTGACATACGCCTCCCCGTCCTCCAGCTTCCAGCCCTGGAAGGCATAGGCGGTTCGATCCGGCATGGCGGGATATTCGCCGATCGGCACATCGTAGTCACTCCGAACGAACAGATCTTTTGTGGCGCCGTCGTTGTATTTCAGCGTGACGCTGTACTGGTTCACTTCCCAGAGCGCGACCAGCGACAGGTCATAGTCGGGCATGGTCGCCGGGAACTCATCCAGCGGCTTAAGCTCATCATCCACTTCCACCGCCCAGCCCTTGAAGGTGTGGTGCGCCTTCACCGGGTCGGCGGGCTGAGTGACCTGGGTGCCGTAGTCCTGGGTGATGGACTCGATCGCATTGCCGCCCTGCGTGTCAAAGCGGATGGTAAACGCCACTATGGCCCATTTGGCATAGATATTGATGGTCTCGCCCGCGCTCTCGCGGCCGATGGTCATGGGGTTGGCAAAGATGTCCTTGAAGCCCTCGTCCAGGTACCAGTCGCGGAAGCTGTGGCCCCGCTTTGAGATCGGGTAATATTTTGCGCTGTCCTCGCCACTCTTCAGCGTGAAGCCGTCGACCTCTTCGGAGATATAGAAGTCCGCCGTCGGCTCGCCCGCGGGAATGGTGACGGTAAAGTCAGCGGGGCCATCCTCGTCGCCCTCCACGGGAATCGCATTGCCGCCGTCGGTCTCAAAGTGCACCGTGACCGTCACGGCGGGCCGCAGCGCAAAGACCGCCGTCAGTCGGATGACGTTCGGCTCCAGCTTGCCCTCGTCGTCCCGGACGTTGCCACCCCGGTCGACGGGCGAAACGAGCGAGATGCTGTCATAGGTCAGCGCGTCCCCGGCCTTATAGTGCTGGCCGTTTTCGTCCGTCCAGTCCACAAAGTCCCAAAGCTTGCCGTCCTTATCGCAAGTGGGCTCAGTCAGCGTGATCTGCCCGTTCGCGGCCAGGGTCTCCGGCACGCCTTCCGGCTTCACGCCGCCGTTCATTTCATATACCACTATGGCATCGCGAAGCGACCATCGCGCCTTGAGCGTGATGATGTGATAGGTATATTCTAAGCCCTCGGCGCTGGTGGCGGTTCTGGTGGCATCGTCGAAGTATTCCGCGCTGGCGGCGGACAGCTCCGTCCACTGCTGACCCTCGCCGCCTTTGGCGAACCAGCCGTCCAGCTCATGGCCCTCGCGCCACACGTTCAGCGACGCCGCGTCGATGGAAGCGCCCTCGTCCACCATGAAGGAGCGCTTGAGGCTGGCGTCATTCTCCTCAAAGTACACGTCGCCGTCCGCTGTCGAATAGGTCGGCCAGTCGGCGTCCCAGTAGTCGCCGCGCAGCGTCGTGCTCTTTTGGGCGGCATAGTTGTAGCCGCCCACGTCCAGCCGCACGGCCACGGCGTTGGGCAGGGTCGCCACCGTCGCGTCGGACACCTGGGAATCCAGGTTCTTGCCCTCCACGGCGGGGATATAGGTCTCGACGCTGTACGTCCGGCCGGGCGTCAGCCCCTTGAACGTCAGCGTGTCGCCGGTGGGCTTTGTCCAGTCGTTCACGCCCGCCAGGCGGTATGCCTGGCCCACCTCCGCCTTCACGGTCAGCGTGGTGCAGGTCTTCCCGTCCACCTCCGGCGCGTCCGGCTTCTGGGGCTCTTCGATCCACTTGGCGATATACACCCGATCCTCGTCCGGCATGACGGTCTCCGGGGCGGCGGGATACCAGCCGCCGAACAGGTGCTGCCTGCCCAGCTCGTCCGGCCGCATCGAATCCGGGTCGTCCTCCCAGACCGGGTCCCCGGGCAGCCGGGCGGAGATGTCAGTGTCCCTGACGGCCTTGATGACATAGGGTTGCTTTTTGTCGCCATACACGAAGGACATGCTGTATTCGTGCTGCGCCCACTGCGCCGTGGCGGCCAGGTCCTCGGCGGGCATGGCGCTGTACTGCGTCACGTCCGGCTCCCAGCCCAGGAAGTCATAGTCCTCCCGCGCCGGCGCGATGTCCGCCCAGGAGAGGGTCTCGCCCGCGCTGTTCTTCGGCAGCTCCTCGCCCTCGGCGTACTCCCTCTGCACGGATATGCCCTGGGGCAGCGTGCCGCCATTCAGGTTCAGCGTCAGGGCATACTTCGGCTCCGACCAGCGGGCGTAAAGTAAGCTGGGCTTGGTGTCAGGCGCATAGGGCCTGTCTCTCTCAATGTCGCGCCTGGAGGATATTTCGACAGAGGTCTGGGGCGCGCCGTCCGGTGTGGAGCTCCAGCCCAGGAAGTTCTGTCGCCCCCTGTCGGGCAGATCGAACGGAGTCCCCACAACGTTCCCCTGCTGGTCATACATCGTGGTGGTCCACTTGCCCGACTGAAGCTTCGCGACCGCCCTGTACACGGCATTTTCCCGGTCCGCCGGAATCGCTATGTTGATCGAGGCGTAGTCCTCCGCCGTCGTATCTTCCGAGTCCGTGAACCTGATACTGCTGGTCACTGTTCCCCACGGCACATAATTCGCCGTGATCAGGATGGTATTCGTGGCGTCCGGGTCGGCGGTGTCCACCAGTTCAGTAACGTTGTTGAAGTTGCTTCTGTAATAGGTGTTTGTGGTGACACTATCCCCGTTTTTGTCTGTCCATCTGCGGAACTGGGAACCGTAGGGCGGGATCGCCTTCGGCATGGAGGTAAAGTATTCGCCTTCCTTGATGACATAGGACGATACCGCGCCATCCTTCAAGCTGCCCGCGCCCGGGTTGAACTCCACCGTCGCGTCGCGCACGGTCCAATTCGCCTTCAGCGTGATGACATAGTACTTGTCGCCGTTGATATTGTGCTGCAGGGAAGAATTGAAGTACTCCTCTGTCGCGCCCCATTCGCGCTCCCACTTTACGTTCTCTTTTCTGGTGTACCAGCCCTCCAGCTTGTAGCCGGGCCGGTGCGCGCCGTACATGGCCTCCAGGATCTGCTCGGGAATGGTCTCGCCCAGCTTGACGACGAAGGCGCGGCCGGATATCTCCTCGCCCTGGGCGTCCGTCAGGCGTGCCATCGTGGCCGCCTTCCACGGCTTGTCCTCCTCGCTGTGATAGCTGGGATAATCGCCGTCATATTCATCCCAATACTCGTTCCCCGGGTAACCATTCACCTGAGCGTCATACGCGCCCAGATCCAGCCGTACGACGACCTTGGACGCGGACTTGTACGGGAACAGGGACAGGCCGCCGGAGGGCATGGTCACGCTGTTTGACAGTATGACGGTGTTCTTGCCGACCTCCTTGGCCAGCGCCCAGACGTAGTCCTTGGTGTCGCCATTGTTGCTGGCCTGCTTGTTGTTCTTTTCCAGATATGCCTTGACCGGCATGCCCACGTAAAGCTGCAGCTCATCATAGTTCTCGGGATCATTCAGATCTTCCGGCCAGTATTCTTCGTAAGGCTTCCTGTACAGCTTCAGGGGCTGCTTGTCCAGCGTGAAGTAGATATACAGGTCCTCGCCGTCCGCCTCGATGGGGATGTCCCCGGCATAGATCGTCTCATCGCTTACGATCGGGCCGGGAGTGATCGCTTCGGCGGGACCGCTGCTGTTGTATTCGCCCACGCTGTAGCCCGCGATGTTGTAATCCCAGGTGACCATGTCGTCCGGCACCGCTTCATTGGCGGGATGGCGGGGCACCTGATAGACGCCCACGGCCTGCTTGCTCAGCATTTGCTCCTCTTCCACCCAGTCCGGCCAGTGCAGCCCGCCATCCTCGTCGATCTGCTGCAGCACATGGTAGATGTAGGCGCGCTTGGCCTCCTTGAACGTGACGACGATATTCACGTCGCCGTTGTTCAGCTCGCACTTGTAGTGGTTCAGCGAGGTTTTCTCGACGGGATAGCTGTCCCCGTTCGTGCCGTCGGCGTTGCGGCGGAAGCCCTCCACCTTGCTCACCACATAGCCGCTTTTGGGATAGACGATCATGGTGAGCGTCTCGGCGCCCTTGCTGGTATAGGTATAGGTGCCGAAGTTATAGTTGCCCCAGTTGGTGCCGGTGATCCGTATCCGGTTCACGGGGTTCCCGTCGATCACCGCGCCCTTGTCGTCCACCAGACAGGTATTGACCTGGGCCACGTAGTGGGCGAAATCCGCGCCGAAGTTCAGAACCACGGCAAATGCGGGCATGGTGAAGGTATAGACCTGGGTGTCCCCCTCGTCCGGCTGCCGGATGACGTTGATCGTTTCGGTGGTGTTGTATTTGATAAAGGCGTTCTCGCCCGTGAGCCGATAGTCCTCCCGGGGGGTGACCTTCACGGTGATCTCGCTGTCCTTCAGCGCGCCGCCGACGATATTCTTCTCGTAGACGTCCACCGGGATCTGCTTGTCGCCCAGGAACAGCTCCACGATGATCCTGTCGGTGTTGGGGACATGGATCTTCCGATAGAGATCCAGGCCGCACAGGGAGCAGACGGCGTTGTTCCTGCCGCCCCATACATGCGGCTCGTACTTGCCGCCCATGATGCACCACTGGCAGGCTTCCATGTAGTGCGTCTCATCGTCCACGGTCTGATAGGTCTCCCCGTCGTGATCGCACGGATAGATCCAGGCATACTTTTTGTGCTGGACGTTGTACACCCTGCTTCCGCCCGGGGACCGGACCCAGTCGCTGCTGTAGCTGGTGCTCGTCCAGGCGGTCATGTTGGGGCCCAGGGACAGGGAGCCATTGTCGCCGTTGCCCGCGCCGCCGCCGATGGCCGAATTGCAGTCGGCGTTGACGACGATTTTGCCTCCGGTGATGGAAACGGTGCCGCCCGGCTCGCCCTTGGCGCCGCCGACGCCCGCCGCGCCTTCGCCGGCCGTGGCCGTCACATCGCCGCCGGTCATGGTGAAGGTAAGGCCAGATCCGTCCTCGCCCGCGCCGATGCCCGCCGCGTGCTCGCCGCCGATGGCTTCCACCTTGCCGCCGTGGATCTCCACGGTGCCGCCGAAGGCGCCGCCATACTCATGCTCGCCGCCGCCCAGGCCCGCGCCGAACGCGCCGCCCTTGGCATAGACATCGCCGCCGTTGATGACGATCTTCTCGTTGCCGCCGCCCTCGCCGCCGCCGATGCCGGCGCCGCTCCTGCCGCCGTAGGCCTTCACGGTGCCGCCGTTGATCTCGGTATACTTGTTGTTGCGGTCCTGGCCGCCGCCGATGCCCGCGCCGTATTTACCGCCATAGGCGGTGACGTAGGTGAAGTCGTCAGGCTTGCCTTTGGGCACGTTGATATAGATCTCGTCGCACTCGCCGTTGTCGCCGGTGCCGATGCCCGAGGCGTCCGTGCCACCGTAGGCCTCGATGATGCCGCCGTTGAAGGTCATCCTGCCGCCGTTGTCCCGCTCGTTGCCGCCGATGCCGGCCCAGTGGGTGTCCGTGGCGTCGGCAATGATTTTGCCCCAGCCGCGGTACTGGGCCCAGACGGTCAGTCGGCCGCCCGTGCGCTTGGCCACGAAGATGCCGTCTTTGGCATTCAGCTCGGCGTCGTCGGCCAGGATCAGGTTCACGTCGGCGGTGACGTTCACGCGATTGTTGATTGTCACTTTGCCCCGCACCACGTACCAGCCCCCGCCTACGCCGAGGCCGTTCAGGTTCAGGTCGCTGGAGCTCGCCGTGATTTCTGTGAAGTAGCGCTGCACCTTCTTTTTTCCGTTCAGGGCGATATAGCCCACGCCCTTTTTGAAGTTCGCGGTGACGACCACGTCCTCGCCCGGCATCCAGAACGACCACAGGTCCTCGTCGTTGCCCTTCGTCATGTTTTCAAAGTAGTCGTTCTCCAGATAGGCGATCCTCCTGCCGCTGGTGACGCCGGTGACCGTCAGGCTCTGGACGAAGTAGTCCCCGCCGATATAGGGAGAGACGGAGATCCAGACGCGATCCTCCTCCATGGCCTTGTGCGACTGCACATACTCGCTGTCGTTCACCAGGATGGTCACGTTGCCGCCGGTGGTGCTCTCAACGCCCTCTGTGGTGATCGTACCCACGGTAATGTTGTACTGCTTGCCCATCACCTTCGCGTCCACCGCCACGCTGTCGTCCACGAAGGGGGGCATTTTGAAGGTATAGATCTCCTGGGTCTGCGTCTTCTCGGGTTCGCCTTCGGGCTCCAGCGTCTTCTGCTCGCCCTCGAGTGTATAGGTGGCCGTCAGGCTCTCCACCTGGCAGCCGTCCAGGGTGACGACCACCTTGAACTTATCGCCCACATTGGCCTGGGAGATGGACTTGCCGGACATATCCTGCACGTCGATGGAGGGCTTGTACTTCTCGTTCACATAGTTGATGGTGGCCGAGATGGGATGGGACGTGGAGCCGCTGCATACGATCCGGGCATAGGGCATGTGGCAGCCCTCCAGCTGCCTGTAGGAGGGCATTTCCGTTTCTGCGGCCGCCGTCTGGCCGGCATACACTGTGGCGGTGTCCGAAAACACCACTTTGCCCTCGCTCTGCGGCCCGCCATAGCGGTCCTCGACGGTGGACAGCTCGCCCCGGCCGATGGCCTGGATGCCGTTGGTGTCCCGCTTCGACTTGGCGCCGGCGGTGGCGATGATCGTGCACTGGCCGCCCACGCGCAGCGTGCCGCCGTCGCCGAACTGGCCGCCGCCGATGCCCGCGGCATAGATGCCGCCGGTGGCCGTCACGGTGCCGCCCCAGATGCTCACAGCGCCGCCGTTGCCGCCGAATTCCTCGTTGCCACGCTCGTCGGAGAAGTTCTCGCCGCCGCCGATGCCCGCCGCGCAGGCGCCGCCGGTGGCCGTCACGGTGCCGCCCCAGATGGTGATGGCGCCGCCCTGGCTGCCGCTGAGGCCGCCGCCGATACCCGCGCCCTGCCGGCCGCCGGTGGCAGTCAGCGTGCCGCCGTAGACGCGCACCACGCCGCCGCAGCCGCCGTCGCCGCCGCCCAGGCCCGCCGCGTCGGTGGCCCCGGTGGTGGTGACCACGCCGCCGTACAGCGTGAAGTCGCCGCCGCTCTCCTGGATGTCGCCGCCGATGCCGGCATAGCCGGTATCGTTCACCGTCGCCTGCAGCTTGCCGGTGCCGTTTTCGGCAACGTTTGAATAGACGGTCAGGCTGTTCCCCTTGGCCAGGCGCACGCCCTTCTGCGCCGTCAGGGTATAGCCGCTGTTCAGGATCAGGTGCACATCGCCGCGGATGGTGGGGCGTTCTTCAAAGGTCACGTTGTCGTCTTTCAGGACGTACCACCCCGCGTTAAGCTCGGTGAGCGTCCCCGTCACCTGCACGGCCTGCGCCGTCTTCGCCACGCCGTTTTCATAGTAGGGGGCGCTGACGGTCTCAATGTCGTCCGTCACGGTGATCTCGTACTCCACGCCGCCGATGACCACCTTCAGCCACTCCTCGGTGGTGAAGGGCCGGTGGGAGACCAGCGTCCACTCCCCCGCTTCAAAGGCCGCGGAGAACAGCTCCTCATCGCTGACGGAGGCGCTCTCCGCCTCGCCCGCCAGGCCCACGGCGCGGAGCACCGTGTTCAGGGGCACGCTTTCGCCACCCTGCAGCACGTACTGCAGGGAATCGTAGGTAAATTCAACGGTATACAGGGAAAAGCCGTCGGTCTCGGCGGTGATGGTCTGCTCCGCGGCGTCCTCCACCGCGTCCAGCGCCTGGGCGGTCAATTCGCCGGAGTCGTCCTCGGTGATGTGGTAGACGCTGGCCTCCAGGTTCTCATCCGCCACGCGGGCCAGGGCAAAGGACACCGACACATTGAAGCCCTCGGCGGGCTGCAGCTCGACGCCCCGGGCATCCAGCACCTTGATGTCAAAGGTATAGGACGCCGCCACGTTCTTCTCGTCCCCGCGCACCTCGTCCACGGCGGCGTCCGCCTCCGCCTGCCGGATTACGGGCACCTTCTCCACGGAGAGCGCCGCGTCCGCCGGGAACGCGCCGGGCTCGGCGGCGACGGTCACGGCCACGCCGTCCACCACCAGCGTCTGCTCAAAGGCCACGGCCAGCGGCGCAAGCTCGATCTCAAGCGCGAGGTCCGCGCCGCCGTCCGGGACGGTGAAGGGAACGTCCTCCACGGCCTCGCAGCCCTCGGCATAGGTGCTGTAGACGTATTCGCCGGGCACCAGCAGCCAGCTGCCGTCCGCCTCGGGGGAGACGATCCCGTCCGAATCCGCGGGGCGGACCTCCACGACGGCATCCTCCGGGCGGGTCGCGATGGTCACGCGAACAGCCGTTTGCGCATCGTCGACGGTCTCCGCGGCCTCGACCGCCAGGACCTCTTCCTCAACGACGACGCCTTCCTCAGCGATCCCCTCCGCGGGTTCTTCGGTGGTTTCCTCGGCGGGTTCCTCCACAGGCTCCTCGATTGTCTCCTCTTCTGGCTCCTCCGTGGATTCCTCCGCAGGCTCCTCGACAGGCTCTTCCGCGGGCTCCTCGGTGACTTCCTCCGCGGGCTCCTCGACAGGCTCTTCCGCGGGCCCCTCGGTGACTTCTTCCGCGGGCTCCTCGGTGACTTCTTCCGCGGGCTCCTCGACAGGCTCTTCCGCGGGCCCCTCGGTGACTTCTTCCGCGGGCTCCTCGATGATTTCCCCTGTGGTTTCCTCCGCAGGCTCTTCAGTGGTTTCCTTCACGATTTCTTCGGCGACTTCTTCCGCCGGTTCCAGCGCGATCTCCAGCTCGAAGCTCTCGCCGCCCTCCGGCACCTCGAAGGGCTCGTCCTCCACCGGCGCGCAGCCTTCGGCATAGGCGCTGTAGGCGTACACGCCGGGAACCAGCAGCCAGCTGCCGTCCGCCTGCGGCTCGATGGCCTCGCCGGTGGCAAGGTCGTGCACGGCCAGCTCGGCGTCCCCGGGCGTCACGGCCAGGCGCACGCGGACATACCCCGCCGGCACGGCGTCGTCCCCGCCGATGTCCACGCTCGCGTCAGGCTCCCCGTCCGGCGTCTCTCCGTCCCCGGCGTCGAGATCATCCAGCATGACTTCCAGCTCCTCCGCCGCGTCCTCCACCGCCGGGGCGTAATCCTCCGACAGCGCGAACGTAGGCAAGGCCAGCAGCAGCGCCATCAACAGCGCCAGCGTCCTCTTCATCGTCTGCTTCATGATCTCTTCCTCCTGTATGCGTGGGGTCGTTCGCACCACTCAAAACCGCAATAGGGTATATTAATCCATATTTTATTTATTGTACCCGATCCGGCGAACAAAAACGTTCAAAAAACCGCTGTTCAGGGCCGTAAAAGCCCAAAAAAGAAGGAAACCACCGTTTCCTTCCTTTTTTCACAAAAATACCCTATTTTTATCGTCAATTGTCCCGGAAGCTGAGTCGGCCCCGCGTGGCCTCCGCCCAGCTGTACTGGGACATATACTCGCCGTAGAACGCGCCGGACCACCGCGCGTCGCCGTCGAGCATGGCGTAGTAATCGCAGGGAATCCTATCCCGCAGCACCGACAGCTGGCCGCTGCGGCGCACCAGCGCGTCCTCCATGCCCACCTTCGCCAGCGCGTTCTTCAGATCGTTGATCAGCGTGCGCAGCCGCGCCTTCGCAGCCGCGAGGTTGTCCTCGTCCTCCCAGAGCGCCGCCGCGATCTCCTCCGCCGTGCAGCTGCCGCCCTCCCGGTCGATCAAAAAGGCCATCAGCTCCTTGGTCTGGCGGCGAGCAAAGGCCAGCGGCGCGCGGTTCCAGAATACCTCGAAGGGCCCGAAGCAGCGCACCCACAGCCCCTCCGGCATTTCCGGTCGGGCGGGCGCGATGTTTTCGATCTCCTCGCGGACGCGCTCCACCTCCACGGGCTTGGTGATGTAGCCGCTGGCGTGGACACGGTAGGCGTCCAGGGAATACTCTTCATAGCCCGTGACGAACACCACCTTCGCCCGGGGCGCGATGGCCTTCAGCCGCCTGGCCAGCGCCAGGCCGTCCATCTGGGGCATCCGGATGTCCGAAAACACGATGTCCGGCAGCGGCCCACCCGCCTCGATGGCGCGCACCGCCTCGGTGGCCAGGGGGAAGTCCATGATCTCGGCCCGGGGCTCCGCCCTTTCGATGGCCCTGTGCAGCGCCCGCAGCAGGCGCGGCTCGTCGTCGATGGCGTATATCAGCATCAGCGTGCCTCCCGTCGTTGGTATATCTGCGTTTTTTTACTGTCTTGTGTCGTCCCTGGGCAGCCAAATCGTGGCCGTAGTGCCCTCGCCCGGGGCGGAGCGTATGTCCAGCGTGCCGCCGCAGACCTGCCTGAGCCGCTGGCGCACGTTCTCGATGCCCACGTGGGGCCTGTCGTCATCCTGGACGTGGTCGGGATCAAAGCCCGGGCCGTCGTCCACCACGGACACTTCATAGGCGTCCGGCAGCTGGCGGGTGCGGATCGTCACCGTGCCCCTGCCGTCGGGGTTCTCCCGCACGCCGTGGCGCACGGCATTCTCCACCAGCGGCTCCACCGTCAGCGCGGGGATGCTGAAATCGGTACAGGCGATCTCGTAGCACACGGTCAGCGCGTCCTCAAAGCGCAGCTGCTCGATCTCCAGGTACAGCCGCGTGTGGCTCAGCTCCTTCTCGAAGGGGATGGCTCGCGCCGCGTCGATGGAGTTCATGTTGCCCCGCAGGTACTTGGAGAACTTCACCGTGGCGGCCTTGGCCAGCTGCGGGTCGCTGTCGCAGAGCTCCGCGATCACCGCCAGAGAGTTGTGCAGGAAGTGGGGCTTGATCTGGCTCAGCATCAGCTGCACCCGCTGCCCGGCCATCAGCGCCTGCTCGTGCTCCCGCACGAATTGCAGGTGCAGCCAGATATAGCAGGCCAGGCAGCCTATGACCGCCGCGATGGTCAGGTAGGATATGGGCTGGCCAAGGGCGCCTACGTTGTTATCCAGCACCAGCGCCGCCAGGATCAGCCCCAGCGCCAGAACCGGCACCCAGGTCTCCTTGCGCTTCTGGGGCTGGAACATCCGGGCCATCATCCAGAACCAGCAGGCCATCAGGATCAGGCTGACCCAGAGGCACATGCCGCTCAGGGGGCCGCCCTGATAGTGGTTCTTCCCGTCGATCCAGAAGCAGATGTGGGAAAACAGCGCCGTGGCGTTCACGGCGGCGTTCACAGTCACCAGCGCCCAGGCCCACTTAAGCCGCTTCTGCGGCGCGATCACCTTCAAGAACAGCGCCAGGATCACCGGCCGCGCCGCGTATCCGTAGATGGCCAGCAGCGTGCGCGCCAGCCACCGGGGCTCACCCGCCGCCAGCCGGTATTCCAGGTAGTTCTGAACCACCAGGCTGAGCAGCACGGCGATGATGATCCGCATGGTGCGCTTCAAATCGGGGCGAATGTACCGGTCGACGCCAACGATGATCCAAAGCAGCGCCAGCAGCACCAGCGCCGGGAGCACCCCCAGCGACTCCAGATAGTGCCGCTGAATGAAATGCGACAGCGTTTCGGCGGCCTCGGCCCGGGCCGGCAGGGCGCACGCAGCCGCAACCGCAACCAGTGCCGCCGCCTGGCGCAGGCCGCGCCGCGTCCAGAGTGTGCCCATGCCGCCGCCCCCTCCGTCCGGTCTTTCGCCTCGTATTTTACCACAGACCGGATTGCGTTTCAACCGGGCCGGACCGCAAACCCAGGCGGGACAGCCGAGAAAAAACCAGCCATTGCTGGCTGGTTTGCAGGTCGGGGACAGTCAACCCAGAAATGCCGTCAAGAACGTCGAAGACGCGCTTCAGGGCTTTGGGAAACGCGCCATGATCCGCTCTTCCCCTCCAGGCGCGTTCATCGCCCGGCTAATTGTTCACAGCCTCCACGCGGACGATCCTGAAGCCATAATCCTGGACCGATTCGTCGGAAGTGAGCTGCAGTTCAAAGTGGTTCCCGGGCAGCGTGAGCGTCACGCCGGACAGCTCCCGGCCGGTATACTGCTTCGTTTCACCGCTGGCATCCGTGATGTGTAATTCGTCGTAGTTCTTCTCAAAACTCGTCCTCTTTGCGAAGGTGACCTTGAGCGCATCGGCCTCTCCGGGATGGGTATAGGTCCATGTCTTTGTGGAATTATTAGCGTAGGGATGCTCGGACTCCAGGACGCAGTCCGTCTCCTCCGGCAGCAGGCCCCGCTCCAGCGCCCAGTTGTAGGCATAACTGTTCTCCGGCGCGTCGATGAAGTAAACAGGGCACCCGTAGAACGCGTCTTCATGGATGCTGTTCACGCTTCCCGGAATCACAACGAGGGCAAGGGCTAGACAATCCTCAAACGCATATTCATCGATCGATTCCACGGTGTTCGGGAGGACAACCTTCGTCAGATTATTGCAGTTTTCGAAAGCACCGCCATCTATTTCCTTCACGGGATGCCCGTCGATGGCACCGGGAACGGCGGCTTCTTCTTTCATGAAGTGATTCCAGCGGGTGATGCGGATGCCATTCGTGGCGGCGCCTTGAGCATTGGTGATGACCTCGTATTGCCATTCCGGAGCACTTTCGTCGTAGATTTCGAAATGCCAATAGCTGTCGTATACATGGCCGTAGGCGTCATGCACGGCGACCCATACCGTATCATTGTATCTCCAGTTCGGATCCAGCCAGTCCTTGTCGACCTTGAAAGAGAAGCTGCCGCCCTTGATTTCGCCGGAGGAATAGCTGACGGAGGGCACCCAGCCATCCGAGCCGTCCTGGGGGCGATTGATCGTATTCACGCCGATGTCATAGGCCGTCGCGCCGGGCACGGTGGACCAGGTGAAGACCAAATCGTCGTGATCAAATACGGCCTTAATAGAATCATAGCTGTAGAAGCTCACCTTCCCGGCCAGCTCCGACGGCGCCGTCAATTCGGGCATCAGGTACGGCAGCTGCCGGATCGTCACCGTGACTGTGTGGTTTTCCGACGAAAACACGATATGCCCCTCGCGGGCCTGGCCGGTGTGGTTGTATTCCAGTTCAAGGTAGATATTGCCCCTCGTCTGGTTCAACTTCAGTGTGTTGCTGTCGTTATCGTAGTCACAATCACCGTATATTTCGCTTCCCCAGTCAAAATCCATGCTGACCGCGGTCGCCTCATCGGCTCGGTAGGCGAGGCCAATTTCCCTGGAGCCCCCCGGGCGATGACCGCCGCAGAGGTGATCCCAAAGGATGGCGTCGCCCTGGCCGCTGACGTCGCCGTCGTAGAGCAGCGGCATGACGGTCAGCGGCCCATCCAGGGGGATATACCCGTTTTCCACGGCCCAGGTGTAGGCATAGGTCCCCTCCTGAACATGCACCGTCTTGAGATTGTCGCAACCATTGAACGCGTAATTGGAAATATACTCCAATGACGAGGGCAGCGTGATCTCCGTGAGGGCTTTGCATCCTTCGAATGCTTCCCATTCAATCTCCCGGATGCCTTCGCGGAGGGTCACCTGGGTCAGCGCCTCGCATCCGTAAAAGGCCCAGTTGTCAATCAGCTCGACCGTCCCCGGTATATCGACGCTTTTGAGTCTGGTGCACTTCCAAAACGCACTGCTGCCGATATATGTCACGCCCCTTGGAACCACCACATCGGTGATGGACGTGTCGTTCATAAATGCCTCATAGCCTATTTCCTTCAGACCGGCAGGCAGTTTCAGCGTGCCGTCGGACGAATTGGCCGCCATGGCCCAGGGGATGGAAACCAGGAGCACCAGCAGCGCCAGAACCGCCGCGAGCTTTCGACTGAATGACATCATCATGAACACCCTCCCTCGAATTGAACATATGATTACACCATAATGTCATTTTATCACATTTTAACGCCTTTGTATATAGTTTTTTAACCGTCGTTTTCCCAAATCGTGCTGAAAGGCGCCGCTTTTCCCCAAACGGCATTGCGCCGCTTGCCCGGAGGGGGTATAATGGTGTAAAATGCGATTCCGGCATTTCCGCGGCCAACCCGAAATGCGAACAAACAAGCAAGATGGGAGTTTTCAAGCCATGATTATACCCCGGGTCATCCTCGCCCCCCTGGTGGGCGGCATTATCGGATACATCACCAACGACCTGGCCATTCGGATGCTGTTCCGGCCCCGAAAGGCCATGTACATCGGCCGGTTCCACATCCCCATGACGCCGGGCCTGATCCCCAGCCAGCAGGGGCGCATCGCCCAGTCCATCGGCGAGGTGGTCAGCCAGCAGCTGCTGAACGAGGAGACCCTGCGCCAGACGCTGCTCTCCCGGCAGACCCTGGACACCCTGCATGGGAAGATCACCGGGTTTTTGCGCTCGTTTTCACAGGACGAGCGCACGGTGTACGAAATCCTGCGCCAGCCCGCCTTCCGCGACCGGGTGAACCCCAGCGGCGAATCCATGCGAAAGAAGCTGGCGGAGGCGCTGAGCGCGAAGATCGTCGAAGCCAGGCTGGGGCACGAGATCGTCGACAGCATCATCGGGAACCGGATGGACTTTCTCACCCAGAACAAGCTGTTCTCCATGCTGATCGACGGCAACAACACCAAGGAGGCTATCCGCGACAAGCTGGCGGAGAAGGTGAACGAGCTCATCGCCGACCGTGCGCCGGACGCCGCGGCGGCCCTGGTCAACCGCTATCGGGGCGAGCTGATGCAGATGCGGCTGTGCGACCTGTACGAGAAATACAAGGACCGGGAGGAGCAGGTCACCAACGGCGTGCTGGAGCTGTACACCAGCCTGCTGGGCGACAACCTGGGCAGGCTCCTGCAGGCGATCGACATCGAAAAGATCGTGGTGGACAAGATCAACGGCCTGGACGCCACGGAAATCGAACGGACGGCCTTCGAAATCATGAAGCACGAGCTGCGGGCCATCGTCTACCTCGGCGCGCTGCTGGGCTGCATCATGGGCTTCGTCAACCTGCTGCTGTAGACCGAATAACCATTCGACGGCGCAATATATAATGATTTCGACCCGGCGGCGCGCCGGACATGATCGAACAAGCGAATCCCTGCCGGGAGTGGAGCGATATGAACAAGAGCAGAGTATACCTGATCCTCCAGGCCGTCGTCTGCGTCGCGCTGGCGGCGCTGCTGGCGGTCTCGGCGGTTTCCATCTGCCGCGAGGGCATGGCCCGCAGGGCGCTGGACCCCCTGGCGAGCATCTACACGCCGCAGATCGTCGCCCGTCGCCTCGCGGCCATGGCGCCGCTGTTCTTCGCGGGCCTGGGGCTGTTGATCGCGGGGCTGGCGCTGGGCATCCGGGACGAAGGCGGCGAGAAGCCAGTCAAGGGCGCATACTTCGCCCGGGCAGCCGGCCAGCCTGCGCGGCCCAAAAAACAGCGCGCCGTCCAGGCCGCAATACTCGCCCTGGCGGCTGCGCTGATCGTCGCCGGCGTCCTCAACGGAAGCGCCCGCGACGTGCTCTACAAAGCGATTACGATCTGTACGGAGTGTGTTGGCCTTGGATAAACCGAAAGCATCCTGGCGGCAGGCCCACCGGCCCACCACCCGCCGGCTGGTCCAACTCTACTCGGCGCTGCTGCACAACGCCTGTGTCAAGGGCTTCATCACCGGCGAGATCTACAAGGGCAGCGGGAAATACCTGTGCGCCCCGGGCCTCAACTGCTATTCCTGCCCCGCCGCGGTGGGCGCGTGCCCCCTGGGGGCCATCCAGAACGCGCTGGCCTCTGCCGATCACCGGGCGGGCTGGTACGTGCTGGGCATCGTGCTGCTCTACGGCGTGATCCTGGGCCGCACCATCTGCGGCTGGCTGTGCCCCTTCGGGCTGGTGCAGGAGTTGCTGGACAAAATCCCCACGCCGAAGCTGAGGAAGAGCCGGCTCACCCGGGCGCTGTCATGGCTGAAATACCTGCTGCTGGCGGTGTTCGTCGCAGCCGTGCCGCTGTGGTATGCCCTGAAAGAGGGCATTCCCCTGCCCGGCTTCTGCAAGTACATCTGCCCCGCCGGCACGCTGGAGGGCGCCGTGGGCCTGCTGGCCAACCCCGCCAACGGGGGCATGTTCGGCATGCTGGGCGCGCTGTTCACCCGCAAGTTCGTCATCATGACGGCCATCGGCCTGGCCTGCGTGTTCTGCTACCGGGCCTTCTGCCGCTTCCTGTGCCCGCTGGGCGCGATCTACGGCCTGTTCAACCGGTTCAACATCGTGGGCGTGAGGGTGGACGACGGCCGCTGTAACCGCTGCGGCGCGTGCGTGCGCGCCTGCGGGATGGACGTGCGCCGGGTGGGCGACCACGAGTGCATCCACTGCGGCAAGTGCATGGCGTCCTGCAGCCGGGGAGCGATCTCCGTCAAGGCGGGCAGCGTCACCCTCAAGGCTCCGGACATGCTCTGCGCGGGCGACAGTACCGGCGCGCCGGCGCGGCGCAGGCGAACGGGCCGCGTCCTCTGGGCGGCGGCGCTGGCGCTGCTGGGACTGGCGCTCGTGTGGTTCAACGCGCTGGATCCCGCCGGGAAGGGCGGCGCGCCCCGGGCGCCGGTCGAGGCCGAAGCGCCGATCGAGACCGAAACCCCCGCCGAGACCGATGCCCCCGCCGCGGAAGACTTCCAAAGCGACGCGCCGGTGGGCCACGAGGTGGGCCAGCGGCTGGAGGACTTCACGCTGACCTGCTTCGACGGCACCGAGTTCCACCTTGCGGACGCGCGCGGCAAAGTCACCTTCATCAACTTCTGGGCGACCCACTGCACGCCCTGTATCCAGGAGCTGCCCCACTTCGACGCGCTGTACAGGGCCCATGAGGGCGACATCGCCATGATCGCCGTGCACTCGTCCCTCGTGACGAAGGATCCGGTGGAATTCCTGGCGGACAAGGGCTTCTCCTTCCCCTTCGCCCTGGACAGCGACGACGCGGTGATGGCCCTCGCGGGCGGCACGGGCACGCTGCCCCAGACGGTGGTGCTGAACCGGCGGGGCGAGGTGGTCTACAACAAGATCGGTTCCGTGACGGCTGAGCTGCTGGAGGCCCTCTACGACGAGGCCAGCCGCTGATCGAAGGCCGCGACAGGGCCAAACCATGACCACCCGTAAAACGGGTGGTTTGCACAAGGGCTAAAAGCCCAAGGAATACCGGCCAGCGTCTCAAGGCGCTGGCTTTCACCTTATCCAA